>NZ_QBUY01000028.1 GCF_003121405.1 Paraburkholderia sp. C35 | reverse complement strand
GTGTTAGCCCGCTTTCTTTTGCCTACTTTTCTTTGCGGCGGCAAAGAAAAGTAGGTGCCGCCCCGCACAGGGGCAACGCCTGAAGCACCACTAACAAACCGCGGACGCCAGCAAAAAACAAAAAACCGAATACCAGCGTCGCAGACAACAAAAAAACCCCACTTACCCAACAACCCCCTGAGCACCCTTGCTCCGCCGACCTTCCCACCGCACCCGAAACCGATCCATATAAAGATAGACAACCGGCGTGGTATAGAGCGTAAGCATCTGACTAACGATCAACCCGCCGACGATAGCAAGCCCAAGTGGCGCCCGCAGCTCCGCCCCTTCACCGCGCCCAAACGCCAGCGGCAACGCCCCAAGTAGCGCTGCACAAGTCGTCATCATGATCGGCCGAAACCGCAGCAAACACGCCTGCTCGATCGCATCACGCGAAGACCGCCCCTGCCGTGAAGCATCGATCGCAAAATCCACCATCATGATCGCGTTCTTCTTCACGATACCGATCAGCAGGATCACGGCAATCAACGCAATGATGCTGAACTCGGTATTGAACAGCAGCAAAGCAAGCAGCGCACCGACACCAGCAGAAGGCAACGTCGACAGAATCGTCAACGGATGGATATAACTCTCGTAGAGAATCCCCAGCACGATATACACCGCCGCCAACGCCGCGAGAATCAGGATCGGCTGATCCGACATCGACTGCTGGAACGCCTGCGCCGTGCCCTGGAAACTGCCGTGAATGGTCCCCGGCATGCCGATCTCGCCCATGGTCTGGTAGATGATGTCCGTCGCCTGCGATAGCGACACGCCCGGCGGCAGGTTGAACGAGATCGTCGATGCCACGAACTGGCTCTGGTGATTCACCGCGAGCGGCGTATTGCCAGGCCCGAAGCTCGCGATCGCCGACAGCGGAATCATCGTTTCCTTCGACGTCGATACAGCCGCTCCCGTCGATGCGCTCGACTTGCCGCTCGCCGCGATCGAGTTGTTCGCCAGATTGCGCGCAGCATCGCCCGCAACGGCCGCCGCACTCGTCGCGCTGGTGGCGCCCGTGCCGCCCGTCGAAGCGCTCGACGTCGCCGCCGAAGTCACCGTGCCCGCCGTCGCGTTGGTCGACTGCGAACCGCTTGCGCTGCCGCCCGATGTGCTCACCCACACCTGCTTGAGCATGTCCGGGCTTTGCCAGTATTTCGGCGCCACTTCCATCACGACGTGATACTGGTTCAGCGGGTTGTAAATGGTCGATACCTGCCGCTGGCCAAATGCGTCGTAGAGCGTGTTGTCGATCTGCGCGGGCTTGATATTCAGACGCGCCGCCGTCGCGCGGTCGATCGTCACCATCGCTTCGAGACCGCCTTGCTGCTGGTCGGAATTGACGTCTGCGAGTTCGGGACGTTTCTGCAGCGCTTCCGTCAGGAGCGGCGCCCATTTGTACAGATCGGCCGTGGTGTCGGAGAGCAGCGTGAACTGATACTGCGCATTCGATTGCCGCCCGCCGACGCGAATGTCCTGCACCGCCTGCAGGAACGTGCGCGCGCCCGCGACTTCCGATAGCGGCCCGCGCAACTGCTGGATCACCTGATCGGCCGAGATCCTGCGCTCGCTCTTCGGCTTGAGCGACACGAACATGAAGCCCGAGTTGGTCTGCCGTCCGCCCGTGAAGCCGACCACGCTATCGACGGCAGGGTTCGCCTGGACGATCTTCATCATCTCGGAGAACTTGAACTTCATCGCCTGGAAGGAGGTGGACTGATCGGCCTGTATGCCGCCCACGAGGCGCCCGGTGTCCTGCTGCGGGAAAAAGCCCTTCGGCACGATGATGTACAGGTACACGTTCAGCCCGATCGTCGCGATCAGCACGAGCAGGATCAACCGCGGATGCAACAGCGACCAGCTGAGCGTGCGCGCATAGCCGCGCTGCATCCAGTCGAAGCCGCGTTCGAGCCACTGCGCAAAGCGGCCTTCTTCCTTCTTTTCGTGTGGCTCGAACAGCAGGCGCGAACACATCATCGGCGTGAGCGTCAGCGACACGATCAGCGACACGCCAATGGCCAGCGACAATGTCAGCGCGAACTCGCGGAACAGCCGCCCGACGATGCCGCCCATCAGCAGAATGGGCAGAAACACCGCGACCAGCGAAATGCTGATCGACATCACCGTGAAGCCGACTTCGCGCGCGCCGACAAAGGCCGCCTTCATGCGCGGCATGCCGTTCTCGATGTGCCGCTCGATGTTCTCCAGCACGACAATGGCGTCGTCCACCACGAAGCCCGTCGCAATGGTCAGCGCCATCAGCGACAGGTTGTCGATCGAAAAGCCGAGCAGGTACATCGCCGCGAACGTGCCGATGATCGAGATCGGCACGGCCACGCTCGGTATCAGCGTCGCGCGCCAGTTGCGCAGGAACAGGAACACTACCATCACGACCAGCGCGACGGCGATCATCAGCGTGTACTGCGTGTCCTGCAGCGACGCGCGAATCGTGGTGGAGCGGTCGGCGGTCGGGATGACTTCGACGGCGGCGGGCAGCGACGCCTTCAGCTGCGGAATCATCGCCTTCACGCGGTCGACGGTTTCGATGATGTTCGCGCCCGGCTGCCGGTACAGGATCACGAGCACCGAGCGCTGGTTGTTGATCAGGCCGAGGTTGCGCAAGTCTTCGACGGAATCGACCACTTCGGACACATCGGACAGATGCACGGCGGCACCGTTGCGATACGCGATGACGAGATCCTTGTATTGCGATGCTTTCTTCGCCTGGTCGTTGGTGTAAAGCTGCACGCGGTTCGGCCCGAATTCGATCGAACCTTTGGGGCTGTTCGCATTCGCCGAAGCCAGCGCCGCGCGCACGTCTTCGAGACCGATGCCGTAGTGGAAGAGCGCCTGCGGCTCCAGTTCGACGCGCACGGCCGGATTCGCCGAACCGCTCACGTCCACTTCGCCGATGCCGTCCACCTGCGACAGCGACTGCTGCAGCACGGTGGCCGCCGAGTCGTACAGCTGGCCCGCCGTCATCGTCTTCGACGTGAGCGCGAGAATCAGGATCGGCGCGTCGGCGGGGTTGACCTTGTGATACGTCGGGTTCGAGCGCAGGCTCGCGGGCAGGTCGGCGCGCGCCGCGTTGATGGCCGCCTGCACATCGCGGGCTGCGCCGTCGATATTGCGGTTCAGGCCGAACTGCATCGTGATGCGCGCCGAGCCGACCGAACTCGACGAGGTCATCTCGGTAACGTCGGCGATGGTGCCGAGATGCCGTTCGAGCGGACTCGCCACACTGGTCGCGACCGTTTCCGGACTCGCGCCCGGCAGGCTCGCCTGAATCGAGATCGTCGGGAAGTCCACCTGCGGCAATGGCGCCACCGGCAGCTTCGAAAACGCAAACAGGCCCGCCAGCGCAATGCCGATGGCAAGCAGCGTGGTGGCAACCGGGCGCTGGATGAAGGGGCGCGACAGATTCATCGGTTCGGCCTCTTCATTCAGACGTCGGCATCGGTGACGGGCGGGCGGGTTTGTCCGTCGCCGCTGTCACGATGAAAACGCGCACGCAAACGCCGCGCAATCGAATCGAAGCCGAGATAGATCACGGGCGTCGTGAAGAGCGTCAGCAACTGGCTGACGATCAGACCGCCCGCAATCGCGATACCGAGCGGCCGGCGCAGTTCCGAACCCGCGCCCGTGCCGAGCATCAGCGGCAGCGCGCCGAGCAGTGCCGCCATGGTCGTCATCAGGATCGGGCGGAAGCGCAGCAGACACGCCTGATAGATCGCTTCGCGCGGCGGCTTGCCGTGCTCACGCTCCGCTTCGAGCGCAAAGTCGATCATCATGATCGCGTTCTTCTTCACGATACCGATCAGCAGCACGATACCGATAATGCCGATGATGTCGAGATCGTGGCCCGTGATGAGCAACGCGAGCAGGGCGCCGACGCCCGCCGACGGCAGTGTCGAAAGAATCGTGATGGGATGCACGAAGCTCTCATACAGCACGCCGAGCACGATATACATCGTGACGATGGCGGCGAGGATCAGGAACAGTTCGTTCGATAGCGACGCCTGGAACGCGAGCGCCGCGCCCTGGAAGCGCGTCTGGAACGAAGCGGGCAGGCCGATGTCCTTTTCCGCCTGTTCGATTGCCTTCACGGCCTCGCCGAGCGACGCGCCCGGCGCGAGGTTGAACGACACCGTCGTGGCCGGGAACTGGCTCAGGTGCGTGACCAGCAGCGGCGCCGGCTGTTCATGGAAGCTCGCAATCGAATTGAGCGGTACCTGTCCGCCCGACGATGTCGACGACGGCAGATAGATCGAATTCAGCGACTCGGTGTAATGCTGCATGGTCGGCTGCGCTTCGAGAATCACGCGGTACTGGTTCGACTGCGTGAAGATCGTCGAGATGATGCGCTGGCCGAACGCGTCATAGAGCGCGTTATCGACCGTGGCGGGCGTGATGCCGTAGCGCGCCGCCGAAGCCCGGTCGATTTCCACATACACGGATTGCCCGTTGTTCTGCAGATCGGTCGCGACGTCGACGATTTCCGGCGACTGTGCGAGCCGGTCCATCAGCTTCGGCACCCACGTCGAAAACTCGTCGATATTCGGATCGGTCAGCATGAACTGGTACTGCGTCGGACTGACCGTGGAATCGATGGTCAGATCCTGCACCGGCTGCATGTAGAGCGTCGCGCCCGGAATGTGCGACGTGTCGCGCTGCAACTGGCGGATCACGTCGCTCGCCGTCGCGTCGCGGTCGTCGCGCGGCTTCAGGTTGATCAGCATGCGGCCGCTGTTCAGCGTGATGTTGCTGCCGTCTACACCAATGAACGAGGTCAGGCTTTCGACGTTCGGATTCTTCAGGATCTCGGTGGCAAGCAGTTGCTGGCGTTCGGCCATCGACGCATACGACACCGACTGCGGCGCCTGCGTGATCGCCTGGATCACGCCCGTGTCCTGAGTCGGGAAAAAGCCCTTCGGAATGTACACGTACAGCACGCCCGTCAGCACCAGCGTCAGCAGGGCGACCACCAGCGTCGAACGTTGCCGGTCGAGCACCCATTCGAGCGCGACGGCATAGCGCGCGATCACCCAGTCGATCGCCGCGTGCGCGCGCGCCTCGAAACGGTGGCTTTCCTTCGGCGGCGTGTGGCGCAGCAGCTTCGCGCACATCATCGGCACCAGCGTGAGCGACACCACGGCCGAAATCACGATGGTCACCGCGAGCGTGATCGCGAACTCGTGGAACAGCCGGCCGACCACGTCGCCCATGAAGAGCAGCGGGATCAGCACGGCGATCAGCGACACCGTCAGCGAGATGATCGTGAAGCCGATCTGCTTCGAGCCTTTCAGCGCGGCCTCCAAAGGCGATTCGCCTTCCTCGACATAGCGCGCGATGTTCTCGATCATCACGATGGCATCGTCGACCACGAAGCCGGTCGCGATGGTCAAGGCCATCAGCGAGAGATTGTCGAGCGAGAAGCCGCACAGATACATCACGGCCAGCGTGCCGATCAGCGAGAGCGGCACGGACAGACTCGGAATGATGGTCGCGTAGATGTTCGCGAGGAACAGATACATCACCAGCACGACCAGCACGACCGACATCAGCAGTTCGAACTGCACGTCGCGCACGGATGCGCGGATCGTGGTGGTGCGGTCGGTGACGACCTCCACGTCGAGCGCGGCAGGCAGCGACTGCTGCAGCGAAGGCAGCAGCTTCTTGATGCTGTCGACCACCTGGATCACGTTCGCGCCCGGCTGGCGCTGCACGTTCAGGATGATGGCGGGCGTGTTGTTCACCCACGCGCCGAGCTTCGTGTTCTCCGCGCCCGACACGATGGTCGCGACGTCGGTCAGCATCACCGGGCGGCCGTTCTTGTACGCGACGACAGCCGTCTTGTACGCGTCGGCGTCCGTCAGCTGGTCGTTCGCGTTGATGGTGTACGCGCGCGACGGGCCGTCGAAATTGCCCTTCGGCGTATTGACGTTCAGGTTCGAAATGGTGGTGCGCAGATCGTCGAGATTCAGCCCGTACGACGCGAGCGCGCGCGGATTGGCCTGAATGCGCACGGCAGGGCGCTGGCCGCCCGACAGACTCACGAGACCGACGCCCGCCACCTGCGAAATCTTCTGCGCGAGGCGCGTATCTGCGATGTCCTGAATCTGCGTGAGCGGCAGTGTCTTCGACGTGATCGCGAGCGTGAGAATCGGCGCGTCGGCGGGATTGACCTTGGCGTAGATCGGCGGTGCAGGCAGATCGGACGGCAGCAGGTTGCCCGCCGCGTTGATGGCCGCCTGGACTTCCTGTTCGGCGACATCGAGCGGCAGATCGAGGCTGAACTGCAGCGTGATGATCGACGAACCGGCCGAGCTTTGCGACGACATCTGGTTCAGCGACGGCATCTGCCCGAACTGGCGTTCGAGCGGTGCCGTCACGGAGGACGTCATCACATCGGGGCTCGCGCCCGGATAGAAGGTCTGTACCTGGATGGTCGGGTAATCGACTTCAGGCAGTGCCGAAAGCGGCAGGAAACGCAGTGCGACGAGCCCGACCAGCATGATCGCCGCCATCAGAAGGGCGGTGCCGACCGGGCGCAGGATAAAGGCGCGGGATGGATTCATGCGGTATCAGCCGTGCCTTATTCTGCCGCCGTCTGCGACGCGTGCTTATGCCGATGCGTTCCCGACGCCGCCCATGCACCCGAAGCGCCCGCCGCGGCGCGCGCGCCCGATGCACCCGACGCGCCACGCGGACGGTCAGCCGGAATGGTGATCTTCGCGCCTTCCTTCAGGCGGGCCGAGCCGTCGATCACGACACGCTCGCCAACCTCGAGACCCGACGCGATGCTGGTGCGCTCGCCGTCGACCGGGCCGACCTTGACCGCGCGCACGGTGACCGTGTTGTCCGGCTTCGCGACGTAGACGAACGCGCCCATCGAGCCGTTCAGCACGGCCGAGGTCGGCACGATCACGGCGTCCTTCACGACATCCACCAGCAGGCGCGTGTTGACGAACTGGTTCGGGAACAGCATGCCGCCGTTGTTCTGGAAGGTCGCGCGCAGCTTCACCGTGCCCGTGGTGGTGTCGATCTGGTTGTCGATGGTTTCCAGATAGCCCGCTTCGAGCGACGTGGTGTTGCTGCGGTCGTACGCCGTCACCGACATCTTCTGGTTCGAGCGCATGCCTTTGAGAATGGCGGGCAGGTTGTCTTCGGACGTGGTGAAGATCACGCTGATCGGCTGCAGTTGCGTGATCACGACCACGCCGTTGGTGTCGCCGGGCGTCACGTAGTTGCCGGCATCGACCTGACGCAGGCCGACGCGGCCGGAGACGGGCGCCGTGATGCGCGCGTAGGTGAGGTCGAGCTTGTAGGTGTCGATGTTGGCCTGATCGGACTTCACCTGGCCTTCGTACTGCTTGACCAGCGACGCCTGCGTATCGACCTGCTGGCTCGCGATCGAGTCTTGCGCGAGCAGCGTCTGATAGCGCTTCAGATCGAGACGCGCCGTTTGCAGCAGCGCCGTGTCTTTGGCGAGCGTGCCCTGGGCATTGGCCAGGTTGATCTCGTACGGACGCGGATCGACCTGCGCGAGCAGGTCGCCTTTCTTGACCATCTGGCCTTCCTGGAACGCGACCGTCTGCAGCGTGCCAGTCAGCTGCGTGCGCACGGTGACGTTCGCGAGCGGCGTGACCGTGCCGAGCGCGTTCAGCACCACGGGCATTTCGCCCTGCTTGACGGTGGCGACGTGGACGGGTTGCGGCTGGTTCATGCCGCCGGCGCCACCGCCGCGGCGGCCGCCGCCTGCGCGTCCTGCCTGCGCGCCGCTGGCGCCCGCTGCTGCGCTGGCGCCTGCCGCATTCTTGTTCCACGGGTGCCAGCGCACCAGCACGATGCCCGCGACCAGCACGACGGCGACGATCACCGCGATCGTGCGGCCGCGATGCCGTTTGACGGCGCCGGGACCGGGTTCGCCACCAGAAGGCGGGGTGGCGGGCGCGGCGTTGCGTGAATGTTCAGGCTGTTTTTTTTGTTCGTCCATCGGTTCGATCAGGTGGCTGGCTTAATGATGCAAACGTGCGATGCGTGCGCGGCAGTGTTCCGCAGCGCGCCGGATCCTGTTGATTCCTGTCGGTCGCGCATGCCGCGCGATACTAATTGATGCGTGATTCACCGCGATGACCGTGACGTGACGGCGGCCGCGCGAAGCGGCAGGTGCGTGGTCGGCGTGATTGACGGCTCCTCCCTGTTGGCCGTGCTGACGCTCGTCGCTCCCGTCCCGCCTTCCATGTCGCTGTCGGCGCGCTTGCGCCTGAGAGGCACAGACTGCAAGGTCGCAGCGTCCCCGGGCGCGCGGGAAAGCATGATGCTACGTCCCGCGCCGAGTTACAGTCCAGCGGCGTATTTTTCGGCGGATTACGACTGTTACACGGATTTCGTCAATTCGAAAGCCGTGTGTCAGTCAGATGTCGGATCGGCGGGAGGGTTCACCGCGCGGCGCGCAGTGGTGTTTTTTTCGCGCGATGCTCAGTCTTCGAGCCGGCGTCCCGGCGTGCCGCCGATCTCGCGCACGATCCGGTCGATGGTCTCGAGCAGGGCGGGCGCCGCGCGCGCCCCCCGCCAGTCGCGCGGACATTGATGCGCGGAGCCGCCGCAGGTGACGGCGTAACGCTCGCCCGACGGCCCGATGAAGCCCGCCGCGACGGCGTTGAGGCCCTCGTGCCATTCGCCCGTCGCGATCGCGAAGCCCTGCGCGTCGGTTTCGCGCAGTGCCGCGTCGAGCCGGGCGCTGATGTTGCCCCAGTCGTCGCCGGCCGCCGCCTGCAGGCCGATCAGCAGGTTTTGCCGGTCGCTCTCGGCCAGGGCCGACAGGTAGGCGCGACCCACGGCGGTGCGGCTCAGGTCCATGCGCGAGCCGACGTCGAGGCGCGACACCAGCACGGCGGAGCGCGGCTTGATCGCGTCGATGACGACCATGTCGAGCCGGTCGCGCACGGCGAGATGCACGGAGAGGGAAGTGCGCTCGGCCAGTTCGATCAGGAACGGCCGCGAGCGGGCGCGGATGTCGAAGTTGCGCAGGAAGCCGTTGCTCAGTTCCAGCACCGACGATGTGAGCACGAAGCGCTCGCTGTCGGGCAGACGGAACAGGAAGCCGGCGCTCACGAGGGTCGCGGTAATGCGCGACACGGTCGGTTTTGGAATCCCCGTCAGTTCGGTCAGCTCGCGATTGGACAGCGGGGCGTCGGCGGCCGCGATTCGCCGGAGCACTGTCAGGCCGCGTGCGAGTGCGGTGACCTCGTCGCCGGAACCCTCTTTTTCCTTCATGGAATCTGGGGTGGCCGGACGCGTCGTTGACTGGTTCATGTGGTTTTTATGAAACGTTATTTCAGATTTGTGGAACACGCCCCGGCAGGTATACCTGCCGGACGCGCCTCGGACCCCCTCTCAGCAGGGCCCAAGTTCCGTTTTTCCTACGATGATTCATTGTATACGGCGGTAATTTTTAGACCTTCCACGCAGATTAAATTTTGCTTGACTTAGTCAGCATTACCATAAAAAATGGAACTATATTTCGAAAGCCCGCATTAATCGCGCGTGTAAACCCGCAGCAAGTATGCCGCTTTCGGAGCGTATCGCAGTACCGTCTCTCAGGTTCTAGCACGGCCCTCGGAATGGCTAGAACTTTTTGAAGGCGCCATGGAAACATGGCGCCTTTTTTTTATGCCCGTATTTTGTACGGTCGACGGGTGCGTTGTGTGAATTCCACTGAAAGATGGGCGGGGCGCGCTGAAAAAGCGCGCCCGCGACGGCAGAGTGTCGGAGTGTCGAGGCGTGTCAGTCGATACGACGCGCTAGTCAGGCAGGACGGAAGTCTCGCGTTCAGAGCGGGCGCCGGAAAGCGTGTCGTCGCTGCGCCAGATGTCGATCAGTGGCGTCGTGGTCATCTTCACGGCGACTTCCTCCGATTGGGGCAGAAGTCCGGTGAACGCGGCAATGCCGATGCCGCACACAATGGCCAGTGCGAGCGCGGCAATAGAAGCGATAGTGGTCGTGCGGAACGATTTCGGCGCGGTTGCATCCGGAAAGTGGTGCAGCATGTCAGTCTCCTGTCTGGCGTAGCCATCCATTGCAATGACCATGCCGACAGCGCTCCCGTGACCTGCACAGCTTGACAGGACGGGCGTCAGCGGGCAGCGCGAATCGTTTTGCGCGTAATACTGATTACGCTAATGTTGGGTTCGCACAAACCATCTGGCATAACTTCGCGTTGATCTGCCGTGTTCGATCCAACGCCATGCCTGAGTCGACCAGATCAAGCGGCGGCTGTCCGCGAGGACAGCCGCCGAAACGTCGTTTCAGGAATCCATCAGCGGCACGAACCGCCGTGGCGTTCGAGCGCGACGATCACAGCCCGCGATCGCGCAACGTGACGGGATCCACAGCGGGATCCACGGCCGGATCGATCGAGGTCGCCGTCCAGTACGGATCGCGGTTGTAGTACTGGTGCATTTGCGTGCCCCAGGTTTCGTCGGCCATCGACGGCCAGTGATCCTTGTCGAACCCTGGCTCATCCTTGATCCGCTGTGCGCTGATGTCGACGAGAAACACTTTTTCGTCGGTATCGAGTGTCAGCGCGCTCCATGGAATCGCGTGCAGGTTGCTGCCCATGCCGAGGAAACCGCCTTCCGATAGCACCGCATACGCGATGCGTCCGCTGCGCACGTCGAGCATGATGTCCGAGATCTTGCCGACGTGTTCGCCGTCCGCCGAGATGACCTTGTTGCCATCCAGGGTTGCCGCGGCCATCACTTCCGGCCCCGGACCCTCGCCCACGCCACCGCCGACGATGCCTGCGCCGCCTCGTGCGGGGTTCATTTTCGGGTCAAGTGTGGTCATGATTTCCTCCTTTGGAAGTCCACGGGATGCATCGCGCATCCCGCGTGCCCGTCGATTTACGTGGTGCATTTCCGGAGGTGAAATGAAGACTGTTATGCAGATGGCGTAGTTTTAGCTGTGCAGGGGTATCGCTGCGTGTCGCTCGCCAGATTTGCCAGCTGTTTTGCCAGCTATGGCAACGGCGCTGACGAGCGCCACGCGGCAACGTGAACACCCGACACGGGAGCGAACATGGACACCCTGAATCTCCGCCAGCCTGATCCGGCAGCACTGCAACCGCTCGCGCCCGTCACGCGCAAGACGGTCGAATATCTGTACGCGACGACGGCGCTCGGCCTGCGTGTCGCACGCACCGACGCGGCCATGCACGATCCGTCGTTGCGCTGGTGCCTGCTCGAATACCGTATCGACGACAACGACGTCAGCCGCGAGTTGTCGCGCTATATCTCGCTGAGCGCGCCGAAGGCGATCATCGAGGCGCGGCGCGCGCTCGCCGATGCGAAGGCCGTGCATCTGAACGAAGCGGCCACGCTCGAACTCGATCTCGACGACGCCGAGCAGCGCTGGACGAATGCATGCAGGCAAAAACTTCAAGCACTACGCGTCAAGCTGACAGATCTGTGTGCGCACACGGCGCCCGACGCGCACGAGCTGGCGTTGCCCGAGCGGCGCATCGAAGGCGGCGTGATCGACATCGGCGCGACCATGCCGATCCTCGCGCCGCACTATTTCATTTACCTGGTCGCGGGCGAGAGCGTCGCGAACGGCAGCGAGCGCGACGATCTTGCGAACGTTTCGCAGATGGAGCCTTTTCAGTTGCGCGCGCGTAACTATATCGGCGGCTGGCTGCAGGAAGACGACATCGAAGTCGACGCCGCCGATGTCGCGCTGCGCGGCTGGCCGTTGCCGGCGTTCCGGCGCTGGATTCAGGGCGTCGCCGCGTTGCGCCGCAAGCCGCCGCGCGACGAGGGCGTCATGCTGCCCGGCGACTGCGTGCTCGCGGCGGGCGATGGCTTCTGTCTCGCGATGGATCTGCCGACCTTCGCTGCGCACAATCTGCCGCAGGGCAAATAGGCGCAGCGCCGGTTCTGCGGTTCTGGCGTGGTGCCGAAAGCGTATGATGTCGATTGCATCGATCGATGCATCGCAAGGCATCTCAGACATCTCCGGCAAAGGCAACTCGCCGTCGCTCCCGATACGAGGCCCCATGAAACACGACGATCGCACGCCCGCCGTCGCCGCATCTGGCGACGAGCCGCAGGCAGAATCGACGTTTGCCGCGCTCGCTGCGCCGCTGGTCGAAGCGGCGCTCTCGCACAACGCGTCGATTCACAGCGACGCTTCACCCGAATCACTGCATCAGTTGCGCGTCGCGCTGCGGCGTCTGCGTTCGTTGTGGTGGGCGTACCGGCCTCTGCTCGACAAACCGGAAAACACCCGCCAACGCGCGCTGTATCGCTTTCTCGCCGATGCCGCCGGCCGCACACGCGACTGGGACATCCTGCTCGAACTGCTCGCCGCCCGTCATGCCGACAATCCCGCCGATGCGACTCACGACGTGTCCGATGCCGCGTCCGCGAGCCTGCGCGAAGCACGCGAGCGGGCGCTCGCGACGAGCCGCGAAACGCTCGTCAACGCGGACATCCGTGATGTGCTGCACAGCGCGCTTGCAAGCACGGCGAAGGAATTGAACACCGCACCCGAGCGGCACGCATTGCAGAAGTTTGCAGGCAAGCGCGTGCGCGCTGCCGAGAAGTCGCTGCGAAAACGCATGCGCAAGGCATCGCGTGCGAAGCGCGCCGATTACGACATGCTGCACGACGTGCGCAAGGCGGGGAAGAAGGTCCGCTATCTGATCGAGTTCTTCGGCCCCGTGCTCGACGACGCCAGCCACGAACATCTGTTGAAGCGACTCAAGAAGATGCAGCAGTGCTTCGGCGAACTCAACGACGCGAGCGCGAGTGTCGCGCTGTTGCGCGACAACGTCGGTCTGTTTGCCGATCAATCCGATGCGCATACGGCGCTCGTCTATCTGAAAGAACAGCGCAAGCAGCGGCGGCGCGAAGCCGTGCAGCTATTGCACGAAGCATAGGGCGAGTGCTGGTTTCGCGGTGAGAAGTAATACGCCTAAAACCGTATATACTGTTTATACCGTTTTAATACCGTTACCGAGGAATCGAGATGAGCACGCCACGAATCAAGGAACCCACAAAAAAAGCCTTCCATTTTCCGAAGAGCGCGAAAGAGCCGGCTGCCGAGGTGAAGAAGCCGTCGGCGAAAACGGCACGTGCAGCATCGGCTGACAAGAAAGAAGTGACGGCTGAAGCACCCGCAAGCACGCCAGAAGCAGCAGCGGCAGCGCCGAAGGCGCCGCGGACGGCTCGCAGTGCAAAAGCAGCGAAGACCGCAAAACCGGCAAAAACGGCAAAGGCCGTCAAGCAGGTGAAGGCAGCCAAGCCTGCGAGCAAGGCGGCCGCCCCGGCGGATGCGAAGCCTGCGAAAGCAGTGAAGGCACCGAAGGTGGTGAAGGATGTAAAGGAAGTAAAGGACGTCAAGGAAGCGAAGCCCGCCAGGACGGCAAAGGCTGCGAGCACAGCCGCTGCACCCGCTGTTGTTGCGGAAAAGAAGCCGCGCGTGAAGAAGGAAAAAGAGAAGGAGAAGGTCGTCCGCGACAGCTTCACGATGCCGAAGTCCGACTACGCGAAGATCGCCGAGTTGAAGCAGCGTTGTCTCGACGCGGGCCTCTCCGTGAAGAAGAGCGAATTGCTGCGCGCCGGCCTGAATCTGCTCGCGGTTTCGCCCGCCAAGCGCTTGCTCGCCGCCGTGCAGGAACTCGAAGCAGTGAAGACGGGACGTCCCGCGAAGTCGTAAGCGCAATGCGGCGGCGCGATGTCGCCGCATTGTGTCGCTCGCCGCCGCTCACACGCTGCGGCGCGGATAACGCCCGGCGAAGGCCACGTGCATGCGCTTGAGCAGCGCGATATAGGGAAGCGCCTGCGACGTCATCATCGCCGCGGCCGCCAGCGCGTTCGTCTCGTCCCAGAGGCGTTCGAACTTGTCGTGCGCGATCTCGGGCGGAATGCCCGACATCATCAGATCCAGAAAGTCCTTTTCGATCTCGTCGGCGGAGCGGGGCGGCCGTGCTGGCGCATCGGCTGGCGGTTCGCGGGACGGATCGGAAGACACGTTCGCCCGGCCCGCTAGTTCATCGATCGCAGAAACCGCCAGCGCTGATCCATGCTGTGCAGCAACGCGATGTAGGTAAAGGCGGCGTCGCTGTCGACGCACGACTGCGCAGCATCATTGACTTCGTTCCACAGCGTTTCGAAGCGCATGGCGGCCTCCGGCCGGCTGAGCGGCTGGGCGAGCAATTCCGAAAACGCAAACGACAGTTCCTCAGCGCTGCGCCGCAGCGGCTGGAATGAACGACGCGAAAGATATCTGTACTTCAAGCGGTCCCCGGCTGGCTTGCAAGGCCCGCGCACGGAACGGGCGCTGCGCGCCGCCCGGCACAAGCCTGTGTTGCGGCGATGCGATGCTCGCCGCGCGGTCGGCGGCGGTGCACGCATGACCGGATGACCATCACGATGCCCGCCACATATGACGACGATGATACAGCCACGCACCAGCCGCGCGGCAGCGTTCGGTCATGATCTTTTGATGAACGGCAGGTGTCAGTCATCACTGTCTGCGCTGCCCGGCGGCGCGTATCCAGCGCACATCTAGCGCGTGGCCAGGGCGACCGTGGCGATGCCGAGCACCGTCGCGATGACGGATGCTGTCACATGAATCGCGATTTCGCCGGCTGCCCAGTTGAGCCTGCCTTCCTGCAGCTGCTGGACCACTTCGGCCGAGAAGGTGGAGAAGGTCGACAGCCCGCCCATCAGGCCCGTGATGATGAACAGGCGCCATTCGGGTGCGATCTGCGGATTGCGTCCGAAGTACGCGACGGCCACGCCGATCACATAGCCCGCGATCACGTTCGACGCGAGTGTGCCGAGCGGCAGCGCCGGAAACACGGCGTTCAGACGCAGACCGCGCACCCAGCGGAGCAGCGCACCGAGTGCGCCACCAATACCGACGGCAAGAATGGACAGATACATGAGCGAGTCTGGAAAGCCGAACATCGACGAACCGGACTGCGGCAAGGCGTGACGCTGCAAGATCCGCAGTTCCGGGCGAAGCAGGCATCATCGGCCGCGAGCGCGGGTTCAGAGAATGCCGTCTCCGGCGCGCGCCAGTCTAACATTGGCGCGCGTGCATGCCGGAACGATGATGCCCGCACCGCGACCGTACCCCCCGCGTCGTTCAGCCGACCGTTTCGCGCTCCGGCGTCGAGGTGATCTTGTGGATCGACAGATCCGCGCCGTTGTATTCGTTTTCCTGGTCGATGCGCAAGCCGACGGTCAGGCGGATCGCGCCGTAAACGACGGTGCCGCCGAGCGTTGCGAACACCACGCCGCCGAGCGTGCCGATCACCTGCGCCGCGAACGACACGCCGCCCAGTCCGCCGAGCGCGTGCAGGCCGAAAATGCCCGCGGCGATGCCGCCCCAGGCGCCGCACAGGCCGTGCAGCGGCCATACGCCGAGCACGTCGTCGATGCGCCAGCGGTTTTGCACGATGGTGAACATATAGACGAACAGCACGCCCGCGACGGCGCCCGTCATCAGCGCGCCGAGCGGATGCATCACATCCGAGCCGGCGCACACGGCGACCAGTCCGGCAAGCGGCCCGTTGTAGGTGAAGCCTGGGTCGTTGCGGCCCGCGAGCCACGCTGTCAGCGTGCCGCCGACCATCGCCATCAGCGAGTTGACGGCGACGAGGCCGCTGATCTTGTCGATGGTCTGGGCGCTCATCACGTTGAAGCCGAACCAGCCGACGGCCAGCACCCACGCGCCGAGCGCGAGAAACGGAATGTTCGACGGCGGATGCGCGGCGATGCGTCCGTCGCGCGTATAGCGGCCATGGCGCGCGCCGAGCAGCATCACGGCGGGCAGCGCGACCCAGCCGCCGAACGCGTGCACCACCACGGAACCGGCGAAATCATGGAACGGCGCGCCGAGCGCGTTGGTCAGCCACGTCTGGATGCCGTAGTGACCATTCCACACGATGCCTTCGAAAAACGGATAGATGAAGCCGACCAGCACGAAGGTCGCGAACAGCTGCGGGTTGAACTTCGAGCGCTCGGCGATACCGCCCGAGACGATCGCGGGAATCGCGGCGGCGAAAGTCAGCAGGAAGAAAAAGCGCACGAGTGCGTAGCCGTTGTGCTGGGCCAGTGTCTCGGCGCTGCCGTAGAACTGCACGCCATAAGCGATCGTGTAGCCGATGAAGAAATAGGCGATCGTCGATACCGAAAAGTCGACGAGGATTTTCACTAGCGCGTTGACCTGGTTCTTTTTGCGGACCGTACCGAGTTCGAGGAACGCGAAGCCTGCGTGCATCGCGAGCACCATGGCCGCGCCGAGCAGAAGGAAGAGGGTATCGGTGCCGGTTTTCAGACTGTCCATCCGTTGGAATCCTGCGATGCGCAAAAAGCGGGCATCGAACGCAAGAAGTGGGCCAAATGGAGGCGAAAACGCGTGCAGTCGGTGCGATCCTGCACTGGAATGGGCTGGTGATGTGTCTAATAGCGCTTGGGAAGCCCGTTTGCGATCTGCATCGTGACCCGTATCGCACTATTAACGTGCAATAGAACGGAAATGGGGCACGCGGGTATCCCAAAAACGGGCATATTCCTATGATTTCCTTAATGTTGTCCTACGAAATAATAACGAGCGACGCCTGAAGAAAGCCCGCAGCAATCGCTCCGCCAGCTGATGTTATCGTGCGCGATCCGCGTCACTGCGCGCTGCACCAGATTGACGCCCGTCCGTTCGCGCCCGTCTTTGTCATTGGCGCCAATCGCCGACATAATGTGCCGTCCCCGGCGCGACCCGCCGGTTTCCGACTCTCCCGGCGCCCGCATGAGACTGACGACCAAAGGCCTGCTGCTGATTGCGATACCCGCCGTGTTCGAACTGGCGTTGCTGTCGGGGTTGATGAAGGCGCAGTCGGATGCCGAGCAGGCCGAGCACTGGAGCATGCATAGCGAGGACGTGCTGCGCCAGACGGCCAGCATTCGCGCGCCCGTGCTGCTGGAATCGGTGCGGCTGCGCGGCGCCGTCGTCAGCGGCACGCGTGATACGTCGACGCCCGTGATGTTCTGGATGGACGTCGATCGCCGCATCGACCGGCTCGCCGAGCTGGTGTCCGACAATCCCACTCAGGTCGAGCGCGCCGCGCAGATTCGCCAGTCAGTGCAGGCGTACCGCCAATGGGCGGACCGCGTGCAGGATCTGATGCGTTCCGGGCGCCGGCGAGACGTGCTGCAGCGTTTCAACGATCTCGCCGCGACGGATGTGCTCGACAGCTTTCGCGCACAGATCGCCGCGTTTCAGGCGGAAGAGCGGCGGCTCGACTCGGTGCGCTCGGCCGAAGCCGCGGAGGCGCGCGAGCGGCAGCAATCGTTGATCGTCGCGGCGGTGATCGGCTCGCTGGTGTTCGTCGCGATTGCGTTCTGGATCTTCGCGCGCGGCGTGCGCGGCCGGCTTGCGCTGCTATCGGACAATGCCAGCCGGCTTGCCAGCAATGAGCCGCTTGCGCCGCTCACGCCCGGCAACGACGAAATCGCACGCCTCGATCTCACCTTGCATGTGACCAGCCGGCGGCTGCTCGAAGCGGAGCGGCAGCAGGCGCGTTTCCAATCCGATCTCGGCCGGCACGCGGCCGAGTTGGCGCAGACCAACGAAACGCTGCGTCAGCAGACTCAGGAAAACGAGACCTTTATCTACAGCGTGTCGCACGATCTGCGTGCGCCACTCGTGAACCTGCAGGGCTTCTCGAAGGAGCTCACGCATGCCTGCGACGATCTGCGCGAAGCCGTGCGTCAGTCTTCGCTGACCGCGCAGCAACGCGAGCATGTCGAACGGCTGATCAGCGAGGACATCGGCGAAGCGCTGCATTTTCTGCAGACGGCCGTGCTGCGCGCGTCGCACATCATCGACGCGTTGCTGCGGCTGTCGCGGGTGGGGCGCGTCGAGTACCGGCGTCAGCAGGTGGAGGTACGCGACATCGTGCAACGCGTGATCGACGCGATGCAGGCCACGATCCGCGATCGCCGCGCGCGCGGGATCGTGCAGGCGCTGCCGCCGGTGTGGGGCGACCCGACCGCACTCGAACAGATCTTCGCCAACCTGATCGGCAACGCGATCAACTATCTGAGTCCGGAGCGCGCGGGCATCGTCGAGATCGGCACGGCGCCGGCGCCGCCCGGCGTGCAAACGCTGCGGATCTTCTACGTGAAGGACAACGGATTGGGCATCCCCGCCATTGCGATGCCGCGTCTGTTCAGCGCGTTCCAGCGGCTGCACGGCAACGTGGCCGCGGGCGAGGGTATCGGGCTTGCGCTGGTGCGCCGCATGGTCGAGCGGCACGGCGGGCGGGTGTGGGCGGAATCGACGGAAGATGTGGGCACGACGTTTTATCTGTCGCTGCCCGATGTCGCTGCGCCTTCACGCGAGGAAGAACGCGACGTGGCCACGGCAGGCGATGCGCAGGCGCTGCGGGCGGACGCGCGCTAGCGCGTGAGCGGCCCTCAGCGCATGCAAGGCGTTCAGGAGGCGGAGAAGCGGCGGCGCGGCTTGAGCAGTTCGCGGCCGCGGACCGCCCAGTAGCCGCTGGCGACGATCAGAACCAGCGCGCCGGCGAGGAGCATCGTGGGAGACAGGTGAGCGGCCCGGAAATCCAGTTCGAAGAGACCGTGCGCGATGATGAGCAGGGCGGCCCAGAACGACAGCACGGCTTGCACGAGCAGGCGGGTGCCCGTGAAACGTCGGGCGCGGTTTTCAATCGACCAGTTTGCGGGTGCGCGCGAGCAGAAGAAGGTCAGCGAAATCAGCGCGACGGCAAGAATGATCACCCAGTTAGTGAGATCCATAGTAGAGCCTTCCGAAGTCAACCCGCGACTGTAGAAGGCAGTACCGGTCCGACAAATCAGAAAACTCTTAAACTGGGTGAGTGGTGTCGGATTGACAGGCCGGTTGCAGCGCCGGCCTTGAGACAGATCAAAGTTCGATGCGCGTGCCGAGCACGACAAGGAACTGCCGCAGCCATTCCGGATGCGCGGGCCACGCGGGCGCCGTGACGAAATTGCCGTCGGTGACGGCGGCATCGACAGGAATGTCGGCGTAGTCGCCGCCTGCCAGTTTCACTTCCGGCGCGCACGCGGGATACGCGGAAATGCGCTTGCCGCGAATCACGTCGGCGGCGGCGAGCAACTGTGCGGCGTGGCAGATCGCGGCAACCGGTTTTTTGCTTTCGGCGAACGAGCGCACCACGTCAATCACTTTTGCGTTGAGACGCAGATACTCCGGCGCGCGTCCGCCTGCGATTGCCAGCGCGTCGTATTGCGACGGATCGATGTCGTCGAAGGTCGCGTTCAGTGTGAACTGGTGGCCAGGCTTTTCGGTGTAGGTCTGATCGCCTTCGAAATCGTGGATCGCCGTCTTGATGCGTTCGCCGGCACGCTTGCCGGGACAGACGGCATCGACGGTATGGCCGACTGCCTGGAGTGCCTGGAACGGCACCATCGTTTCGTAATCCTCGGCGAAGTCGCCCGTCAGGAACAGAATCTTCTTTGCTGCCATCGCATGCCTCCGGTTGTTGAGGGAACACGTCGAACGTCGGCCAGTCTACCTCAGGGTCGTTGACAACATCGAGAACGCATGACCGATTCCGCTTCTTTCGTGATCCGCCCGTTTCAGGACGCGGATGCCGTGCCGCTCGCCACGCTGTTTCGCGATGCGGTGCGGGCCGCAGCCGGTTATGACACATCTGCGCGCACGGCATGGGCGGCCGCCGCCGACGATGCCGACGCATTCGGCGCTCGCCTTGCACGCGGCGTGACGCTCGTCGCCATGCGTGGTGATCTGCCTGCCGGTTTCGGGCAACTGCATCCCACCCATCACATCGAGATGCTCTATGTCGGGCCGGCCTTTATGGGGCAAGGGCTTGCGGCAGTGCTGCTCGCGCGTCTCGAAGCGCAGGCGCGCGCTGCGGGGGCGCTTGAGTTGACGGCAGACGTCAGTATCAGCGCAAGGCGAGCATTCGAGCGCGCCGGCTTCGCGGTTGAGATGGAGGAGTCCGTCACGCGCAACGGCGTATCATTGAGGCGTTTTCGCATGACGAAGCCGCTCGCAGCGGCTCTACCACAAGTATGAAATTCATCTCACGCCATCCGCTCGTCCGTACCACGGTCTTCGCCGCCATGCTGCTCGCAGGCCTCGCTGCCTGCCAGAAGAACGATGCATCGGCGGGCCAGGCCAAGCTCGACGATCTTTCGCAGCAGGCCGGCCAGAAACTCGACCAGGCGGCGAGCTACGTCGGCCAGCAGGTGGACGCCGCCAAGGCCACCGCGCAGCAGAATCTGGATTCGGCTGCATCCATGCCCACGATCAATCTCGATCCGAATGCGCTCGCCTCGCAGGCGCGCGCCAACTTCGACAACGCCGCGAGCGCCACCAACGCGGCCGTCAACAAGGCGGTGAGTTCGACGGGCGCGGGTCTCGAATCGGCGGGGCAGAAGCTGCAGAAGTGGTCGAGCGATGCATCGGCGAATTCGCAGCCGTCATCGTCCGATAACAGCGACGCCCAGAAGCAGATGGACAAATAATCCCGCGCTTGACCGGCGTGTTATCTGTAACTATCATGATTACACATCGCCGCTGTATCGGCGGCGTGACGTCTCGCGCGTTGCATGCGCATCGGATGATCCAGCGTTGTGAATACGAGTAGCCGGTTTGCCTTCGCGGTTCATGTTCTCGCCTTGCTGTCGCAGCAGGAAGGTGTGCCGCTGTCGTCGGAGATGATCGCCGGCAGCGTGAACACGAACCCCGTGCTGATCCGCAGGTTGCTGGCGATGCTCGCGCAAGCGGGTCTCACCACTTCGCAGCTAGGCTCGGGCGGCGGCGCGCTGCTGGCGCGCGAGCCTGGGGACATCACGCTGCTCGACGTCTACCGCGCTGTCGACGACGCGCAACTGTTCGCCATGCATCGTGAGACGCCCAATCCTGCCTGCATGGTCGGGCGCAACATCCAGACGGTGTTGACGTGCATCATCGGCGATGCGCAACAGGCGCTCGAAGCGTCGCTTGCGTCGCGTACACTGGCTGACACAACGGCCGACGTCGTACGTGCGGAGCGTGCGCGAGAACGCAAACGCAAGGTGGCGGATGGTTGAACGTAGTGGCGATACGCCGTGCGGGGCTTGCCCCGTTTTTTATTAACAAGATATGTAATCGATGTAGTTACATTTAAGTGAAAGGAACACGGATATGAGCAAGGCACTGAAGATCGCGCTGTTTGGCGCAACGGGCATGATCGGTTCGCGCATCGCGGCGGAAGCGGCGCGCCGCGGGCATCAGGTGACGGCACTGACGCGCAACCCCGAGCGCGTCCCGACCGACATCGCGAACCTCACAGCGGTCCAGGCCGATGTGACAGATGCGGCGAGCGTCGCAGCAGGCGCGCGCGGTCATGATGTGGTCGCGAGCGCCTATGCGCCGCCGATGGACGATGTCGCGGTAATCGGCAAGGCCACGCGCGCGCTGATCGAAGGCACGCGCGCCGCGGGCGTCAAGCGGCTGGTGGTGGTGGGCGGCGCGGGTTCGCTCGAAGTTGCACCGGGCAAGCAACTGGTCGACACGGAAGGCTTCCCCGATGCGTACAAGCCGATCGCGCTCGCACATCGCGACGTGCTGCCGCGTTTTCGTGCCGCCGGCGATCTCGACTGGACCTTCTTCGCGCCGGCAGCGCTGATCGCGCCGGGCGAGCGCAAGGGCACGTTCCGTACGGGCGCGAACGCGCTGATCGTCGATGCGCAGGGCAACAGCAGCATTTCGGCGGAAGACTACGCGAGCGCCTTCGTCGACGCACTGGAGCAGGGCCGTTTCGATCATCAGCTGGCGACGGGCGCCTACTGAGCGGGACGAAATCGCGTTATGCGCCGCGCATCCACCGCGCGGCGCGCCTGAGCGACTGACCCGCAGCCGCGCAAGTGCACTAACATTCGGTTACGCATCGGGGCGTTTTACCTCGACGACACCCGCTAAACTTGGCGTCTCCCGTTCCCATGCAAGTTGCTTGCATCTAGTCACGCGCATCTAGTCACGGATTGCCATGAAGTCATGCCTTGCGCGGCGTGAATCGCGGGCCGCGCCGTCAACCGGCGGGCTTCGGGCGATTGACGCCGTTTTTCGTGTTGTTTTTCACTTTTTTTCGCACGCCGGACGATTGCGCCGCGCGGGCGCGCCCGCTTACGCGCTTTGCCTGTGCATCGCGCTGGCGGCCGCTTTGGGCTTGCCGGGCAGCGCTCACGCCGCGGGCGCGACGCCGGGTGCGCCGATGATCCCTGCGCTGCAGAGCCTGATCAACAGCGCCACGGTGTCGACGGCGGCGCCTGCGTCTGCGGCGTCGGGTGCGTCGGCGGCCGATGCCGCGTCCGCGCCGTCGCCTGCCAGTCAGGCCGAGCTGGAGAAATCGCTCGATAGCGTGATCACCACGCTCGACAACGACCGCCAGCGCTCCGCGCTCGTCTCGCAGCTGAAGAAGCTGCGCGATGCCACCAAGACCGTTGGGCCGCCGGTGTCGGCGTCGTCGGCGGCTGCGCCCAGCGCGGGCCTGCTCGGCGCCATTGCAGCGGGCATCGCTTCGTTCGAAAACGACGTGCAGCAGGGCCGCTCGCCGCTCAATTACTGGTCGGGCCGCTTCAATGCGGCGGGCAACGAAATCTATACGATCGTCACGAGCCAGGGACGCGAGCACTTCGGCCGCGTGCTGCTCAACATGATCGCCGTGCTCGCCGGCTGGGGCGCGTGCGCGGGCGCGCTGATCTATCTGCAGCGCAGGATTCACGCACGCTTTGGCATCGTCGTGCGGCTCGATCCGAATCCGACCACGCGCGAGTTGCTGATCTTCGCGCTGCGCCGCGTCGGACCGTGGATCGTCGCCTTCGTCGCGGCGCTGATGTTCGTGCGCTCGATGCCCGATTCGCTCGGCCGCACCATCGCGATGGTGATTGCGTACGCGATCGTCGCGGGTGCCGTGTTTTCGGCGATCTGCCTGATCATGTTCTCGCTGTTCGGCTCGGGCCATCGGCGCGCGGCGGTGCGGGCGCTGATCGAGCAGGCGCGCAGGCCGCTGTTCGCGATCGGCATTGCGAGTGCGCTCGGCGACGCCGCCACCAACTACGATGTCGCGCACGAACTCGGTACGAACCTCGCCGCGCTGGTATCGACGGTATCGAACATGACGGCTGCCGTGCTGACGGCGTATTTCGCGCTCGCGTTCCGCCGTCCCGTCGCGCATCTGCTCCGCAACCGCGCGTACGAGCAGCGCCACGACCACAAGGCCGCCACCGACGGCTTCGAAGTGCTCGCGTCGCTCTGGCACGTGCCGATGCTGGTGCTCGCGACGGCTTCCGTGATCGCGACGATCGGCGGGATCGGCAGCGGTGAGAACGTCTTGCAGATTTCCGTCGTGACGGCGCTGCTGCTGGTGCTGGCGTTTTTCCTGTCCGCCATCGTGCTGCGCGTGACGCGTCCGCGCAACGTACGCCGCCGGCGCCGTTCGCCGTATCTGACGCGGCTGTTGCGCTGCGTCGGCACGTTGACGACGCTGTTCATCTGGCTCGCGTACTTCGAATTCGCGTCGCGACTGTGGGATGTGTCGCTTGCGGAGATCGTCGAAGAAAGCGTGACGGCGCGCGGTATTGCGCACGCGCTGACGGCGATCCTGATCACCGTGTTCGTCTCATGGCTGATCTGGATTCTGATCGACACGGCGATCCAGGAAGCCGTCAATCCGAGCAGTCCGCGCAACAAGTCGAAGAACCCGAGCATGCGCGCGCGCACGATGCTGCCGCTCGTGCGCAACGTGCTGATGGTGACCATTCTGACCATCGCGGGCATCGTCACGGCGGCCAATCTCGGCATTAACGTGACGCCGCTGCTGGCGGGCGCGGGCGTGATCGGTCTGGCGATCGGTTTCGGCGCGCAGTCGCTGGTGAGCGATCTGATCACGGGCCTCTTCATCATCATCGAGGACACGATCTCGGTGGGCGACTGGATAGATATCGATGGTGGCCACGCGGGCACGGTCGAATATCTGTCGATCCGCACCGTGCGCCTGCGCGACGGGCAGGGCGCGATCCACGCCATTCCGTTTTCGCAGATCAAGATCGTCAAGAACCTGTCGCGCGATTTCGCGTATGCGGTGTTCGAAGTGCGCGTGCCGTTTTCCGCCGATGTCGACGAAGTGACGCAACTGATCCGCGCCGTCGGCGCCGACCTGATGGCCGATTTTCGTTACCGGCGCGAGATGCTCGGCCCTGTCGAAGTGTGGGGACTAGACCGCTTCGATCCGAACTGGATGGTCGTCAAAGGACAGATCAAGACGCGTCCGTTGCAGCAGTGGAGCGTGGCGCGTGCGTTCAATCTGCGCCTGAAGCGCAAGATGGATGAAGCGGGTATCGAGATTCCCGTGCCGCAGATGCGCGTGCACACGTCGCGTGGCGATGAAGTAGGCGAGGTACTGGACGAAGAACTCGCGCAGCATGAAAGTCACGCGCGGGAATCGGCAACGGGGACGACGACGCCTTTCCGGCCGAAGACCGGCAGCGCAATGCCGCCCGCGCGCGACGTGTCGCACGAGCCGCGTCCGGCGCCGCCATCGACGGGGCAAACGGCATCCGTGCCGCCGCAGATTCCGACAGCGGGCGACGGCGGCAAGACGTAAAGCGCGTTGAGCGTGGATGAAGAAAAGGCGTCATGCAGCAATGCATGACGCCTTTCGTTTGGTGCTTCGTGAGATGTTTTCAGGCGGAAACGGCTTGCGTGTTCTCGGCGACCTGCACGATGTCGTTCACATGCGTGGTGATCTGTTCGCCCGACACGCCGTAGACGTGAAGCGAGACTGCCGCGCCGTCGCTGCCGTTGCCGAGCGGATGAATGCCTGTTCGGCCAGAGCGCGTGAACGACACGGCGCCTGCTTCACGCGGCTGATCGCGCACGGCTGTCGCGCAGTCGCTATCCGCATTCCAGTCGTAGACCGTTTCCGTCAATACGCCGTCGATGACGGCATAGCCGCACCACGTGTGATGCGCGTGAACGGGGCTGGCCTGGCCGGGCATCCAGACGAGGGCGGCGATCGCGTAGCGCCCTTGAGGATCGGCCGCGAGCAGATGGCGGCGATAGCAGCTTGCCGCGCCTTCGCGCTGGGCATCGGTGAGCAGCGAGGCATCGGCGGCGGCTTCGGCGAGTGCTGCGCGCACTCCGCGCGCGAAGGCGGCGTGCCGTGACGGATCATCGGTGCCGGCGCAGGCGTCGAAGGCTGCGTCGAGCGCTGCACACAGCCGCTCGACGGCGTTTGCGGCAGGCAGCGCGCAGGCCATGGCAGCGGCGTCGGCCAGTGAAGTTTCGCGTGTGATCAGGCCGGTTGACGGGTTCATGAAAGGCTCCGCGGGCGGTATTTTTTGAGAGAAAGACTGCCCTCATTTATACCGATTTGCGCGGAGAAAGAGTTTTCATATAATTCCCTCGTCTTGACGAGAAATAGAATAATTTTCTATCTGGGTGGGAAGATGGGAATGGACATCATTGACCGGCGGCTGCTGGAGCTTCTCCAGGAAGACGCCACCATGCCGATTGCGGAACTCGCGGCCCGCGTAAACCTGTCGCAGACGCCATGCTGGAAGCGGGTGCAGCGGCTCAAGGAAGCGGGCGTGATCCGCGCGCAGGTCGCACTGTGCGATCCGCGCAAGCTCGGTGTCGGCACGACGGTGTTCGTCGCCGTGCGCACGAACCAGCATACGGAGGCGTGGGCGCAGGACTTTACGCGCGCCGTGCAGGACATTCCCGAGGTGGTCGAGGTCTACCGGATGAGCGGTGAGACCGACTATCTGCTGCGCGTCGTCGTATCGGACATCGACGACTACGATCGCGTCTACAAGCAACTGATCCGCGCCGTGCCGCTCTACGACGTCAGTTCCAGTTTCGCGATGGAGCAGATCAAGTATTCGACGGCCCTGCCGGTGCGGGCTTCCGTAGTGGCCGAGAGCCGCTGAGCGGCTGCGTGTGCTATCGCGTTCGCATCGCTTTGCCGTTGCAAGCCGCACGCAAGGTGTCGCAGCGTAGAATGCCCGCTTTGCCGCATCCACCCGCCAGCCGAGCCTGACTCATGAACGATCCGCGCAAGAAGAAAAATCCAACGCTTGGTGTCGCCGTGCTTATCGTCGTGGTCGTGTTGCTGGTGATCGCGACGATTCTCTATAACGCGATCACCGAAAAACGCGAGTACGAACGCGACAATGGCGTCGATACGACGGCGCCTGCGGCATCGGCTGCTGCAGCGGCTGTGAACGCCGCGAAGGGCGCGTCGCAATAGGCGGTACGCAACCGGCGTGTCGCACGCTTGTGTTCAGTTCTCCGGCAAACGGATCACGCCCGCATCTTTCCGGATCTGGAACGACGCCGCGAGCATCTGCTTGCACTGATGCGCGAGCAGTTTCAGTTCGTGCACGGCATCGGGCGAATAGTCGGGCGAACGTTCCGCCTCGACGACCATCGTGTCGAGCTCGCGCGTCAACTGCTTCGAGATGTCCACCTGATCGGCAGGCGGCGGGTTGCCTTCTTCCGCTTGTGTGAGATTGTCGCGGATAGCCGTCAGCGCGCGCTGCAGCGGCTGATGCGACGGGCCGCTCATCTGCTGGGACGCTGTGCGCAGCAAGGGCGCTGCAGCCGAAATCTGCGAGGCGAGCACATGAGAGCGCACCAGCAGATCGTTGAGTTCCGGCACGAACTTCTGCGCGGACTTCGGTTCCAGCCTCATCCGTTGGAAGGCCTGTCCGAGGTTGGCGAACGCCACATGCACATTCTTGCGCGCAAGCCGGTAGCGGTAGTCGCGATCGAGCGCGCTGGCGGCCGCCGCAGCGGCGGGCGTCGGCGCGGATGTCCTGGCCGCTGCCGCCGTTGATGCAGGCGATACACCCGATGCACCCGATACAGCGGCAGCAGCAGCCGCCTCAACCGCGCGGCCACCCATAGCGCCCGCCCCGCTTGCTACCACTTCCGCCCTCGCGACAGCAGGCGCAAGCGCCGCCGCCTCGGTCAGCGCCGCAGGCGACGCCACCGCCGATGCTGGCGCACCCGGTTTGCCTCCCCACCACCAGCTCGCCTCCAGATAGTTGCGCATCGCGGCGATCATGTCGTTGACGAGCTTGCCCATCAGCCGGTATTCCCAGTAGGGGAACAGATGGCTCGCGGCAATGGCGATCGCGCAGCCGACGACGGTATCGATGGCGCGCTCGCCGATGATATGCAGGCTGCCCGGTGCCAGCAGATGAAACATCAGCAGCACATACGCGGACGTGAACACCACACTCGCCGTGTAGTTGAAGAGCAGCAGGCTGTAGCTCATCACCATGCACGCGAACATCACGATGATCAGGATATGCGGCTCTTTCACGCTCATGATCAGCGCGATGCTCGCCGCGCAGCCGATCAGCGTGCCGACGATACGCTGCCCGTTGCGCTGCTTGGTCAGCGAGTAGCCGGGTTTCAGAATGATGACGGTCGTCATCACGATCCAGTAGGCGTTGGTGAGCGGCAGCAGACGCCCGAGCCAGAAACCGATCGCAACCGCGATTGTCACGCGCAGCGCGTGCCGGAAGCTCGGCGACGCCATCGTCAGATTCGAGAAGATCGAGCCGAACGGCACGCGCCGGCTCGACACGAAACGCGTGAGCGCCTGATCGAGGCGCAGTTCCGTTTCCTTGGTGTTCTCCTCGCTCGCGAGGTTCTTGCGCATCTTGTCGATCAGACGCGTCGCGCTCCAGATGCGCCGGAAGGTAGCCGAGATAGCCGAGTACGCCTCGGGGTTCTTCTTCGGCATGTCCTGCTTGCGCATCAGTTCGATTTCGTACTCGATGGCACGCAACTCCGCCTTCACGTTGATACGCGCGCGGGGCGGCTCGTTCTGCAGTACGGCGAGGCCGATGTCTTCGAGATCGGCAGCCGCCTTGCGGATCAGGTCGCGATAGAAGATCAGCATGTCCGACGCGCCGAACGTGTTGCGCACCAGCGGGTAATCGGTGTGCGCGCCGACGAACTGCTCATGCAGATCGACAATGTGAATGAACAGATTGAAGAGCATCGCGCGGCGCGGCTCCAGCCTGCCGCTTTTCATCTTCGGCAGATTGCGCAGCACGATGTCGCGCGCGGCGTCCTGCATGGCGACGGCCGCGATCTGCTTCGCGACGAGATTGCGATAACACTCGTCGAGGTCGTTGTCGAGATCGTAGAAGTCGGAGCGCGCGAGCAGATAGTCGGCGAGCGCGAACACGCTTTCGGCAAGCGCCTGCTGCTCGATGCGGTACATCATCCAGCGGCTCACGAAGGTCGACCAGTACGTGAACCACAACCCGCCCACCAGAATCCACGACGCGTTGATCAGCGCCTGGATGGGCGTGAAATGCTCTTCGAGCGTGACGACCATCATGAAGAGCGTCGCGAAGCTGATCTGCGGCCAGCGGTTGCCGTACACGACGATCAGCGACAGCACGAAGGTGAGCGGCACGACGGTGCACCACAGCGCGATCGGGTTGACGGTGGCAAGCCCGGTGGCGAGCGCAGCCAGAAAGCCGATCACGCTGCACGCGAGCATTTCGTTGTGCTTGTACTTGAGCGGGCCGGGCATGTCGACGGCACATGCGCCGAGTGCGCCCGTCGCGATCGTGAAGCCGAGATCGCGGTTGTGAAACACGATCAGGCAAAGGACGGCGGGAAGCGACACGCCCACTGCAATGCGCAAGCCGCCATAAAAGTATTGGCTATACAGAAACTTCTTGATTTCGACTGAATAGCGCATCGACCGCCTGATGTCTCGTTATCGTCATGGTGATGAAGCTGATGGGCTGGAGCCATCGGGTCGAGCCGCAAGGCCTCGGCCAGCGGGCCGGTGACAGGCTCGAACTGCCGTCGAGTCTAACTGATTTGACCATGCCCGGACCATCGGCCGAATGGCCTGGTTCGCACCGCCTGACACGTTCGCTATCCTGTCGCGCTTGCGCAGCTATCTCGATGTCGCGGAGGCGTTCATGCGCGATGAACGCGCGGATGAGTTCGATGCGGAGATAGTCGGGCACTGTATCGATCAGCCACAAAGGCAGCCGGTCTGGCAAAGCGTCGATCAGTTCGGCGCCGTGCCGCGCGGCGGTTCGGTTTCGGAGTCCGTTTGACGTTGCGCAAGGTCGCGCAGCGTGCGGCGATACCAGAGCGTCCAGATCATCAGCGCGCCGAAAATGCCATAGCCGACGAAGGGCGACACCACCAGCACGCGCTCGATCGGCCAGTGCCAGGCCATCCAGCCGCGCAGCGCGGTTTCCCCCGTGAGGCCGAGTCCCCACGTGGCCGTGAGCACGCGAATGCCACGCGCGAAGGCGGGGCGTTCGCGCCACAGCATGTCGATATGGGCGGCGCCGTTGGACATTTCGCGGGCCACGAACGCGCGCGTCAGATAGAACACGGCGGGGCGGCGCAGCAGCAGCGACAGCAGAAAGCCCACGCCGATCGCGCCCGACACCAGCGATTCGCGGAATAGCAGCATGCGCGGGTCGCCGCCGATGGCCATCGCGCCAATCGACAGCACGATGCCGAGCACCACCGTCAGACTGAGCGCATCGGCGCGCCGGAAGCGCACGAGTTCGACGATGCTCCACGCGACAGGCGGCACCGCGGACGCGATCAGGCCGCCCGTGTCGCCCCAGTACGGCTGGGTGAGGCGGTACGCCACCCACGGCAGGACGAGATTGACCACCAGTTCGAGCACCTGCGCTGCGCGCATTTTCATCACGATGATTGGCCCTCGGTCTGAAAGTGTCAGTATCGGCGAGATCGGCGCCTGACGGCAAATGGCCGCAAATGCGGGCAAATGCACAGTGCCCGTTCAGGATGCCGTCTCGCGGCAAAGTCCGTATGCGGTGCACGCAATTCGCGTACCGCGCATGCTGTGTTGCATAGCCGGTTACACTTGCCGTTCCTCGCCCGATTCTTTGACATGACTTCACGCTATCCGATCCCGCCCAACGAAATCGAATTGACGGCCGTGCGCGCCCAGGGCGCGGGCGGGCAGAACGTTAACAAGGTGTCGAGCGCGATTCATCTGCGCTTCGACGTGCGTGCGTCGTCGCTGCCCGAGGTGCTGAAGATGCGCCTGCTCGCCATGAGCGATCACCGCGTCACGCGCGATGGCGTCGTGATCATCAAGGCACAGGAATACCGGACTCAGGACATGAACCGCGCGGCGGCGCTAGCGCGGCTGGACGCGTTGATCGACAGCGTCAGCGTGACGCGCAAGGCGCGGGTCGCGACGCGGCCGACGCGCGCGTCGAAAGAACGGCGGCTCGAAAGCAAGGCAAAGCGCAGCGATGTGAAGTCGGGAAGGCGGACCGTGTCGCACGATTAGGCGAGCCGCGTGCACGCCGAAACCGTGCCGCTCAGACGGGACTCGGATTGCGCACTTCCGGCAGGAAATCGACGCAGAACACATGCGTCGCGCCCTCGCGCTGCACGGTGACGGCAGCCGTATAGCAATCCTGGCCATCCATCAGCGAACAGTGCGGTCCCATCATCGCGACGCGTCCGGGCGCGGCCAGCGCATGCTTGAAGTACGCGCGCCGCGACCAGTTGTTGCGGGTGTCGGGGAACAGCGGCGCGAGCCGCGCGGGCGGCGACGGCATGCCGCTGGCGGTGATGGAAGGCTCCAGTTGCTCACCGCGATCGCTCAGCACGAACACGCGGCGTGCATCGGGCAACAGGAACACGGGTTTTGCCGCTTCGGCGAGGTTGCCTGTCTGCATGTAAAGCGAGGCGCCCGCGAGCACGGCTTCCGTGAAGCCCTCGAAGCCAGGCCGCTGATAGCGCGAATGCGTGCGCTCATAGCTCTCGAATCGCTGCCACATCTGTTCGATCAATTCCGGCACACGCGCGCTCGCGGTCTGGATCGAGCCTTTCGGCTGACCGAACCAGTAACCCTGGATGAAATCGACATCGGCCTGCATCAGCGTCATCAGTTCGTCTTCCGTTTCGACGCCTTCGGCCAGCACCAGCGTGCCCGACTGATGCAGCATGTTGATCAGATGCCCGATCAGCGAATTGTCGTTGTCCTGGCGGCCCGCGCGCGCCACCAGTGACCGGTCGAGCTTGACGATGTCGGGCCGGAAGCGCCACACGCGATCGAAGTTCGAAAAGCCGGTGCCGAAGTCGTCGATGGCGATCAGGAATTCGCGCGGCTGCGATGCGGCCAGCATGCTGGCGACGGCCGATTCGTCATCGGCCGGCTGCTCCAGCACTTCGAACACGATGCGCTCCTGCGGCAGTCCGAAGTGATCCGACAATTCATCGATGAACGGACGTTGCGGCCAGCCCGTTTCGAATACCTGCGGACGCGTGTTCAGGAACAGCCAGCCGGTGTCGATACCTTGCGACATGAAATTCGCGACGTGCAGGCAGCGCGCGAGACGGTCGAGCGCGCGCGCGTCGGCCGTCGAGCGGGTGCCCGAAAACAGCACGGCAGGCGAGATTGGGTGACCGACGGGGTCGAACGCGCGCAGCAGCGCTTCGTAGCCGACGATGCGCTGATGCGTCACGGAGACGACCGGCTGGAAGACGCTGCGCAACGTGATGGTTCGCCAGGGCGCAGACCATCCCGCCTCGTCCTGCACCATGTGCTGCAGAAGGCCAGTGAGCGTCGTATCGTCGACGTTGGTCATGACGGCAGATTGTCCTATGCAGCGTGCGGCGCTCGCCGGTGTGCAGCGACATGCCGGCGGCAGGCATGCGCAACATCGGCGCAATGGAGGTCATGTCTGAGGGCGATCGGATCGATGCCGTTCACACGCGACTCCGCTCAGTTGTGCAGCTCAATTCGTCGAAATCAGTCTAGCAGTTCATATGCTATTCGAATGTTCGGGTAATCACAGACGGGCACAAGAGTCTGCGCGCCGATGTCTCTAAGTTGGCGCAGATTGCCGGCGTGTTTATGGCAGCGGCGCTATGCTGCGGGTTTGTCAAAAGTGGAGTGAAGCATGTCGGAAATCGCGGTAGTGGCGATCTCGGTGGCGAAGCCGGGACACGAAGAAGCATTGCGCGCGGCGCTCGAAGCGGTCGTCGGGCCGACCCGTCAGGAGCAGGGCGCGTTGCAGTACGACCTGCATCGTGATCTGCACGAGCCGCGCCGCTTTGTGTTTTTCGAGCGTTGGGAAAGTGAGGAAGCGCTCGCCATTCATGCGAAGTCCGCGCATATCGCAGCCTTGAAAAAGGCATCGGCCGACCTGATCGAATCGTCGGAGCTGCGCGTCGTGTCGAAGATCGTGTAAAGCCGTGCACCACCGGCGGGCGAGAGCGAAAAAACAAAGCCCGGCAGCGAGGCTGTCGGGCTTGTGTGTCGTGACGCTTGTGCCGGACTCCGGCGTCTGTTCGACGCGGCGGTGGGTCAGTGCGTCGACTGCGGCACGTCGAGGATCAGGATGATGGTCCAGTCGGCGTCGCCGTCGTGGTGATACTGGCGCTCGGCGACGATGAACGGCTGTTGCTTGCCGGCTGGCCCGAGGAACAGCACATCGCCTTCCATCGGCAGACATTCGACGGGCGGCAACGCGAGGTACGCCTCCTGACCGCCGCGCGGCATGAGTTTTTCGATCTTGCGGGATGCTGCTTCAGTCCATTCGATGTCCAGCTGGATGTTGCTCATTCTGTCCTCCGCACCAGGGGCGCACGCGGGTTAGTCAATCGTGTCGATTCTTCGGTGCGCGACTTTAGCATAACGTCGATACGCGCTTCGTGGCGGCGCGGTCGCGGGCTATTCGCAGACTATTCGTCGGAGTGAGGCCACCAATGTAGTGGTGTGAGTGGCTCTGCGCAGTTCACGCGCAACAAAAAAGCCGAGGCCGTGTGAAACGGCTTCGGCTTTTTTGCAATCTGCAGCTTCGCGGCACGTCACGCCTGCAGCGGCGCGCGTGATGCAAGTCTGCCCGGCGCGTGGCGTGCTTACTGCGCAGGCGCCGCTTTCTTGTGATGCATGCCCTTGCCGTGATGCTTCATCGGCGCGGCAGGCGCGCTTTCCATGGCCTGCTGGCGGTTTTGCAAATCCTGCGCGCGCTGTTCGACATCGGCGGCCTTGGCGGGATCGGTGCTCATCTGAATGCCTTGGTCCTGCTGCGCGTAAGCCGCGCCCGTCAGTGCCGAGAGGGAAACCAGGATTGCCAGGGACACTTTCTTCATCGTTGCCTCCGTAGAGAGTGGTTATGGACCCGAGTATGGCCTGTCCAGTGGAACGACAGTGCATTCTAGCCAGCAATGTTCAGTCCAGCGGCGCTTCTGTAACACATTTCACAGACAGTTACGTCTGGTTACATCCGTGGATGGCGGGCGCGAAGCCGCACCGTAGAAGCCGTCGCGCATCGGATTCATACCGCGATAATTCGCGGCGTCGGACCCGACAAGTCAGATTTTCCCGCGCGTATATGACGTGCACCTGTCAGCAAGCGGCTCTGAACCAATCGCAATTCATCACAATTCATCGGATAGCTAAGCAACTTGCGAAGTGCGTCGTATGGATCAGAACCAGCCGATCTGGCGATAGACATGAAATTGCATGATGCCGATCAGTTCATGCAGCGAGATCTCGGCGTCGAAGAAATTTTCGCGGCGGGGCAGCAGTCCGCGCCTTGCCTCGCGCGTATTCGACACGATGGGCAAGGGCTGCATGCCAAAGCGGTGAAAGTTGAGCAGCGCCCGCGGCATCTGATAGGCCGATGTGACGAGCATCAACGAACCGTAATATCCGTCGGGCAGAATGGTCGCGACGTTGCGGGCATTCTGGTACGTCGTGAGGCTGCTGTTCTCGAGGATGATGTCGTCGCGCGGCACGCTTTCGCGCAGCAGATAGGGCAGGTAGGTGTCGGCTTCCGTCGCCTCGTGGTCTTGTGGATTGCCGCCGCTGACGATCACGTGGCACACCGGGCTGACGGCCTTGCAGCGCGCATACAGATCGGCGCTCTTGACGATGCGTGCGATCGCGTCTTTGGGCGGCACCAGCTTGCCGTCGCGATGAATCGTGCCCGTGCCGAGCATCACGATGGCCGTGTGCGGGGCGTACGTTGCGGGAGCAACCGTCTGGCCCGCGGGCGGCGCACCGCGTTGGGCGAGATCGAGCAGAGGTTGGGCGAGCCAGCCCGCGCCGAGCGCCCAGAAAACCACGATGGCCGTTGCGCCGATCAGCGTGCGGGCGCTGCGCAGCAGCATAAAAGCTGCAAAAAAAAGCAGCAATAAAGTGAAGAGAATCAATTTTATTGGGGTAACGTATGGTATTCGGACATTTCCGCGCGCGGACCATCGCACCGACTTGGTCGCATCGCCGCGAGCAGGAAGCAGAACGCTAGCACAGCGTTCGCACGGGGGCCGAAATAAACGGCGGCCAATGGCCGCATTGGCGGATCGGGCGTAATAGCGCCGCTTTTCGTCGTGCGCGCGTCAGCTGACGCGCCATTGTGTCGCGAACAAATAAGTCATGGCTGCACTTTAAGAAAGAAGTGAGATGACCGCTTATTCCAACGAAGCAGTACTCGAGGCGCTGCGACGGGCGCAATACCGTCAGGTGCCGTGGGCAAAGCGCCCTGGCGTTTTCCAATATCTGCGTTCGCTTGGCATGATGGACACCGTTCGGCAACGGACGGTGGCTCCCGCGCCGGGTTTCCATGCTCCTGTGGACATTGCGGTGCTGACCGAACGCGGCCGCGCTGAGTTTGCGCGGCTTGCACGCGACGAGCGTTCACTCGATTGGGACGCGCGCCGTATGCGTGAATACGTTTTTGCCGGCGCAGTCGCCGGAGAGAGGGCGGCTGCCGTCTAGGCGGCGGCGCTTTGCAGGATGCAGGACACGCGCACGCGAGAACAGCGTCAGCGCGTCGGAAGCGCGCCTCATGGCGCGTCGAGGGCATGTCGCCGCTGATTCCCTGGCTTTGTTCCGTCAGTCTTTGGGTTACGCTTTTGCGGACCATCACCTGATCAACTCAGCTACTTCCAAAAAAAAGCCCGTATCACGAGGATACGGGCATACCGGAATTACTTCTGCCACGCTGTGCTTAATGGCATTGGTGAGACTGGCGACATCTCAGGTGGTTCCCGATTTCGCACATCTTCGTATGACGGCGTTGCCGACTCTGCCTGCGGCAGACGGACTACCAGCCCAAAGCGTTGCCTGATCACGTCAGTGCGCAGATCAATGCACGCACAGATGAGGAGGTCTCCCTTTCCGTCTCAATGCGCGGCCGGCCCGCGTCGAGGCTGTCCTTCCTCTCGCTGACCATCGGGACGCGCGCGCACATTGCTGGCGATATCGCCGCGCAAATCGCCGCGCGGCGTCGGCGGCGTGAAGTTCTGATTGCGCGCGTCAGCCTGCTGCCAGGCCTGCAACGTAGCCGGTTGCTCCGGCCGCCAGTTCCAGCCTTGCGAGCGCTGCTGCGCAGATGCCGTCGCGGCCAGCATGGCGATGACCAGGCCGCAGACGCGCAGTGACATTGGCCTCATGATCGATTCCCGGCAATCCGGCCGGGACGCACTTGTTTGCATACTCGTACGGTATGCCGCACCGCGAAAGCGTGCTGTAAATAAAAGTAAATGGATGTTTCGTCTCATCACCTGCGATATGCGTATCGGGTGAGCGAGAGCGTGTGCGTGCGGAAGAGGCGTCGGCGGAGCCGGCGCGGCAGCCGGCAGGCGATGTGCGTCGTACGAGACGGCGCGCCTCTAGCAAAGGAATTCGTACCTGACGAAGCAGGGCGCACCAGCGCTGTAACCGGCGGAAAAATCCTCAGCCGGGTACAGACGGGTAACGTCACCGTCGATACGCGGCGTAACACTCCGTTGTCGAACACCCGAACGCATTCGATCCCGCGAGTGGAATCGACGCCGCGTCGACGCAACTTCAGTTCGAAAAGGGAGCGTGCCGGACAGCGCCAGCGCAGAAACGCGCCGGGCGCCCATCGGCGCCCGGAAGCGTGAAAAGCTGGATCAGGCCATCTTGACGGGCGCGCGCCACGATTCCGGATTGGTCCAGAACGCGCCGCGCAGGCGGTCGCGGCTCGGCGGTGCGGGCGGCTTCGCAGCCGTTGCACCAATGCGTCCGCGCAGCGAAATCTCACGGCCGCTCGTGCCCAGCCGCTTCCCGATTTCCGCCAGCGTGCCATCGGCCTGCCATTCGTCGAAACGGCGACGGCACGGCGGCGGCGACGGATAACGGCCCGGCAACGTGGACCAGCCTTCGCCCGTGGACAGCACCCACAACACGGCGTTGACTACCGCGCGAGCTTCGACGCGTGGTCGACCACGGCGTTCGCTCCGTGCCGGCTCCGCACAGAACAACGCCTCTACCAGCGCCCACTCGTTGTCTCTCAAATCGTCGAACACCATCATGTTTCACCTCAGCGAAGCTAACTCCGGTGCGCTGCCCCGCGCTGCGCACTCTTCATGCGCCCGATTCCATATCGGGCGCCGGCGGAGAGCCGGCCTATGCCTAGCGAACCGTTTTTTCACCAGTCCGAATCGGCGCCGACTCTTGTGCAAGGGTAAATGCACGAAGCGTGCCACCTTTCACCTAATCGCCTCGAAGCCCCGCCACATCAAGCCGTTACGGGCGTTAGCCTGGCCCGTATGAGAATCCAAAAAAGTCATCGCGCAAATCGGGACAATCACCAATCTTGTGCAATCAGGCCCGTCCCGCGTGCGTTCGCGCCTTTTTGCTGCATTGCAGCGAAGCAGGTGAAATGATGCGCGGGCGCGTCACACGACATAAAATCTGCATCAAACGACATCATTCATGAGGGGAAAGGATGAATGTGACGCTGCGCCAACTGCGCGTCTTCATCGAAGTTGCGCGACTTCAGAGTTTCAGTCGCGCGGGGAGCGAAATCGGGCTGACGCAGTCCGCTGTCAGCCGCTGCGTGCGCGAACTGGAGGCGGAGATCGGGCTGAAACTGATCGACCGAACCACGCGTGAAGTGCAGCTGACGGATGTCGGCGGCAATCTGGTCGCGAGCGTGTCGCGCCTGCTGACCGATCTCGACGACGCGCTGCGCGAGATCCGCGAAATCGGCGAGCAGCGGCGCGGCCGCGTGATGGTCGCGGCCAGTCCGACCATCGCGTGCCGGTTGATGCCGACGATCGTCGCCGCGTGCGGCACGCAGTTTCCGTACATCACGCTCGGCCTGCGCGACGACGTGCAAAGCGACGTGGTGCGCAAGGTGAAGTCGGGTGAGGTGGATTTCGGCGTGGTGATCGGCCCGCTCACCGCCGACGATCTGTTCACCGAGCCGCTGATGACAGACTCGTTCTGTCTCGTTTCCCGGGACGACCATCCGCTCGCGTCGCACGCCGAGATCGCGTGGCATGACCTGGACGGCGAACGCCTCGTGATGCTCGATCACGCGTCGGGCAGCCGGCCGATCATCGACGCTGCACTAGAAGCGCACAGCGTAAGCGCCAATATCGTGCAGGAACTCGGCCATCCATCGACGGTGTTCGGGCTTGTGCAGGCGGGCGTCGGCGTGAGCGTGCTGCCGTGGCTGGCGTTGCCGTTGCCGGCGGGCTCGTCGCTGGAAGCGCGGCCGCTGGTGCCGCGCGCGGAGCGGACGGTCGAACTGGTGCGGCGGCGCGACCGCTCGCTATCGCCCGCCGCCGATGCCGTCTGGCATCTGATTCATCAGGTGCCGCGCCGGACGGAAGATCTGCGCTGACTCCGTCTTGAACATCCAGTTGTCTTGCCGGATTCGCGCCGTCCGTATTTCGGGACACGTTACACTCGCGGTTTTCGACAGACCCGCTGGAATTCTCGATGCGCGAATCGGACTTGCCCCAGTCACAGACCTCCCGGATCCCGGAAGCGGCGCTCCCTGCGAAACCCGACGCCCGGGCGGCCGTGCGTGCACTGCGCCCGTCGCAGATCCGCGAGGTGGCGAACGCGGGCTTCGGCCTGCCGGACGTGTTGCCGTTCTGGTTCGGCGAATCCGACCGCGTGACGCCGCCGTTTATCCGCGATGCGGCAAGCGCGGCACTGGCTTCCGGGGCGACCTTCTATACGCATAACCTCGGCATCGCACCGTTGCGCGAGACGCTCGCCCGTTACGTGAGCGCGCTGCACGGCCCGACGTCGGCCGACCATGTCGCCGTGACGAGCGCGGGCGTCAACGCGCTGATGCTGGCGGCGCAGCTGGTGGTCGGCGCGGGCGATCGCGTGGTGGCCGTGACACCGCTGTGGCCGAACCTCGTCGAGATTCCGAAGATCCTCGGCGCACACGTTGAGACCGTCTCGCTCGTTTATGGTGCAAACGGCTGGCAGCTCGATCTGGAACGGTTGCTCGCCGCGCTGACGCCCGACACGAAGCTGCTGATGCTGAACTCGCCGAACAATCCGACCGGCTGGGTGATGAGCCGCGACGAGCAGCGTGCCGTGCTCGCGCATTGCCGGCGCCACGGCATCTGGATCGTCGCCGACGAAGTCTACGAGCGTCTCTATTACGCCGGCGAAGCGGGCGAAAGCGCGCCGTCGTTCCTCGATCTCGCCGCGCGCGACGAACGGGTGATCTGCGTGAATTCGTTCTCGAAGGCGTGGCTGATGACGGGCTGGCGGCTCGGCTGGATCGTCGCGCCCGCCTCGCTGATGGATGATCTCGGCAAACTGGTCGAATACAACACGTCGTGTTCGCCGGCCTTCGTGCAGCAGGCGGGCATCGCGGCGATTGAGCAGGGCGCGCAGTTCACGCGCGATCTGGTCGCCGATCTGCAGGCTTCGCGTGATCATCTGGTGCGGGCGCTGTCGACGGTGCCGGGCGTCGATGTGAAGGCGCCGCCGGGCGCGATGTATGTGTTCTTCTCGTTGCCGGGTGCCGATCGCAGTCTCGATCTGTGCAAGGCGCTGGTGCGCGACGCGCGGCTCGGGCTGGCGCCGGGTAGCGCGTTCGGACCGGAAGGCGAAGGCTTCGTGCGCTGGTGCTACGCATGCGATACGGCGCGGCTCGATGCGGGCGTCGAGCGTCTGAAGGCTTATCTCGAACAGAACGGCGCCGCGCGCTGATAACGCCCTTGAACGGCGGCGCGCCCGCAATACGCGGCGCGCCGATCCGTTATGCATCGCCGGACATGTCGATTAAGGTGCAGTTTGGATTTCGTCTTTACGCACCGATTGTTTTTGCGTAATATGGCAGCCAGTCACGCGGTTCCCTCGCGGAATTTCGCTGCTCCGTCGTCCGGCTGGGTTTGGCTCGATGCCTTTTTCGCCTCCCCCCGGTGCGTGCTCCCATCAATATGACCGATCAGAATCGGGCGAGCGCGTCTTCAGTTCCACATCGTCTGTTTGATCCGGTTCTTTGACCACAGGGTCTGACCTAGCTGCATGAATACCCAAGAGGCGAAGATCGTCCTCGAGACTGCCTTGATCTGCGCGCAGGAGCCGTTGAAGCTCGGTGATTTGCGTAAGCTGTTTGCTGACGGCGTGTCGGCAGATACAGTCCGCACGTTGCTTGAAGATCTGAAGCAGGATTGGTCCGGACGTGGTGTAGAACTCGTCGGACTTGCGTCCGGCTGGCGGTTTCAGAGCACGCCCGCGATGCGCACGTATCTCGATCGTCTGCATCCCGAGAAGCCCCCGAAATATTCGCGCGCGGTGCTCGAGACGCTCGCGATCATTGCGTACCGACAGCCGGTGACGCGTGGGGATATCGAAGAGATTCGCGGCGTGACGGTGAATACGCAGGTGGTGAAGCAGCTCGAAGACCGCGGCTGGATCGAAGTGATTGGGCATCGCGACGTGCCGGGCCGCCCGGCGCTTTACGCGACCACACGTTCTTTCCTCGACGACCTCGGTTTGAAGTCGCTCGAAGAATTGCCGCCGCTCGACGATCCGTCGGCGCAGTCGAATATTGATCTGCTCGCGCAGCACGCAATCGAGTTCACCGAAGGCGAAGCGACCGTGTCCTTCGCCGATGGCATGGCGGATGCTGGGCAGGAAAGCGCCGAAGCGCTGGATGCGGTGGCTGAATCCGTGAGCGCGGGTGACGAATCGCAGGTGCATGCTGAGGCAAGTGCAGCAGCGACGTCGGCAGACGAAGCTGCCGAAGCCAACGGCGAACACGCCGATACGTCGGCACACACCGAACACCGCATCGCCGACGAGGCGACGCACGAACCGGAAGCGGCTGATGAAGCCGATTCCACCGCGCAGCCGGAAGACGCAGTCGAAGGCGGGCGCGATACAGATAACGAGACCGGGGACGCGGATCGCACCAACCCGGCCGAACCAGACCAGAGTCAAGCGGTGCATGGCGATCATCCCGATCGCCGCGACGCCGCCCAGGACGCGGGCGAATTCTCCGACGACGAAGCCGAGTCGCGCAGCGCCTGACGTAACCGTATTTTTTGACGCGCCCGCAATGGGCGCGCGACCTGACATTTTGAGGTTGTTTTGACAGACATCCACGACACCGATTCGTCCGAATCCGAGCGCGCCGTCGCTGCTGCGCGCCCCGACGATACGCGCAACGCGCAAGCGTCGGCGGGCGACAGCGAGCGCAATGCGCAAGCGCCCGAAGGCGAGGGCGACGAGCGTCCGCGCCGCGGCCTGCGCCGTGGCCCGCGCAGCCTGATCGCGCGACGCCGCGCAGGGACGAAGGCGAAGGCGGCCGATGCCGCTGCCACGCAGCCGGCGCCCGTCGTGACGGAAGCACCGCCCGACGGCGAAGTCGTCGCGCAGGTGCGTATGCCGCGCAAGGACGCGGCAGTTAAAGGACAAAACGGCCAAGGCGGCCGTCGCGCCAATGGGAAGCAGGGCGGCCAGCAGGGCCAGCAGGCTCCGCGTCAGAGCAATCAGGGTAATCAGCGCAAGGGTCGCGGCAACGCAGCCGCCGATGCAGCAGCAGCGCCTGCAGCCGCCGTCGAAGGCGACAAGCAGGATGAGTTGTTCGCGTGGGTGACATCGCCCGCATTCGATGCCGACAACTCCGCAACGGGCGGCGTGCGTGCCCCGATGCTGCGCCGTGGCGGCCGTCCCGCCGCACCGAAGCGCGTGCTGTCGCCTGACGATGACGCGCCCAAGCTGCATAAGGTACTCGCCGACGCGGGCATGGGCTCGCGCCGCGACATGGAAGAACTGATCATCGCGGGCCGTGTGTCGGTCAACGGCGAGCCGGCTCACATCGGCCAGCGCATCATGCCGACCGATCTGGTGCGCATCAACGGCAAGCCCGTCAAGCGCAAGCTGCAGAACAAGCCGCCGCGCGTGCTGCTCTATCACAAGCCGACAGGCGAAATCGTCAGTCACGCCGATCCGGAAGGCCGTCCGTCCGTATTCGACAAGCTGCCGCCGATGAAGACGGCCAAGTGGCTCGCCGTCGGCCGTCTCGACTTCAATACGGAAGGTCTGCTGATGCTGACCACGTCCGGCGATCTGGCGAACCGCTTCATGCATCCGCGTTACAGCGTCGAGCGTGAATACGCGGTGCGCGTGGTCGGTGAGCTGACGGAAGGCAACCGGCAAAAGCTGCTGCACGGCGTCGAGCTGGATGACGGTCCGGCGAATTTCCTGCGTATCCGCGATGGCGGCGGCGAAGGCACGAATCACTGGTATCACGTCGCGCTCGCCGAAGGGCGTAATCGCGAAGTGCGCCGCATGTTCGAAGCGGCTGGCCTGATGGTGAGCCGCCTGATTCGCACGCGCCACGGCCCGATTACGCTGCCGCGCGGCCTCAAGCGGGGCCGTTGGGAAGAACTCGAAGACAATCAGGTGCGCAGCCTGATGGCGTCCGTGGGCCTGAAGGCGCCGACGGAAGAGAAGGGTAGCCGGCGCAATGAGCCGGAGCGTCGTCAGCCGGATCCGATGCAGACGTCGATGGGCTTCATTAATCGCGAACCGGTGCTGATGTCGCATGGCCGTTTCGATCAGCAGCAACCGCGTGGCAACAACGGTCAGGGCCGGCGCAGCGGCGGCAAGGGTGCGGGCGCGTTCGGCGCGCTGAACTCGGGCCTTGGTGGCGGTTTCGGCAATACCAACGGCAATCGCGGTGAAGCGCGTGGCGGCCGCGGCGGTCGCGATGCCGACGGCAATCGCGCACCCACGGGTAACCGTGCGGCAGCGGGCGGCAGCAATGCGAAGCGCAGCGGCAGCGGCGGTCGTTCGCCGGGCGGCGCGCCGAATGGCCACCGTGCGGGTAACGGCAATCGCGCGAGCGGCAATCCGAACGCTGGTGGCGGCAATCGCAGCGGTGGCGCGCAGCGCAACCGTTCACGCGGACGCTGATCGCTACATCGCCGTGGGATGCTGATGCGCCCATAGCGATTGCGTGATCGAAATGACCGGGGCGTTCGCGCCCCGGTTTGTTTTCCGGTTTGCGTTGAGGGAGCTCTCGCGTGATTTAGCCCTCGTCGGGCAGTCGACGGAAATGCCCGGAAACCTCTGTTTTCATGCCTTGATTGTGGCGAAATCACCCGCAAATGGGCGTGGACGGCCGGTCGGCTGTTTGCGTTCATCGCGAAAAATGGCTACAATCACGAAGTCACTGGGCGTGCGGTTTCATGTGCGGCTCAGGTGCGACCACCGGCAATAAGATGATGGGCGTTTCGCCCATTTTTTTTTGCCGCTTAGTTTTTGGTGGGTCGGCATCTCGGGTAGCACGAACGTGCGCCGGCTTGGCGCGCAGCCCGCGGGTGTTTCGCAAAGGCTTGCAGCGCGAACATCTTAGAGGGCAGCACTGTGCAACTGACGGAACTGATTGAAACCACGGTCGTGGGCCTCGGCTACGAGCTCGTCGATCTCGAGCGCACCGGGCGCGGCATGCTGTGCGTGTATATCGACCAGCCCGCCGGCATCGGCATCGAAGACTGCGAAAAAGTTACCCGTCAGCTCCAGCACGTACTGACGGTCGAAAATATCGATTACGAGCGGCTCGAAGTATCGTCGCCCGGTCTCGACCGCCCGCTGAAGAAACTGGCGGACTTCGAACGCTTCGCGGGCAGCGAGGCGGTCATCACATTGAAAAAGCCATTGGACGGACGGAAATCGTACCGGGGCATCCTGCATGCTCCCGAGGGCGAAACGATCGGTCTGGAATTTGAAGGGAAGGAAGGCGCCGCGATGCTGGATTTCACGCTCGCGGATATCGACAAGGCACGCCTCGTTCCGAAAGTTGACTTTAGGAGCCGCAAACAATGAGTCGCGAAGTGTTGATGCTGGTGGATGCGCTGGCACGCGAGAAAAATGTCGACAAGGACGTGGTTTTTGCCGCGCTCGAGGCAGCGCTCGCGTCTGCATCCAAGAAACTCTTCGACGAAGACGCGGACATCCGCGTCCATATCGACCGTGAAAGCGGCGAGCACGAAACCTTCCGCCGCTGGAAGGTCGTGCCGGACGAAGCAGGGCTGCAGGAGCCGGATCAGGAGATCCTGCTGTTCGAAGCGCGTGAGCAGAAGGCTGACGCGCAGATCGACGACTTCCTGGAAGAACCCGTTCCGTCCATCGAATTCGGCCGTATCGGCGCGCAGGCTGCCAAGCAGGTGATCCTGCAGAAGGTGCGCGACGCGGAACGCGAGCAGATCCTGAACGACTTCCTCGAACGCGGCGAAAGCATCATGACGGGTACCGTCAAGCGTCTCGACAAGGGCAACTTCATCGTCGAATCAGGCCGTGTCGAAGCGCTGCTGCGCCGCGACCAGCTGATTCCGAAGGAAAACCTGCGCGTCGGCGACCGTGTGCGCGCCTATATCGGCAAGGTCGATCGCACCGCGCGCGGTCCGCAGATCGAACTGTCGCGCACTGCGCCCGAGTTCCTGATGAAGCTGTTCGAGATGGAAGTGCCCGAAATCGAACAGGGCCTGCTGGAAATCAAGGCAGCCGCACGCGACCCCGGCGTGCGCGCGAAGATCGGCGTGGTCGCATACGACAAGCGCATCGACCCGATCGGCACCTGCGTCGGCATTCGCGGTTCGCGCGTGCAGGCTGTGCGCAACGAGCTCGGTGGCGAAAACGTCGACATCGTGCTATGGTCGGAAGATCCCGCCCAGTTTGTGATCGGCGCGCTCGCGCCGGCAGCCGTCCAGTCGATCGTCGTCGATGAAGAAAAGCATTCGATGGACGTCGTCGTCGACGAAAACGAACTGGCCGTCGCTATCGGCCGCAGCGGCCAGAATGTGCGTCTTGCCAGCGAACTGACCGGCTGGCAGATCAACATCATGACGCCGGACGAGTCTGCGCAAAAGCAGAACCAGGAACGTAGTGTCCTGCGCGACCTGTTCATGGCGCGTCTCGATGTCGACGAAGAAGTCGCCGACATCCTGATCGACGAAGGTTTCACGAGTCTCGAAGAGATCGCTTACGTGCCGCTCAACGAGATGCTCGAAATCGAAGCATTCGACGAAGACACGGTTCACGAGCTGCGTAACCGCGCGCGTGACGCACTGCTGACGATGGCGATTGCAAACGAGGAGAAGGTCGAAGGTGTTGCACTCGACCTGAAGAGCCTCGACGGTATGGACGACGAGCTGTTCGCGAAGCTGGCTGAACATCAGATCCATACGCGCGACGAGCTGGCGGAGCTGGCTGTCGACGAGCTGGTCGAAATGACCGGCATGAACGAAGACGCCGCCAAGGCGTTGATTATGAAGGCCCGTGAACACTGGTTTCAATGAGATCCAAGACCATGAACCACTGACCTGATCGCGGCCGTGAGGCTGCATGACCCGATGCTAACCGCAAGGAACTGGTCCTTGCATTAAGAGGAATGAATGGCGAGTAACAACGTAGCCCAATTTGCCGCGGAACTTAAGATGCCTGCCGGCGTGCTGCTTGAGCAGCTGCACGCAGCGGGTGTCCAGAAAGCGAGTGAGGACGATGCCCTGTCCGAGACGGACAAGGCGCGTCTGCTTGACCACTTGCGCAAGTCACACGGCTCGAACGATGCCGACAAGCGCAAGATCACGCTGACCAAGCGGCATACGTCGGAAATCAAGCAGTCCGACGCGACGGGTAAGGCTCGCACCATTCAGGTCGAGGTGCGCAAGAAGCGCACCTTCGTCCGCCGTGACGAAGCCGTCGAGCAAGGCGCGGAAGCATCGAACAATGTGGTCGCAGCGGAAGATCTCGAACTTCAGCGTCGCGAGGAAGAAGCGCGTCACGAAGCCGAACTGCTTGAAAAGCAGGCTCTGGAGCTGAAGGAGCGCCAGGAGCGCCTCGCAGCTGAGGAAGCCGAGCGTCAGGCACGCGAGCAGGCCGCCGAAGCAGAGCGTCGCCGCGCCGAAGAGGAAGCCGCGAAGAAGCGCGAAGCAGCGGTGGCTGAAGCAGCGGCTCGCGAGCAGGCTCAGCAGGAGCGCGCATCGCAGGACGAAGAGAAGGCGGCAGCGGAACGTGCTGCACAACGTGAAGCAGCGAAGAAGGCTGAAGACGCTGCTCGCGAGCAGGCCGAAAAGGCTCGCCTCGAACAGGAAGAAATCGCGAAGCGCCGCGCTAAGGCAGAAGCCGAAGCACGCGCGATCCGCGAAATGATGAATACGCCGCGCAAGGCGCAGGTCAAGGCGCCGGAACCGGCACCGAAGCCTGTCGAAGCGCCGAAGCCCGCGGAAGCGAAGGGCACGCTGCACAAGCCGGCGCGTCCGGCTGGCGAAACATCGGCACGTCCGGCAGCGAAGAAGCCTGCACCCGCAACGTCCGCGCAACCGGCAGCGACGGCACAGCCGTCGGGCCCGGGTGCCGACAAGAAGAAGGCTGGCGGCAAGGGCGGCTGGCAAGACGACGCAGCGAAGCGCCGCGGCATCAAGACGCGCGGCGACTCGAGCGGCGGCGTCGATCGCGGCTGGCGCGGCGGTCCGAAGGGCCGTGGCAAGCATCAGGACGCCACGACCTTCCAGGCACCGACCGAACCGATCGTGCGTGAAGTGCACGTGCCGGAAACCATCACGGTGGCTGATCTCGCGCACAAGATGGCGGTGAAGGCTTCGGAAGTCATCAAGGTGATGATGAAGCTCGGCCAGATGGTCACGATTAACCAGATGCTGGACCAGGAAACGGCGATGATCGTCGTCGAAGAGCTGGGCCATCACGCCGTTGCAGCGAAGCTGGACGATCCGGAAGCGATGCTGGTCGAAGGCGAAGTCTCCGACGCGCCGCTGCTGCCGCGTCCGCCGGTTGTCACGGTCATGGGTCACGTCGACCACGGCAAGACCTCGCTGCTGGACTACATCCGTCGCGCGAAGGTTGCGGCGGGCGAAGCAGGCGGCATTACGCAGCACATCGGCGCGTATCACGTCGAAACGCCGCGCGGCGTCATCACGTTCCTCGATACGCCGGGTCACGAAGCGTTCACGGCGATGCGTGCACGCGGTGCGAAGGCAACCGACATCGTGATTCTGGTCGTCGCAGCGGATGACGGTGTGATGCCGCAGACGAAGGAAGCGATCTCGCACGCCAAGGCTGGCGGCGTGCCGCTCGTCGTCGCGATCAACAAGATCGACAAGCCGGACGCCAATCCCGATCGCGTGAAGCAGGAACTCGTCGCGGAAGGCGTCGTGCCGGAAGAATACGGTGGCGATTCGCCGTTCGTGTCGGTGTCGGCCAAAACGGGCGCGGGTATCGACGATCTGCTCGAAAACGTGCTGCTGCAGGCGGAAGTGCTGGAACTGAAGGCACCTGTCGAAGCGCCGGCCAAGGGTCTCGTGATCGAAGCGAAGCTCGACAAGGGTAAGGGTCCGGTTGCAACGATCCTCGTCCAGTCGGGTACGCTGAATCGCGGCGACGTCGTGCTGGCAGGCAGCGCCTACGGTCGCGTGCGTGCAATGCTCGACGAAACGGGCAAGCCGACCAAGTCGGCAGGACCGTCGATCCCGGTCGAAATCCAGGGTCTGTCGGAAGTGCCGGCGGCGGGCGAAGAAGTCATCGTCATGCCGGACGACCGCAAGGCGCGTGAAGTCGCACTGTTCCGTCAGGGCAAGTTCCGCGACGTCAAGCTGGCCAAGCAGCAAGCCGCGAAGCTGGAAAACATGCTCGAGCAGATGGGCGAAGGCGAAGTGCAGTACCTGCCGCTTATCGTCAAGGCCGACGTGCAAGGTTCGCAGGAAGCGCTGGTGCAGTCGCTGCTCAAGCTGTCGAACGACGAAGTGCGCGTGCAGATCGTGCACAGCGCGGTCGGTGGCATCAGCGAGTCGGACGTCAATCTGGCAACGGCATCGAAGGCGGTCATCATCGGCTTCAACACGCGTGCTGACGCACAGGCGCGCAAGCTGGCAGAAACGAACGGCATCGACATCCGTTACTACAACATCATCTATGACGCAGTGGATGAGGTGAAGGCGGCGATGTCGGGCATGCTGGCGCCGGAGAAGCGCGAAGTCGTCACGGGTATGGTCGAAGTGCGCCAGGTCTTCAAGGTGCCGAAGGTCGGCTCGGTGGCGGGCTGTATGGTCACGGACGGTGTGGTCAAGCGGTCGTCGTCGGTGCGCGTGCTGCGCAACAACGTCGTCATCCACACGGGCGAGCTCGATTCGCTCAAGCGCTTCAAGGATGACGTCAAGGAAGTCCGTCAGGGCTTCGAGTGCGGTATGTCGGTCAAGAACTTCAACGATATCGTCGAAGGCGATCAGTTCGAAGTCTTCGAAGTGACGGAAGTCGCGCGTACGCTGTAATTCAGGCGTTGTGCGCATGAGGGGCGGGGCAGGGCGCTGAAGCCCGGTCCCGCCCCTTTGTTTTTTGCATCGATTGTTTGTGGTGTTTGCGTTGGAGTCCGTGGCTCGCTGCCGCCGAATGCGCGAACACTTTGCCTATTCGGTAGTTTGGATCACGGATTCACCATGCCTAAGAAACGTACTTCTCCCAATCGCAATGTGCAGATCGCCGATCAGATTCAGCGCGATCTGTCCGAATTGATCCGCGAGGTCAAAGACCCGCGTATCGGTATCGTGACGTTTCAGAGCGTCGAACTGACGCCTGACTACGCGCACGCGAAGATCTATTTCACGACGCTGACGGGCGATCCACTGCAGACGCAGGATGCCCTCAATCACGCGGCGGGCCATCTGCACAATCTGCTGTTCAAGCGTTTGCACATCCATACCGTGCCGACGCTGCATTTCCATTACGACAAGACGATCGAGCGCGCGGTAGAAATGTCGCGCCTGATCGATGAGGCGAACGCCTCGCGCGCGAAAGACGACTGATTGCCAGTCGAGGCTCGCGCACATATGAATCAGAATCAACGTCCCAAGGTGCCGCGCCGCGCGCTGGATGGTGTGTTGCTGCTGGATAAGCCGGTTGGCCTGTCCAGTAACGACGCGCTGATTCGCGCCAAGCGGCTGTATCTCGCGAAGAAAGCGGGTCATACAGGCACGCTCGATCCGCTTGCTTCTGGACTTTTGCCGCTCTGCTTTGGCGAAGCGACGAAGTTTTCGCAGGATCTGCTCGAAGCGGATAAGACCTACGAAGCGACGATGCGTTTGGGTATTCGCACGACAACGGGCGATGCCGAAGGCGAAGCGCTGGAAACTCGCGATGTGACCTGCGATCAGGGCGCCGTCGAACGCGCGCTGGCCGGGTTTCGCGGCGAGATCGTGCAGGTGCCGCCCATGTATTCGGCGCTCAAGCGTGACGGCAAGCCGTTGTACGAATACGCGCGCGCCGGTCAGACAGTCGAGCGCGAAGGGCGCCGCGTCACGATTCATGCGCTCGAGATGATTGCGTGTGAATTGCCGGATGTGACGTTCCGCGTCACGTGCAGTAAGGGCACCTATGTGCGCACGCTTGCCGAGGATATCGGCGAGTCGCTCGGCTGCGGGGCGCATCTCGTGATGCTGCGGCGTACTGGCGTCGGTGCGCTGACGCTCGACAATTCCGTGACGCTCGATGCGTTGTCGGACGCGGCGGAAAGCGAGCGGGACGCGTGGCTTCAGCCTGTAGACGCGTTGCTGTCGACGTTTCCGTTGGTTCGGCTAGATGCCGAGGCTACGCGGCGGTTTTTGCACGGACAGCGCTTGAAGCTGGCTGATCTTTCCGTCGATGAAAGTGTTCTGAGCGCTGAGCGCACGCGGGTTTATGCGGCCGAAGGCAAGTTGCTTGGCGTGGCCCGAGTCGGTGAGGGTGTGCTGGCGCCTGAGCGCTTGATCGTGAGTTGAGGTTGGCGCGAGCAACGCTGTTTGCTCGGTGTTTCAATCTTGCGCGGCCGCCGCGCTTTGCTTTCGTGCTTCACGCGTCGCCTCCAGCAAAAGGGGCAACGCGTGAAACGAAAGTCTGCTTCAAAGATTCGCCGCAAATGCCAGCGCAAAAACGCTAACGCTGGCTAGCCAGAGAAGCCGCCAGCGGCACACACCACAACCTCAATGCGCCGCCGACGCAGCCGCCGCCGAATCGCCACTCCCGGCGCGCTCGGGCCGCGTAATCCAGATCAACGCGATCAGCGCGACAAAAATCCCCGCCGACACATAGAACAGATCGTTCACGCCAAGCTGCGCCGCCTGCTGTGTCGACATCGAATTGAAGAGCCCATACGCCTGCGACTGATTCAAGCCAAGCTGCCCCAACTGCGTAACCGATTGATCGAACACAGGGTTGTACGCGTTGGCATGCTCGACCAGCTGCGCGTGATGAAGAATCGATCGATGATCCCATGCAGTTTCGAAGATCGACGTGCCGATGCCGCCGCACATGATCCGCACGAAGTTCGACAAACCGGACGCAGCCGGAATGCGATTGCTCGGCAATCCTGACAACGTAATCGACACGAGCGGAATAAAGAACCCGGCCATGCCGATGCCCTGAATCAACGTCGGCAGCATCAGCGAGTAGGTATCGACGCCCGTCGTGTAACGCGAGCGCATCCAGACCACCAGCGCGAACACGAGAAACGACGCCGTCGAGATGTAGCGCGGATCCGTGCGCGGCAGGATCTTGCCCGTCAACGGGGACAAGATAACCGCGAACACACCCACGGGCGCCAGGACGAGACCAGCATCCGTTGCCGTGTAGCCGATGTCGGTTTGCAGCCACAGCGGCAGCAACACCAGATTGCCGAAGTACAGCCCATAGCCGATCGCGAGCGCCACCGTGCCGCCCGTGAAGTTACGCAGCTTGAACAGCGACAGATCCACGACGGGATGCTTGTCCGTCAGCTCCCACACGATAAAGAACGCAAGCGCAATGACGGCGACGAGCGCCAATACGATGATCGTCGTCGATGAAAACCAGTCGAGATCCTTGCCCTTGTCGAGCATCACCTGCAGCGAACCGACCCACGTGATCAGCAGCACGAGACCGACCATATCGATCGGCGCCTTCTTGATGACGGAATCGCGATTGCGGAAAATCGCCCACGTCGCAAGCGCCGCGACAATCCCGACCGGGATATTCACGTAGAAGATCCACGGCCACGAAATGTTGTCCGAGATCCAGCCGCCCAGAATCGGACCGGCGACGGGCGCAATCAGCGTGGTCATCGCCCACATCGATAGCGCCATCGGCGCCTTCGCGCGTGGATAACTCGCGAGCAGCAGCGGCTGAGACAGCGGAATCATCGGACCGGCCACCGCGCCCTGCAACACGCGCGACGCGAGCAGGAACGGCAGATTCGGCGACAAGCCGCACATCCACGACGAGATCACGAACAGCACGATCGACGCCATGAACAGCCGCACCTGACCGATGCGATCCGTGAGCCAGCCGGTGAGAGGAACCGAAATTGCGTTCGCGACCGCGAACGAGGTGATCACCCACGTGCCCTGATCGGACGATACGCCGAGGTCGCCGGAGATCGACGGGATCGACACGTTCGCAATCGACGTGTCGAGCACGTTCATAAAAACGGCGAGCGACACCGCGATGGTGCCGATCACCAGTTGCGCGCCCTCGAGCGGCGGGTGAGGGGCTTGCACCTGAGACTGAGCCATCTATTGTTCGAACCTTGTCTGATGCCGATGCGTAGCAGAAAGAAGCCGCTTACATCAGCTGGCTGCAGCCTTCGAGCCGGACGCCGCCTTCTGCGGCTGACCTGCGTTCGGGCCAGCATTTTCAGCGATGATGCGGGCGATTTCCGCGTCGGCCTCGTCGCCGTACTTGTCGAACACGTTGGTCTGATAGACGGTGTTGACAGCACTGCCGAGCTCGCCGCCCGTATCGTCCTTGATCGTCACGTTGACCTGCATCGACAGGCCGATACGCAGCGGATGCTTTTCCAGTTCCTGCGGATCGAGCGCGATACGCACGGGCAGACGCTGCACGACCTTGATCCAGTTACCCGTCGCGTTCTGCGCGGGCAGCAGCGAGAACGCCGAACCCGTGCCCGCTGAGAAGCCGACCACCTTGCCCTGATACTTCACCGACGAACCGTACACGTCGGCCGTCAGTTCGACCGGCTGGCCGATGCGCATATGCTTCAGCTGCACTTCCTTGAAGTTCGCGTCGACCCACACGCCATTCAGCGGCACGATCGCCATCAGCGGATTGCCCGGCGCGACCCGCTGGCCGACCTGCACCGAGCGCTTCGCGACATAACCCGTGACAGGCGCGGGCAGCGTGTTGCGCGCGTTGTTCAGGTAGGCGTCGCGAACCTTGGCGGCGGCTGCCTGCACGTTCGGATGACTGGCAATCGTGGTGTTGGCCGTCAGCGCACGGTTCGATGCGAGTTGCTGCTGGGCCGCATCGACGGCGGCTTGCGCGCTCTTCACTGCGTCGCGTGCGTGCGAGATTTCTTCCTGCGACACGGCACCCGTCTGCGCGACCAGCATGCGGCGCTTCAGATCGTCCTGCGCGCGCGACAGATCGGCCTGACGCACGGCGACTTGTGCCTGATACTGGCTGTCGTCGGCGTAAAGGCCGCGCACCTGGCGCACGACCTGGCCGAGATTCGCTTCCGCCGATTGCAGCGCGATGCGCGAATCGGCAGGATCGAGCAGGACGAGCGGATCGCCCATCTTGACGGTCTGCGTGTCGTCCGCGTTCACGGCGACCACGGTGCCCGTGACCTGCGGCGTGATCTGCACGACGTTGCCGTTCACATAGGCGTCGTCGGTTTCTTCGTGGAAGCGCGCCACCAGGAAGTAGTAGAGGCCGTAAGCAATCGCGGCAATCAGGATCACGATGACCAGCAGCGTCATCATGCGCTTGCGTTTGCCGTTGCTGGCCGGCTGCGCGTTCGCGGGTTGTTGGGGCGTGCTCATGGATATGCTCCGGATTCTGTCAGTCTGTATCGTTTATTCGGATCGCAATCGGGTGTGCGTGTGTTTTTGCGCGTTCAGTTCGCCGCGTGCGCTGCCGCTGCCGACGATGCAGGTGCATCCGTCGGCACGATGAGGCCCGTTTGCGTCGCGTCGAAACCGCCGCCGAGCGCCTTGATCAGCGCGAATTGCAGATCGCGCCGGCGCATCTTCAGATTGGTCACGGTCTGTTCGGCGGCAAGGCGGTTCTGGTCGGCTGTCAGCACCTGCAACTGCGGCGACAGGCCCGCCTTGTAGCGGATCACAGCAAGCTCGTACGCTTTCGTCGACGCGTCGAGCGCGCGTTGCGCATCGCCCGACTGGTTGTCGAGCGAGCGGATCGACGTGATCTGCGTGGCGACGTCCGACAGCGCGTTGATCAGCGTCTGGTTGTAGTTCGCGACGTAAAGATCGAAGTCCGCGTAGCGGCCCTTCAACTGCGAGCGCAGCGCGCCGGCGTCGAAGATGGGCAGGTGGATGGCCGGACCGAACTGGATCTGGCGGCTCGACGAGGTCAGGAATTTGCCCCAGCCGAACGCAGCGAAGCCGAAGCCGGCGGCGAGGTTCACGTCGGGGAAGAACTCGGCCTTGGCTTCCTTCACGTCGTGCATCGCGGCTTCGACCTGCCAGCGCGCGGCGACGATGTCGGGGCGGCGCGAGACGAGATCGGCGGGCACGTTGTCGGGCAGCGACACGGCGCCGCCCGGATTGAACACCGGCTTGGCAATCTGCACGCCGCGGTCCGGCCCCTTGCCGAGCAGCGCGGCGAGTTCGTAGCGCGTGGTCATGATCTGGCCGTCGAGTTCCGTGAGGTTCGACTGGCTCGTCGCGATGTTGCCGTTGGAGGTCTGACGCTCGACGTTGGTGTCGAGGCCGGCTCGCACGCGGTCGTTCGTGATCACGCCGACGGTCTGGCGGTTCTTGATTTCGCGATCGGCAATGTCACGCAGCGCGTAAAGCTGCGCGAGCGTGTTGTAGGTGCGCGCCACGGATGTAGCCAGCGTCACGCGCGCCTGCTGCATGTCCGCTTCGGCCGCTTTTTCCTGCGACACAGCCTGGCCGAGCCGTTGACGGTTCTTACCCCACAGATCGAGATCCCACGATGCACTGGCGAGCACATTGTTCTCGCTGTACCACGTGCCACCGTACGGCGGCGGGAACAGGGCGTTGGCGGAATACAGTTCACGCGTCCAGGAATAGCTGCCTTCGACCTTCGGATACAGCGCCGATTTCGACGATTCGATATAGGACGACGCCTTGGCGATACGCGCCTGCGCCTGCGCGATCGACGGGCTGCCTTCGAGCGCCTCGGCGATCAGCTTGGGCAACTGCGGGTCGCCGAACTGGCTGGACCAGTCGAGCGTCGGCCACTGGCCGCCCTGGGCGGGCAGGCTTTGCGACGCGTCGAACTGCGAGACTTGCGCAATCTGCTTGTCGTCCTTGAGATCGAAGTAGTTCGCGCAGCCGGCGAGGGCGAACGCCGCCACGGCCGCGGCCACGGCCGCCCGGCGCGATGAGGCTGGCGCGGGCCTGGAAAGGAATTTCATCGCTCGACTCTTTGCGTGTAATGACATTGTTCTTTAATGGACACTGCAACTAATTTCTTACGATTTACTATCGGTATTGCTTGCCGAGTCACGGGTTTCGCCCATCGCTTCGCAGCTATTGGCGAGCACGCGTCTCAGAAGACTCTTGAGGAACCCCGTTTCCTCAGGCGAAAAACCGGATAGCAATCTGTCGGTCACGCTGGTGAAAACAGCCGGCATGCGCGCGGCAATGGCGTGGCCTTCGGCCGTGAGCGCGAGCCGTACGGCGCGCCGGTCTTCGGCGCTGCGCACCCGCGTGAGCAGGCCGCGCTTCTCGAGCCGGGCGATCAGGCGCGTGACGGCGCTGGCGTCGCTGCCGTATTCGCGGGCCAGTTCGGCGGCCAGCAGGCATTTGCCGCTGGCGACCATGAACAGGACGCTGGCCTGCTGGCTGGTGATGCCGAGCTCGGCCATGGTGCGCTGCGTCACGAGGTGCGACATGGTCGACTTCACGCGCGAAATCAGATAGCCGACGCTCTCGCCCAACTGGTATTCGCTAACCTCGGGCGATGGCGTTTGGGTGGGTTCGGACATGATTCTCATGCGAATGCAATGATTGACTATGCACGATTGTAGAGTCGATTAATTGACTCGGCAAGCGTTATTACAGCTTAGGCAACGATCTATCTTGCACGGTAAGAAAGTGCCGGTAGGGGCGGCTGGAAGGGGGGTGGACGAGGTGCGAGCGTCGTTTTATCGAGACGGTGAAGCACGGTATCAGGGAATACCAGAAAAGCGTCACCCGTCCGTGCTATACTTATTGGTTCCCAAAAGTGCGCTTTGGGCTTGGCGAAGGTAGCTGGGCAGGTGGCGCACTCCACATGTATCCCAGCGTCTCCAGGTTCCTATGTCCCGCGCTCTCCGCAACATCGCCATCATCGCTCACGTCGACCACGGCAAGACCACGCTCGTCGACCAGCTGCTCCGCCAGTCCGGCACCTTCCGCGAAAACCAGCAGGTCGCTGAACGCGTGATGGACTCGAACGACATCGAAAAAGAGCGTGGCATTACCATTCTCGCCAAGAACTGCGCCGTGCAGTATGAAGGCACGCACATCAACATCGTCGACACCCCGGGCCACGCCGACTTCGGCGGTGAAGTAGAGCGCGTGCTGTCGATGGTCGACTCCGTGCTGCTGCTGGTCGACGCCGTCGAAGGCCCGATGCCGCAAACCCGCTTCGTGACGAAGAAGGCGCTCGCGCTGGGTCTGAAGCCGATCGTCGTGGTCAACAAGATCGACCGTCCGGGCGCGCGTATCGACTGGGTGATCAACCAGACGTTCGACCTGTTCGACAAGCTCGGCGCAACGGAAGACCAGCTCGATTTCCCGATCGTCTACGCATCGGGCCTGAACGGCTACGCCGGTCTCGATCCGAGCGTGCGCGAAGGCGACATGCGTCCGCTGTTCGAAGCGATTCTGGAACACGTGCCGGTTCGTCCGGCTGATCCGGACGGTCCGCTGCAGCTGCAGATCACGTCGCTCGACTATTCGACGTACGTTGGTCGTATCGGCGTAGGCCGTATCACGCGTGGCCGTATCAAGCCGGGTCAGCCGGTTGTGCTGCGGTTCGGTCCGGATGGTGAAACCCTGAACCGCAAGATCAACCAGGTGCTGTCGTTCGAAGGTCGGGAGCGCGTGCAGGTTGCCGAAGCTGAAGCCGGCGACATCGTGCTGATCAACGGTATCGAAGAAGTCGGTATCGGCGCGACGATCTGCGCGCCGGAAGCGCCCGAAGCGCTGCCGATGATCACCGTCGACGAACCGACGCTGACGATGAACTTCCTCGTCAACTCGTCGCCGCTGGCTGGCAAGGAAGGCAAGTTCGTGACGAGCCGCCAGATCCGCGACCGTCTGATGAAGGAGCTGAACCACAACGTCGCGCTGCGCGTGAAAGACACCGGCGACGAAACCGTGTTCGAAGTGTCGGGCCGCGGCGAACTGCACCTGACCATTCTTGTTGAGAACATGCGTCGTGAAGGCTACGAGCTGGCCGTGTCGCGTCCGCGCGTGGTGCTGCACGAAGTCGACGGCGTGAAGCACGAGCCGTACGAACTGCTGACGGTCGACGTCGAAGACGGTCACCAGGGCGGCGTGATGGAAGAACTCGGTCGCCGCAAGGGCGAAATGCTCGACATGGCGTCGGACGGCCGTGGCCGTACGCGTCTTGAGTACCGCATTCCCGCGCGTGGCCTGATCGGCTTCCAGGGCGAGTTCATGACGCTCACGCGCGGCACGGGTCTGATGAGCCACGTGTTCGACGAATACTTGCCGCTCAAGGAAGGTTCGCTCGGTGAGCGCCGCAATGGCGTGCTGATCTCGCAGGACGACGGCGCGGCCGTTGCCTACGCACTGTGGAAGCTGCAGGATCGCGGTCGCATGTTCGTGAAGCCGGGCGACGCGCTGTATGAAGGCATGATCATCGGCATTCACAGCCGTGACAACGACCTCGTCGTGAACCCGATCAAGGGCAAGCAGCTGACCAACGTGCGTGCATCGGGTACGGATGAAGCCGTGCGTCTGGTTCCGCCCGTCCAGATGTCGCTCGAATACGCAGTCGAATTCATCGACGACGACGAACTGGTCGAAGTCACGCCGCAAAGCATCCGTCTGCGCAAGCGCTATCTGAAGGAACACGAGCGTCGCCGCGCAAGCCGCGAAGCCGCTGTCGACTGATCGCGCGATGTCTTGCGAGAGTCTCAACAAAAAGCCGCCCTCGGGCGGCTTTTTGCATTGCGTCATTGCCGTTTCACGACGTTTTTGCGCGCTTCGCTGCAAGGCGCCCGATAAGCGCCTAAAGTAATCGTCCACGGTGCCGCAAACACTGTTGCGGCAAGCATAAAACTTGCCGCAAAGCCCCGTACCACGGGGTTTGCAATAGGGAACTGTCCTATGTCAACTATGGGTTATGTGATATGCTCCCGCGAGTGCAAGTTTTAGGTCCTTCCAAGCAAGACTTGATTATCGCAATCCGCTAAACGGTCAGGCCGTGTCGCGGAAGGTTCAGTAACCCGCTATTTCTCGAGAAGCTCGAAGAAAGGTGAGCGTAAAATGATGAAGCAATTCCAGTCGAACTCGTATCTGTTCGGCGGCAATGCTCCGTACGTAGAAGAGTTGTACGAAGCATATCTCGACAATCCGGCGTCAGTGCCCGAGACCTGGCGCAACTATTTCGACGCACTGCAGAACGTCCCTGCATCGGATGGCACCGCTGCCAACGACGTGGCTCACGGCCCGATCGTCGAATCGTTTGCTCAACGCGCAAAGGCCAATGCCTTCCTGCCGCGTTCGGGCGCAGGCGGTGAAGATCTCACCACCGCGCGCAAGCAGGTTTATGTGCAGTCCCTCATCGGCGCATATCGCTTCCTCGGCTCGCAATGGGCCAACCTCGATCCCCTGAAGCGCCGCGAACGTCCCGCTATCCCCGAACTTGAACCTGCGTTCTACGACTTCACCGAAGCCGACATGGACCAGACGTTCAACACGAACAACCTGTACTTCGGTTTCGAACAGGCTTCGCTGCGGGATATCGTCAAGGCGTTGCGCGACACGTACTGCGGCACCATCGGCGCCGAGTACATGTACCTCAGCGATCCGGAACAGAAGCGCTGGTGGAAAGAGAAACTCGAATCGATCCGTTCGACGCCGAACTTCTCGAACGACAAGAAGAAGCACATCCTGAACCGTCTGACGGCAGCAGAAGGCCTCGAGCGCTTCCTGCACACCAAGTACGTCGGTCAGAAGCGTTTCTCGCTGGAAGGCGGCGAAAGCTTTATCGCGTCGATGGACGAAGTCGTGCACCACGCAGGCAAGAGCGGCGTGCAGGAAATCGTCATCGGCATGGCGCACCGCGGCCGTCTGAACGTGCTGGTCAACACGCTGGGCAAGATGCCCGCTGACCTGTTCGCCGAATTCGAAGGCAAGCACGTCGACGATCTGCCCGCAGGCGACGTCAAGTATCACAAGGGCTTCTCGTCGGATGTCGCGACGGAAGGCGGCCCGGTTCACCTGTCGCTCGCGTTCAACCCGTCGCACCTCGAAATCGTCAACCCGGTGGTCGAAGGTTCGGCGAAGGCCCGTATGGACCGTCGCGGCGACGAGAACGGCTTGCAAGTGCTGCCGGTGCAGATCCACGGCGATGCCGCCTTCGCAGGCCAGGGCGTCGTGATGGAAACGCTGAACCTCGCGCAAACGCGTGGTTACGGCACGCACGGCACGCTGCACATCGTCATCAACAACCAGATCGGCTTCACGACGTCGGACCCGCGCGATGCGCGCTCGACGCTGTACTGCTCGGACGTGGTGAAGATGATCGAAGCGCCTGTGCTGCACGTGAATGGTGACGATCCGGAAGCGGTCGTGCTGGCTACGCAAATGGCCATCGACTTCCGCATGCAGTTCCACAAGGATGTCGTGATCGACATCATCTGCTTCCGCAAGCTGGGTCACAACGAGCAGGACACGCCGGCTGTCACGCAGCCGCTGATGTACAAGACGATCGCCAAGCACCCGGGCACGCGCGCGCTGTACGCTGAAAAGCTGGTGCAGCAAGGCGTCATCACGGCCGAAGAAGGCGACGAATTCATCAAGGCGTTCCGCAAGGCGATGGACGAAGGTCACCACACGGTCGACCCGGTTCTGTCGAACTACAAGAGCAAGTACGCAGTCGACTGGGTTCCGTTCCTGAACCGCAAGTGGACGGATTCGGCTGACACGGCAGTGCCGCTCGCCGAACTCAAGCGTCTGGCCGAGCGCGTCACGACGGTTCCCGAAGGCTTCAAGGTTCACCCGCTCGTCGAGCGCGTGATCAACGACCGCCGTGCAATGGGCCGTGGCGAAGCGCCGCTCGACTGGGGCATGGGCGAGCACCTGGCATTCGCATCGCTGGTGGCTTCGGGCTACGCCGTGCGTCTGACGGGTCAGGACTCGGGCCGTGGCACGTTCACGCACCGTCACGCTGTGCTGCACGATCAGAACCGCGAACGCTGGAACGACGGCACGTACGTGCCGCTGCAGAACATCGCTGAAGGTCAGGCGAAGTTCACGGTGATCGACTCGGTGCTGTCGGAAGAAGCCGTGCTCGGTTTCGAATACGGTTACTCGACGGCAGAGCCGAACACGTTCGTCGCGTGGGAAGCGCAGTTCGGCGACTTCGTGAACGGCGCGCAGGTCGTGATCGACCAGTTCATCTCGTCGGGCGAAGTGAAGTGGGGCCGCGTGTCGGGCCTGACGATGCTGCTGCCGCACGGCTACGAAGGTCAAGGTCCGGAGCACTCGTCGGCACGTATCGAGCGCTTCCTGCAGCTGTGTGCTGACCACAACATGCAGGTCGTTCAGCCGACCACGCCGGCGCAGATTTTCCACCTGCTGCGCCGCCAGATGATCCGCCTGTTCCGCAAGCCGCTCGTCGTCTTCACGCCGAAGTCGCTGCTGCGTCACAAGGAAGCCGTGTCGGATCTGTCGGAACTCGCGAAGGGCTCGTTCCAGCCGGTCATCGGCGAAGTGGACGATGCGATCGACGCGAAGAAGGTCAAGCGCGTGATCGTCTGCTCGGGCCGCGTGTATTACGACATCGTCGCGCATCGCCGCGAAGCGAAGGCGCAGGACGTCGCGATCGTGCGTATCGAACAGCTCTATCCGTTCGCGCACAAGCAGTTCGAAGCCGAACTGAAGAAGTACGACAACGCAACCGAAGGGGTGTGGGTGCAGGACGAGCCGCAGAATCAGGGCCCGTGGTTCTACATCGAACATCACCTGCGCGAAGGCATGAAGGAAGGACAGAAGCTGGCATACAGCGGCCGTCCGGCTTCGGCATCGCCCGCTGTCGGCTACTACGCGAAGCACTACGAGCAGCAGAAGGCGCTGATCGAAGGCGCGTTTGGCCGTCTGAAAGGCGCGTCCATCGTTAAATAACCACAGAGAGCGAACCGGGAAAGCGCTGAGCGCTTTCCCGCCCCGCGTCTGAACCATCCCATGTAAGCGCGTTTCAACGCGCAAATATCGGACGCGGCTCGCACAAGGTTCGTTGTCATCCGATACGTATTCAGAGAAATCAAATGGCTATTGTAGAAGTCAAGGTCCCCCAGCTGTCCGAGTCGGTTTCGGAAGCGACCATGCTGCAGTGGAAGAAGAAGCCCGGTGAGGCTGTCGCTCAAGACGAAATCCTGATCGAAATCGAAACCGACAAGGTCGTGCTCGAAGTGCCGGCACCGTCGGCTGGCGTGCTCGCGCAAGTCATCAAGAACGACGGTGACATCGTCGTCGCCGACGAAGTGATCGCCAAGATCGACACGGAAGGCAAGCCGGGTGCAGCGGCTGTCGAAGCCGAAGTCAAGCCCGCTCCGCAAGCTGAGCCGGCAGCCGCAGCCGCGCCGGCGCAAGCCGCCGCTGTGGCAGGTGCAAGCACCGTTGCTTCGCCCGCTGCAACGAAGATTCTGGCAGAAAAGGGCGTCGCTGCTGGCGACGTCGCCGGCACGGGCCGCGATGGCCGCGTGACGAAGCAGGACGCAGTTGCTGCTGGCGCACCGGCTGCCAAGGCTCCGGCTGCCGCGCCTGCGGCTGCACCGAAGGCTGCCAAGCCGTCGCTGCCGCAAGTGAGCGCACCGGCATCGGCTGATCAATGGCTGAAGGACCGTCCGGAACAACGCGTGCCGATGTCGCGTCTGCGTGCGCGTATCGCCGAGCGTCTGCTCGAGTCGCAGCAAACCAACGCCATCCTCACGACGTTCAACGAAGTGAACATGGCGCCGGTCATGGATCTGCGCAACAAGTACAAGGACCGGTTCGAGAAGGAACATGGCGTGAAGCTCGGCTTCATGTCGTTCTTCGTCAAGGCGGCTGTGCACGCGCTGAAGAAGTTCCCGCTGGTGAACGCGTCGATCGACGGTAACGACATCGTCTATCACGGCTACTTCGACATCGGTATCGCTGTCGGCTCGCCGCGCGGTCTGGTGGTGCCGATCCTGCGCAACGCCGACCAGATGAGCCTTGCGGACATCGAAAAGAAGATTGCTGAATTCGGCCAGAAGGCGAAGGACGGCAAGCTGTCGATCGAAGACATGACGGGCGGTACGTTCTCGATCTCGAACGGTGGTGTGTTCGGCTCGATGCTGTCGACGCCGATCATCAACCCGCCGCAGTCGGCCATTCTCGGCGTGCACGCCACGAAGGAACGCGCTGTGGTCGAAAACGGCCAGATCGTGATCCGCCCGATGAACTATCTGGCGCTGTCGTACGACCACCGTATCATCGACGGCCGCGAAGCGGTGCTGTCGCTGGTCGCGATGAAGGACGCGCTGGAAGATCCGGCCCGTCTGCTGCTCGACCTGTAATGCATCCCGCACGGCGGCTTGAAAGTTCAAGCCGCGGTCGCGATATATGCATCGGGTGTTTCTCGCATTTCCGCAGTATCTGAAGCCACGTGCGCCGCGAAGCGCGGCCGCGTCGGCTAGCCAAAAAGGATAGTCATGTCCAAAGAATTTGACGTCGTCGTGATCGGTGCCGGTCCCGGCGGCTATATCGCGGCCATTCGCGCTGCGCAGCTCGGCAAGACGGTTGCCTGTATCGAAAAGTGGAAGAACCCGGCCGGCGCGCTGAAGCTCGGCGGCACCTGCCTGAACGTCGGTTGCATTCCTTCGAAGGCGCTGCTCGCATCGTCGGAAGAGTTCGAGAACGCGCAACATCACCTCGCAGACCACGGCATCAGCGTGGAAAACGTGCAGGTCGATATCGCGAAGATGCTGGCCCGCAAGGAAGGCATCGTCGAGAAAATGACGAAGGGCATCGTGTTCCTGTTCCGCAAGAACAAGATCACGTGGCTCAAGGGCCACGGCAAGTTCACGGGCAAGACGGACGCCGGCGTGCAGATCGAAGTCTCGGGCGAAGGCGAAACGGAAGTGGTCCCGGCGAAGAACGTGATCATCGCGACGGGCTCGAAGGCACGTCACCTGCCGAACGTTCCTGTCGACAACAAGATCGTTGCGGACAACGAAGGCGCGCTGTCGTTCACCGAAGTGCCGAAGAAGCTCGCCGTGATCGGCGCCGGCGTGATCGGCCTGGAACTCGGCTCGGTGTGGCGCCGTCTGGGTGCCGAAGTGACGGTGCTGGAAGCGCTGCCCGAATTCCTCGGTGCCGCTGACCAGGCGCTCGCGAAGGAAGCCGCCAAGCAGTTCAAGAAGCAGGGCCTCGACATTCACGTCGGCGTGAAGGTCGGCGAAGTCAAGACGACCGACAACAGCGTGTCGATCTCGTACACGGACAAGGACGGCAACGCGCAGACGCTCGACGCCGACCGCCTGATCGTGTCGATCGGCCGCGTGCCGAACACGGATAACCTCGGCCTCGAAGCCATCGGCCTGAAGGCGAACGAGCGCGGTTTCATCGACGTCGACGACCACTGCGCGACGTCGGTGCCGAACGTGTACGCAATCGGCGACGTGGTGCGTGGCCCGATGCTCGCGCACAAGGCGGAAGACGAAGGCGTGCTGGTCGCGGAAGTGATCGACGGCCAGAAGCCGCACATCGATTACAACTGCGTGCCGTGGGTGATCTACACGGAACCGGAAATCGCGTGGGTCGGCAAGACGGAACAGCAACTCAAGGCGGAAGGCCGCGAAGTCAAGACGGGCCAGTTCCCGTTCATGGCCAACGGTCGCGCGCTCGGCATCAACAAGGCGGACGGTTTCGTCAAGATGATCGCCGACGCGAAGACGGACGAACTGCTCGGCGTGCACATCATCTCGGCGAATGCGTCGGATCTGATCGCCGAAGCGGTTGTCGCGATGGAGTTCAAGGCTGCGTCGGAAGACCTCGGCCGTATCTGCCATCCGCACCCGTCGCTGTCTGAAGTGATGCGTGAAGCGGCGCTCGCCGTCGACAAGCGCGCGCTGAACATGTAAGACGCATCTGCCCGAATCTGATTCGGGCTGAACGCGAAACACGACGAAGGCGGGTGGGTTGAATCCCTCCCGCCTTCTTCATTGCTGCCTCACGAAATTAACGTCACCGAATACTACGAACAGGAACTGCAGACACGGGGATATCAATCCGATCCGGCGCAACGCGCGGCCGTCGATCGTCTGCAGCGGTGCTATGAAGAATGGGCTGCGTACAAGGCGCGTCGTCCGAACGCCTTTATGAAGCTGATCATGCATCCGGATCTGCCTAAGGGCGTCTATATGTGGGGCGGCGTGGGGCGCGGAAAGAGCTTCCTGATGGACAGCTTTTACGCAGTCGTGCCGCTGGTGCGTAAGACGCGTCTGCATTTCCACGAGTTCATGCGGGAAGTGCATCGCGAACTCGAAGAACTGAAAGGGCAGGCCGATCCGCTCGACGAACTCGCGCGGCGCATCGCGAAACGTTACCGGCTGATCTGTTTCGACGAATTTCACGTGTCCGATATCGCGGACGCGATGATTCTGTATCGCTTGCTCGACCGGCTGTTTTCAAACGGCGTGCAGTTCGTGATGACGTCCAACTACGATCCCGATCTGCTGTATCCCGATGGTTTGCATCGCGACCGTCTGCTGCCCGCCATCGAACTGATCAAGAGCAAGCTCGACGTGATCAACGTCGATGCGGGTATCGATTATCGTCGCCGTACGCTGTCGCAGGTCGAGGTGTATCACACACCGCTCGGCGCGGCTTCGGACAAGGCGTTGCGCGACGCATTCGGCAGGCTCGCCGCCGTGCCCGACGAAAGCCCGCTGCTGCGTATCGAGAAGCGCGAACTGAAGGCGCTGCGCCGCGCCGACGGTGTAGTCTGGTTCGACTTCGCGACGCTATGCGGCGGCCCGCGCTCGCAGAACGATTATCTCGAACTGGCGAGCCGCTTCCACGCGGTGATTCTTTCCGGCATCCCGCAGATGACGCCTCGTATGCAGTCCGAAGCGCGGCGTTTCACGTGGTTGATCGACGTGTTCTACGATCACAAGGTCAAGCTGCTGATGTCGGCCGCCGTGCCGCCCGAGGAACTCTACACGGAAGGGCCGATGGCCAACGAGTTCACGCGTACGGTGTCGCGTATCGTCGAAATGCAGTCGCAGGAATATCTGGATACACCGCGACGTATCGTCGATACATCGCTGACCTGAACAACTTTCTGCTTGTGCGCGTGCTGGTTTGGGATAGGGCATTGCGCTCCGACCCTTACGGCAGCGGCCAGCAGTGCATTTTCAAGATTCGGACTGGTCTGATATTCGGTAGTGGAGGGACTCTATATCGTCGAAGTTACCTTTGATGAATGGAGATCCCATGACCCCCTATCGCGATATTACCGACGAAGAATGGCAGCGCGTCGCGCCGCTGTTGCCGGAACTGCGTCCACGTTCCGAATTGCGTGGCCGTCCGCTTGCCAATACCCGCTCCGTGCTCAACGGCGTGCTCTGGGTGATTTATAGCGGCGCCACCTGGTCCGCGATGCCGCGCAAATATCCGTCGTATCAAACCTGTCATCGCCGCTTCAAGGCGACTGCAATCGGTTTGGCCATTGTACAGCAGGGCCTTGCGGGTGATGAAAGGTGCATTATCGACCCGCGTTGGTACAGAATTGGTACGCTGCGCGGTTCCGCTAACAATGTCTTCAGCTCGCCTAGCCGTCAGCCCGAAGCTCGACCAAATACGTAGCCGAGCGATAGAGTAATGATCGGGATAAAAACAGCCCATACAGTTTTCACCGTTTCCACTGCGTCGCCGGTCCCCTTGTAGGCGGCGTAGCCGAACGCTAAAACGCTGAAGAATGTTGCAGCCGAAAAGCTCCATCCGACCGTGCGATAAACGATGGAGTTCTGGGCATTCTCGCCTGACCCGATCAGCTTTGTTAGTTCTCCGGCGACCGGTTCAAGTTTATCTGCCTTGACGTGGCGATTTGCCGTTTCGTCTGCCACAGGCGGCGCAATGTTTCCTTCGATCATGCAGGCTCTCCGAGCATGAACGTGTAATGAACAACTTTGCTGGCACTTGGGGAAAAGGACGTAACCACGAAGGTAAGAAAGAGTTCGCGGTTGACCAGCGTACCTAGTTTAACGGGTGACGATGAGCCTGTACCTAGTGAGCTATTAAAGTTGAACAATTCGATCACGAGCCTTGTTGGGCCTTCACTCCGGAAGTTGATCTTTTGCTCCGTACCCTCATTGATGAAGTTGAAGATGAAGACGAATTGAGCGATGTGTACTTCTAGGTTGTCGTTGTGGAAGGTAATAGCGGTTCCGGAGGCTATGATGTCCTTGCCAGAGGTGCGGAGGCGAACCGGCATTGGCGGTATGGCCGCGAGTGGCGCTGACGAACTCGCGGAAATCGGCGTACTTGGTGATTGTGGAGTGTCGCTCATCCGAGTAAATTCCAAACGCGAAAAGGTGTGTGCGGAATCATAGCAAACAACGTTTAAGTCGAATTTGCTTAAGACCGATGGCGTAAGCTAGGGAACTGAAACCATTCGGAAGCGGTCTGCTAGCCTAATGGCGAAACAGCCTTCGTAGCCATCAGCGCATCAACGAAGCTCTGAGCGTCCTTCCGATCTTTCACGTATACCTAAGCTAATGTGCGATTCAGTGAAGCACGGCTTCGCCGCGTACCAGTGCTTCTTCGCTCAGAGACGGTTCGACGGGTCTGCCTCGGCCATCGTACGACAGTAGACTCGTTACTTGCTGAGAGCTTGCGTCAAAAGAGTGCCGATCACGCCCAAAATGCCACCAAGAAACGCAGAAATGACCGCGACAAGGATGTCGTCGCGTTTACGCTGCCAGAAGGACTTTTGAGCGCTTCGACTCACGCCAAAGAAAAGCGTGTCCCGGCGCCCTTGCACCTTGAACAACCACACTGTCAAGCCAGCCGAGATAACGGCTAGGCCAACATAAGGGGCAGCAATCCAGCTTCCCAGATGGTGCTGCGCGTTGTATATCCCTACAAATGTAAGCGCCGTTGTCACCCCAACTGACCAAGGTTGCGCACGCAGCGGAGTTCGACGTTCGCAGTGGCGCAGGGCGTTGACGACGCGTTGAAACAGCGCAAGGCTGACATCATCTGAACCGAGGCAACGGATCGTGGCCGATTTGTAGCCACTGCTCGTCAGATCTATCGCAGGTTGCCGTCTACTGATGTCGATCTTGTCGTTGCCGTCCTCACCTAGGTAGCTAAATAGCTCTTCGACGGAGTCAAATTCGTAATCACCGCTTTCGAGCGTAGGCTTCTCGCCATTGACGGTCATCAGGTCGATAACCTCTTGAAGCTCTTCTTTATAAACCCGGCAAAAGCGTAGCTCGTGTTGTTGGACCTTTTCGACGCGTCTCATTTGTGTTATCGCGGCACTAAGATGCGGAATGATACTCTGACTTATCTTGCTGGACCTGTTTGCGGTAGGGAAGCTCCACCGAGCATGTTATTGCCGGGCGAGCACTTTCCGCATCTGCTTGATGAAGTGTTCCGTATCGCCAAAGTAGTTGGGATACGCGGTGCGGAGCGTCGCCATCGACTCAGCGGCCACTAGGACAGCGTCAAGCTTTTCTGATTTCAGCCGTTTCTCTTGCTCCGCATAATCGGAGGTCGCCCTATCGAACGCGTCTTTCGCATACCCCGTGATCTGGATTTGATTCTTGTCTGGCGAAAACACCATCAAATAGTAGTAGTAACGGGCCTCTGCGAGCGCACCTTCATCAACGTACGCTATGGCGTGCCGATAGTGATCAAGCCGGCGTAACACGTGAAGGCGGTCTTCCATATCGCATAGCTGTTCAAGCAACTCCTCTTGAGGCGCTGTTCCTTCCGGCACGGGCGTTCCTTCGCGATAAGCGAAAGCCCAGCTTGCAAGTTTGAAAAACGCCAGCACGTCCTGCTCACCCTCATTCGACTTCAACGCCTGACCAAGCATCATCCCAACCGTCTCCACGCCAGTAGCCCAAGCGTGCTGAAGCTTTGATCGCAGTTGTACCTCGATCAGATGGTTGTTGTATGTCGTTGCCCGATCACTTGTGTAACGGTAGACGAGATGAATCCCACGATAGCCTGTGTCCTGCGGACTGTCGATGTAATCCTTAATGTTCGTCTGGATGTGTCGTGCGCTGCTGTTTAGATAGACGTCCCGAAGCGCAAGAACTTGTGCCGGCGTCCCAACGATGGCCCGACAACCGCCGATGTCTTGCATTCGTGCAAGGCTCATTGACTTAAATCGCTGCAACTTTTTGGTGACCGATGGGACGCGCTTGAGGCGCTGAGTCACTACGGCACGTGGATCAATACGTCGCGCCCTATCGCGGAGAGTAACTTGGAAGGTGTTTAGTGGGAAGTGATGCGAAGCCCGCCAGTTATTGACTATGCCCATCGCGTCTGTCCACTGCTCCACGTCGTCCAGCGACACTTCCCCGAGCGCGTCCCATCGCACCAACTCCCTGCCTGCCGCATTAACCTGTTCACGACTGTAAAGTGGTCTAACCCAATCCATCCTGCGCTCCCGACCTGTTGTATTCAACGACTATAAACTCGCAGCGGTGCTAACTCAGCGCGGTCGGCATGGCTACCCCGATCAGGGACCATGCCGACTGACCTCAACTCTGAAGCGTCCAGCCATGCGCGACCATGCAGTGCTTGAAAAAGTCCCGCATGTTGATCGCGCCTGCGATCCCTGTTCCGAAGTATCCGCTTTGTCGCGCATCCTTCTCGCAGACATACGAGTCTTGTTGATAGTCCGTCTGAGTAGCACCGTACTTATTCCAAACCATTGGATGCGCACAACCTGCCAGCACTAAAGCGATAGCGGTCCCCACCAGCAACGTTCCCCGTTTCATTGAAGGTCTTCCATTATTTGCTTTGATAGGTGCCACAATGCTTTGTGCATGCGGCACGAAAGAATAATGCATGTGCCAGACTACTTTCAATACGCAAACGATTCGCGAACATACCTTCCGTTGCGCGTCCGCATCACGCTCTGCAACCCGCACTTGTGTTGTAGAGAGATTGCATCGAACCCAATTTCGCTGCACCTATTCGCAGGCACTTACGCCGCCCACGCATCTCGCACACCCCCCGTATGCGTGCGCCTGCGCATCTCGCTGCCGTCCGAGGGCTACATGGTGCCCGGTCGCATGGTGCGCCTGTGTAGCAAGCGGCTCCGCGTCTGGCGCTGGCACCGCACGAGTAACAGGTAAGCGCCAGCCGATCCGTTCAATAAACGACCGAATGATGCACACGCGCAACACCTGCGATCATGGTGTGCAAAAACTATGTTGACAGGGTTGTTGCACACGCGCAATATATGAACACCTTTGTTGAACAGGACGCGAACATGAGCCGCACCTTCCTATACGCCCGCGTATCGACGGGCGAGCAGACCACGACCAACCAGCTTCACGAGGCGAAGGCCAAGGGCTTCACGGTGGACGCCAAGCGCACGGTTGAGGAAACCATCAGCGGCAGCGTCGCGGCGATGGAGCGCCCGAAGTTCAAGGCACTGGTAGAGCACAAGCTGGATGAAGGCGACACGCTGATTGTGACGAAGCTCGACCGACTGGGGCGCAATACGAGCGACGTGCTCGCGACGGTCGAGAGACTGGCGGCAATGGGTGTGCGCCTGCATTGTCTCGCGCTGGAGGGTGTGGACCTGACCAGCGCGGCGGGAAAGTTGCACATGACTGTGCTCGCTGCTGTCGCGCAGTTCGAACGCGATCTGTTGATTGAGCGGACGCATGCGGGACTGGCACGGGCACGTGCCGAGGGACGGGTAGGCGGCAGGCCAGATGCCTTGACGGGCGATCAGAAGGCAGAGATTCGGGCCGCGCTCGCGGGTGGCGACACGAGCGCTAGAGCGCTTGCGAAGCAGTACGGCGTAGCGCCGAACACCATCCTGAAGGTGGCGAAGGAGGACGCAGCAGATTAGGCGCTGGCACCGCATACCGTAGCAACCCGGACAGTCTTGGCGGATCGACCGGGCATCTAATCACCACGCGGGCCAGCGCGCCTGCACATTACCGCAAAAGCAGACTATGAACCAGACCAACATCGCACTGAACGCCGAAGACAGCAGCGGCGTGGCTATCGCGACTGGCGACGACTTCGAGATTGACGATGAGGCGTACGCGGAGGGCGTGTTCTTCGCCAGCACAGATTGGCAGTGGGCATTGAAGGAAGATGCGGCGGACCGCCCTGCGAGCATGGCAGAGCATCTGTCTATGGCGTGGGCTTTCATCTCCGGGACCGTATGCCCGGAATGGAACAACGAACACGCACGCATCTCGTTCTACCTCGGCTACGAGGATATGGCGACAGAGCTTGCCGACGACGGCGAGGCAGGATACGAGGCGCTTGCCGAGGCCGGAACCGTGGCTGCTACCGATGGCTGGCTTCTCCAGTCGGGGCCGTGGAAGGCACGCGCCAGCGACGCAGAGAAGGTTGTCCGCTCGGTTCGGGCTGCGTGGGCAGGCGCGACACGGTGGCAGGCACTGGCGGCCGTCAGCGGGTCAGCAGGCGACCGTTATCAAGCTGAGGCGGCACTGATCCGTGCTGATGTGGCGGGGCAGCGGCTCTCAGACGACCGGGGCGGGGCCACGACATACTCACACTGACCGCCGACATGGGTGCTGCACACCGAACGAGGCCCGCCACTGCGCGTGCTTCCGGTCACGTTGGAACCGGAGCAGACGCAGTGAGTCCCATTTTGGACGACTCTACAGCCACTACACAGCCACCCTGACGTAGGACGGAACGCGGCCTATAAGTGGGAGTCCGATTATGGATGACTTGAAAGGAACAGAGCCGCACCTTCCACTGGCACGCGTTGCTAGGCGATTCGAACGCCGACGCAGGAGCGTGCCCAGGCGACCCACACCCGCAGGTCATTAAGCGCTCGGCAAGCTGCTGCATGGCCTTGTTGCGGGCTTACCTGCGGCGTCTGCTCCTGAGCCTTTGCGTGCGGACCGCTGCACGCTTTCGCTATTAACTGCACACACCTTAAGTATTAGCGGAAATTACACGCGCTAGCGCACGCGTCCGGTGATGTTTTCCTTTATACATCAATGAATTAACCAGAATGCAGACATTCAGACTGCGTGCTCAAGCGCGTGCAGTCTGCACGCACCCTAGCCGTGGTCACTGCGACCGCAGAGCTACCCACCGGGCATCGCGCCCACCAACTAATAGGGACTGAAGCAATGGAAGACAAAGAAACACCCGCTCGCGTGGACGCTCGGGCAGAACTGGACGATACGCTCGCACGGCTGGATTCGGGCTTGATCTCGAATGCCGATGCCGCTAGCGAAGCCCGCCGATGGACGTACAACATCGAGCAGGAACGCTACGCCGCCGAGATTCGCGAGGTCATGACTGACTACCGGGCGCTGGAAGAGAGGCTTGCGCGTATCGGCGCGAGGTATCCAGACTTCGGAGCACCTCTGATCCTGTCGAAGCTCGAAGTCCGTCCGAATCCGGGCAAGGCTTATTGGCAAGCACGTAGGAACGTGCTGCTGGCTCTGTTCGAAGACGAACGCACCGCGAAGCTGGACTACGCCAAGCTGCGCACCGCGTACATGCGGGAGGCTGAACGCAATTCAGGCTACGTCGGAACTCTGCCTGATTCGATCTGGTACTCGAAGTTTGGCGCTAACACACAAGCGGTGGCAGACCGGATGCTGACGCAGAACGCAATGGTAAAGACGGATGCGCACGGCAAGCCTACGGAGAAGCTGGACACGTTAGCCAAGCTATACCGTCGCATCGTTGAGCACGGCATCGGTAAGCAGCAGCCCACCAACCGGGCCGCATCTTGCGGTAAGACGTTCAGCGGTGCGGGCCGCGTCGAGTTCATGCCCGGTAATCGCATCAACTGGTTCGGCAGCATCGTGAAGTGGCGCAAGGACCGCGACACCATTCGATGCATGGTGTCAACAGCGAAGGGGCGCGAGAACATCAACGTAGTGAAAGCACTCGCCGCAAAACCATTCAATGTGAGCGAGGCCACCGTGCTCCGTTGGATTGCGAACGCCGAAGCGCAAAACACAGCATCAGAACAATCCGCGCTATCGCAGCAGCGCGACGAGAACGAACGCGCAACAGGCTGGCGCGAACTCTAATCACTTACGCAGAACTGCCGCTACACGGCGAAGGACACAACATGAGCACACAACCTAAGCACGTCACTCTCTCGAATAGAGAACGTACGACGAAGCTTTTCCAACGGCGCGGCATCGTAGCGCCTCAGCGTCTGTCGGACGAAACAATCCAGAGACTCACGCATCGGCGGCCCGCATGAGTCGCGACCACCGACAGAAACGGGAGCCTAACGCGGTGATGCTTGCCCGCCAGCAAGCGGAGCTTGACCGCGTGTGGAACGACGCGAAGCAGCGGCGCGGATGCGCAACCGCAATGCATCGCTATCCGCAGTACATGAGACGTATCCGAGAGACACGCGAAGCCGAAGCTTCACTTGATCTGGACCATCTAATCCACTGACGCCCCAGCGGTGTCCTACGGAGTACAACATGAAGAACATTGCACATCCATTGGAGAACCACGCCGAAGCGCGGGCCTATTATGAATCGCTCACGAAGCGAGCTTCACGCGGCGGGGTATGCATCTGGCGCGAAGTAGTCGAACAATGTCACGGCAGTTTGCCGACATGGGCAGCACGTAAGCAGCGAGCACGCGAGAAAGAGTCTGTAAGGCGGGCTGCGGAATCGGCTAACTGACCGACGGAAAAGCGCACACGACAAGTGCGTACGAATCTCAGGCCCGCTATGCGCCTTCGAGCATAGCAACGTCGCATTCAGCGGCAATCACATTCTATTCAATAAGGAGTACGATAAATGGCAGGTGGCGCGCTGATTCACGCTCGCGTTGAAGCGACGGTAGCAGGTGCGGCATGTTTCTTGAGCGCGCAATCGTCATGATTCAGCGGCGGCGCGAGAGGTATGCACATGAAGCCGCACGGCAGTAAGAACACGCGGTCACGCGGGCTGTGGCAAGTCGCGCCCTACACGTCGAAGTTGACGCGGGCACATCGCGATGCGGCACGCGCTGACACCGCGTTCGCACAGGCGCTTCGCGAGCAGACCATCTACCCGCAGCGTGTGGATGCGTTGGTTGCCGGTCGAACATGGTTCGACGGTCGTGAATGCGCGAAGTGTGGCAGCACGCGGCGGCGCGTGTACAACGTGGGCTGCTACGACTGCCAACAGCTAGGGCGTGGCTTCCAGACAGATGCAAAGGGTCGGTGTGTCGCTCTTCCACCCACAAAGCTATCCCGTGACGGTTATCTGGCACGCAACGATGAACGTAAGCGTGAGGCGACCGGGGACTACATCGAATACCGCAGCGGCGACTGGGTAGCGCGGCAATACCCTACCGGACGCCTCAGCGTGCGATGCCTTGCGCACCACATCGACAACCCGGACTTAGGCTCCCTACCGTGGCAGCGCATCTTTGAACTCGGCAACCAGCACCCGGACCTTGTGAACCTCCTACGGCAGGCGGGATGGTCCGCTTAACCAACAGACAACAGGAATAGCACCATGAGTATCAGTTTCAGTCTCAACTCGGATGGCGGTGTAGTCGTCCAGCAAGGCACGAGCGCGGGCGGAAGCTCCACCACCTTCAACGGCGGTGTGAGCGGAGGCTCGCAGGCGAGCGGCAGTCCCGCGCAGGGCGGCACCGACATCAACGCCTTCGCGAACGCAGAGCGGGCGCAGGGCGTCTTCGGGTCGGGCATCGACATCAACAGCTTTAACAAGCTGACGCAGGGCATGATCCAGCCGTACATCGACAAGGCGAAGAAGGAGCAGTACGCGAACGGCATGGCACAGGCCGCGCAGGGCAAGTCGCTTATCGAGATCGAGAACGACCAGCCGTGGTACACGAAGATTTACGGCCCGGACGCCACGGTGCAGGGCGCGCAGATGTTCAACGTCAATGCGGCGATGAACGATGCGCAGACCAGCTTCATGCAGGCGATGCCGCAGCTTCGTGAGAAGTCGCCGGATCAGGTTCGGGCATACCTAGTGGACAAGATGTCACAGGTACAGGGCACGGGCGACCAGTACACGGACGCGATGGTGCAGCAGAAGCTCGCGGAGCAACTCCCGCAGATGCTCGACCATCACATGCAGCAGTACGTGCAGTACACGCAAGAGCAGAACTACCTCGGCTTCACGAACATGGGCACGAGCGCGGCGCGGTCGATGCAGGCCACGCTGTCCGCCAACCCCACGAACTCGGATGACGACGTGTCTAAGGCGTACGCGAATTACAACGCGAACCTGCTCAAGCCCGACAACATGACGACCGATGCGTACCATCGGGCGATCAAGGACATCACCATCTCGAATGCGTCGATGGGTAACTGGCAGGCTGTGCGTGCGATCAAGCAATCCGATGCGTACGCTCAGATGGACCCGGCTATTCGCGCCGACCTAGACGACAAGATTCCGCTACTCGAAGCGCAGGCAGCGGCGAAGAACCCGGCGAACGCACAGTCGCTCGACAATGCAGCCACGCTGGAGTTTGCGATGACGAAGGGTGGCGGCACGTTCCCGACGACACCGGCAGGCCACGCGGCTGCTATGCAGAAGATGGAGGACATCAACGCGGCGTACCGTCAGCAATGGGGCGACGCCACGGTGCCGTTCCCTCCCGCGAAGCAGAAGCAGGTGTTGGAGCAGATGGACGCGAACAACCAGCGACAGTACCTTGCGGCCCTCAAAGCGCAACAGAAGCAGTTGAACTACAACGAAGCCGCTACGATGGTGGCGACGAAGTGGGCGGCCGATCGTCCTGAAGACCTAAAGGGCATCCCCATTCCCGAAGGCGCACAGGTGACGCAGCTTAACGCGATCTACACGGACGCTGTGCAGGCAGGCCCGGATAGTCCGCAGGCACAGACCTTCTGGCAGCACGCATCAGCCAACTCCCGTGATCCGCAGATGCACCCGCCGATGCTTGACGGTTACATCAAGTCCACGCTCGGCAACTTCTTCGACGGCGCTGGTCCTGCCACGCCGCAGCAGATGTCAGTGGTGGATATGGCGCAGAAGCTGCGCAGTGGTCCCGGTGGAGTCGATGCTGTTAAGTCGTACTTCGGAGATCACGCAGAGGCGATGCTCGCGATCCTCGACAGCGGCGCGACGCTATCAGACCCGCAGCAGTTCGACATGATCCGCACGCAATGGGCACGAGGCAAGCTCGCCACGGCGAATGCACAGGACAAGAAGGACGCGCTGGATTACGTCTCGCGGCAGGACGTTGCGTGGTGGAACCCGTTCCGCAGGGGCGACCTGTCTGGATGGGACATCAGCGACGGTGCCAAGTCGAACCTCGCGCAGCAGGTGGCACCACTGATGGCGCAGAAGATGCACGCCTTCGGTCTGTCACAGGATGACGCAGCACGTGCGGCGTACACGCAGGTGATGGGCAACGCTGACCTAGTGCCCGGTGCAATCGTACCGGAAGACAAGGGCAAGTGGGGCAAGGGCCAAGGCTGGATGGATTACGTCAGCAAGGTGCCCGGTGCAGTGGCGAGCCAGAACTCGGCGCTGTATCAGGACACGATGCGCTCGTACATCAACGACCTCGCGACCGACCGTCTCAAGGGCACGAATGCGGACATGTCAAACTTCAAGCCCGATGACTACAAGGTGCAGTACGGCCAGTACCTCGGTAACGGCCTGATGAACCTGTACCTGTCCAAGGGAGACGGCGCGTACCTCAACGTCACCATGAACTCGGATGAGTTCGGCAAGCGCATCGTCTCGGCGGTGCAGTCGCACAGCTACGGCGCGAGTGGTTCGAAGGCTCCTCAGGGGATGCCTGACAAGAACGCATTCGGCTGGGGCTACTAAGCGCAGTGCGGAAGCGGCCTCGTGTGAAGCCGCTTCCTCACCAGCACTTAGTCATCTGCTGATGGTGCGGGTTGCCCGCTCATCAGACGGCGTAGTTCGTCCAGAATCTTCTGTACAGCAGGATCGTTGGACTTCGGCGGCTGCGCATCCAGACGATGCACCAAATCCTTCGCACGCAGATGCGTGTACCGGGCAAGCATCGCACGCGTTTTGTGTCCTGTTACGAGCGCCACTTCGGAATCACTGAGTCCTAGCTCAAACAATCGCGACGTAGCCTCGTGGCGTGTGTCGTGAAAGTGCAAGTCTTCAAGCCCTGAGCGTATCCGCGCTCTTTTGAAGGCAAGCTTAAGCGCGTTGCGCGTAACATCAGGGAACACCGGACCCTGTAACGGGCCGACGCGAGTCCCGCGTATCGACTGGATAACGGTCATACAGCGCTTATTCAACGGTACGGTGCGCGTGGTGAGCGTCTTCGTCGCAGCAGCCGGTAGGGTTACAACACATTCTTCTGTGTTGACGTTCTGCCACTGTAGCGCCCGCACCTCCGATTGACGCATGCCTGTGTGGATAGCGAGTTCTACGATGGGCGCGAGCCACCAAGATCGAGCCTGCTTGCACGCGTGAAGCAGAAGCGACTGCTCGGCAATAGTTAGCCTCCGTTCGCGAGGCGGGTTAGATCGTGGCCGGCGAACGTCGGCAACCGGATTGCTTGGCATCGCTATGCCCCAGTCCTTCCTCGCGACCTCAAACACGGTATGCAGCAGATTCAACTCGCGGTTGACCGTTGAGCCGCTGACCTTCAGCAGGCGTCTTCGGCAGTACTCCGCGACTATTGGCGTTTTGACGGTTGCGAGTGAATAACCAGCGAGCGGGTCGCGCCGCATCGCGTTCAAACGGATCACCTCCTCAGCCGATCCCCGATGCATAGGGGAAACCTCTTCCGCATACCGCGCCAGTACGTCGCTCAACAATGTCTGGCGTGCGGCTTTCGTATCCATGAAGCACTCGCGAGAAATCGCGGACTCGGTATCCGCCACCCAGCGCCGGGCGTCTTTTTTGGTAGGGAATGTGCGCGATTGCGTGGGCTGCCCATGACGGCGGATGCGGGCTGTGTACGAACCGTTCGGACGCTTCTGAATAGTGCCCATACCTGACTCCATTAATTAGTGGGTGCAGGTTTGGGCGGTCATGCCGCCGTCTCTCAGCGAAGGCAGTATGTCACGGCTTGGGTTCGGAGGGTTCGATGCGTTGCTTTACTTTCTCTGGCAACGTGTACATGTACGTCAGCAGGAGGCGAGTGAACTCCATCAGCTCAGTCGCGGATTCCTTCGTGAAATCTTCCTCCTCATGTAGGGCATCGTTCCCGTCAAGTCGAACTCGGTGCGCCCATGTCTGCATGTCCGGTGTGATCTTGCGTTCTGCCGCCAACTTGTCGATTCTCTGTTCGAGCTTCCACGCTTCTATCTCCGGGCTGTGCGCCTTCAGTGCAATTTCAAGGCAGCGGCGGAACATTGCGGCGGCGGGTGTGTAGTCGCTCCTGCTTAAACACCTTACACCTTGCTCGTATGCTCTTCCGGCAGCAGACGGCACGTGCTCTGGCGTTGGCGAAGTATCGGGTGCTGGATACATGCTCAAGACTCGAAGGTGTGTATGCTTGCTTATGTCGCCAACGGCCGCCTGCGGATTGACCCCGGATTGGGCAGCAAATACCAAGAGGGCCAGCGACTCTCCGCACGCAGGGCACACGCAGAGCGCGTTCCAATACTGAGGTTTGTTCGGTTGTTGTTGTGCGAATACCACGTTGAACGCGGCGTGAGCAGCAGGGCAGTGAGGACAATCTTGAATGAAGATACCCATGTCGAATCAGCGCAATTATTGGTCTTGAGTGTAGGTATGTGCACGACCCGCCCAAACAGCAAGGGCGACCCGATCAGCTACGGGCAGCTTAACCTATTTGCGAGAGGAGTTGACAGCGGTCAGGTCGGCGGCCCGTATATGCGAAGTTCCGCCAACCTGTGATCGTCATTCGAGCTTCGCGAGCAGGTGGTCCATCGAGAGATGGGAGTACCGGCGAAGCATAGTGAGCGTCTTGTGGCCTGTGATGGACGCCACTTCCATCGTATTCAATCCTTTTTCGAATAGCCGCGATGTTGCCTCATGGCGCAGATCATGGAACCGTAAATTGTGCATGCCTGCCTTGTCTCTGGCCCGCATGAATGCATGCCGTATCACGGTTGGGCGAACCCAACTGAACGGGCCGTTTGTATTGTGCTTCGTCCACTCGTACAGTCGAACCTGCCTCATGGCTTCCAGCGCGGCGGCAGCGCGGCGAGAAAGTGGTACGCCGCGACCTTCACCGTTCTTCGTGTCTGTGAGTCGGGCCACGCGCTTTTGCAAGTCAATGCGATCCCAGGTTAGTGCGAGCATCTCAGACTGCCGCATGCCAGTCTCAATAGCGATGATGACGGCATGTTCCAGATAGGGCGCACGAGCAGCCCGACACTCGGCTAGCAGCAGTGCTTCCTCGCCGGGTAGCAGGCGGCGCTCGCGGGCCGCGTTCTCCTTCGGCAAGCGCACCTTGCGCACAGGGTTTTCCGCAAGATACACGCCCCAGTCGCGGCAGGCATGGTCGATCACGAGCGCCAGTAGCTGCATCTCCTTTCTGGCTGTCGATCCACTTACGGAACGCAGTCTCTCGTCTCGATAGCCGGTGACAGCTACGCGGGTGAGATTCGCCAGCGAGTAGTCGCAGATGGAGTGCCCTAGCATCTGCCGTATGCGGAAGACTTCCGCCTCAGCGCCTTTGTGCAGCGGCGTGACTTCCTCGACGTAGCGGCGCAGTGCATCACCTAGTGACATCTCGCGGGCGTCTCGCTGGTCGATGGCGTGGCCCTTGTCGTACTCGGCCTCCACCTCGCGTGCCCATGCTTCCGCTTCAGTCTTCGTCGGGAATGAGCGGGTCTGAGTCGGGAAGCCGGTGCGCCGCACTCTTGCCTGCCAGCGGCGGTCAGGCCGCTTGTCTTCGCGTTTCGTAATGGTTGCCATGCGATCTCCAATTGGTACAGATTTGGTACAGAGACCGATTGCATGACCTTTCGTCGGCGAATGCTCTGGGTGATAGAGGAGGGCGCGGGGCGCTGTAACCCGCGCCCGACGTAGCGGCGCTACCTGGTCCGCAATGCCGCGTAAATACCCGTCGTATCAAACCTGTCATCGCCGCTTCAAGGCGTGGCATCAGGCTGGTGTGCTGCAGCGCGTGATGGACCAGTTGTTCGGCGAAGCCGGCGACGAACTGTGCAGCACGATGGAAGCCCGCATGCGTATCCACGCGCCGAATGCAGCCGCCAACGATGTCCCGCAGATCCAGCCGTCCGTGCCCGCCACGCCACTGTTTCCGCAGCCGTCAACGACGCCTGTCACGCCGCTGGTCTTCAACTACACCAGCCCATTCAAGAACGCGGCATGACGGATCGAACGAATTGAGCGCAAGCGACAATAAAAAGCCGGCCTGGCGAATCTGAACGCCAGGCCGGCTTTTTTTCATCTCGTCGAGTCGCTCGCCACGCATCGGGCGCGGCGCATCGACATCAGTTCTGGCGCACCCACGTCTGCGAACGTCCGAGCAGCGCCACGCCAATATAGCCACGCACCACCAGCTTCTGACCGCCGTCCTCGACGTGCATCTTGCACTTGTAGAGCTTGCCGTTTTCCGGGTCGAGAATCTGTCCGCCGTCCCAGCCTTCACCTTCCTTTTTCATATCGCTGATGATCGTCATGCCGAGAATCGGCTGATCCTTGCGCGCGTCCGTGCACGCGGTGCAGCGGCGATCGGGTTGATCGTTCGGGCCGAGTCCCTTGATCACCTTGCCGCTCAGCGTGCCGCCCGCGTCCTGCGAGATCTGCACGAGCGCCTTGGGCTGGCCGGTGTGGTCGTCGATGGTCTGCCATGTGCCGACGGGCGTATCGGCTTGCGCGAACGCCGTGACGGCGCTGGCGAGCAGCACGCCCGCAACAGCCGCATGTTTCAACGTTGTGCCGAACGCAAAGCGCGCACGCTGGGTGAATTGAATCATTGTCGTCCTCCTTGTTGAAAATCGTCGCGATGGATCTCGCGCGGCGCCGTGTAGATGTCGATGCAAGGCGGCGCCATGCCTGCTGCAGACCTGTTTCATGACAGCCTGGAATGGGCAGAATACGTGAAAGTGCCGGTGTCGTTTGATAGTGAAGCCTCTAATCGGAGGCTTCGCTTCATTGCGTTTCCAGCCTAGTTCAACTGATACGAAAACGTCGCGTTGATACGCGGACTGCGCGACGCGCTTTCGACAGGCGCATCGCCGACTGCCTTCGCAACCGACAGATCCAGGCTGTAGTACTTCGCGTCAGAAATCCGAAAGCCGAGCGCCACGGACGACAGTTTCTTCGGCTGCGGCGTACCTGCATGCAGATAGACGCGCGCCATATCGAACGAGACATACGGCGTGATCGTGCGCAGATACGTGAAGCCGAGCGCGACGGCGCGATGGACTTCGAACGACGCGCCCCAGCCCGAATCGCCCGACGTCTCGCCCGGCTGATAACCCTGCGCGAAGCGTTGCGCGCCGAACGAGATCTGCTCGGACGTGGGCAGCGTATCGGGGCTGTATTGTCCCGTCGCCGCGAAGGCCGTACCGATGCCGAGCGGCCATTCGTTGCTTTGCGACACGCTCGCGCCCGTGCGCACGAAGGTGATGGAAGCGGGGTTAATCGTCGTCGTGCCTGGGACGTTCGAGTCGCCGGCCTTGCCTGCGCCGAGAATGTCGAAAGCCTTCGCGACGTTGATGCTGGCCTTGCGCACCTGGCCCGTCGACGCTTCCGCGTAATCGGCCTGCAGTTGCAGCACGCGCACCTGCGAGCGCAAGCCGATTGCGGCGCCCGTAATGGTGTTGTTGAAGCGGTCTTCATCGTGCGAGGCATAGGCCGACGCCGTGCCCGTCAGCGTGCGCGCGTTGCTCAGGATGAACGGATACGACAGCGAGCCGCCCACCTTGTCGTTGATCACCGTCCGTTCGACATACGAGGGCAACCCTGGGTTGTCCTTCGGATTGCCGCGATAGTGCGACGCATCGATCTTCGCCGTCATGCCTTCCGTGCCGATGGGCAGGGCGCCATGCGCCGCGAGATAGGTGACGTTGTCGCGGCCCTTCGGCAGCAGCGCCGACACGCTCAACTGCTCGCCCAGCGACGTCAGCCCGTTCTCCGTAGCCGTCAGGAGTCCTTGCACACCGGGGTGATTGAAGTCGATACCCGTGCTGACGTCGAACGGTTTGCGATCGACGTTCAGTTCGAGCGTGGTCGCGCCGTCGGTGTTCTGCGGCGGCGGCACGTTCGCCGCGACTTTCACGCCAGGCAGCAATCCCATCGCGTTGATGTAGCGCTCGAAGGTCGCGCGGCGCAGCGGCCGGTCTGCCGTGATGTGCGCGGCGATCGCGCGGATCTTGTCTTCTGTCTTGCCGGGCTTGCCCGTCACCTTCACGTCGGAGACATAGCCTTCGACGATCGTCACGCGCACCACGCCGTTCTCGAAAGTCTGTGCCGGCACGAACGCGAACGACAGCGCAAAGCCGCGCTCCTGATAGAGCCGCGTGACGCCGTTCGCTTCTTCGATCAGTTGCCCGATCGTGATGTCCTTGCCGACCAGCGGCGTGAAGCGCTGCGCGACGTCGTTGAAGGGAATCGACTTGACGCCTTCGACCTGAATCTTCGTCGGCGTGAGATGCCGCGCGAGCAATTCCTGCAGTTGCGGTGCCTGCGGCTGGATCTGCGCCGTCGCGTTCGGGCCTTTTTCGGGCGCCTTGATTTGCGGAAGGGCGTCGAGCGGATTGCCGCTGACAGCAGCCGGGCGCGTCTGCGCCTGAACCGCGCCCGCAGCGAATGCCGCGAGCAGGAGTGTCCATTGCCTGGTCCCGAATTTCATCGGTGTGTCCTCGGAAGGCCTGTTGTTCTTTTGCGGACGTGCGCCTGGCCGGGCGTCGCGTCAGCGTATGTCGTGTTTGTTCAAGCGGGTGATGCAGGGGTGCTTCGATCGCTGCGATACGCGGGCCGCGCCGCGTGCTTCATCCGTTGTGAAGCACGCGTGCCGCGGCTCGCGTAGGCGCGTTATTTCTTCGTGACTGGCAGCAGCCCGCCCGCCAGCGGCGTCGAGCCGCCCGTCGCCGAACCGAGCGTGCTGGTCAGCGTGGTGACGAGACCCGTCACGGGCGCGAGCGGATTGCTCGCGCCGCTGCCGCCCGTCGCGCCGCCGAGCGCGCCCGTGACGGCGGACAGCGGATTGCCCGAACCACCCGTCGAGAGCGGCGTGCTGCCGAGCAGCGAAGTCACCGAGCCCAGCCCGCTGCTGCCGAGACCCGTGCCCGACAGCAGACCCGTCAACGGGCTGAGCAGGCCACCTGCTGCCGGCGGGCCAGGACGCACCAGCGCCGTCGAGCCGCCCACCAGACTCACAATCAGCCCAGGAATCGGCGCATAGCCGTTCGGGCCATTCGGATTGACGAGGCCGCCCGCATTCGTGACGGTGTTGCCGAGCGAGCCGACCAGCGTGCCGACATCGCCGCCGAGCGGGTTGGTGGTTGCACCGCCCACCGTGCCGCCCGCGCTCTGCAGCGCGCCACCGACCTTCGCGAGCACGCCGGAGACGGGGACGCCGAGGCCCGTGGTGGTGCCGACCGTTTGCGTCACCTGGCCGAGCGTGATCACGAGCGGCGTGATGGCCGTGCTGAGCGGTTGCGTGACCTGCTGCACCGGTCCGGATGCCAGCGTGCTGCCAAGCGTCGCGCCGCCCGAGTTGAGCGCGCTGGCGACGCCGCTGAGCGTGCTGGCGACGGGTGTCGTGACAGGCGACAGCGCCGAGAGGTTGCCCGTGCCCAGTCCGTTGACGGTGGTCGCGAGCCCTTGCACGACGCCGCTCGAAGAACTGACCACATTGCCCAGTCCCGACACCGTCGTGCCGACGGGATCGGAGGTCGTGCCGATCTGGCCGAGTCCGTTGCTGACGGCATCGGCGAGTGCGTTGACGGTGCCGCCTGCGCCCGTCACCGTGCTGCCGAGACCTTGTGTGACCTGCGGCGAAACGCCCGGCAGCGAGACCGAGCCGATCGTGCTGCCGAGATCATCGACAGTCTTGGCCACGGTCGACACCGTGCCCGTCGTGCCCGTGCTGGCCGTGGTGCCGTTGTTGGGCGTGCCGCCGCCCGTGCTGTTCGAAGGCGTCGATGGCGACGCTGCCGTGACGCTGTGGCCGCCGCACGCCGCCAGCAGGCAGGCGAGCGCGAGGACGGAGAGCGGGGCGCGCAGCGCGGGAAGGGTGGCGCGTGCGGCGTCGGAAACGGAAAAACGTTGCGTGTGCATGGGGTGCTCCTCGGAGTCGGGGGACGTCGTGGGACGCTCGCACGCGGGATGTGCCGCGCGCTCGCCGTCTCTGTTCAAGTCGGGAAACGAGCGGGCGCGCGCTGGGTTGGGCGCGTGCCTGCTCAACCGGTGTTACTTCTTCGTGCCGCCGCCGAGCACGCCGCCCACGAGCGACGTGATCGCGGAAAGGGGATTCGACGGGCTGCTGGTGGTGCCGCCGCTATTCGACGTGAGCGAGAGGCCGGGCGTCGACGAGGTCGTCGACGTGGCGTGCGAGGCAGCCGACGATGCCGTCGACAGTGCGCCCGTCACCGTCGAGACCACGCCCGTGACGGTGCTGGTAAGGCCGCCCAGCGGGTTGCTGCCCGCGGCGCTGCCGCTGCCCGACGTGCCCGTCACGCCGACCGAGACGCCGCCCGTGACGGTTGCCGTCACGCTGCCCAGCGTGCCCGTGATGGCGCTCAGCGGGTTGCTGCCGCCCGTGCCGCCGGCGCCGCCTGTCAGGCCGCCGAGCACGCCCGTCAGCGGCGCGAGCGGGTTGGCGCCCGAGCCGCCTGTCAGCAGTCCGCCTGCCGCGATCGTGGTCTTGCCGGCATCGGCGACCACGTTGCCCAGACCTGCCGAAACGGGATTGCTGCCGCCCGTCGAGCCGACCAGGCCGCCTGCCTTCACGAGCTGGCTGCCGAGCGTCGTCAGCAGTCCGTTGACGGGAGCGCCGAGGCCTGTGGTGTTACCGACCGTCTGCGTGGTCGCGGCGACCATCGACGTGATCGGCGTGATGGCCGTGCTCAGCTGCTGCGTGACCTGCTGGACAGGGCCCGGCGACAGCGCCGAAGTCAGCGCATTGCCGCCGTTCGTCACCGCGCCGCCGACCGTCTGGACGACACCGCCAAGCGGCGTCGTGACGGCTGCGAGCGGTGCAAGCGGCCCGCTGCCGACGCTCTGCACCAGCGCACCCGCGCTGGTCACGGCGTTGCCGACGTTGCTCACCACGCCGCCTGTGCTAGCCACCGTGGTGCCGACCGGGTTGTCGGTCGCGCCCAGTTGCCCAAGCCCTTGCGACACGCCGTTGCCGAGCGTCGATACGGCCGCGCCGAGATTCGACACGACGCCGCCCGCTGCCTGCGTGGTGCTGCTGCTGACGCCGGGCAGCGTCTGCGAGCCGATCACGCTGCCGACGCCCGATACCGTCGAGCCGACATCCGTCACCAGACCGCCGGCGCCTGCCGCGACCGTGCCGACCTGATTCGCCGTCTTGGTGATGGGCGTCGAGCCGCCGCCGCCGTTATTGCCGCCGCCATCGCCCGTACCGCCGCCGGAGCCGTTGCCTGCGCTGCTGTTGCCGCCTCCCGATCCGCTGCCCGTACCCGTGCCCGTGCCGGAGCCCGACCCGCTGCCGTCCG
>NZ_QBUY01000027.1 GCF_003121405.1 Paraburkholderia sp. C35 | reverse complement strand
CGCTCGCTGAAACAACATAAAGGGTGAAGGCGTATCTCGTATGGGCGCAGCGCTCGGTGCACTAGAGGCGACCGGCGCTGGTCCATCGCGCAGCGAATGGTGAGGCGATCTCCATTGAAGTTCGCCGATTAGAAATCCAACGCGGAAAATGAGTTGTTCAGACCTTCCTAGCCTTAGATGCCGATATATCGAGGCCATCCGCGACAAGATCAGTTCCGCATACGCAGCGCTTGACGAGCTTCATTGCTTACCGGTGACGTTATGCCTGTCGATCCCCTTAGCACGTCTGCACGTCGAATTCCGCATTGCGACCTTTCAGTTGACGCTTCGCGTGAAGGAAGGGGCGATCGTTCCAGTGCGGGATCTCTAATCTTTTGATTTTATGATGTTTGCATCGCTCGGGATGGTCACCATTGCATCAATTGACAATCGGATTTTGGAAAGAGTGACAGTGTTGTTTTGTACTACGTCAGCGGCGCCAACCGGTGCTACGTGTGAGATTTTTAAGTGGTGAAACAGTTATCGCCACGCCCCCTGCAACGACGCAAACCAGCCCCAACCACGCCGACCTGGACAGCGATTCTCCCAGAAAAACAACGCTTATCGCGACGCCAACAGGAACCCTTAGATAGGCTTGCGCCGTCGTGCCAACCGAACCTAGCGTTTGTACAAGTCGAAAGTAAATGACGAACGCCATCGCCGTCGAGAAGACCGCAAGTGCCAGCAATGCCAGGAGCGACTGCAGTGACGGATGGAGTGTCCACGGACGGTCAACCGCAAGACTGAAAGGAACCAGCAAAAACGCACCAACGACGAGTGAACCCGCTGCGGGAGCAGCCGGAGAAAGTCCTTTGAACGACCGACCATAGATCGCTGCCGCTGCATAGCACACCGTTGCTGCGATGATCGCCAGTTGCGGAATGATCTGCCTGCCGAGTCCCTCTAATGCATTGACGCCAACAATCAGGCCGATGCCGATGATCCCTATAACGGCGCCGAATAACTTGCGCGGCGTGACTTTTTCGTGGCGAGTAATCAGCCAGGTTCCGAGGAATGCCATCACTGGCGAGGCTGAGTTCAAAATGGTCGCCAGCCCAGCTTCAACCGAACGTTCGGCCCATGCAATCAGTGTGAACGGAATAACGCTGTTCAACAGCGCTTGCACCAGGAATCGACGCCAGACTGCAGGATCGCGCGGCATGGCGATGCGTTTTGCTGCCATCCAAAGCAAAAGGAGTGAGCCCGCGATCAGTGTTCTACCTGCGATGAAAGTAAGCGGCGGAATGGTCGTAACGCCAATCCGGATGAATGTGTAGGACGCACCCCACAGTGTCGAAAGTGTCAGAAGCAGAATCAGGTCTAAAGACGGACTCAATCTTCCGGTATTCGTTGTTTGTGCAGTGGGCACTTTGTTCTCGCGGCAAGGAGCAGAGATCACGATTACGTGACGCATGTCGGTCATACGCTTGAAGTATGCAGGCGCTTCAGCGCGATTGTTTCAGGGGGAACTGAAGCGTGGATTGCCGCGCAAACTGCATTTTGACCACGTGCAAGCCTCGTAGCGGTTTTGCTGTTGTGCGTGATAAATGAAATGATATAACATATCAATCATCGCGCGTGCTGGCGAATGACGAAACAGGCCCGCAGTGAAGCAACTCACGGTGCTGCCCGATCTGCAAGGAGCTTGACGATGGATTCACGACTGCCGGTGACGGTGCTTTCCGGCTTTCTTGGCGCTGGCAAGACCACGTTGTTGAACCATATTCTGAACAATCGCGAGGGGCGGCGGGTGGCCGTCATCGTCAATGACATGAGCGAGGTCAACATCGACGCTGCGCTCGTTCGCAACGGAGGCGCGCAACTCTCGCGTACCGACGAGAAACTCGTCGAAATGAGCAACGGCTGCATCTGTTGCACATTGCGCGAAGATCTGTTGATGGAAGTGACGCGGCTCGCGGAGCATGGACGGTTCGATCAGCTCGTGATCGAGTCGACAGGTATTTCCGAGCCGCTACCCGTTGCAGAGACCTTTACCTTCGCTGACGAGCATGGCAAGAGCCTGTCAGACGTTGCGCGCCTCGACACGATGGTGACGGTGGTCGACGCATTCAATTTTCTGAAGGACTACAGCTCTCAGGACAGTCTGCAGGCACGAGGCGAATCGCTTGGCGATGAAGATGAAAGGACGGTTGTCGATCTGCTGATTGAGCAGATCGAGTTCTGCGATGTGATCGTGCTCAACAAGCTTGATCTGATTGACGACGTCGGGCGTGAGCGGTTGATGGCGATACTTCATGGCCTGAATCCGAGAGCGAAGATCGAGATCGCAGTATTCGGCAAGGTTTCACTTGACTGCGTGCTCAACACACATCTCTTTGATTTCGAGGAGGCGGCAAAGGCGCCGGGATGGCTCCGGGAACTACGCGGCGAGCACTTATCCGAAACGGACGCGTACGGTATTGGCAGCTTCGTCTGGCGCGCGCGGCGGCCAATGCATCCGCAACGTTTCTGGGATCTGGTGAACAGCGAGTGGCCGGGCGTGTTGCGTTCGAAGGGCTTTTTCTGGCTTGCGAGCAGGCCGACGCATGCCGGGTCGTGGTCACAGGCGGGTGCAGTATGCCGCCACGGCGCGGCAGGGCTTTGGTGGGCTGCCGTTCCGAAGGCGCATTGGCCGACGGACGTCGAATCACTTCAGTTCATAGAGGATAGCTGGCACGACGAGGTCGGCGATGCTCGTCAGGAACTGGTGCTCATCGGCGTCGACATGAATGAAGCCACGCTGCGCGGTCGCCTTGATGCATGCCTGCTCACTGACGCCGAGATGTCAAACGGCCCGCGCGGCTGGGGCGAATACTTCGATCCATTTCCGTCGTGGGGCGGCAGGGTGCCGAAGACGGACGAAGTGGCCTGATCGAACAAAACGATCCAAGCTGGCACGCGAGAGGAAAAAACCATGGATCGCATTCCGGTAACGTTGCTGACGGGATTTCTTGGCAGCGGCAAAACCACTTTGCTGAACCGGCTCGTGCAACAACCAGAGATGGCGAACGCACTGGTGCTGATCAACGAGTTTGGAGAGGTTGGGCTCGATCACCTGCTTGTTGAGCACGGTCAGGAAGACGTCGTGATAGAGATGAGCAGTGGCTGTTTGTGCTGCACGATCCGCGGTGACCTCGTCGATACGCTGCGTGACGTCTACGAACGTTTTGTCGGCACGGGCCAACGCCGCATCGATCGCGTGATCATCGAGACGACGGGGCTTGCGGATCCTGCGCCTATCGTCCATACGTTCGCTGCGGATCGGCACATGCTGGATCACTACCAACTGGATGGCATGGTGACGACGGTCGACGCGCGCAATGGCGAGTCGACCCTCGATGCGCATGTCGAAGCCGTCAAGCAAGCGGCGATGGCGGACCGGTTGCTGCTGACAAAGGTTGACCTGGTCGCGCCAGCAATACTCGAATCACTGTGCACGAGACTACATGCGATAAATCCAGGCGCGGGGATCATCCGGGCCAGCTTCGGCGACGTATCGGTCAGCCGCCTGATCGGCCTTGGACTTTTTTCTGCCGATGGGAAGATTGGTGATGTGCGGCGCTGGCTCGCCGAAGAGCAGTACATCGATCATGCGAAACATCATCATCACGATGACGGGATCTGCACCCATGAATGCGTGAAAGATCACGATCATCACCACCATGACGTGAACCGACACGATGATGAGATTCGCGCTTTCTGTTTCGTCATAGATGATCCTGTGCCTGATCGGGTGCTGACGGAGTGGCTGGACATGTTGCTGTCCCTGATGGGCCCGTCGATGCTAAGGATCAAGGGCATCCTGAATGTGAAGGGGCTGGAAACACCCGTTGTCATTCACGGTGTCCAGCATGTATTTCATCCGCTGCAACAACTCGATGCCTGGCCGGATGACGACCGGCGTTCGAGAATCGTCTTCATCACACGTGCGGTAGAACGCGCGACAATTGAAGAAACTTTCCGCCTGTTTGGCGAAGTCGCGGCGATCCGTGCCGGTAAGGATCACGAATGATGCGCGATCCGGTGTGATTTCGATGTTGTGGTGCGTCAGGAGGGGATCAGGCTTTGTGCGCATCCCCAGTCATGTCCATCGCTAACGAACTTCCGAAGTCGGCCGGCCACAAGCAGTCACCGAGCTGTCCAGCAACCGGGCCGTTCGAGGGTCCCCTGACCATCCATCATGAGACATGCGGTGAACATCCCTGATCGCTCGGCGCAGACCATCTGGTAGCCGTCAGGTGTCGCGCCATTCCATCTCGACGATCTGCCGGCCGTCAGATTTGTGAGTCCGGAACCTGCCCAGAGAATGAAAGCCGTTTTTTTATAGAACAATAGGGCCGGTCCTGTATGACACCAGAGCTGGACTACCGCTGAAGGCGAATCTGCCCGTGCCCAGGTGACCACCTGCTGCACCAGCACGCTTCCCAACCCTTTGCGTCGGTGAACTGGATCGACCCAGAGGCCGCCGATGCGATATTCATCACTGTCCTTCCTCACACCAAAAACGAAAACAGCCACGCGTGGGGCGTGCTCAACAATAAACATGCGCGACCTCTGCGGCGGCGTTAACTCGCGGGCAAAAGTCATCCAGAAGTCGTCGTCGCGCGCGAGGGATTGTTCTTCGGTTTCCCAGTAGGACTGTGAGTCGCAGGCGAGTGCCTCCAGACGGAGCGCTTTCAGCAGACGCCATTCATCGGGCTGCAGGCATCGGACAACGAATTCAGGGGCGCTCATCGCATAACCTCGTCCGGGCAGGTTGTTGGGTTTATCGATGGCGTGCAGCAGCTGCAATCTGTCAGTCAGGAGCCCCCGGAAGAACGTCTTCCGGCTCCAACGGCCATTTCGATCGTGTCGCCCCGCAACATCAGGAGCAGGTGAGCCGTCCGAGGCTCTCAGCGCTCGAACCGTCGCCTCTTTGATCAGATCGATCTATCAGTTAGCAGATACGGGCGCGGGTAAACGCTAGCTGACGGCCGTCAGTCTAATATTGACACCCCTCGCAAATCTGATAGATTTTGCAGTAATTGACGGTATGTCAATTACCGCGCCTGGGATGATTCGTGTGGAAGCGTGGAATGCAAATCAACTAATTAGTATAACTATCTATGGAGATGTGTCGATGAAAAGGAGATATACCGCAGCTTTCTCTGTGCTTGCCGTGATGGCGACGCACGCACATGCGCAGAGTACGGTCACGCTATACGGGATCATCGATCTTGGGTTGCAGTACACCAATAGCGCTCAGACCGCGCGCGTGGGCGGTGTGCCGCAAGGCGCATCGCAGCTTGCGCTGACGGATGCTCACAGTACAGGTTTGACTGGAAGCCGTTGGGGCTTGAAAGGCGCGGAAGACCTCGGAGGAGGACTGAAAGCGATGTTCACGCTTGAAAAAGGGCTTCTTGGCCAACACGGGCGCACTCGCGCAGGGCGGCGCCGAGTTCGGACGTCAAGCGTTTGTTGGTCTTTCGAGCCCGTGGGGAACAGTGACCGCGGGTCGGCAATACGATCCGCTTGTCAACTATGTGCAGCAGTTCGCCGCGTCGGGGACGTTCGGAGGCTACATGGGATCACATCCCGACGATCTGGATAATCTGACCAACACCAATCGTATCAATAACGCAGTCAAGTTCGAATCGGCAACCTATGCCGGCTTCAAAGCGAGTGCACTATACAGTTTCGGCGGTGTTGCGGGGAGCATGCGCCAGAATCAGATCTGGGGTCTTGGTGCAGGCTACACGGGGGCGGGCTTTGCTGCCGGGGTGGGATACCTGAACGCGCGCGACACGAACGTCTCGTTCTACGGGAACACGCCAAACAAGGGGACAGCAACAGCGAACAATATTGGTTCGGCGGGCAGTGCAACATCACCCGAGTCGAATCCGGTCTATGCGGGCTATGCTTCAGCAAAGACCCTGCAGCTTCTTGGCGGGGGCGCTTCCTACACGCTCGGAAACGCCACGGTTTCGCTGGTCGGCACTAACGTCAGGTTTGACTCGATGGGATCGTCGTCTGGTCCGAACCCTCTTGGTTATACAGGGGACGCGATTTTCACGAGCATCGATCTCAACGCGCGCTTTTTCGTGACCCCAACTTTGCAGGTAGGAGCCGGCGTCGACTATACGCATCGTAACTCTGTCAAGGGCGACGAAGGCGCGAAATATCTTCAGCTTGATCTCGGCGCCGATTACAACCTGTCCAAGCGCACGGATCTCTACGCGCTAACCGTACTTCAGCGCGCCATGGGACGCGACTCGCTCGGGCAGCCGGCGGTTGCTTCCATTGCCGGGTTTAGCCCATCCTCCACCGACAAGCAGATCGGTGTTCGTCTTGGCATCCGTCACAAGTTCTGAGCGCTACCGGGTCGCCGTGCGCTTGCGTTTTGCGGCGCGTGGCGCGACGGTATCTGCCTCCGCGACCTGCGAACCAATCCAGTGCTCGAAGCCGTCCAGCAGTAACCGGAGACCTTCATCGAAAGCCCGGTCGGCACTCAATTCGGAAAATGCCGTTCCTACGATCTTCGCGGCCGGATAGCTATCGGCCGAAGCGGCATCGAATTTCTCACGAATATAGGCTGAGTGCTCCGCTGGCGACTGGCGTCCGGCAGCGGAGACGTTCGATGACAACAGATACTGCGCCAGCAGGTGATAGGCGAGTGCCGTCTGATCCGCAGAGAATCCTCCCTGCAGGAACGCGGACGTCGTGTGATTGAACAGCGCGAGACCGTAGTCGATTTCGCCGGGACTGACGGACTGAAACAATCGGAACCGATTGTGAGACGCGACGTACAGGCTGACGCCTGGCATATCGAGCGAGAACGAATATGAGATCCGGGCGATCTTTTCGACGTCCGCTCGCCAGCGCCCGGTGAGCGCCGGCAGCGCTTCCAGCCGACGACGGTAATAGCTGTTGAGCACGCCGGATATCAGATCGTCCCGGCTGCCAAGATAGTAGTGAATCAATCCCGGTGCCACGCCAAATTCCTTGGCGAGTTGAACCATCGAAACCTGGTCAAGCGGCATCGTTCGCGTCATTTCGCTCGCACGATCGATGATTACGTTACGCGACAGGATTGGCTCGGCACCGATGGCAGAGGCCGTCTTCGGCGGCCGGCCGCGTCGGCGCGGCGCAGCTTCAGCAATCACTTCATCAGTCTTTCGGGATGCGGCCGTCATGGGTGGCAAGCGGTTTCGGGAAAGTACCGACAGTCTACCCGCAAAAATTAATTGACACTATCTCAATTAATTTTTATTCTGATGCTAACGGATCTGCACATCGAAGGAGACAACGTGGCTGAAATCGAGAAAGCGGTCGTGACCGCAGGGCTTCGCGGAGCGAACTGGGACCCAGCGCTGATGCGTCGCCCATACAAGGTGGTGCCGTATGCGCTCCGGACGTCCGACGGTCAGAAAACGCTAGGCTTTCTCTTCACCAGGAGCGGGAACGAAAAGACTGTTGTCTCGATCATGCATCCCCGCGAGATGTCGGTGACGCACTATCTCGTTCCGTCGGTGCTCGATGCCGGCTGCGCCTGTTGGGTACAGGGACCTCGCTCTATTGGCAACGACCTTCGTCTGGAGCACGAGATTGCGCTTCTGGATGTCGCAGCTGGGATGAACCATCTGCGCTCACTCGAGTTCGAGAACATCGTTCTGCTCGGAAACTCGGGTGGTGGCGCGCTTTATGCGTTCTACAACCAGCAATCGAGGCAGGCTCCCGAAAATCGTATCCGTCGCACGCCTGGCGGTCGCCCAACGGGTCTGGATGAGGCGCAGATGCCCGTCGCTGACGGCTTTATTCTCGTCTCGCCCCATCCGGGGCAAGGCGCAATCCTTCTGGATAGCCTCGACCCGAGCGTGATCGACGAGAACGATCCGATGTCCGTTGATTCGTCTCTCGACCCATTTAGCGTCGAAAACGGATACGACGCGCAAGCTCGCAGGGGACATTACTCGCCGGAGTTCATCCAACGCTACAAGGCAGCCCAACTCGTTCGGGCCGGCAAGCTGGATGCGCACTCGCGTGAATTGATTCGCCGCAAACAGGACGCCCGCAAGCGGGTGAAAGAAGGGACTGCCAGTGCCGTCGAACATCGCATTGCGGGTTATGCGCCGATATTTCAGGTCTGGAGAACAGACGCCGATCTGCGCGCGTGGGATATCTCTATCGACCCATCGGATCGCAAGGTCGGTTCCCTGTGGGGCAACGACCCCTTCACCTCGAACTGGGGAAGTGTCGCCTTCGGCCGTGTGGTGACACCCGAGTCATGGCTTTCAACATGGTCCGGACTATCGACTAACGCTTCTTTCGCGAAGTGCGCGTCGTCCATGGAGGCTCCAACATTGCTGCTCGAATACACAGGCGATCAATGCGCGTTTCCGCGGGATTTCGATCGCATCTATACAGACATCGCCGCGAAAGACAAGACGAGAGTCAAGGTGCGCGGCAACCATCACGGAATGGCGTTGACACGAGACGAGCCATCGGGTCGTGACGTGGTTGGGCAGCATATCGGCACCTGGCTGAACAGGGTGTTCGCAGGCTGACCTTGCAATCACAGATAAAGACGGAGACACAATTGAACGAGAGCAACTTCAGGCCCAAGGAACTCCTCGAAGGAGTTCGCTATCCCGACGTGGATCGGCTGGCGCGATACATGGAGGAAGGCATACTTGGACACCAATCCCTGCGAGCAGCGCTGCGTGAGTCGTTCAGTACCCACGCGAATCGTAACGCGCTGGTAGGACCCGAAGGAGAATTGACTTACGCGCAATTCGACGATCTCACCGACAGGTTCGGCGCGGCGCTGCTACGACAAGGCGCACGCCCGTTTGATCCCGTGATTCTTCAGTGCGGCAACTGCAACGAACTTCTGATTGCGTTTGTCGGATGTCTGAAGGCCTCGCTGATACCGCTGTGTGCGCTGCAGGCGTTCCGCAAGCACGAGATCTCGTATCTCGGGAACTTGTGCAAAGCCGTCGTGCATGTGGTGCAGGGGGATGATCTGAAATTCGACGATGTCGCGTTTGCGGAAGAAATGCGTGAATGCGTGTCGTCATTGCGCATCATCGTGCAGGCACGCGGAGAACAGCGCGGCAAGGCAGACATGTTGTGGTCGCTGATCGACAGCATGGATCGTGCGGAAGCGCACCGCATGCTGGACGCCATTCCCGATGACCCGTTTCAGGTTGCGGTGTTCCAGTTGTCCGGCGGCACGACCGGCGTACCCAAGATTATCCCGCGCTTCCAGAACGAATATCTGCTGAACATGCGCGAAGTCGCGAAGTGGAATAGATACCACGCGGACGACGTGCTCTTCATGCCCACTCCGTTCATGCACAACATGAACATGGCCTGCTTCTTCGGGCCGATGTTCCTTGTTGGGGCGAGCATCACGGTATGTCCCGACATCCGGCAGGAAACACTTTGCGGCGTGATCAAACGATATAACCCGACTTGGTTTGGCCTGGCCGGGCCGATTCTGTCCCGCATAGCGGACCAGATGCAAATGGCTTCGACAGAGGACAAGCAGCGCCGCAAGCTGATTGGCCCGAAAAACGCCGCTCGCCTGCGGGAAATGCTGGGCTCGCCCTGTTATCACATCTTCGGGATGACGGAGGGAGTGATCATGTTTGCGCACTCGTCGGATGCGCAAGCGGTCCTCGATGAATCTGTTGGACGTCCCGTTTGCGCCTATGACGAGGTACGGATCGTCGAGCCCGGGACTGAGATCGACGTACCCGATGGCGAGGTTGGCGAAGCGTTGTTCCGCGGTCCTTACACGATTCGGGGCTACTACAAGTCAGAGAAAGAGGACGTACACCGCTTTACCGCGGACGGATTCTATCGCTCGGGCGACCTGATGATGGCGCAGGTGACCGACGGCAAGCGTTACTTCTATTTTCGCGGTCGCACGAAGGACGTGGTGGACCGTGGCGGCGAGAAAATCAATGCGGAAGAGCTGGAGAACGTGATCAACACCTGCCCGCGTGTGCATGCGTCGGCAATCGTCGGCATGCCCGATCCCGTGTACGGCGAGAAGGTCTGCGCATTCATCGTTCCGATGCCGGGACAACTCCCCATCACGCTTGCCGAGCTGACGGAATTCCTTCAGGCCGAGGGGCTGGCGAGATTCAAATGGCCGGAGCGCGTCGAGATTATCGCTGAGTTCCCTCTTACCGCCTCGGGCAAGCTGAGCAAAGTCCTGCTGCGCAAGCAGGTGACAGAGCGTCTTGCCGAAGAACGCGCGCAATCAACTGTCACGCAAGGATAAGTCATGAACCGTCCAGAAAACACAACGTTCTTTTCCAATCCAGTCCTTCACGGGGTGCATCACACGGCGCGTCCGACCTGGAAGCTCGAAGAAACCGTGCATTTCTATCGCGATCTGCTCGGACTGCCGCTTGTCCATGCGATTTCGGCGCGTGGCTGGGGACCGGAAAATCACGCTGAGTTCCTGCATTTCTTCTTCGATAGTGGCAATGGCAGCACGATCGCCTTCTTCTACTACATCGGTACCGAGCGGCCTGAAAAGCTGATTCCGACAGATCACTATCAGGATCGCGCCACCCACACTGCGTGGCTGGTCTCTGATGCACACGAACTCGCTGACTGGCGGGCCCGGGTGGAAGAGGCCGGCATCCCGTTGCGCTACCAGGTGCGTCACGAAGTGATCGAGTCGATTTACTTCAACGACCCGAACGGCTATCCGATCGAAATCACTTACCAGACCCGACCGTTCGAGGAGAAGGACAAAGGCGACGCGGCGCGGACCATCGACGCAGCCATTGAACTTGAGCGCGCGAGCCGAGACGGCACGGCATTCAACAGCATAGAGCCCGTCTGGCAGCGCAAAGGCGAGCGTCTCAACGAATCCGGTCCGGCAACTGTCGCTTCCGTTTTTGTTCTGGATGTACCCGAGTTCAGTGCGCTGGTCGAAGCCGCAGATGCGACCGATGGCTACACGGCGACCCGCCTGAACGACGGCTATATCCGGATCGATGGCGCACCAGGTATTGCGTTCGAGCGTAAGGCACTGGGATTCAAGCCGGCAGTCTGGTACGGCGCCTTGACAGGAGGTCTTGTCGGCTCAATCGAACAGTTCGACACGGACAAACTGGTCATCAACCCCGCGGTGCGTTCATGAAAATCGACATTGTTGGAGGCGGTCCCGCCGGTCTGTTCCTCGCGATTCTCCTTGCGCGGCAGGCTCCGCACGTTGAAATGGAGGTGATCGAGCAAAACGCCGCTGATGCGACATTTGGCTTCGGCGTCGTTCTGGCCGACACCGGACTGTCACGCCTGAGCGACGCGGCACCGGATGTCTGCGCGGACCTCATGAAGGCTATGACATTCGGCGCGCAGCAGACTATCGTCAGTCAGGAAACCCCGCTTACCGTCAAGCGGCCAGGGCAGGGTGGAGGAGCCATTCCGAGACTGACGCTGCTTAATATCCTGCAGGAACACGCCGCGCGTCTGAAGATTCCCGTGACCTATTCGTCACGGGTGAACGATATCGATTCTCTGGCCGGCGACATTGTCGTCGGGGCGGATGGCGTCACTTCGCGCGTGCGCGCCAGCGACGAAATGGGTTTTGGTACGACCCGGCGGGAATTGACGAATCATTTCGCGTGGTTTGGCGTCGGAAAGGCCTTTGAATGCCCAGCCCTGGTGTTCCGCGAATATCACGGCGGCTACTTTGTTGCGCATTACTACCCGTATTCGGAGACGATGAGCACCTTCGTGGCTGAATGCGACCATCAGACCTGGACAGACTTTGGTCTGGAGCAGTGGTCGCTGGACGAACGGCAGAAGCTCTTCGATACGGTCTTCGCTCAGGAGCTTGGCGGTCTTGGCCTGATTTCGAACAACTCAAGCTGGCGACAGTTTCCCGTCATCCGCAATGCCAACTGGTTCTGCGGCAATCGGGTTCTGATAGGTGACGCGCTCGCGAGTGCACATTTTTCCATCGGCTCGGGCACCCGTATCGCAATGGAGGATTCGATCGCGCTTGCGCAGGCGATCGCTTCGAGTGACACGGACGCGCAACGTGCACTCGCCGGATACGTCGCGCTACGCAGGGCATCCAAGGACCGTCTTATCTCAGCGTCGGAGGCTTCGTACCTGTGGTACGAGAACATCCGTGAATGGATGACGACGTTCAACCCTCATCAGTTCGTCTATCAGTTTATGACGCGTACGGGCCGGTTGGATGTCGCGCGCCTGCGGGAGCAGTATCCCGAACTCGTGCGGGAGCTGGAAAGTGCGCAGGCGATACCGGCCAACGAGGCACTTCTATGATCAGCAGCTACGAATACGTGCTGACCGAAGTGCCGTTCACCGTGCGCCGAACAGCGCGCTGGGCGGACTGCGACCCGGCGGGTGTGGTCTTCACTGGAAAGTTCAGTGAGTATGTTCTGAGCGCGGTGGGACTGTTCAAGCAATACATCGCCGAGACAACAGGTGGCCGCGGGAAATCGCTGGGTGAGATGTTCAATGTTGGATTGCCGTGCCGCGGGATGTCGTTCGATTTTGCGGGAACCCTGTGGCCGGACGACAGCATCGACATCTGGTGCAGCATTGGTGAGGTTCGTACCCGATCGTTCGACATTCTTCTCGACGCTCGCACACCAGACAATCAGCCAATCTTCACCGCAACGTTCTCACCAATCTGCGTGCGTACCGACAAACGTGTTGGGACCGACATCCCCGGCCCGATGAGAAAGGCGCTCGAACAGTTCGCAGCAAAGCCGCTTCGGCAAACGGAGTCGACATGAATTTCCGCATCGGGCAGATCGTGCCCAGTTCGAACATCACGATGGAAACAGAGGTTCCCGCATTGTTCGCGTCTTACATGCAGGCTCACCCCGAACACCAGTTTTCCTTTCACGCAAGTCGCGTGAGGATGCACCGTGTCGTTCCCGAGGAGTTGGAGCGGATGAATCGCGATATGGGACGTTGCGCGGTGGAACTGGCCGACGCGCGCGTAGACGTGCTCAGCACCGCCTGTCTCGTCGCGATCATGTGTATGGGTCGAGGCTATCACCAGACCGCTGCGCAAGCGCTCACGGATGCGCTAAACGGACATCCGGCATCGCCTGGCGTGATGACCTCGGCGGGCGCCCTCGTCGACGAACTGAAGAGCTTCGGCGCGAGGCGCATTTCGCTAATGGCGCCATACTCGGACGCACTCACGAAGCGTGTGGTCGACTATATCGAAGCGGAAGGCATCGAAGTTCAGGACGCAATCAACTTTTCCATCGAGGATAACTTGGACGTTGGCGCACGCGATCCAATGCGTTTGCTCGATGACGTCAAAAAGCTCAACGTGAAGAGCGTCGACACAGTGGTTCTCTCGGCCTGCGTGCAGATGCCATCTTTGCCGGCCATCCAGAAAGCGCAGGAGATGCTGGCAATCCCCGTGACCTCGACTGCGGTATGTACGGTCCGGCAGATGTTGAAGCTGCTCAACCTCGATCCCGTGGCGCCCGGTGCGGGCGCTTATCTCGGGGATCGACGCGGCCTGCCCGCATAGTCGGAACATCCCCAGACATCATAAAAAGACTCACGGAGACACCCATGGAAATCACGGAAGACGCAAGCAGGTCAAAGAGCATCTACGTTCGGAACGTTGCCGGCGCTGCTTTGGGGATGGCCGTCGGGTTTGCTGCCATCTTCATTGCAACCAACGGCGTATTTATTCCATCGGTTGTGCGGGAGTTTCATTGGGGGCGGGCGCAAGCCTCACAGTCATATTCTGCATCCATGCTAGGTCTTGCGCTGGTCAGTCCGCTAGTCGGCGTATTGATGGATCGCTTTGGAGTCAGGAAGGTCGTGTTTCTGTCGGCGATCGTATTTACGATCGCGATGGCGTGCATGGCGTTCCAGACCGGCAACGCTGCAAGCTGGGTTGCACTGTCGCTTGTGATCGGTATGGCCGGCGCTGCAACGTCAGTGCTCGGTTACCTCGCGATTCTTCCGCAATGGTTCGATCGTCGGCTGGGACTCGCAATCGGCATTGCGATGGTGGGCCTCGGCATCGGAACGGTTACGATGCCCGCGTTGTCGGCCTATCTGATCACACACATCGGTTGGCGCCACGCTTATCAGGCACTCGCCGCAATCTCGCTCTCGGGTGCGTTGATAGCGTTTCTGCTGCTCCGCGAAAAGCCTGGCGTTAAGCGCACGTTTCGCAGGCACGCGAAGTCCGGTGGATCGGTGACTCGCGTTGGTCCGGTTCGTCGTCGTGGGTTGAAGGTCTTCCTGATTTTTGCAGGCGCCCTTTGTGCGTCGACGGCTGTATTGTCTCTGGTGCCCCATCTCCCGGCATTTCTGATCGATCGCGGAGTCAGTGCGACGGACGCGGCACGCTGCGCATCGCTGGTGGGCCTTGGCATCCTGACCGGTCGACTTTCCACTGGTCTGCTTATCGACCGCATTCACGCACCCCTCGTGGCCTGCCTATATTTTGCGTCTGGTGCGATCGGCTTCATGCTGCTTCGTCAGGTCGAATCGTACGAGGGTGCATTGCTCGCTTCCATTCTCGTCGGCCTTGCTATTGGAGCAGAGGGTGATCTCCTTTCTTATCTGACGCGCGCCTACCTCGGAATGGAGAAGTTTGGCCTGTTCTACGGGATTGTCTTTTCGGGATATTCGCTTGGCGCTGTGTTCGGTCCACTCGCCACCGGCCATTATTTCGACGTCACCAGGTCCTATGTGCTACCGATGCAGATTGCTCCGTTTCTGCTGCTGGCATCGTGTCTTTTCCTGCTCGGTCTTGGTCGCTATCCGAAACCCGGAACTCTTGCAAACGACTCGCTGAGCGGCGTCGCTGTCGCGAGTGAATAACGCTCTACTTGTCGACGAAAACGGCTTACAGCGCGGGCGACTTGGTGGGCAAAAGCAGGGCGCCTGGCCGGTGTAGACCGGCTTGCCTCAAATTGTCTCAGTGCCAGTGTGGCTGCGCTGACGACCGTTTGGCTCGGAGAGCAGCCGTTGTGCGGGTAATGCGCTGTTTGACTGCTTCGGGTCGAGTTCTGCCGATCGCAGCTTTGCGACATTGATGATCGCGATGTCAATTGCGGATTGCTGCACAGGCCGGAACGAGTGAGGCGCTTCCGGCACGAAACGGTGCTGCCCGAATCCCACGCCTGAACAAGAAGCGTCAGCGTCTGTCCTCCTCTTGCGAGTCTTAATTAAGCGGTTTGCCAAGGTCCCCCGAGTTTGAGGTGCGTCAGCCGGTGCGCAATCCCGCTTGCATCGATGTGAACGTAGATGTAACATGGCCGTGTGAATTCACATGGCCATGTGATCTAACATGGCCAGCTGCACTGGCATGGACAAATGACATGAGCGACCTTCACTCTGCAACCCGCACTGCCGACCGCCTCGCGCGCCATTCCGTGCATTCGCTTTTCCAAAGCCAAGGATGGGACGTCGTTGAGAAGGGCGACGACGGCAAGGGTGCGGATTTCATCTTAACGAGCCCCCGTGGCCAGACGTATCACGTCGTGATGAAGGCGCTGACCGAAGGCCGTGCCGATCGCGCAATCCCGCTATTCTCGCAAGCTCTGCTGGAGTCGCGCGCACGCGCGAACGCATCGCAGGCTCGATCACGCCCGGCTGTCGTCCTCTGGGTGGGAATCGCATCTCCCGTGCTTATCAAAAAACTGGTTAGCTTCCACAGGGAGTACGGGAACGGTGAGCCGCTCGCTATCCTCTCCGACGTGCCTCTATACGCAGACTTTCCGGAGTTGCAGGCCGATGAGCAGCCGGTGACGGTGCGTCGCGCCAGTCACTCGGCACCGCCGACGCTCGTCTTCTCCGACCTCGCCCAATGGATGCTCAAGCTCCTGCTCGCGACCGACATCAAGCGGGAGAACCTGATAAGTGCCCCTGAAAAGATATACATGACGGCGAGCGAGCTTGCGCGCGAAGCCGGCGTTGCGGTCATGACCGCTACCCGGCTCACTAATGCCCTGAAAGAAGAGGGCCTGGGCGAGTTCGCGCCCCATCTACGGATCGTGCAGCGACGCAAGCTTGCGCATCGTTGGAAGGCAGCGTACGCGAAACCTGCCGCCAGCGTGCCGATGAAATTCCTCGTGGGCGGCCTTCCCGAGGAGCAGCAGTTACGAAAGACGCTCAAGCGCGAAAACGGGGCAACACTCGGACAGTTTGCGGCGGCCAACGCTTTGCGCGTAGGGCACGTTCACGGCGCGATAACGACACTGTGGGTGCCCGATCTCGCAGCAGCTGAAGGCTGGCGGGGCTTGAAGCGTGCGCGTGAGGGCGAACGGCCGGATGTGATCCTGAAGCAGCACCAGTACCCTCAATCGCTGCTTCGCGGCCGCGTCATGTGTGATGGAGTCTGGGTGACCGATATCATCCAGCCATGGCTTGACGTTTCCGGCGACCCGACGCGCGGTGCCGAACAGGCCGCTGAGCTCGAGCACGGCGTTCTGGCAAAAGTCGTGGGAGACAAAGTATGAGCGGCCTCGCGGAATTCGGCAGGCTTGCGATTACCCTCGAGCCGTGGCGCCAGCACATCGTCTTTGTCGGCGGATGGGCATTCCGGGTGTACGGGTATGAGCCGCGTGCTTACACGGTGGACCATAAGCCCATCTTCACACAGGACGCGGACGTGGCCAACGACAAGCGCGAACTCCTGGAAGGCGATATCAAGACGGCATTGGAAGGGGCTGGCTTCACTGAACAACCAAACCTTGCGGGCGGGTTCCGGCCGCCGGCGATGCGCTACAACCTGGAAGGCGATGAGAACGGGTTTTACGCTGAGTTTCTTACCCCGCTCACGGGTAGCGGGAAGAAGCGCGACGGGAAAGGAGGATGGGAGGAGGACGCAACCGAACTGCACATGGGAATCGTCGCGCAAAAGCTCCGGTTCCTCGAAGTCCTCCTGTTTAAACCTTGGCTTGTGACTATCCCGAAAGATGAGTCCGGGTTGGACGAGGCCGTGGCCGATCTTCGCGTGCCGAACCCGGTGAGTTTCATGATTCAGAAGCTTTTGATCCGGGACAGGCGGGAGGGGAAAAAGCGCGCTCAGGACGTGCTGTACATCCACGGTACGTTCCAGATCTTTTACGGAGCACTCGAGAGTGATCTCGTTCCAATCTGGAAGGAACTGGAGGCCACGCTGCATGTCAACCAGCGAAAATCGGTTCGCGATGGCGTGGACGAACTTTTCTCGGAGATGAACGACGTCATCCGCGAAGCGGCGGAAATACCTGATGACAGGCTGGACCCTGACGCGATGCTGCAGCTATGCAGGGAAGGCTTCGAAGAACTTTTCGGCGAGATCTAGAGGTGTGTAGATAAAAGGCGAGGAGAGCGGCGGAGCGAGTCGGGATGTGGCTGTTCGACATAACGCGCGATATCAACGGCGCGCCGCTCTGCCCGGCGCCCGGCACTCAGGACGACCGGCGATGGCGGTCTCATGAATTTATCGACGCCGCGGTGCGCGGCGACCCCTACAGCAGGATCGCCTGCTGCAGCAGTTCCAGCGCTTTCAGTTCGTCCAGCCGACCCGTGCGTGCCTTGCCGGCCAGCGTCTTGATCAACGCTTCTGCGATTGGGGCAATACCGTGCAGGGTGTCCAGACTTGTCGTGGAGGTGACGTCGGGCAGAGCCGGATTTTGCGGTGGCATCCCGGAGGCCGGGAACGACTCGGGCACTGACTCCGGGCGTGCCTTTGGCGAGACCGGAGTCGCGGCGCGACTGTCTGCCAATGTGCGGCTGACAGCATCGTCGGCGAATTCATTGACGCGAGCCTGAGCGCTGATGACGGCCGTCTCTTTGACCTCCGCATCATCCGCTGGGGCAGGTGAGGGCTGTGCCGAATCGCTCACCGCGGTCGCACGCTTTCGTCTTGTGCGGACCGCTTCGCCAGCGGGTTTCACCTGTACGTCATGGTTCATTGCTGACGCTTGCGCCTCGTCCTGCTTGACGGCTGCGCGCCCGCGTGGAGCCGGTGCAAGCAAACGCGACACGGTCTCTGGAATGTCTTCGTCGGTGCGCGGGCTGTCCAGCCAGCCAGCGGGCAATCCGAGTCGCTCCGTGAACCGGTTCGCTTCGACACTGTCCATGCGCTTCTTGCCGTGGAGTCGATCAGCGATGTTGAAACCACTCATCTCCATCACGACGCCAAGTCGAACCTTCGATCCGTTGCGGCTCGTCAGAAGGTGGAGGTTGGCGCGCCGGATGGTTTCCACCTCGGCACTGTCACTCAGTGCCAGCGGTTGTTGTTGTGGCGTTTTGGAAGGCACCTTGTTCTTCGCAGACGTAGCCTTGAATGGAGCGCGCGCTTTCTGCTGTCTGGCCACTGCGGTTTGGCTGTTCTTGACGGTTCCGGGGGAGCCGGCTGTGATTTTCTTGGGCATGTGTACTTCCTCGGACGCACTGACTTCTGGAACGGCCTGCTGGTCGACGCGCGTGGCAGCCGCCGGATCGGGGGCTTCGGACGCTGCGTCGAATTCTTCATCGATGTGTACGAAGTCGAGCGGTGACTTCAGACGCGCGATAGTCTCTTCTGCGAGCGCAGGATGGGGCTGGTCAAAGAAACCATGCGGTAACCCGAGCGTGGTTTCCATGTGAAAGGCGGTCTCAGGCGTGAAGCGCTCGCCCTTCATCAATTCGGCCACGCGCGTCATGTTCGACTCGAGCGCGATGGCGATATTCTCTGCGCCGACCGCATCGACCAGAAACTGGAACGATCGTGTCTTGAAGATGGAAGCAGTCTGGGCGGCGTCTTTGGCAGGCGGCTTCGCGTACGATGATCCCTGCTGTTGGGGCGGAGAGGCTTGCTTCTGGTGAAGTGGGCGTTGACCGTTGCGCCGGGATTCCGCATATCGCCCGCGGGCTTGACTCATAAAATACGGCTCCATGCGGTGTGGATTCTGGATCTCCCGATTATAGACGAGCCGATGTGGCCAAAGCGGCCCGTCAGTAGGCAATGCTACAGCGGACCGGTAGGATCAAGCAGAGAAGCGCTTGGCGTTGATTCGCGGGATGAACTCCCGGAGTCCTTCCCTGATGTGCGGATATGGCCTGCTCTCGCTCATCGTTTGCCTTTTTTAATAAAATAGCGCGCTGCAAATGATGCTCCAAGCCGATTAAATCAAACAAGTTCAAGGCTTCGTATGAATCAACTATTGTCATCCTGCGCTTCGTTGGGGGAGTGTCTCACGGCGATACCCGATGTCATATGGTCCGGGATGTTAGGCTCACTGATAACCGTGCTCGGCGTCACGGTCACAAATTTTGGGCTGTCTAGGCGTCACCGGGAGCAGCTCAGACACACCGCCGATGAGAACGCGCTCAAACGGGAGCACGACGTCTCGGAAGCCGCATTGAACCGGCGAATGCAGTTGCGCCGAGAGGTCTACATTCCCGCCGTCGAAGCAGTGTTTTCAGCACTCAGCCAAGTTGGGGCTATGGTCGACCCCACTGTTCAGACAGCTGAAATCAATAGGAAATTCTCCCAAGCCGTTGCAACTATCGGGAAAGTAAATGCAGTCGCCGGAGCACATACCGTTTCTGTCGTCGGAAGTCTCATGAATTGCATGGCAGCTATGCACTCAGAGTTGTCGCAAGTCCGAATTGCAATCGATCAACATCACAGCCAGTATCTCGCAAATGGTGATGCTGTCACGAGAGCAGTAGACGATCAAGGGCGTTGGATAGAGACCCAAACATCGATGCTGTTCGAGGGGCCACCGGACCCTGCGAAATGGCAATTTGTGTGTGGACAGATTGACTTTAAGTCTCGCCAGATCGAGCATTGGACGCAACTCAGGGACGAAAAATTTATCGAGCTTCTGGGTGCTCAACTCGTCGGGCTTAAGGCGATGGCGGCTTGGCACACGAGATTCAATGACGCATCGATCGATGCAAGCATCGCCCTTCGGACTGAGCTTGCCTTGCAGGACGACGATCTGAATGAACTGCGGATAGCGATGAAAAAGAACAGTGAGGCCGCACAAGCAACTTTGCTAGAGATTATCGCCCGCCTTGAACAATCATCAGGGCAACGCTAGAAACTACCGCGCTATGTCGCACTGAATAGTGGCAGGAGGTCTGTATGCCGGACGAGGACAAGGTGGCTTGCGAACCCGCGTAGAGTGTTGTCGAATTGGCGGTATCGGCCAACTGCGGCCGTTCGCCCTCGTCTTTACACGGCCATTCAGAGGACCATTCCAGGTCGCCTTGCTGCCGATCGGCGATAGCGACATTCACGATCGATTCGACAGATCAGTGAATCGTGCGCGAGCGCGAGGTGTACCCAACTTCATGCCACTGGTTTCGTATCCTCACCACTTGCCGACCGGCGAAACACATCCACCAACTTGTCGACGATGCGATTGAGTTCGTCGCGTTCATCCTGTGACAGCATCGACAACATCTCCGTTTCCAGCGATTGCCCCAGTTCGTCGCTGGCGACGCGTGTCTTCTCGCCCGCCGCTGTCGCCCAAAGCTGAAAGTGTCGCGCGTCGTCCGGATGGATGGTTCGCCGCACCAGCTTTCTCTCGATCAGATCCGCCATCAGTTTCGACAGCAGCGTTTTCTCGATCAGCGTCTGTTCCTTGAGCGCCGTCGTGGTGATGCCCGGCGTGTCGCAGACGATCCGCAGCACGCGCAACGAACGCACGTCGAGGCCGCACGCGGGTCGGTAGACGCCATTTGCCCGCCTGATCATTTCGGTCTTGATCAGATCCAGTTTGAAGGTCAGGAAATACGCGGACTTCGCATTGTGTGAAGCAACGTCGGCTTTCCGCTTGACTGATGACATACCTGCTCGCGTTTCGAAGATCCGGTTCAAGAGACTGGATGTTCCAGGTCTCCAGGCGTGATGCGGGTCGAGGCAACCCGCGTTCCTTTCTGATCTGGATGATAGCTCAAGTCCGTTGTGAAACCAGGGATTGCCTTATTTTTGAAAAGTTGACGTTTGCAACTGTTGACGTATTCTACTAATACACCACCGGCAAGCGTTGCCGATTGTTGGCGGACATCTGAATACATATAGAGGCGGGTTGTATGGAGAAAGACACGGTCATGGAGGCGCTCGCGGAGCAGATGCGCGGCTGGCGGCGCGATATTCATCGTCATCCCGAGCTGGGTTTTCACGAGCATCGGACGGCGGGGCTGGTGGCGAAGCTGCTGGCAGAGTGGGATATCCACGTGACGACGGGCGTCGGTGGAACGGGCGTGGTCGGCACGATACGCGGCAATCGCGGGGCGGGGCCTGCCATCGGTTTGCGCGCTGATATGGATGCATTGCCGATGAGCGAGAAAGGCGACGTCGCGCATCGTTCGATGCACGACAATGTATTTCACGGCTGCGGTCACGACGGGCATACCGCCATTCTGCTTGGCGTGTCGAAGTATCTGTCTGCGCATCGTGCGTTTCGCGGCACGGTGCATCTGATCTTTCAGCCCGCCGAAGAGACGCTGCGCGGCGGCTCGGCGATGATCGACGACGGTCTGTTCGAGCGTTTTCCCTGTGACGAGATCTACGCGCTGCACAACAACAACGCGTTGCCCGCGGGCAAGGTCGGCGGGCGTGTCGGCTCGATTCTCTCGGCCTGCGATCTGTTCCGGATCACGGTCAAGGGCGTCGGCAGCCACGCCGCGCTGACGCACAAATCTATCGAACCCATCGTCGTGGGCACCCAGGTCGTGCAATCGCTCCAGAGCATCGTCAGCCGCAATATCGATCCGCTCGATACGGCTGTCGTCAGCGTGTGCAAGTTCATCGCCGGAACGGCGATCAACGTGATTGCCGATACGGCCGTGCTCGAAGGCAGCGTCCGCACCCTGTCTACCGCCGCGCAGAAACTGACGCTCGCGCGGTTGCGCGACATCTGTGACGGCGCGACACGGATGTATGGCTGCGAGGTGACGTTCGAGCATCTTCAGACCTCGCCGCCCACGGTCAATACGGCCGAACAGACCGAGGTAGTGCGTCGTGCCGCCGAAAGTGTGCTCGGCGCAGACAACGTGATCGACAACGTGGCGCCCTTGATGGCGTCGGAAGACTTCGCGTTCATGTTGCAGCAGCGGCCAGGCTCGTATTTCTTCCTTGGCCATAACGGCTTGACCTGCCATCACCCCGAATTCGACTTCGACGACGACACGTCGCCGACGGGCGCTACCGTCTTCATCGAAATCGTGAAGCAGCGACTCGGTTAGTTCCGCACTCGACTCATCCGCACAGGAGCAATGGACATGCACTTGAAATCGACGCCTTCGCCGGCGATGGTACGAAAAGTAGTGATTGCCTCAGTGTTGGGCAATGCGTTCGAGTGGTTTGACTTTGCGATCTACGGGCTCTTTGCCGTCACCATCGCGAGGCTGTACTTTCCGGCCAACAATGAGTTTGCGTCGCTGCTGCTGACGCTCGCGACATTCGGCGTGAGCTTTGCAGTGAGACCGATCGGCGGCGTGTTGCTGGGTCTGTATGGCGATCGCGTTGGCCGCAAGAAGGCGCTGTCGGTGACGATCGCATTGATGGCAGTCGGCACGGGGATGATCGGCATATTGCCGACCCATGCAGCGATTGGCGTTGCCGCGCCTGTTCTGATGGTGCTTGCACGGCTGATCCAGGGCTTCTCGGCGGGCGGCGAGTTTAGCGGCGCCACGACGATGCTGATGGAGTTCGCGCCTGCCAACCGGCGCGGTTTTTATGGCAGCTTCCAGATGTGCTCGCAGGCGCTTGCGTTTGCCGTCGGCGCAATGGTCGCGTGGCTGTTGACGGTCAATCTGTCTGCACATGATCTCGAAGCCTGGGGATGGCGTCTGCCGTTTCTGCTGGGCATTCTGATCGGGCCGGTCGGCTGGCTGATCCGTTCGCGTATCGATGAGTCGCCGGAGTTTCTTGCGTACACGAATCAGGTAGAGCGCGGCGAGCAACGTGCCGAGAAAACGCCGCTGAAAACGCTGCTGCGTGACTATCCGAAGGAAGGGCTAGCCAGCATCGGCGTAGCGGTCGCCGGCACGGTTTCCGCCTATGTATTCGTGTTCTTCCTGCCGATCTTCGCGAAGAAGCAACTCGGACTGTCTGCTGCCGATGTCAATCTCAGTACCTGTCTGAGCACGGCCGTCATCATGGCTTTTTGCCCGATCGCCGGATGGCTGTCGGATCGTTATGGTCGAAAACCAGTGCTCCTTGTGTCGATGACGGCATATGGCATCGCGGCATTTCCGCTCTTCAGCCAACTGGTCAGTGCGCCGTCGTTCCGCTCGTTGGTGGAGGTGCAAATGGGCGTGTCGCTGCTGATGAGCTTCTTCTGGGGCGTGACGCCCGTCACGTTGACGGAGATTTTCCCGGTGAGCGTGCGTTCGACGGGCGCAGCCGTCACCTACAACATTGCGGTGCTTATTTTCGGCGGACTCGCGCCGTTCGTGAACATCTGGCTGGTACAGGCGACGGGCAGCAATCTCGCGCCGATCTTTTACGTCGAGGCAAGCGTGCTGGTCGGCATTGCGGGCGTGCTGCTGTTGCCTTCGAAGATGTGTGCCCGCTCCGTTGGACTGGCGACCTGATTCATCACCCGGTGTTGCTGGAAAGGCCGCCTGCACGGCCGATGTTTGTCCTTATAAAAAACCACTCGTTTGGAGATCAATCGATGAGAAAGTCGTTTCTTGCGCTCGCGGTTCTGAGTGCGTTCGCCGGCGTTGCTCACGCGCAGAGCAGCGTGACGTTATACGGCGTGCTTGACGAAGGACTGAACTACAACTCGAACGCTGGCGGACACCGGCTCTACAGTCTGACCAGCGGCGGACTGCAGGCGAGCCGTTGGGGACTGCGCGGCGCGGAAGATCTCGGCGGCGGAACGCAAGCGCTCTTCGTGCTCGAAAATGGCTTCGACGGCAGCACGGGGAAACTTGGGCAGGGCGGGCTGATGTTTGGCCGTCAGGCATATGTGGGTCTTTCAGGCAATCCCGGCACGGTGACGTTCGGGCGTCAATACGATTCGGTGGTGGACTATGTCGGCATTCTGGCGACAGGCGATCAATGGGCGAGCAGCATGGGCGCGCACCCGGGCGAACTCGACAACCTGAACAACTCGTATCGCACCAATAACACCGTCAAGTTTGCGAGCGCGAATTACGCGGGGCTGACTTTTGGCGGCACATATAGTCTGGGTGGCGTTGCTGGCAACGTGACGTCGAATCAGATCTGGTCGCTGGGTGCGGGCTACGCAAACGGGCCCTTGACGCTTGCTGTCGGCTACCTGAATGCGCGTACGCCGGGGGCGAATAGCGGCAGCATGTTCGGCAACAATACATCGACGACCACGGCTTCGACGGTGACGACGCCGGTGTATAGCGGTTTCGTCTCGGCCAATACCTACCAGGTCATTGCTGCGGGTGGTGCGTACACCTTTGGCGCCGCGACGATTGGTGCGACCTACTCGAACATCAAGTTGATCAATCTGGGCGCGGTAGCTTCGCTAAATACGAAGGGCTACACGGGAACCGCTACCTTCAATGATGCAGAACTCAACTTCAAGTATCAGTTGACGCCGGCATTGCTGGTCGGTGCAGCGTTCAATTACACGAAGGGCAGCGATGTCAGCGAATCGGATGGCACGACCAATCCAGGCGCGAAGTATCTGCAGGGTGCGTTAGGCGTCGATTACTTTCTGTCGAAACATACGGACGTATATATGGTCGGTATCTACCAGAAGGCGTCGGGAACTGACTCGACGGGTAAAGCGGCCGTCGCGGCAATCAACACGCAAAGCGCGTCGAGCAGTGACCGGCAGGCGTTCGTTCGGATCGGCATTCGGGAGAAATTCTAACAGCGGGTGTGTATGAATAGCATTGCGAACAAGGGTTTTATATTGTTCGCAATGCGAATGAAATAATTGAAAAATTGAAGTTCGGATGATCGACTGAGCTAACGATGGAACGCCCGGGCAAAGGCCCTTTCTGACTTGTTGCCGTGGCGTCCGCAGTTTCGATCAGCTTGAGTTCGCCGTATTTTCAGACCGTTCACGCAGCCATTTGCGTTTCTGGGAGAAATCTTTCAGGAGCCGCGCAGCTGGACGGAGCAGGCGTGTCACACGTCGATTTACTACAAACGGCCTCAGGCGGGCGATCACTTGGTAGCCAGGGAACTGCCCACGCTACTTGTACGGGACATGCGCGCTGGCCTGCGATTGATGCGCAATTAAAGAGTTCTAAAGTTTCAGCCTCGTGCCGGATGAGTTGCCCGACGGTGGTTGAGCAGGAGAAACCTGGAGACCGCGCGAACTGTTGCGGAACTTCGACGGGAAAATGCCGTTTGCGCTCCGGCGCGTGCTATTGAGATCTGATCTGGACGTTTGGAATCAGGCGTTGTGTCCCGCTTGAAACCGATGTTTGGATTTTCCTGTCCAATCCGGACCAGAACGCTCTTGTACACGACTGCCCCGTGATCGATTACTCGTTGAGCGCCCCATCATGCAGCCGCTGGGTCGCTTATGAGGTCGTGGCCATTTTCCACACGCCCTGCAAATCGCCGCAAAAAAGCTGGCTGATCGTCGACTGTGACGCTGAGGTCATACCAGTTGCCACTTGACGAGACTGGCCATAGGGTGGCGACCGTGGAGCCGGCACGGACAGCGAACTTCCGTGGGGTACTCGCACCATATACGTTCGATGAAATCGCAAATTCGCAGGCTGCTTTCCCACGATTAATCAGCGTTAGGCATAACGCGTTGTTTTTCGTGTCGCTGGTAGCCCGAATCTCGGGGTTTGCACGAGATACATCGCGTACAGAGGCGACATCACCCGCGAAAACCCGCAAAAAGCCGTTTGGTCCCCGTACCGAGAGATGATATCGGGTGTTGGCTGGCAGGGCATGCGCCCAACGGTCAGATAGTTGCGTGCCCGAACCGAGCGCATAGCGACGCGGCGGATTGGTGCCGGTCACATGATCGTAGCTTGAAAGCGCCACTCCGGCCGCCCCGGTGTTGATCATCTCAAGCCATAGTGTTCCGCTGAGAACATCCACCTGCGCGCTGACGTGAATCTCATAAGGTAGCGCTCGCGACGCGCGAATGCCGGGTTCCTGTTTCGGGAGCGATTGCACCGTCGGCACGGTTGGATCTGGCAGCATACTGCATTGCCGATTGGCATCCGATACATATGTACGAGTAACGGGTAGCGACGGCCAGGCCGTGTCCGGCGTGTGAAAGTCGAACGCGGATGTGAGGTCGCCGCACACTGCACGACGCCACGGGCTGATGTTCGGGCAATGAACACCAAAGCGGCGCTCGATGAATTGAATGATCGAGGTGTGATCAAAGACCTCCGAGCATACGTAGCCTCCTTTGGACCATGGCGAGATCACCGTCATCGGCACCCGGAAGCCGAGACCGAGTGGTAGTCCTTCGTAGATTTCGCCCGTCGTGGCGATTGTCGAGCGGCCTTCCGCGTCGGAAGCGGGGGGAGTCGGTGGCGGCTCGTGGTCGAAGAAGCCGCCTTGTTCGTCGTAGTTCAGCAGGAATACGGTCCTGGACCAAACCTCTGGATTCGCGAAAAGTGCTCCGAGCAGACGCGCAGTGAAATCCTCCCCGGCTTGCGGGTGATAATTTGCATGCTCCGACAATGCGGCCGGTGCGACGATCCATGCTACCTGCGGAAGCGTACCAGCGGCCACATCCGCAGCGAACGCCCGAACTACATCGTCGACTCGTGCCATGCCGTTGCGGTAGAGCAAGCTCGACGCTGATGCGGTTCGGAAGCTCCGAAATAGTGCAAGCGCGTTATCGTCGAAATTGTCTGCCTGCTGATACACGCGCCAGCGCACGCCAGCCATCTGGAGTGTTTCGGCCACCGTGGGCCAGGTGAAGCCCGCTGCGGGCTCAACATTATCTAGCGCGGGAACAAAGCCTGCCGACAGACCGCTGCTGCCGCTAAACAGATGCAACCGGTTCGGGTTTGTCTGGGTTAGCGTGGATGCATAGTACTGGTCGCAGACAGTAAAAGCGTCGGCCAGCGCATAGTAGAAGGGCAGATCACTTCGGCAAAAATAACTCATGCCGAGTCCCGCAAACCGCGCCTTGTTCCATTCGTCACATAAGCCATGGTTCCACATCGCTATGTCGACGGGATAGTTCATCGACGGCGCCCTCTCGCATGTCGCGCGTGTGACGGTCATATCAGCGTGGAAAGGCAGAATATAACCCGTATCCGTCGGCTGTTTCCATACGGCGTCCCCATTTGGCAAGGCGATTGCCATCCGGTCATTGAACCCGCGAACGCCTCGCAGCATGCCGAAGTAATGGTCGAAAGAACGGTTCTCCTGCGTAAGGATCACGATATGACTCACATCGTCGATCGTTCCCGTCAAGCGGTGCGCTCGCGTTGCGAGTGCCCGATGAATCATCTGGGGCATTAAGGCACAAACCGATGATGCTGCGAGAGTGCCCCCGGCGATACGCAGAAAGTTGCGACGTGATGAGCAGAACGATCGTCTCGCCGTTTCACTGGTTGCTCCTTCGGCGTTGTAGTTTGTTTTCATTGCCTGGACCGCTCCTCGTCCGTGGATGGAGGTGCACGCATGAAGTACGACGGCTTGGTTCAAGCCGGATCGTTAGTTGGCAATGCTACGTGAGCGCACCTTAACCGGACATTAAGAAATCTCGGAGTTCGTGAAGCGGTTCATCGAGGCATTTCCCGTTTCCTTTCAAGAAACGTCCAGTAGCTGACAGCTTTCGAAAGCGTCAGTAATATTGCGTAACGTAACCTTAACCTCTTCTTCAGATTAGTCCCGCTACGATCGTTGGCATAGTTGTACGCGATGTCGAAGTTGTCTGAGGTCTTGGCCGAAGGCGAAAATCGGCGATCATCACGGAGCGGGCGAGATCCATGAAAAGGGCAACTGTCTCATCCATTCGAGCACATCTCGTCACAGCGTCGATTGCGGCAATGACCATTGATGCGATGGCATTTATCGCCATTGATGTGTTCGGTATCCGCGAATCGGCATTCGAGACGCCGGGTTTCAGGCTGACCGTTGTCGTCCTGATTGCGATGGCGTTGGCGTTGACGCGATTGTTGGCCTTCGCCGCCTATCGTCGCGCGCTAGCTCAACCGCGTGCCTTCATTCTGACAGAAGGCGTTGTCCATTCTCATTACGGATTTAGGCAGCGCTCGCTCGTTTTGCTGCATCTCCGATTTTCGGGAGTGAACGCCGAACGTTGTGCCGAAAACGGCGTTCTGATTTGAGTTCCGTCGGCGGACACTGACATGGCTTCGACAGTTTTTGAGCTGGTCATGCCGGTGATGTCATTGGCAGGTGCCTCACACGCCCTCACATCTCTGCTGGGACTGTGTGCGATATGCGGAATCGTTTATACGGTTGTCGCCGCCGCATCGGTAGGAGTATTTTTCGATAGACATTCGCCTGTGAACGACCACTTTCCATCCGTGACAGTTCTGAAGCCTCTTAGCGGCATGGAGACGGCGCTGCTTGATAACTTGCGCAGCTTTTGTGAACAGGATTATCGCGGGGCGGTGCAGTATCTGTTTGGTGTGCACGACGCATGCGATCCTGCTCTCGCAGTCGTGAAGCAGTTGCAGATCGATTTTCCGGGCGCGCATATCACCATCGTCGCTAACAGCGACATGCACGGGTCGAACCGTAAGGTCAGTAATCTTATCAACATGCTTCCAGCTGCTGAACACGATCTGTTTGTGTTCGCAGATAGCGATGTGACAGTCGGGCCGGACTATCTTTCGCGCGTAGTGGGCGAGTTGCATGCCGACGGCGTCGGCCTTGTGACGTGTGCGTATGTCGGCGTACGGGAGCCAGGTTTCTGGCCCAGATTGTCTGCGCGGGCAGTGGACTACCAATTCCTGCCCGGCGTAGTGATGGGTCTGCGACTGGGCCTTGCTCACCCGTGCTTTGGCCAGACCATTGCGATGCGACGGCAGACGCTCGAGTCAATTGGCGGACTCAGGCCACTTTCCTGTGTGCTTGCGGAGGATCACGCGATCGGGGCTGCGGTGCGGAAGAATGGACAGAAGGTTGTCGTGCCCGGGTTTGTGGTGGGGCATGCCTGTCAGGAGACTACGGCTACAACGCTCATAGAACACGAATTGCGCTGGAGCCGGACGATACGTCGCATTGATCCAATCGGTCACGCTGGTTCCGCGCTGAGTTACCCTATCCCGTGGGCCACACTGACGATTCTGTCAGGCGGCCCGCAGATGTGGACGATATCGCTTTTTCTGATATCGCTCGGTGTAAGAGCGTTGCTTCAATTGCGGATCGATGCAATTCTGAAGCGGCCAGTTGAAGGTCTTTTCCTATTGCCGGTTTGGGACCTGATGGCATTCGCGATACTGTGTCAGAGCTTTGCTTCCTCACGCGTTGTCTGGCGAGGATTCAGTTTCAGAGTCGATGGCCACGGAATGCTGAAAGGCGAACAGCGCCGCTCGTCGGCCGATTGAGCGATCGAACAAACACACTGTTCTTTGATGATCAAACACATCGGCAGGTATGCGGCACTCGTGGGTCTTGCGATCGGGCTTTTTACGATATGGCGAAGTCATCCCGCGCAGGTAATCGGTCTGTTGCATGATGCGAGTGCCGGGTTGCTCGCGGCGGCATTCGCACACATCCTCCCGATGCTGGCCAATGCGCGTGACTGGCAGACGTTGATACGCGGAGCCAACCGTCCAGCACTCGTTTCGATGTTAAAGCTCGTTTGGATACGCGAATCGGTCAACTGCATGTTGCCCGTTGCGCGGATCGGCGGCGAACTCGTTTCTTTCCAGCTGCTAAGGCAATGGGGGCTAAGGTCGTCAACGGCGGCCGCGAGCCTCGTGGTTGACCTCCAGCTGACGATCATCAGCCAGTTTATGTTCACAATGGTCGCCGTTGGTTTCCTCGCGACCCACGGAGAATCAGCGTTAGGCCATGTGATCGGAATTTTATCGTGGGGCACGGCGTTGCTCGTGCCAATCCCCATACTGTTCGCGCTCGTCCAGCATGCCAGGCCTTTCGAACTTGCTTCCCGGGCACTTGCCCGGATAACGAACGGCAAACTGGGCGCACTTATTGAACCGTCGGTGACGACCGATCAGGCGATCAAGGTGATCTGGCGCAGATCCGGCGTGATTTTCCGTTACCTTTTCCTGTGGCAACCGTTGCAGTGTATCGGGACGGCACTGGAGTTGTGGATCGCACTACGTTTCCTTCAATTCACGACAAACTTTCCCATCGTGCTGACAATCGAAGTCCTGATTCAGGCTGTGAGCAGCGCCGCATTCGTAGTCCCGGGTGCGTTGGGGGTTCAGGAGAGCGCAGTTGTGATTATTGGCGGTTGGTTTGGGATCGAGCCTGCGACGAGTCTTGCACTCGCAGGCGCACGACGCATTCGGGATTTGTCAATTTATCTGCCCGGGTTGCTCGCGTGGCAGTTCGCTATACGCGCAAAGCGATAGCAGTGGACCGGATGGTCTCGGTGAGGGTGACTACCACAGTCGATAACGCCGTATGCTCATCATGGGAGGGCTATTTTCAGTTGAGGTTCAGAACGACCAAACCTCGGAGAAATTGCTCGTTCTCGAACCAACGCCTGGATATTTGTATCTGTATCGACGTTGAGGGTTCGACGCCTGGCTGCCCGCGATGTCGTATGGCCATCGGACTGAATGTCGAATGACCATACGAGACTATCGCTATCCAAAAGATGAATCAACCAATAGCCTGTTGTGGTGGTAATCACGGCAAAGCTGGCCGTCATTTCGACCGAACTCGCGGCTTCTAAAGGCTGGTACGCGAACCAGTTGCGCATGAAGGTGCTATTGCCCATTACGTCCAATGTCTTCCATGCCGGGTTAGCACGCATCGCACTGGCGCTAGTACGACAGAATCGACTGACTCCAGACACCCTTCGCCGATTCGCAAAGTTGGCAGTATGCAGGCCATATACAAGGATGCGATTTCGACGATAACCGAGCCATTAGTGCTGTCCGGACGTTTTGCTGACGACAGGAACTCCGTGCAACAGAAAGCGCGAGCTCCTCGCAAACATTAAACGCATTTCTCGCAATGACCTGTTCCCGGACGCACCAGATCTGGGTGGTTAAGTTTCTTATTTTCGTTGGCTAAGAAATTGAGACACCTAACAGGCGGCCGACGCGGTAGGTAAATGCGGCTGCGACCAGTCCGATGGCTATCTGTCGCATTGCCGAAAAAGCCGCGCTACGACCATTGAACAGAGAAGTAAACGTACCGATGGCACCCAGCGCCAGAGTGCTGAACAGGATGCACTGGACGATTGCCCAGCCGCCCGCCGCCCATAGAAAGGGCATCGCGGGAAAGATTGCGCCGGTTGCAAAAAGGCAGAAAGATACAGCGGCTGCCGTCCATGGATTGCCGCCGAGCTCCGCGGGGTCAAGACCAAGTTCCTCGCGGGTCAGCACATCGAGTGCCGCAGTTTTATCACGCATTATTTGCGAAGCGACACGCCTTGCTTCTCCGCTTTCCAGGCCTTTCGCGCGGTAGATAAGTCGCAATTCGTGCTCTTCAGCGTCAGGCGAGTGTTCAAGTTCATCGGCTTCCTTCGCAATCTGGGTTCTGGCCAGTTCTCGTGCATTGGTCACCGACAGCCACTCTCCGAGGGCCATGGAGCAGGCACCGGCAACCAGTCCTGCGAACGCGGACAGGAGCGTGGCGTGGTTGCCACTACCTGCGCCGGCGACGCCCATAATGAGGCAGAAGTTGGACACGAGACCATCACTAGCACCAAGGACCGCTGCCCGAAGGTCATTTCCTGATGACACGCCTCTGTGCCATGACTCGGCGCCGGCTATGTCCGCCCCATTAACTGGTTTCGGCTTCCTATCGTTTGCCAGTGCCTGCACAACGCTAGCGTGATGTCGTTCGTCCGCCGACATCTGTTCGGTCTCGGGATTGCCTGCGTATTTGTTTCTGTCGGCAAATTCGGCGGCCGCGAGCGTGGGGAGGACAAACTTTGGACCGAAGAGGTGGACGAGGCCCCTCATCAGGAAGGTTTTTGTGCTTTCTCTGTTTGGGACGCGCTGTCCGTTAGCTTCGAGCTTGTCAGCCCAGACTTTCGCGTGCGCCCGCTCAGAAGCAGCGAGTTCATCGTAGACTTTTTTGCGCTCGCTGTCGCGCTCTACGTCCGCCAGAGTCTCGTAAATTATTGCGCTATGGTGGTCATCGGCGAGATTCGCCTGAAATCGCCGGAGTTCGTGTTTAGAGGCCACAGCGTCGCCCAGGAATTGTTCGACTGCTTCTAGTCTACCGGGATAGCGTGCAAGATGGGCGAAAACCCCGGCGTGCGCATTTACCGAGAATAGCAACGCTTATCATCAGTATTTGTGTATTTCGATGGCAACTGAAATAAGTCAACGTCAACTGTCTTTCAAGTAACTACGATGACGGCCCGGCCGATATCGGCGTCGCGGTTGGATCGTTGCCTGCCGCCGCGAACCATTCGCGTGATGCAGGTGGCAAGACCGGCCTGCCGGCTTTCTGGTCGTGCTGTCCTCGCGTTGGCGGCTGTGCCGAAACAGCGGCGGCGAGCGATCCGGATCGCCCCTCTAAACGTCAGGTTTCCTTAAGGTAATGGCGCTAGCATCCATCGGATGTGAATAGTGCTTTTTTCAGGCTATCAGCATCAAGATGCGCACTGCGGATCCCCATCAATTTATCAAGTCGTGACAACTTAAGGAGAAAAAATGGCGAAGGCCTACGAAATACGGCATCCGGCATATGACGCAGTCGCACGCACACTGCACTGGCTAACCGTCCTGTTGGTCGCAATGCAATTTGTGATTGGCTGGACGATGCCGGACGTGCACAAAGACACGCAGCCGGTTAATCTGATCGCCTGGCATCTCGGGGTGGGCGCGACGCTCGTCGCCGTCATGGCAATCCGGGTGATCTGGCGATTGACGCACGGGCCCACGCCGGATGAACTGCCACCGCTACTGAGCGTCGCCTCGCGCATAACGCATGTTCTCCTCTACGCCGCCCTGGGGCTGGTGCCGCTGCTCGGCTGGATCAACGCGTCCTCGCGTGGCTGGACGGTCCGCTTGGCGGGCGTGGTGTCCTATCCGGCGCTGAGCGAATCGGGCTCGGCCTTCGGCCACGCGATGGGGGATGTGCACGGCATCCTCGCATGGGTGCTCCTCGCGTTGATTTGTCTGCATGTCGTCGCTGCGCTGTTTCACCGCTTTGTCCTGAAGGACCATGTGCTGCAAAGGATGCTTCCCCACGCAGGGCCGTCGCGTGATCAGCGGCGAGAGCGTTAGGGTCTGTCAATGCCGAGGGTGCCCGTTCTTCAGAAGCATATGAGCGATCACATTGGACTGCACATCTACTCTGGAAGCCGAGCTGTGCAACCAAAGCGTGCAAGAGCTTTTTGGGATCTTGCCTTGATCGACTTCTCAGCAACAGGAGCTAGTTGCTCGCCGACGAGGAGCTCTCCCGATTCGGGGGAGAGCCAAACGCTCTGCCAATGTTTGATAAATTCTAGTGGCCGCCAGCAACACTCCGTCTTTTGCGCACTGCGGTCTTTGGGTCGGTGGCCTTGGTTCGACCGCGAAAGTTGCGTCGCTTCAGGATGGCGCTTAGATCCCGATTTCTGCAACCGGGGGCCATCGAGAGTCATTCATAGGCTCGGATCGCGAGACCATCGAACGTCGCGTCCGCCACAATAACCAGTCATCGAGCGGCGTCGAGCACACGACGCCCCGATCACCCCACGAGCACAGGATGTCAGTCCTTCTCAGGATATGCGATGTAACGGATGATCTTCCAACTGACGTCTGGCTGACGAGCGGATCATCGAGCCCGATCTCATCATTAGACTGCTGATTGCCATGGATGGTGGCGGTCGATTTCCAAATCAGGCGAACGATCGCGAGGTTGGTGGAGACAATGATCTCCGCGATTTTCAGGTCATATCGAAGCGATTGCGTGGTGTCAGCCAGCGCATGGTGGAAGCGGGCGCAGAGTTCGGAGTAGGTTCGCTCAGGTGCGTCATAGAAATCGTAGCGTAGATCGGGTGCGAAGAGGTCACAGATGTATGCTTCACGTCGCGCATTGAAGTCTGTCTGCCATTTAGCTAGGGCATAGCGAATGTTACTCTCGGGATTCTTGTCGACTGTTGCGGCTTCGGGCGCGCGAGGTAGGGCGGTGAGAACAACTGAGGAGGCGACCGTGCAGAGTATCAATCGAGGTACGTTGTCGTTTTGCTATGGCGCGATATAGTTCTCTTTATAGCGCTATTCCCCGCGTACTAAGGCCTGTGCAAATTGAGATACGGGCGCTCACAAGAATCGCTGAACAAATCTTCGAAGTGGTGGGATGATTGATCGGCGCATTTAAGTAGACGCAATCAGCTCGTCACGAGATGAGACCGCGTAGTGCAGCCAGATGAACTGCACAGGCTTGACTCGCTTCGAGATTGATCTGCCGGTACAAGCGGACGAGCGCTTCGCCGACGTCCGTCAACTGGCATCCGCCGCCGGTCGCGCCGCCGGTCGAAGCAGACGTCGCCGGCTCGCGCAGCAGAGAGTTCAACTCATCGAGAAGGACCCACGCACGTCGATAGGACATCCCGAGGCTGCGCGCAGCGGCACTAATCGAACCGTTCTCCTGTATAGCTTCGAGGAGTGCCATTTTCCCGGGACCAATCGCCACTGTGTCGCCAACGAGAATACGTAATCGAAAACGCACGTCGATTTTCGAGTGCATGGTGGTGTCGAGTTGAGTGCTGGTTGAAGCGCCAGGCACGCGCCGGGCAATCGCAGTCATAGTGTTCTTCCAGTTGTCGGTGCAGAATGATCCGGGGAAGGGAGGGTACGCCCGACTTAACTGTATCAACTTCTACATGCGTTGCGCGTCATCTCCAAAGATTCTGGGTCGCGGGCCTTCCGCGTTTTGCTGCAGGTCGGAGTCAGGCCGAGTTCACTGAACAGTGCGATAGGTCACTTGATGTGCTTTCGCATGCATACGGCGCTAGATGGACAGAGGCGCGTGTACTGGGCCGTCTCACGTAATTCATCCGGCACATGCTCGCGCTCGACTACGCTGTACCCATGGCGTTCGAAAAAACGCTGTGCGCTGGTTGTGAGCAGCCACAGACTGGAGTAGGTACGCTTCCTGGCTTCCCGTTCGATTGCCAGCAGCAGGGCCATGCCCAGACCCGTTGCTCGCAGGTGCGAGCCGACAGCCAGCGATCTGAGTAACGCCGCCTCACCTACCGGCTCCAGACAGGCGCTGCCAACGATTGCTCCCTTATCATCGACAGCAACCAGAAACCCCGTTAGCAGGCTACGGGCGACGTCCTCAACGGGCAACTCACATGCTGTCAGCAGGGAGCGTATGTCGACGAGATCATCGTCGTTGGCGGCTCGGATTTTCATGACGCACTTCCTTCCCGCGCTGCGATCCCGGTTGATGTGCCGCCCTGCCAGCGCACGACGTACACAAAGGCCGCCGTCGACACCAGCGACACGCACAATACCGCCCACTCTACGGGCAGATAGTTGCCTGTCACTGTCCAGATCGCCGCAGCCGAGATCGGCGCGATGCCCTTCGCGATGTTTGACGGCATCGAAAGCAGGCCACTGACCGCACCGTACCCTTCCGTCCAGAGGATGTGTTGCACGATCGTCCCGCGCAGGATCGTCATCATGCCGTTCGCACCGCCATAGATCACCGCGAACAGGATCAGTGCCACAGGTGACGCGCCGGCAACCAGAAGGATGACAACCGATACCGGAAAGGCGGCGGTGATCGTCAAACCTACGATCTTCGGCGATACGTTCCGCCCGAACGTGAACCAGAGCATTCGCACAAGCACCTGCGCTGGGCCGATCACCGCCATTGTCGCGAGGATGATAGGTTGGGCGACGTGACGCTCAACCATTAGCGGGACCAGATGGAACGTCAGCGCGGCGAAGGTCGCATAGTAGGCAGTGAAGCAGATCGCGAGCGCCCAGAAGACCGGCGTTCGGAGAGCGCGCCTGACGGACTCGCTGTTCTCCGCCTTAACCTTCGCTTTGCTGATCGTCGCTGTCGTGCTGATCGCCTTGTCGTGCAAGGCCATCAGATGGATCGGCAGGCAGACGCACAGGTTGATCGCCGAGAGCGAGAGCAGCGCGTGCCGCCACCCCTGGTAATCGATCAGTGCCTGCGTAAGCGGGATGAACACCGTGCTCGCGAAGCCCGCGACGAGCGTAACCAATGTGATCCTCGTGCGAAAGCTCTGAGGGTAGTTCCGGGTGAGGATCGCGAACACAGGATCGTAGAGTGTCGCCGCCATCGCGACGCCCAGCCCGACCCACGCAACAAAGAGCGTCACGAGGTTCCCGGCCTGCGACCAGAGCACCAGCATGATGGACGCAAGCAATGACCCTGCCGTCAGCACCGCGCGGCCGTGGCCGTGATCGATCCATTTACCGACCGGGTAGGCGACCGGTCCGGAGACCAAAAGGCCGACCGATAGCGCAGCGTTGGTTGACGCCCGACTCCATCCAAGCTCGTGCTCCATCGGAACGACAAAGAGCGAAAACGCGTAATAGACGGTCCCCCAGGCGACGAGCTGGGCGAGGGCCAGCGCCCACGTTGCAGTGTTCCCTTTTGACTCGTGTTCGATCGCGGATGGGGACATGGGTCAGATATTGGCCTGGTTTACGCGCTTCGTCAGTTCTTCGGCGCTTTCCTTTCGCTCGCTATAGCGGTCATCCAGATACGGACCGATATCGCGGGTCAGCAGCGTGATCTTCACCAGTTCCTCCCTGACGTCCACGACCCGGTCGAAGTAAGCTGAAGGTGTCATGCGGCCGGCTTCATCGAACTCCGTGAAAGCTATGGCGACCGATGACTGGTTCGGGATGGTCAGCATGCGCATCCAGCGTCCGAGCACTCGCATCTGGTTGACCGCGTTGAACGACTGCGAGCCGCCGCTGACCTGCATCACCGCGAGCGTCTTGCCCTGTGTTGGTCTGACCGCGCCGACCGACAGGGGAATCCAGTCGATCTGTGATTTCATGATGCCTGTCATCGCGCCGTGGCGTTCCGGCGAGCACCAGACCATGCCTTCCGACCACAGCACCAGTTCCCGCAGTTCCTTCACCTTGGGGTGAGTGTCGGGTGCATCGGCCGGGAGCGGCAGGCCGCTCGGATTGAAGATTCGCACCTCGGCGCCCATCGCCGGGAGGAGGCGCGCGGCTTCTTCGCTTAGCAGCCGGCTAAACGAGCGCTCGCGCAGCGAGCCATAGAGCAGCAGGATGCGTGGTGGATGGGGCGAAGTGTTTGCGGGCTGAAGGCGGTCGATGTCAGGAACGCGGAACAGCGCCGAATCAACCTGCGGCAGGTTGGTCGTCAGATCAGACACGTTTTCCCTCCGCGTCGACGATGACTTCGCCGTCCTCCTTCGTGAACGCGCCGCGTTGTGGCTAGGGCAGGATGTCGAGCACGACTTCGGATGGCCGGCATAGCCGCACGCCCTTCGACGTGACCACCATAGGCCAGTTGATGAGAACCGGATGGGCCATCATCGCGTCGAGCAGCTGGTCGTCGGTCAGCGCCGGGTTGTCGAGCTGCAGCTCGGCATAAGGCGTGCCTTTCTGACGAAGCACCTCGCGCATGCCCAGTCCCGCCTGCGCGACGAGTTCTGCGAGCTTTTCACGCGAGGGCGGGTGCTTCAGGTACTCAATAATGATGGGTTCAATGCCCGCGTTGCGGATCATCGCGAGCGTATTGCGGGAAGTGCCGCAGTCCGGGTTGTGATAAATGACGACGTCGTTCATGTGTTTCTGTCGGTGGCCTTCAGGCACACTCGTACCAGTTCTTCGAGCGATTGACGATGCGCACGACGAGCAGCATGACGGGCACCTCGATCAGCACGCCCACCACCGTTGCGAGCGCCGCGCCCGAGTTGAAACCGAACAGGCCGATTGCCGTGGCGACGGCCAGTTCGAAGAAGTTGGATGCGCCGATCAGCGCAGACGGGCAGGCAATGTTGTGCTTTTCGCCGACCGCACGGTTCAGCCAGTACGCCAGCGCCGAATTGAAGAACACCTGAATCAGGATCGGTACGGCGAGTAACACAATGACGAGCGGCTGCATCAGAATCGCTTCGCCCTGGAACGCGAACAGCAGCACCAGTGTCGCGAGTAGCGCCGTAATCGACCACGGACCGATCTTAGCCATGGCAGCCTCAAACGCAGCGTCGCCTCTGGCGAGTAACACCTTGCGCAGGATCTGCGCGAGGATCACCGGAATGACGATGTAGAGTGCGACCGAGGTGAGCAGCGTTGCCCACGGTACGGTAATGGCCGAGATGCCGAGCAGCAGGCCAACGAGCGGCGCAAACGCGACCACCATGATGCTGTCGTTCAGTGCGACCTGCGAGAGCGTGAAGAGCGGGTCGCCGCCCGTGAGGCGACTCCATACGAACACCATCGCCGTGCAGGGCGCGGCGGCCAGCAGGATCAGGCCGGCCACATAGCTGTCGAGCTGTGCCGCCGGCAGCATGGGCACGAACAGGTGCTTGATGAAGACCCACGCGAGAAGCGCCATCGTGAATGGCTTCACCAGCCAGTTGACGAAGAGGGTGACACCGATCCCCCGTACGTGCTGACGCACTTCATGCAGCGACCCGAAATCAACCTTGACCAGCATCGGGATGATCATGACCCAGATCAGCAGACCGACCGGAAGGTTGACCTGCGCGTATTCCATCTTGCCAATTGCCTGAAAGACGCCCGGCAGAATCTGACCAAGCAGGATGCCGGCGACAATGCATAGAGCAACCCAGACGGTCAGGTAGCGCTCGAAGAAGCCGATGGTCGGCTTTGAGGCAGTCGTCGGCGAAGCGGCAACGTCGGGGGTGTTCATGGGACAACTCGGTGAAGGTGGTTCAGCTTTGCAGGATGTCGTTGAGCGCCTGCTGAAGCTCGGCGTTGCTCAGACTGTCCATGGGAAGCGCCAGTAACTGCAGCATGCGATAGCCGATGGCCTGGCGGGTGAGTCCGAACGCCTGACGCTTGCCTTCATCGCCGCCGGGCGCATTCGACGGATCGGCATAGCCCCAGTGCACCTTGACCGGGCTACCGGGCCAGAACGGGCACGCTTCGGCCGCTGCACTGTCGCAGACCGTAATGACAATGCGCATGTGCGGCGCGCGGTCCTGCGCGAACTCGTCCCAGCTCTTACTGCGATAGCCGCTGACGTCGATACCTGCCTGCGTGAGCGCATCAATCGCAAGCGGATTTATGCGGCCACTTGGCGTGCTGCCCGCGCTGAAGGCGCGCACATCCTTGCCGAGTTTCGCGGCGAGGTGATTCAGCATGGCTTCACCGAGCACGCTGCGCGCGGAGTTGTGCGTGCAAAGGATCAGTACGTTGGTCGTCATGGGTTTCTCATTGATAGCGCGCCGGACTCAGCAGCACGACGAAGACTTGACGGGAACACTGACCGGTTTGCCCGACGACGGAGCGCAGCACGCTGCGACTTCAGCATTGGGTACGCTGTTCTGCGTGTTACGCGACTCGCCAAAGACCGGGATGTCATTGAGCGTGTGATACGACTCCCATGCGATGCCCTGCGGATCGACAGTCCAGTATTTGTTCGACTTCGCGTAGCAGCAGGCCGTACCTATCTGGGTATCGACCGGCAGTGCTGCGCCTTCGAGCCGATCGTGCATCTCAGCCAGTTCGGCTTCGTTCTCAACCTGCACGCCCAGATGGTCCAGGCCCGGTGTAGCGCCGCGTTGCGAGATCGCGAAGTTGAGACGCGGGTCCTCGAGCATCCACTTGGCGTAGTCGTCTTTGACGACCGTTGGTTGTGACGCAAACAACGCCGAGTAGAAACGGCCGCTCGCGGCGAGATCAGTGACGGCGACGTGAATGTGAAAGCGCTTCATGACTGCTTCTCCCGGGAGGGAGAACACGCTGAGACCGGCGAGCAGGGGTTGCCGCCACAGCAGTTCTCGGTGAGATAGGCCAGCAGGCCGTTTATCGTGTCAAAGTTCGCGCAGTAGTAGATAAACCGCCCTTCCTGCCGGCTGGTGACGAGCTGCGCATGGGACAGCTCCTTCAGGTGGAAGGACAGGGACGACGGCGCGATGTCCAGCAGCGTGGCGATCTGGCCTGCAGGCATGCCTTCGGGGCCCGCCTGCACGAGAGCGCGAAATACTGCGAGTCGGGACTCATGCGCGAGAGCCGCCAGCGCGGCGATGGTCTGGTTCGTTTCCATAATTCGATAATAGTCGAAATATCGAATCATGGACAAGGAGTTTCTTGCTGAGGGCTTCGGCACAACAGATAGAACTCATACGCAGTAATCGTCGGTTGGCTACTCTACGATGACAGTTCTCATGGAAAGGGCGATTTTGAGCACTTTCCGTCGGACCCAGTGGGGCTAGAAGCATCCGTTCTGTGAGCGGACTAACCTGTCATTGGAACGACTCCATTACTGCAGTACGAGACGTTCAGGGGAATGCGCGTGGAAACGTCGGCAACGGGTCGTTTGGAGCGTTCCCTGTCGGACCCAATGCGGCCCAAAAGCGGCCGTCAGCCTTGCGTGCGCTAATGACCGCTTGTGTTCGGTCAAGCGACACTACCCAGCTATGATTAGTTTTGACGCCAGGGTTATCCTGCAAACAGGAATGACTGCTGTTGCCGCGGTGGTGCCATACCGGGCATGTGGTTCGGCAACTGGCGTGGACATTCTAGGGCCCTCCAGCCACGTCGTAACATGTGACGACCGGTATCTGCGGTCGACTGCGGTTTTCCGACTAGCCAACATCATGTGCGACACCTTATCGCTAGCAGTGCGCGACACTTTCGGCGCCTTGAAGGCTGAGCTTTCCAGGCGAACGTTGAGGGCACGATTTCGCAGTTGCGCCGAGGCGATTCTGGCCACGGTTCTTGCGATATGTGTAAGTCGATATCTTGGCCTGACCGAAACGTGGTGGGCAGTTATCTGTGCGTTTTCATTGACGGGCCTTGCATTGAAGGTGGCTCTCGATATGGGCGTGCAGCAAATAGCCGGCACGTTCGGCGGCACGATCATCGGCCTGATGCTGTCGCCGGTCGCAAGTTCGAGTGCGGTCATATTCGTTCTGTCGATGGCCGGCTTGTCCGCAGCAGGTCTCTATCTGGCGACGAAACGATCGATGGGCTACATGTGGATACTATCGACGGCGTTGGCCATATTCGTCGTGACAACGGCCCACGCTAACCCAAACGTTGAACTGCATGGCGTCGCGTCGTCCTTGTGGCTCAATGCCTCGATTGGCACTCTCGTCTACCTGGGCGTTGCCTTGGCGGGTTCGGCAGCGGCGCTCCTGTGCCGCAGGTACGAGCCAGGCGCCCCCGAAAGCGGTCCGGTCATGGCGCACGCCCTGACGGGCGGCGAGCTCGGTCGCGTGCCACATGCAATGATCGGCGCGATTGCACTATCAGCGCTCGCGTATCTCGCATGGCGTTACCCGCTGGACGGGTTTCCGCAGGCGATGACGACAGCACTGGTTGTCCTGATGGTCCCCGTCGACGCGCAGGGAATATGGTCGCCGTACCGCGTCGTGCAGAGGATGTGTCACCGGCTTCTCGGCTGCGGATTGGGCTGCGTGGTGGTGCTCGCCGTATTGCCGCTCACGGCTGGAAGTCTCACGTACAGTCTGATTGCCGTATGTGTCCTGGTGTGGCTCGCTTGCTACGTCCGCTTTGGGCATTCCGACGTTAGCTATCTTGGCACGCAATTCGGAGCAGTCGTCATCCTGACGTTCGTTCACGACAGTGTCTGGTTGAGCGACAGTGTCACCGTCGCGTACCATCGGCTGGTGGGAATCGTGGCTGGTAACGTGGCGCTCGCGCTAGTGCTTCTGCTTGTGACGGTGGGATCAACTCTCCGCTTCGGGCGTCGCGCCCAGTAGCCGGATTACAAACCGCCAAGGCCCCGCCCGGTGATGTCGGAACCAGTGGATGCTGTGCGGTGCTGTTGCACGGCCGCTTCGCGCCCCTTACCGCGCATTCGTGGGTCACATCTGATCATCCACAATGGGACGTTTGGAGTGTTCCCTGTCGGACCCAATGCGGCCGACAATTGACATTCGTCGGCCACTGAGAATTCAAATCCGAACGGCTGATGTACTCCTTATGACGGTCATTCGGCTCAAATTGCCAGGACTGACTTATTACGAACTGCACTCGTCGCGGAATAAGGAATGCCGCCGCATTCCTCTTCCACAAGCGGCGATCCAAAAGGCTCACGTCACCATCCCGAGCAAGGCGTTTGTGCCGGGTTTACTTTGTATCCGTTGGATATGTGGCTACCGGAGCCAGCTGTGCACCGCCCGCAACGTAGAGCGTTTCGCCTGTAACGAAGCCGGATTCCTCCAACGCAAAGTAGGCGACGGCGCCGGCCACATCGTCTCTCGTCGCCAAACGTTGGATAGGAGTGCGGGCAATAGAGTGACGTGCGGCATGGAGCTGCTCCTCCGGCGTACGTTTGAGAAGGCCGAGGCCGGGGGTGACCGCAATCGAGCCGGGCGCAACGGCATTCGCCGTGATGCCATAGGCCCCGAGTTCGCGCGCCCACGAAACCGTCAATGCCTGCAGGCCAGCCTTGCTGGCGCCGTAGGCCGGCATACCACCAGCAAGATAGTTGCGCGACGTGATCGCGACGAGGCGACCGTACTTTTGTGCTTTCATATGCGGGATGATTGCGCGGGTGATCAGGAAAGGGCCCTTCAGATTCACATTGATGATGCGATCGAACACGTCTTCGTCCATCTCGCAGTTATCTTCGCGAACGAGGACACCCGCGTTGTTGACGAGAATGTCGATACGACCGAAGCGCTCGATGACTTCAGCGACAGCCTTGCGGACCGAGGCGTCATTGGTGATATCCACCTCGACGCCGATTGCGCGATCGCCGAGTTCCCTGGCCAGTTCGTCACAGATGGCACCGTCGAGATCGGCATACACGATCCGGTTTCCGTCTCGTGCGAGTCGTTCTGCAATTGCGCGCCCTACCGCGCCGGCGGCGCCGGTAACGAAAGCTACTCTTTTGGATTCCATCGATTGTCTCCTGTAGGAATGTTGAGTACATGAGGCAATCATGCCGGTCTGGAAGCCTCCGAAAAAGGCCTGTACACTCACACTACCTATGAAACTCCGGCACAAATGAAGTGTCGCCTCTATGAGCGCGGACCGTTTTCGAGAATTTGAAACCTTCGTCTGTGTGGTCGATACGGGCAGCTTTTCCGCCGCCTCCCGCAAGCTCGACTGCACACCGTCGGCTGTCAGCAAGCTCATCGACCGAATGGAGAACCGGTTAGGTGTCCGGTTGCTTCACCGCACCTCCCGCACGCTGGCACTTACACAGGACGGCCGGAACTTCCATCAGGCGGCCATTCGGGCGCTCGAAGCGGTTAATGAGGCTGAGGCCTCGCTGTTGCATGCTGATGCGCCTGTGACCGGCCTGCTGCGTGTGCACACCACCTTGAATTTCGCGCAGCAGCAACTCGCGCGCATTCTTCCGGACTTTCTCGCGCTGAATCCCCAGCTGCGCATCGAATTCATCCTGCACAGCGACGCTGTGGATCTGATCGCTGCGGATATCGATCTCTCGCTACAGGTTGGTCCAGTTACCAATCCCTCACTGGTTGCTCGACGGATCGCTACAACGCAATGGCTTCTCTGTGCTTCGCCAGAGTACCTTCAACGTGCCGGCACGCCGAGACACCCGGCGGACCTTGCCGACCACAACTGCCTGAATTTTTTGCCGGGGACGTATCGCAGCGTCTGGCCGATGCGAACGCAGGGCGAGCAGAGTGTCGAAACCACGCGGCTTGAGGCGACGGGAAACGTGGCAAGCAACTCGGATAATTTTCTGCGCGTTCTCGCATGCCAGGGTATGGGCATCGCCCGTCTTGCGGCATTCCACATCGCTCCGGATCTACGCGCCGGGACCCTGCGCACCGTGCTTGCTGACTGGTTGCCTGAGGATCGTGAACCCGTCTTTGCTGTGTTCCAAAGCCGCCGCAACCTGAATCTGCGCGTCAAGGTTTTCGTGAAGTTCCTTGAGGAGCGCCTCTCCCGGTCGACAGACTGGGGCTTGGGATCGGTGGCGGGCGACCAATCAAAGCCGTGAAAAATAAGCCTCGTGCGGTTTAGCCACGAACGCCAGAAGGTCGGGGTTTACGACGATAACTCTCCCATCGGACGCCCCTAAAGCAGTGCTCCGATGTCTCTGATGGTCTGATACGGCGCGGACAAATCCGCACGGACTTTTGCCCCAACTTTTTCCCTCTTAGGCCCGTCTGGGGGACTTCACACGCCATTCATCCTCGCGCCCGGACGTCCAGCGCCTCCGGTGCATCTAGAAGCGTTACGTCTATATCTGTTCCGCGCGCTCATAGCTGCTTTGAGTCTGCGAGGACTGCCGCGGCATTCAGGTCGTCGGCATCATTGAATCACCGCGGCACTCCGCGCGCTCGTATCGATGCCATCTGAGCGTCGAACTAAAAAGATCAATGGAGACAGAAATGGAACGCAGTCGTATAGCCACAGCCGTCGTGATGGTCTCAGGTTTGCTCGGCAGCTCCGCAGCCCTCGCTTCGTCGGTGACACTTTATGGTGTACTGGACGATAGTCTGCTGTACCTGTCAAATGCTGGCGGCCACTCGAATTTTCTTACGTCGAGTGGTGGCCGTGGCAGCTCCAAATGGGGCATGGTAGGCAACGAGGATCTGGGTGGTGGCACGCAGGCATTCTTCAAGCTGGAAAGCGGTTTTGATACCAACACCGGCAAGCTTGGCCAGCACGGAGCGCTCTTTGGCCGTTACGCGACAGTTGGTCTGGCGAATGATCAATTCGGCTCGTTCCAGATGGGGCGGTCGTATGAACTTCTTCCGCTTTACCTCAATCCTCAGGCAGCCAGTCTTACCTTTGGCGGTAGCCTCGCGACTCACGCGGGCGACGTGGATAACGTTTATGGTACATACCAGCTCAACAACGTAATTCGATACGAATCGCCCAAGATTTTCGGCACGACATTCGGAGCGATCTTTTCGCCCGGAGGTAGGCCCGGGACGTTTGCGGGCGGACGAGCGTATGAGTTCGGTTTCAAAGGTGACCAGGGCGGTTTTTCCTACGCCGCGGTATACGCAAATATCAACAATCCTGCGACAACGCTCTGGTACGCGTCGGCAGATCCGGTGGCAGGCAAGGCTTTCACGAATCCGCTCAGCAACACAGTCTATGCAGGCTACGCTTCTGCCAGCAACTATCAGGTTTATGGCACCACCCTGGCCTACACGTTCGGAAGCTCGATGATCGCCACGGTTTTGACCAACACCCGTTTTGGTGATGTGATCAAGACAGCTTCGACGCCATTCGCCGGGACGCATTTCGTGCGCAATGCCGAACTGAGCTACACGTATCAGGCTACGCCAGCATTTCTGATCGGTGTCGGTGCAGACTACACGAAGGGGGACGAGGCACACTACTGGCAAGGCAATCTGGGGGCATCGTATCTGTTGTCCAAGCGCACGTATGTTTATGCCGTCGTGGTTGCCGCACATGCGACGGGAACTGACTCGACAGGCAAGCCGGCCGGTCCCGATCTGCTCGGGCAGCCTGGCTCTACATCGCCCAACGAACTTGCGACGCGAATCGGCATACGGCACTCGTTCTGATCGCACCGCGTCGGATTGCTTCAGCGTAATGCCGAGAGGATTCGTTTGAAGTAAGGGCAATCGAAAATCGACACGCACCGCGTGAAATGGGAACACCCTTATCGCGGAATCCTGCGTGTTTCTGGAAGGAGACAGTCTCATCATGGATCGACCACGACGATCAATCCAGCTCGGATCACTTGATGTCACAGAAGTGATTGACCGCAGTTCCCTAAATGCGACGAGCTTGCGCATCCTCGCACTGTGCTTGATGGCGATGCTGGTAGATGGCTTCGACATCCAGGTGATCACCTACGTCGCACCTGTGCTGACGCATGAGTTCGGTGTTGAGCGCGCGATGCTCGGCCCGGTGTTTTCCAGTGGACTGCTGGGAACGACTTTAGGCGCTCTGATCTTTGGTGCGTTGGGCGACCGCGTCGGCCGCAAACGCGTACTGTGCTCCTGCATTCTGACCTTCGCGATTTGCTCTCTCGGCACCATCACCGCAACGGGAATTGGAACGCTGATGGTGTGGCGTTTCATCTCCGGGCTCGGGCTCGGCGGACTGACGCCATTGACCGTGGCATATGTTGCTGAGTTCTGTCCCGCCCGGTTTAAGGTGCCGGCTGCCATGATTACAACGTCTGGTTATGCGATTGGTGCGGCAGGCGGTGGATTGATCGCCGCTTACATGATTCCAGCGCTCGGCTGGCGCTCGGTCTTTGTATTCGGTGGCGTCGCGCCACTTCTGATCCTGGCGGCGATCTTCGTTCTGCTACCACAGTCGATTGTCGATCTTGCCCGGCGAGGCCGCTCCGATCTCGTCGCCAAGGCCATCAACCAGATTGCACCTACCGTTTCGGTCGATCCAGATGCCAAACTCAGCCTCAGCGAAAGAGAAGTCGGCTTCCCGATTAAACGGCTGTTCACCGAGGGGCGAACATCGCGCACGATCGTGCTCTGGGTGATGTTTTTCGCGAACATCCTGTCGTTGTATTTCATGGTTTCGTGGCTTCCGACCATCGCTCACTCATCTGGCATTGACCTGGCTGATTCCGTCCGCGCCGCAGCCTTCATGCAAGTCGGGAGTGTGCTCGGCACATTTTCCCTGGCCGCCCTAGTGCGACGCCTCGATCCGTTCACGATGATCGGAATCGGGATGGGCGGAGGTGCATTAACGCAGGTACTGCTGGCGTTTGCAGGAAGCTCAATCGCCTACTTCACGACAATCGCGTTCCTCGCCGGATTCTTCGTTATTGGCACTCAGACAGGTGCGAACGCTGTGAGCGCCTTTGCCTATCCGCCGAGTCTGCGCTCGACCGGCGTTGGCTGGGCGTTAGGCATCGGACGAAGTGGTGCGATTCTCGGGCCAACCCTTGGCGGTGTATTGATGGCCCTCGGCTGGCCAACTCGCGATCTTCTTCTCGTGGCAGCTGGCCCCGCCTTGTTCGCATCGCTCCTCGCATTCGTGCTATCGCGCATGCTTCGGCACTCATCCGACGTGCAGCAAGCGGTCGCCGCACCGAGCGCAAGCTGATCTATCAAATCGCCGCACGTTTGTTCGGCGCCCCTTAGACGTTCCAGCATGAACACTGCTGGCTCCGTATAGATTTGGAGAGAATGACCATGAGTTCAAAGGAAGTACGAATCGGCATCATCGGCGCGGTACATGATCACTTTTGGCCCGTTTGGGGAAAGGGTGTCTTTTTCGAGTTTCGCGATCATCCAGGCGTGAAACTGGTCGCCGCGACCGAAGAGCATCAGGAACTTCACGACAGGCTGCGCAACGATCTCGGAATCGAACGAGTCTACGCCGACTACAACGAAATGCTGGAGACCGAACAGCTTGACGCGGTGCTGATTGGCTTGCCAAGTAATGCGAAGGTCGCTCCCGTTCGGGCAGCGGCGAAGAAAGGTTTGCATATCCTGATGGACAAGCCGCTATGCACGACGATGGAAGATGCGTGGGAAATGAAACGGATTGTCGATGAGACGGGGGTCAAGCTCGTCGTCAATTCTCTGTCAATCTGGAAGGCCCCGCTCCGCAAAGGCTTTGACCTCATCCGCGAAGGGGCGATTGGTCGACCGTTCTGGGCCAAGTGGCGCAATGCGAATGCAGGAACGGAAAAATCCGGCGCGTCGAAGTTCTTTACCGACTGGCTTTGGGATATGGAAAAGAACGGTGGCGGCATTCTCATCAATTATTGCTACTACGGCATCAGCTACCTCTGCCACGTGTTCGGACGGCCAACCAGCGTCTCTGCGATGGCGGGTCATTTCGTGAAGGAGAACATCCCGCCCGAAATGGAGGATAACGCAGTGGTCACGATGAAATGGCCACAAGCGCTGGGCCAGGCCGAGGGAAGCTGGACCCAGATGGACGAAGGTCCCGAGGAGGAAGTTGATCCGACAAACCGTGGCCTCATCGTATATGGAACCGATGGCGTGCTTCGCACCAGCAGCAAAGGCTATGTTGTGTTGGTGAACTCCGAATTTCCCAAGGGGCAGCGGATTGACTGTAGCTCCATTCCGATCAAGTTTAAGGATGGCGCAGAGCATTTTGTGAGCGTTATCCGCGGCGAAAGCGAAGTCGACCCGCTGTGTAGTCTTGAACTCAATATCCTGGTTCAGGAGGTTTCAACCGCCGGCTATCGATCAATCAACGAGGAGCGAGAGATCGCTCTTTCCTAATGTCGATATCACGGGCACCCCAAGACCCCCGGTTTATGCTCAAGATTCGGAATGTCTGTTGAGCCATCAAATGGCCGTCACTCGGCCTACGCATTCTTGAGAGACGCCTTAGGTAGTTCGCCGAACTTCGGCGCGACTACGGGGCGAGCGAGTTAGGGTAGGGGGCGATCTTCCGAACCCATTGGCGTCCATACAGACAATGACCACCCGTCGGACTGGTCAACGCTGCAATACGTGGCGGATGTCGGAAGATTCAGCCTTAAGGACTGTGCGAAACGTTGCTCGCACTAGTCGTCGGCGAGGGCAGTGGCCGGATTACGTGCTTCTCTGCGCACGGCTTGAGGCGTCGCACCGTACCCGCGCGTGAAGGCTTCACGAAGGTGAGTTCTGTCACGAAACCCAGTTTCCCGAGCGAATATTTCAAGCGAGTGACGGCCCCGCTCGATCCTTGAAGAAGGTCTTCAGAGACTGGCAAGGCGAGGAATCAAGACGATTGATCATTTTGCGATCGGTAATCCACTGGAGAGGATTCTGTATGTCGCGCATGTCCTGGAAACCGATCTGATCGCCGTGGGACATCGTCGAACCCACGGGATCGCGCAATGGTGGAGTGGCAAGGTAGATGGCCTACCGCTGGACAGGTTGGCGTGCAGCGTGCTCGTGACGATGGAGCCTGAAGTCGTCCAGGTAGATCGCGGAAACTACCAGTCGGTCGACAATTGCTGCAACCAGCCGCACCGATATTGCCCACTCACTGCGGCTGCGTGCTCTTTACTCGTTCGAAGATCAGGATGCCTATGCCCTCACGGCCATCGACCGGGCTTTTGTTGGGTTCGGTCTTGATGGAAAGCGTATCGCCATTAATAGTGTAAAAGCGAACCTGGTCGGTTCCGATTCGCCTGCCGTCCCATTCGATGTCGATATGATGGACGACCTTTCCCGGCGACACGCTATACGTTCCACCGTATGCAAGCATCGATTTGTGGAGCTTGACGCGCTCGTCGTCGGAGGGTTCGTTTTGCGGCCGCGGCTGGTCGCCAGACACGAACAGCGCGAGCATGCGACCATCCGACGAGTAGGTGAGATAGCCGTCAGGTTGTTCTCCCAACTGGTTGTATCGCTCGTTCGTCCCGACAACTTCGCGCACGAATGATTTCAGACGCCATGTCCCCAGCAACGTATCCGGATCGGCCCACGCGGACGTGGACAGGTACAACATGACGAGGGAAGCAACAGAAAAGATTTTTGGCACGAGACGCTCCTTTGAATGAGCGAGTCTAGCTCCGGTAAACCCGTGCATCGATGCTGGTATCCGGATGACTGTCTGCAAATATTCGTCAGGTTGCGAATAGGCGGTAAAACTGAGTCGTCGATGATGGAAAGATAGTCGACAGACAAGCAACCTGCCACTGGACGCGACCAAGAACGCACACGTATCGCGACATCGTCTTCTGAATGTCGGCCAGGTAGGTGTAAGCGCGGGATCCGCTGCAATAAAGTCACTTCGTGAACAGCCGGAGTGCAGCGCCGACCGTTGGCTTTCATCCTCGGCTTTCTCTCAGGTTCTGGCTGACCGAACACGGTACTTCCGGCGCTGCGGTGGCAGAATATCGGTGGAAACGGTTCCACGTCGCATTACCTTTTGCAATACTTTTATGACGCTTAGTAATTTGAGAGTTGGCGTGCTCACATTCGTCGAGCACGAAAACAAGCCGGCTCAAATTGAGCCGGCTGAAAAGTTCTGGCCATTCCGAGCGCCTGCCAGAACCTGAGAGTCAGCTATCTGATAGAACGCATCGTTCGATGCACGGATGATACGTTGTGGAGAGTGGCCGTCGGTTGCTGGCGCGGCTTGAAGTCTTGTTTTGCGCAAATCCCGCGCAATCCATTGGCAGCATTCCGCACGAGGACTGGGCCGCTCCCCGAGCAAGCGGATGATGAGGTGGGACTGGATGGCCGGGTTGACCGCCCAGGGAGAGCCGGCAACGCCGGTGCCCGACTCGGCGACGGGTTAGCCAGCGAGGCGCAAACAGCATGATTCGCCGGGACCCGGCCAAACCGGAGCGGCACATCGGCCTGTGCGCTGGCCAGGACGGATCTGAAGGCGCCGAATGCGCTGGCGCCAAAACGTTGATAACTTGGAATTCTGTCGATTGACCAGAACGCCTACTGGAGCTAACCATATTTCAAATAGAGGAGTGGTCGACCGTGCGCTACCCGTTGCTGTCTGCATCGGCGCGCCCTTATCGGTTTCTCATGTTGCCACATTTTCCTGATGCTGGAATCAATAGGATGTCTGATCATCGATGGTTTGGGAAATCTTCGATTTCATTGTTCGCTTTTTGTCGAGTCTCAAGAAAATATTAGGCAGGCCTTGACCTGGTCGGCGCAACCACCGTAGTGCTCCCTTCGTTGCCGCGATAACCCACGACGCTATTGCGGCAATCCTCGAAGGCGGGCGACGCGTTTGCGAGGGGGGCGGAATCCTTCGGCTGATCGGCCATTGGTGACATTGGAGTGCCGTCTACTGTGGGGCAGTTGATAGCGATGTGCAGGAGCAATTGGTGAACTCAAGGACACGCTGCTAGACCTAGATGACTGTCGTGTTGAAAAACACGGGAGTCAACTAAAATCGTTGTACTCGACTGTCAACGAGCCTCGCCACGCGGCTGTCACCTGTGCACGGAGAGCAGCTCTGACGTTGAGACTGACAAACATCCATAAAGACCGATAACCCGATGACCGGTCGGTGCTGCCAGGCACCGATCGACCGGTGTACTCTCGCAGCAGCCGTCGAAGTGCAGCTCGCCAGGGCGAATGTAGAGGCTCGTTCGCAGAAGGCCGGCGCGAAAGTAGAACGAGCGAGTTGGGGTAGGGGACGATCTTTCGCGACCCGCCATCTTGAGATATTCGATACGAGCATGTGGACCGTCAACAATCTGGAGAAGTCGCTCGAAGAAGTTTGACTCACTCAAAGTGGTTTCATCAATGCCGCTGTCAATTCTTGCCGACACTTATGAAGTCAGTTCTATTCACCCAACATTGCGTGAGAAACGATTCCCCAGTTCGCGCAACCACGTCAGAAATGCATTGACGGCGGGATCGTCAAGGCGTGCATTGTGGACGTAGCTACAGTAGCGCCATGCTGGCAGGGTCGGCCCGTCGAACGGAAACACGAGACGTCCCTCCTTGACATCGAGCGCTACCAACGCGGTTGGGCCCATCGCGATACCCAGACCATCAATGGCGGCCTGCAAGGTCAAATAAAAGTGGTCAAGCTGCAGCGAATTGCTTTCAGCAAGCCGAGGGTTACCGCAGGCCGCCAGCCATTCGGCCCAGAGGCCGGGATAGGTCGCAGTGTGCAGCAGGGTGTGATGTGCCAGGTCCGAGAGCTGGCGAATGGGATGCGATTCCAGCACCTTGGGCGAGCACACCGGCAGCCGGACTTCCACCAGAAACTCGTTGACTACGTACCCCGCCGATTTCTGCTCACTGCCGCGAATCGCTACGTCGAATTCGTCGTGGAGCCGTTCGATCGGTTCGTCCGAAGTCGTCAACCGCACTTCCACCGCTGGATAGGTTAGCTGGAAGTTGGAAAGCCGTGGCAATAGCCATCGCAATGCGAATGTCGTCGGCGCATTGACCCTGATGATTTGCTGTTGCGTGACCCGGAGCTGTTCGTTGGTGGCCAGCGCGATGCGGTCAAGCGCTGCCGATATCTCCGACAAGTAATTGCGCCCTCGAGCGGTCAGGACAACTCTTCGGCCGCGGCGCTCGAACAGATTGTGTCCAAGCCAGGCTTCCAGTTGGCCCACCTGACGGCTAACCGCCCCGTGCGTGACGCAAAGCTCGTCGGCTGCGGCCGAGAAGCTTTCCAGCCTCGCGGCGGCTTCGAATACGCGTAGCGCGTTCAACGGCGGAAGACGGCGAGGCATGTGGGCAATCCCTATGTGATTTTTTCTGACAGTATCGATGATTTTATATCGATTTTCGTGACGGCATCGCACGCCTATATTGAGCCGCATGGGGATAGATCGTATTTCGAATCTGTTTGATTAAGTCACAAGGAAAGCTACTGTATGTCGAATGTCGTTGTCGTTGGCGCGCAATGGGGCGATGAAGGAAAGGGCCGGATCGTGGACTGGCTTGCCGAGAATGCGGACATCGTGGTCCGCTACAACGGTGGCCACAACGCCGGCCACACGCTTGTGGTGAACGGTCAGACCTACAAGCTGGCGCTGCTTCCCAGCGGAGTCGTGCGCGGCAAGCGCGGTCTGATCGGCAACGGCGTCGCGCTTGATCCCGAAGCGCTGCTGGCGGAGATCGATCGTGTGGCTGCGCTTGGCATTCGCGTCACGCCGGACGTGCTGCAGATTGCCGAGACGGCCACGCTGGTTCTCCCCGTCCATCGCGCGATCGACGCCGCGCAGGAACGCTTGCGCGCAGAGCCGATCGGCACCACGCTACGCGGCATCGGTCCGGCCTACGAAGACAAGGTTGGACGCCGAGCGTTGCGGGTCTGTGACCTTGCTGAACCGGAACTGCTTGCGCAAAAGCTCGATGGGCTGCTCGCGCACCATAACGCGTGGTTCCGCGGCCTCGGTTTGGAGTCTTTCCCGCGAGACACGATGTTGAACGACCTGCTCGCCGTGGCGCCGAGAATCCTGCCGTTCGTAGGGCGCGTGTGGGAACAGCTAGACCGCGCCCATGCATCGGGCAAGCGCACGGTGTTCGAAGGCTCGCAAGCCGTGATGCTCGACGTGGACTGGGGCAGCTATCCGTATGTGACGTCGTCGACCACGGTCGCCGCCGGCGCGGCCAGCGGCACCGGCATCGCGCCGTCGCGCATCGGGCAGGTACTTGGTGTCAGCAAGGTCTATGCAACGCGTGTCGGCGAAGGGCCTTTCACGTCCGAAGTGGGCGGCGCAGTCGGCGATGTGCTCCGGCAACGCGGCGCCGAGTATGGCGTCAACACGGGCCGTCCACGTCGCTGCGGCTGGCTGGACACGGTGCAATTGCGCGAGAGTTGCAAAGTCGCGGGCATCGATCGCCTGGCGCTATCCAAGCTGGACGTCCTTGATGGCCTGGATTCGGTCTACCTGTGTGTAGGCTACGAACTCGATGGGCGACGCATCGACTACATGCCGTCAACTAACGCCGAGCAGCAGCGCTTGCAGCCGGTTCTCAAACGCTTTGACGGTTGGGAAGGCCCAACGCGGGGCGTCCGCTCTTATGGAGAGTTGCCGCGCCAGGCCACGGCGCTGATCGAGGCGATTCAGCAGGACGTCGGCGTTGCAGTGTCAATAGTTACCACGGGTCCTGAACGTGATGATGCGATAGTCTTGCGATTTCCATTCGAAGACACTGACGGCATGGCTGCCTGATTGACTTATGGCGACGAGTGAGTCAAGCGGAGTGGGTTTGGCCAGGTTCGGACGTTCACTAAATCTCCACGAACGTCCGCTCATGAAGGATAAGCTGCCCCGACTGATATCTCCGAACAATCCAACATGATCAATCGAGACGGATATGGTCGACCAGCTGCCATTGGTACTATGACGAGTCGACTGGCCGCAACGGGTCGTGAAGACTTCGTCGATAGAGAGAGGAGACATTCGTCGGCACGGGCTTGCGAATGTCAGTGAAGCAACCTTCAGCCGCCGCACAACGGCTGATCGGCGATCGTCGGCTTTGGCCGATCAACGGGCGTAGCCGACGATGCCGGGGAGGGCGAGTGCGGCGAGATGACATAACAATCGACCACAGTCGGATGAAGCTCGATGCTCCGTGATTTGGTGCAATCACTATTGCGCAGGCTGCAGTTGCGGCAACCCCGGATCGAGCAGGTTCGAACTGAAATCACACGTTTGCGCGGCCAGTCTCGCGATGGCCGCGTTCAACGAATGCGACTGGTCTGCTCGATGCATCGCGACGTATGTCACCGGCGGCAATGCGGGCCTTGTCGGCACCACCATGAGTGCGCGTCGTTCGAGCATATGGTGCAGACAAGCTTTGGGCAGATAGCTGACGCCGAGCCCCGACAACGTCAGCCCGATCTGCGCAATGAGGCTATTGCTTGCCAGTACTTTCTGAAGGCTGACGCCGTGATCCTGCAAAAATCGGCTATACACGTAGCCGGTGCCGGATAAGCCACCTTGCAGAATCAGTGGATATTTCGCGATCTCGGTAATCGGAATGGCGGTCTTGCGCGGGGCGAGACTGGCTGCACACATCCACGCGTTGTCGACATGGCCGACGGGTGTGGCCGCGAACGGCTCGGTGGCCTGCGTCTGCGGCACGATGATGACATCGACCGTATCGGCCGCGAGCCTCTCACGCAGCGTCGCATTCAGTTCCACCTCGGCTTCCACCTTCACTTTCGGATACTCGGCCTGAATCGCAGCCACGAGGCGGGGCAGCCACGTCAGCGCCGTGAGTTCCGTCACGCCGATCCGTATCTGCTTGACGAGCGCTTCCTTCGAAATGATGCGCTCGACGATCTGATCACGCCGCTCCAGCAACTCTTTCGCGTACTCGAACAATTCAGCGCCTTTCCCGGTCAGGCGGGCGCTGCGACGGGCGCGGGCGAAAACCACGAGGTCGAAAGCCCGCTCCAGTTCCTGCACACGCTTGGACACCGCCGACTGGGGCGTATTCAGACGCGTCGCCGCGGCCTCGAACGATCCCAGTTGCACGATCCAGTACAGGGCTTCGATCTGCTTGAAGGTCAGCATCGCATCGTCGTTACATGACTAAAAGCGATATTTTCGCATAGAAAAAAATCGCTTTTTCTGTTTATTCTGGATGATTATGGTTTCGACATCGGGCTGGAACACTGCGCATGCGGGCAGGCTCGAGCGAGCGCGTACACGACACGGCGCGCCGCTTCCCGCGTTATCCATATCAATCGGTCCGTCTGGAGAATGCATGGAATCCGTGATCGAAACATCGTCTGCCGAACACACTGAGCGCAAGCCGCGCATTGGACTTGCCTGGCAGATACTGATCGGCCTGGTGGTCGGGATTGCAGTCGGCGTCGTGCTGAACCGCTTTCCTCAAATGCGCGATTCCGTCATCACCGGCTTTTTGCAGCCTGCCGGCGACATCTTTATCCGGCTTATCAAGATGGTCGTCGTGCCAATCGTATTCACCAGCATGGTGGCGGGCATTGCAGGCGTGGGAGATGGCCGCTCGTTGGGGCGCATCGGCCTGAAGACGCTGGTGTACTTCGAAGTCGTTACGACGATTGCGATCGTGCTGGGGCTCGTGCTCGGCAATGTGCTGCAGCCAGGCGTCGGCACCGACATGTCGCAACTCGGCCACACCGACATCTCGCATCTCCAGCAAGCCACGCAGACGCAAGGCCATCATGGTTTCATGTCCTTGCTGCTGAATATCATCCCCGACAACATCATCGCGTCGATGGGGCGAGGCGATCTGTTGCCAGTCATTTTCTTCTCGGTGCTGTTCGGGCTCGGCTTGCAGTCCGTGCCAGCGGAATACCGAAAGCCCTTGCTCGCCACGTTGAAGGGCATCGGTGACGCGATGTTCAAGGTCACCGGCATGGTGATGCGCTACGCACCATTTGGCGTATGTGCGCTGATCGCGGTGACCGTCGCGAACTTCGGCTTCGGTTCGCTGCTGCCATTGGTCAAGCTGGTCGCCGTCACGTATCTCGCCATTGTTCTGTTTGCTGTCTTCGTGCTCGGCGTCACCGCTCGCCTGTTCGGCTTCAGGATCTTTACGCTGCTCAAGGTCATCAAGGATGAACTGATCATTGCGTTTTCGACGTGCAGTTCGGCCACCGTGCTGCCGCAGCTGATGAAGAAAATGGAAGACTTCGGCGTGCCCAAGAGCATCACGACCTTTGTCGTGCCGACTGGTTACACCTTTAACCTGGACGGCGCATCCATCTATCTCGGTATCGGCACGCTGTTCGTCGCGCAGTTGTACGGCGTGCATCTCGGTGTCCAGGAACAGATCGTCCTGATCCTGACCATGGTCGTGACATCGAAAGGCGCTGCCGGTGTACCGGGCTTCATGTTCGTGATCCTGTTGACCACCCTCGCCAGCGCTGGACTGCCGCTCGAAGGGCTCGCTTTCATCGCAGGCGTGGACCGGATCATGGATATGGGACGCACCGCGTTGAATGTCGTGGGCAATGCACTGGCGCCGCTCGTCATCGCAAAGTGGGAAGGGCAGTACGACGAAGAAAAGGGCAAGGCGTATCTCGCGTCGCTCGACGCCTGAGCGCAGAGAAAAGCATCATATCGAGGAGCTACAGATGAGCAGCAACCAGGGGCAGTTCTTTCCTGAGTCTCTTATGCAGGAGATCAAGAGCCGTTTTCATTATGTCGATAGCGACATCGACGGGCGCGAGCGGCTCTTTTTCGACAACGCGGGCGGATCGTTCCGGCTCAAGGCGGCGCTGGAAGCATTCGCATACGTCGACGCACTGCCAGACTGCCCGGAGCGCATTCATGAACGGGCATGTTATCTGCAAGATGTTCAGGCGCGTGGTGAAGACGATATCCGGCGCATTTTCAATGCAGAAGGTGGCAGTATCTATCCGTCGCTGACCGCGTCGGCCGCGATGTTCGAGATGGTGCGCGCCGTGATGGAAAACGTACCCGGCACGAACGCTGTCACGACGATACTCGAGCATCCGTCCTCATTCGATGCGATGAAGCTCTATTGCGAACGCACTGGAAAAGCGTTGCGCATCGCACCGAGCAATCCGGAAACAGGTGGCGTGGATGTCGACGCGATCGTGTCGCTCGTCGACCAGGACACTGCGCTGTTAAGCGTAATGTATGCGTCGAATATCTCTGGTGCGAAGCTCGATATCGCTGCCATTGTGGAGCGTGCGCGGGCGAAGAAGCCCGATCTTTTCATCATCGTCGATGCCGTCCAGCATGCGCCGCACGCGGCGATCGACCTGCACAAAACGCCCGTCGACGGAATCAATTTCGCGCCGTATAAATTCTTTGGATGTCGAGGATCGGGCATCTCGTGGTTGTCGGACAGGTTGGCGCAATTGCCGCATCACCGCCTCGATGCAAAGGAAAGCGGCGTGTGGGAACTCGGCAGTCCCGCACCCGCGCAGTTCGCAGTGGTGAGCGCGATCGTCGATTACGTCGCCTGGATCGGTGCGCAAACCAGTGATGCGGATGATCGCCGCGAGCTGTTCGCCCAAGGGATGCAGCGTATCGAAAGCCATGAACGCGCACTACTTGCGACCTTGCTTGACGGCACGCAAACGCAACGCGGGCTGAGAGCAATCAAGGGCGTGCGGGTATTCTGGGACCACGACGATCTGACGAAACGCGATCTGATCGCCGGCATCGGGTTCGATCGTCTCGAGCCGACTGCCGCCGTGCGTGAATACGAAAAGCGCGGTGTCATCGTGTACGAGCGCATCGGAACAAGCCTTTACTCGGGGCGCATGTTGAGATCGTTTGGCCTGCAAGGCGCTGTGCGGATTTCGCCGCTGCATTGCCATACGCCGGGCGATATCAGCCGCTTTCTTGCGGTGACGGAAGAACTTGCGTCTATCGAGTGACATTCGACTTGTATCTGGTGTCGAGAACGTACGTCTGTTTTCTGGCGGTTTGCACAAGAAAGCGCTCTGCTGAAAATACGTCAGATGCCAGAAGAGTGTGAGGCCGCTCAGCCTCGGCGATCCTGTTGCGCGTGACGTACCTGGCTGGCATCGGAACGGTTCACGACGAGTTGTCCGCTTCGTCTGTGAGCAGCCGCGCCGTTGTCCAGCTGCCAGCGCGCACGGCGTCCGTAATCTGGCTGACGAGCAGATCGACGACGCAGCGCACGGCAACAGGTATGCGCCGGTTATTGGGCAGTGCCAGCACGATCTTGCGCTGAAGCGGCGCGTCGATGAGTGGCGCCGCGCTCAGGTTGCCTTGCGCGATGTCATCGGCGATAGCGATGCCCGGCAATATCGTGATGCCGATACCGCCTAGCACCAGACCTTTCTGCACGCTCATTGCATTCGTTTCCGCGGCGATGTTCATGTTGATTTCAATACCCGCGCATGTTTGTTCGACGAGCGATCGGATTCCGTGCGGCGCGTTAGGAAGAATCATCGGCAGATGCGCGACGCTCTCAAGACTGACGGGCTCATTCGGACTGAATCCCGCCTCGGGTTGACCGACTACCCAAAGCTTTTCCTCGACTAGCGGGCTGACCTGAAGCATTGGCGAGGGCTTCGGATCGTAGAGCAATGCCGCATCGACCTCGCCGACTTCGAGCCAGTTTTGCAGGTGGCCCGTATAGCCCATCGAAATGCGCAAGCGGATGGCGGGATACGTCGCTCCGACATTCGCAACGAGTCCGCTCGCCAACAGGTCGCACGTGCTGGGCAAAAGGCCCATCGTCACCGTGCCGCTCACGCCGCCTGACGGCTGCAATTCGGAGCGGGCGCGGTCGAGTTCCGCGAGCGCGCGCCGCGCGTGTTCGACGAAGATTTCGCCCGCTTCGGTCAACTCCATGCCATACCGCCCGCGCGAGAAAAGCGGCGTGCCGACGTCTTCCTCCAGTAGCCGAAGCTGGCGCGACACCGCGGGCTGAACGATATGCAGCAGCGATGCCGCCCTGGTGACACTGCCTGTCTCGGCGACGGCGAGCAGCGCCCGTAATTGCTTGATATCCACGTCGGTCTCTCCAATGCCGAAAGCGTATGCAGGAATCAAATAATTCTATTTCTACGCTTGTCACATAGCAAACTATGATTCCTGCATCGATAGTTTCTTTTCCTGGAGGCGGATTCATGAGTACGTCAGCAGTGCAGGCGCCCGCCTGGCAGCAGGCCATTTTCGACGTGTTGAAAGAGGGCGGAGTCAAACAGGTCGCGTATGTGCCGGACGCGGGCCATTCGCACGTGATTCGCAGCGTGATCGCCGATCCCGAGATTGAGGATGTGGTGCTGACCACGGAGGAAGAGGGTGTCGGCGTCACGAGCGGCGCCTGGTTGGGCGGTCAGCGCGCCGTTCTGCTGATGCAGAGCAGCGGCGTGGGCAACTGCGTGAACATGTTTTCGCTGCTGCAAAGCTGCCGGTTCCCGTTCTTCACCCTCGTCACGATGCGCGGCGAGTATGCGGAGTTCAATCCGTGGCAAGGCCCGATGGGCAAGCAGACCCAGGCTGCGCTCGAGTTGATGGGCATCACGGTGTTGCGCGCGGACGATCCGGATCAGGTCGGCGAGATCGTCAGCGCGGGGTTCGACGCGGCCTTCGAGGCGGGCGAACAGGTCGCGGTGCTGTTGTCGCAGAGTCTTATCGGTCGCAAGAAATGGGAGAGAAAGTAATGTCGAAGCCAAACAACGCGGTCGATCGTCGTGAATTCGTCGCGAGCCTGCTGGAGTCGGTGCCTCATGCGCTTGTCGTGACGGGGCTTGGGTCGGCCTCCTATGACGTGTTCGCCTCCGGCGATCGCGACCAGCACTTCTATCTGTGGGGCGCCATGGGCTGCGCGGCGTCGCTGGGCCTCGGCCTCGCGCTCGCGCAACAGGACAAGCCTGTGATCGTTGTCACGGGCGACGGCGAGCAACTGATGGGTATCGGCAGTCTCGGCACCATCGCCGTCAAGCAGCCGAAGAACCTCACGATCGTTGTGCTCGACAACGGACATTTCGGCGAGACGGGTATGCAGCGCAGTCACACGAGTCTCGGCACAGACCTGGTCGCCGTCGCCAAAGGATTCGGCATTCAGGACGCGTTCGCGGTGACCGATCTGGATGGCGTGTCCGCCGTCGCCGCGCGAGCGCGCGCGAAGGGCGGCCCGACGCTCGCGCAGGTTTTCATCCGGCCCGACGAGCCGCCGCGCGCGCTTCCGCCGCGCGATGGCGTGTACGTCAAGAACCGCTTCCGGGCGGCGCTCGGCTACGCGCCGTTTTGAGATCCGTGTCATCCCCCGTACCGAAGCGTGCTGACACGCTTGCTCTCATCGCGGGAATCGATCAAGCCGGCATTATCGTGAAGAGATTCTGATGGAACGCTATCGTCTTTATATCGACGCAACGCAGTGCGAGCCTGCATCGGGTGAATGGTTCACCAGCGACAATCCGTTCACGGGTGAGCCTTGGGCGCAGGTTGCGCGCGGTGGCGCACCCGACGTGGAGCGCGCCGTGCAGGCCGCGCAGCGAGCATTCACGACGGGTGCATGGCCAGCCCTCAGTGCGAGTGCGCGCGGATTGCTGCTGCATCGTCTCGGCGATCGTCTCGCTGAAGAGGCCGAATGTCTCGCTTCGATTGAAGTGCGCGACAACGGCAAGCTGTATTCGGAGATGCATGCGCAACTGGGTTACCTGCCCCAATGGTTCCGCTATTACGGCGGCCTCGCCGACAAGATCCAGGGCAGCGTCATCCCGCTCGACAAGAAGGGGTACTTCAACTACACGCGGCACGAACCGCTTGGCGAAGTGGCCATCATCACGCCGTGGAATTCGCCCCTGATGTTGCTCGCCTGGAAGCTCGCGCCTGCGCTGGCTGCGGGTTGCACGGTCGTCATCAAGCCGTCCGAATTCACGTCGGCTTCGACGCTGGCGTTTGCGCGACTGTTTAAGGAGGTCGGTTTCCCGCCGGGCGTCGTGAATGTGGTGACCGGTTTTGGCAACGAGGTCGGCGCACCGCTCGTGTCGCATCCTCTGGTAAGAAAGATCACGTTCACAGGGGCGAATGCAACGGGGAGGCGGATCAACGAGCAGGCGGCGCGCGACTTCAAGCATGTGAGCCTGGAACTGGGCGGCAAGTCGCCGAACATCGTATTCGCCGATGCGAATCTCGACGATGCTGTGAACGGCGCAGTTGCCGGCATTTTCGCGGCGACCGGGCAGACGTGCATCGCGGGCTCGCGGCTGCTGGTGCAGGACAGCATCCACGACGCGTTCGTGCATCGCGTGGTGCAACTCGCCGAATCCGCGCGTATGGGCGATCCAATGCAGAAGGACACACAGATCGGCCCTATCACGACGCGGCCGCAATACGACAAGGTGCTCAGCTACATCGATATCGCCCGCGAAGAGGGGGCGACGCTCGAGCTTGGCGGCAAGGCCGCTGTGCGCCGCGAGTGCGGGAACGGCTGGTTCATCGAACCGACGATCTTCACGGGCGTGCGCAACAGCATGCGCATTGCGCAGGAAGAAGTGTTCGGACCGGTGCTTTCGGTGATCCGCTTCAGGGACGAAGACGAGGCGGTCGAGATCGCCAACGACGTGCGCTTCGGCCTCGGCGCGGGCGTCTGGACGAGTGACATTGGCCGCGCGTTCCGCATGGCCGAGCGCATCCAGTCGGGCACCGTATGGGTCAATACGTATCGCGCCGTGAGCTACATGTCGCCGTTCGGCGGCTACAAGGACTCGGGGCTCGGGCGTGAAAACGGCATCGAAGCCATCAACGACTTTTTTCAGACCAAGAGCGTCTGGATCAACACAGGCGCGCCCACAGGCAATCCATTCGTGATCCGCTAACTTCCCCCCTGGACGGGCACCGCGTGGCCGTCCCACATTGACCCAACCGGTAAGCGCGTTCGAAGGCGACAGTAGATCGCCGGCCCAGGCACATACACGGAGACACCATGACAGTTGATACGTTCGGCCAGAGCGTCGTCACCCGAAGCAGTGAAACACGTCGCTGCATCAAGGCTATTGTGGGTGCATCGTCAGGCAACCTCGTCGAGTGGTTCGATTTCTTCGTCTACTCGTTCTGTTCGATTTACTTCGCGCACGCGTTCTTCCCAGGCGGCAATACCAACACGCAGTTGCTCAATACGGCAGGTGGATTCGCGACCGGATTCCTGATGCGTCCGATCGGCGGATGGATGTTCGGACGTATCGCGGACCGCTATGGGCGGCGCCATTCGATGATTGTCTCCGTGCTGATGATGTGTACCGGTTCGCTCGTGATCGCGCTGCTGCCGACGTATGCGTCGATCGGGACCGCCGCGCCCGTGCTGCTGCTGGTCGCGCGCTGCTTTCAGGGACTGTCGGTGGGAGGCGAATACGGCACAAGCGCGACCTATATGAGCGAGGTGACCGTCGCGGGCAGAAAGGGATTCTTTGCGTCGTTTCAGTACGTGACGGTGATTACGGGGCAAGTGGCGGCACTGCTCGTTGTGATCGTGCTGCAAACGATGCTGACTGACCAGGAACTGCGTGCATGGGGCTGGCGCGTGCCGTTCGCGATTGGCGCCGTAGCGGCCGTGGTGTCGCTCTATCTGCGGCGGTCACTGGAAGAGACGTCTTCGACGGCGAGCCGCAATCGTGAGGACGCGGGTACACTGCGCGGGCTGCTCATGCATAAGCGGGCCCTCGCGACGGTGATCGGCTTCACGGCGGGCGGCTCGCTCGCGTTCTATACCTTCACCACGTATATGCAGAAGTACCTCGTGAATACGGCGGGTATGAATGCAAAGTCTGCCAGCACGGTGATGTCGTTGGCGCTCGTCGTCTTCATGCTGATGCAGCCGCTCTTTGGCGCATTGTCCGATCGGATCGGGCGGCGCATGTCGATGATCCTGTTCGGTGTTCTCGCAGCAACCTGTACCGTACCGCTCATGTATGCCCTAAAGAGTGTGAGCAGTCCATACGCGGCGTTTGGCTGGGTTATGGCGGCGCTCCTCATCGTCAGTTTCTATACGTCGATTAGCGGCCTCATTAAGGCAGAGATGTTTCCGCCGGAAGTCCGGGCGCTCGGTGTCGGTCTCTCGTATGCCATCGCGAATGCGATCTTCGGCGGCTCTGCGGAGTATGTGGCGCTGTGGCTCAAAGCGGTGGGCATCGAGCCGGCATTCTATTGGTATGTGACGGCGCTCTGCGTGATAGCAGGCGTGGTGGCGATATGCATGCGGGACCCATCGAAGGAGGGGTATTTGCGTAGCGGAAGATAGGCGGCGGGTGGCCAGCGCGTACGAGGCCCGTAACGCCCAGGTGTCGCGACCCGAAAAGTGGTGCGACGTGGAGTTGGCATGGACCGGCGCCCGCATGGTGGGCGGCGCCCGAGACCGAACGAAGTTTCTGATTGATCGGGCTAGCGCGGATGCCTTGAAATCGACGGAGGCTGCGGCGAAAAGGACTGCAGCTCTGGCAAGAGCAAGAACTGTGACCAGCATGGCAGCCGTGAAGAAGTGTGCTACGAAGAAGGTCACAGCCAGGATGACCCTCGAGGTGACCAGCACATCGGTTGCCGCCTGATCGACGCTGACGCATCGTGGGAAATTCCCGGATCGAGCGGCGCCTATGCGTTCCGCCTGATCCGTAGCTCCTTCGACGGTTTTTTCGTTGCGGCCCGCATAGGGCAAGCGAACCACGTTCGACCTCAGGCTTCAATTGCTCTCGCCGTCTCATTGATGCTAGAGGACCGAACAGAGCAATTGTGCGCATCACCATTGAGTTGCCGTGATAGTCCGCGCCTTACCGGGATAATGGCGTTTGAGCGGAAGGTGATCCAAGCTCGGGTATGCGGCGACGGCCGATCAATGGGTGAATTCGGCCTCGACGAGGCATCCGTCCGGCCAGACGTTCGGACGTCGAGTCGGACGCTCCACTCAGCAAACGGTCGATCGATCGTCGCGAGATGGTCTCAACGAGTCGACAACCTTAGCCGGCGGCCCATGATCGCTGCAGTCGGGGCAGGTTCCGGTTGTTTTCTCTTCATCTCCTGTGGAAAGTCAGCGCGCATCGCAAGAGTCTGGTTTGTGCAGTTTCCGCGCAGGCGCAGGCAGACGCTCGGCTAAAGACACCATCGCATCGACCATTGGATTATGACGAGCGGGATTCCATGCCAGCGCAGCGGTGACGACCATCACGCGCTCCTTCAGCGGACGAACGACGACGTTCTCCGATGCGAGCTTTCGCATCGAAGCAGGAACAAGGGCGACGCCCTGGCCACATCCCACGAAAGCAATCTGTGACATCACCGACCGGACCTCATGTAAAACTCGAGGAGCAAAACCATGTGACTGACAAGCTGCCGTCAGGAAGTCAAAATATGCGGGACTAACCTCTCGCGACGACATGACCAAAGATTCGTTCGCGAGCGACCGCAGTCGAATTCTCGGAACGTCCGATAGTGGATGGTCGCGCGGGAGCGCAACGGCGAGTCGCTCTTCTGCCATTGGAAGGGTGGCGATTCCATGGCCCACTTTGCCGTCAAGCCTCAGGAAGGCTACGTCAAGCTCTCCGGCTTCGAGGGCCGGTATTGCTTCGACGCTGTCAATCTCCCGGATGAACACCGCGAGGCCCGGGTGATCCCGCTTTAATCCAGCAAGCACCGCGGGCACGGTCTCCAGCATGGCTGACGTAATCGCACCAACCTGCAAGACACCAGTCTGTCCAGCAGCAACCTCGCGCACGGCGCGTTCGAGACGTTCGACCTGGTCAGCGAACTGTCGCACTGCGGGCAGGATGGCCGCACCCGCGGCACTTAGCTGAGTGCCTCTTCTCGATCGGTCGAACAGCGTCAGTTTCAGCGATTGCTCAAGAATCTTTATCTGCTCGGTCAAGGGGGGCTGCGACATGTTCAGTCGCTGCGCCGCTCGCCCAAAGTGCTTTTCCTCTGCTACGGCCAGGAACATCCAGAGTTGACGAATCTGACGAAAGTCGATGGTGGTCATGTCGGCGTCCTTATGAGATGAGGAATTGTGACGAAATCTATTGATTGGTAAATCGTATCAGAGAGATATCGCATTACGAATTTACAGATCAGCCCTGCTGGTCGACCATTGGCTCATCCTGCCAACGGAGCTTCCTAATGACCCGCACGTCAACTCTCGAACGACTTGCCTCGCTCGACACAAATACTGTCTCTGACGCTCTTGACTTTCTGGACATCGATGGTGCCACTTTCGGACTTCGACCGCTCGGGGATTGTCCGAAGATTGTCGGCCGCGCAAGCACCATTCAGCTTGGCTCCAAAACAGGCGTCGCTCCGACGGTCCATCTCATCTCCCCGGTTATCGATGCAGTTACGACGGACGACCGCGTTCTCGTCATTGGCGGTGGGCTCGAAGGAATTTCGTGCTGGGGCGACATCCTGGCCAATGCAGCTGTCGCAAAAAAAGTTCGTGGCTCGATTATCGACGGGGTGAGCCGGGACATCGAAGGTAGCGAGGCCGTCGGCTATCCGGTGTTCGGCCGCGGCGTCACGATGATTAGCGCCCGCAACCGGGTTATCCAGGTCGACGCTGGAAAGCCGGTTCAGATTGCCGGCGTCACCGTCCACGAGGATGACTTCGTGATTGCCGACCGCTGCGGCACCGTGTTCGTGCCTGCTGCCCGCATAGACGAGGTTCTCGACCTTGGCGAGCGCATCGTGCGTCGTCAGGACGGAATGGTTGCGGCGGTCAGAGCGGGCCGCTCCGTGGCCGAGGTGATGCACGACAAGGAATTCGAGGCCATCCGGGCTCAATAACCACACACTCTGGAGTTATCCATGAAGAATCCGAAGAAGGCGAGTGCCGAGGACCGAGAGCTTGTCGAACTGTTCATCGGGCTTGATACGCCAGGCGTATCAGACGCGTTGGACAAGCTGGGCATCCACGGGCAGGCACTCGGAATTGCTCCGCTCGCAGACTATACGAAGGTCGTCGTTGGACCCGCGTTCACGGTTAAGTATGTTCCTGCAAGCCTGCCACCGGGCACCGTCGGCGATTTCATCGACGAAGTCGCGCAGGGCGACATCGTCGTCATCGACAACGATGGCCGGACAGACTGCACGGTGTGGGGCGACATCATGACGCAATATGCCGGATTGAGGGATATCGCGGGCACGGTGATTGATGGCGTGTGTCGCGACGTCAATAAAGCGTTGGGTGACGGATACCCACTTTTCACTGCAGGCCGCTTCATGCGAACCGGCAAGGACCGTGTTCAGGTGGAATCCGTCAATTCCACTGTCGGAATCGGGACGGTACGCGTCGCATCCCGGGACATCGTTGTCGCGGATGCGAACGGTGTCGTCGTAGTTCCGCGAGGGCGTGCCCGAGAAGTCGCCGCGACTGCGCGCCAGATTGAGGAAACCGAGTCGCGTATTCGCGAGCAGCTCGCAAAAGGCAAGACGCTTGGCGAGGCGCGTTCGGCTCTCGGCTACCACACACTGCAAAGGAAGGACTGATGGTTGCGACCACGCCGTATGACAAAGGGATCCTCGAGCAAGCGCGGAAGCTGGGTACCTCGACACTCTTCGAAGCATCAGGCGTATCTACCACCGCAGTCGATTCTGATATCCGGACTGTGTGGGCGGGCGCATCCATTGCTGGCCCCGCTTATCCTCTCGAATGCTCGCCGGGCGACAACCTCTCGATCCACATCGCCATGGAGCGTGTTCCCCGTGGCAGCGTTCTGGTGGTGTCGACGGGCGGTTTCATCTCGGGCTACTGGGGCGAAGTCCTGACTGTTGCAGCTGAGGCAGCAGGTGTCGTCGGTTTGATTATCGACGGTGGTGTCCGTGACATCGTGGCGTTGGTGGCCCGGCGCTTCCCGGTCTTTACTCGCGGCATCTCGATGCGAGGGACCATCAAGGCAAGCTCACCGTCGGTCGGGCAACGCATCAGCTTTGCGGGTACGCCTGTCGAGGTGGGTGACCTGGTCGTCGCAGACGACGACGGCGTTCTTGTCCTTCCGGCTGAGCACGCGCTGCGCACTATCAACGATGGACAGGCGCGGGCGGACAAGGAAGCCACCATGATGAACGCACTTCGCGAAGGCCGCAGCACGCTCGAGCTAATGGGTTTGACGAGCTGGAGGGACACGCGATGACCACGGAAATTGGCAAGTTGAACCGTTTCCTCGCAACGGCACGTCCCTCGGCGACCTATAAGGTGATTGACCGTGTCGCTGCGCGGCGTGCCAGTGGCGCTTCGGTTATCTCCCTTAGCGCAGGGGAACCCGATTTCGATACACCCGAGCATGTGCGCGACGCCGGTATCGCAGCAATCCGCTCCGGTCAGACCCGTTACACGCAAGTCGCCGGCTTGCGGACACTGCGCGAGGCAATTGCGCAAAAGTTCGAACGCGAGAACGGTCTGACCGTTCGCTGGCAGGATACGCTCGTCTGCAGCGGTGGAAAGCAGGTCATCTTTAACGCGCTAGCGGCGACGCTTAACGAGGGCGACGAGGTTGTCATCCCGGCACCGTACTGGGTCAGCTACCCTGAAATCGTTCAGCTTTGCGGCGCCACGTCTGTAGTGGTGCCGTGCAAGGCCGACACAGGTTTCAAGTTGACACCTGCCGCGCTGCAGTCAGCCATAACATCAAAGACGCGGTGGCTGATTCTGAACTCGCCGTCCAACCCAACCGGTGCTGTTTATAGCCGGTCCGAGTTGCTGGGACTCGCGGAAGTGTTGCGCGCCCATCCGGACGTACTTGTACTGTCCGATGACATCTACGAGCATCTGATTTTCGACGGGTTGCAGTTTGCGACGATAGCGCAAGTTGAGCCGCGATTGAGTGAGCGCGTCCTCACAATGAACGGCGTCTCCAAAGCGTACGCAATGACCGGATGGCGAATCGGCTATGGCACTGGGCCACGATGGCTGATTGATGCCATGGAAAAGCTGCAGGGTCAGCAGACGTCGGGCGCGTCGAGCATCTCGCAACACGCCGCACTCGCCGCCTTGAATGGCCCACAAGACTTTATCCTGCAGTCTCGGTCAGTGTTCCAGCGTCGTCGCGATGAGGTCGTTGCACGACTGAATCGCGCTCCGGGACTGCACTGTCAGGTTCCGCAGGGTGCATTCTATGCGTTCGCGTCCTGCGAAGGCCTGATTGGAAAAACGACACGCGCAGGCGCGCGTATGGATAGTGATGAAGCGGTGGTCAATGCCTTGCTCGACGAGGTCGGCATTGCGACCGTTCACGGGAGCGCGTTCGGCTTAGGGCCGTACATTCGCATCGCCTATGCGCTGGACGATGACTCGCTAGCGCGAGCATGCGACGCTATTCGTGACTTTTGCACAACGCTTGAAGGTTGACTGGACGCCTTGTAACGGCGACTAATTGATTAATACAACAGGGCTCGCGAGCCCTGTTCCTCATTTGAAAACTCATGAAACGAGAATTCAATCAATCGTCGATTCCCCTATCCGTATCCGGAACATCTATGACGATTTCCGCGTTATCGCGTGATGGCTCGAAGGCACCCATGATGTTCCTCCATGGGTTTGGCTCCACGAAGGAAGACTATGCAGATATCGCCAGACACAACGAGTTCGCTGAGCGCCCCTTCGTGAGTTACGACGCACCTGGATGCGGACAGACGCACTGCTCCGACCTGAGCAAAGTCTGCATTCCGTTTCTGGTTGACACAGCCGTGGCAGTCGCCGACCACTTTGGTTTTGAGCGGTTCCACCTCGTGGGACATTCGATGGGCGGCTTAACTTCACTCATGCTCGGGTCGCAATTGCCGCAACGAGTCATCTCATTCACCGATATCGAAGGAAACATTGCGCCCGAGGACTGCTTTCTGAGCCGGCAGATTCACCAATATCCTGCGGACAGTGCAGCGCAATTCCTTGACGATTTCGTTGAGCGCGCACTTCACGCTCCAGCTTACGCAAGCGCGCTGTATTCAGCGAGTCTCCGTCATAAGGTTCGTGCGGAAGCCGTTGCGGGGATCTTCAAGTCGATGGTCGAACTGTCGGATAACGCTGGACTGATGGAAAGGTTCCTTGGGATGCCATTCCCGCGCATGTTCATGTTTGGCGAGCAAAACGCTCACCTGTCTTATCTGAAGCATATCGAGAGCCGTGGGGTGAAGCTCGCCGAGATTGCCGACTGCGGACATTTCCCGATGTATTCGAATCCGGTTGCTATGTGGCAGTCCATCGCCGACTTCGTAAGGCTATCGGAGCGGCAGACCTGATGCACACATCGTTCCAGCAAGACGTCAGTCTCCCCCTCATGCTTCGTGGGGACTCGACGTTTTAATTTTCAACGTCATCTCTAACGGCTAGCGTTACTCAAGCGGGCGCGAACGGTGCGTGCAGCGAGCGCATGTACCGGTCCGATTCCTGGCAGGCCAGTTCGGCCACGAAGCGAATGGCATCAGACGCCCGATTCTCGAGGTAACTGACCACCAGTCCCTGCAGAGGCAAGGCATGGTCGCTCGCTATGATGCGCAATACGCCACTCTCGATTTCTTCGCGCACGGGTGGCAACGGCATCATGGCGCTTCCGAAACCGCAACGCACGAGGCGCACGATGGCCGCAATCGAGCTGACGCAGTGCACTTTGCCCAGGGGCATGCCGGCACGCCGATACAGGTCTTTGAGCACGAGATAGGGCTGCGAGCCTCGACTCAATGTAATCGTTGGCTGGCTCAGGATAAGCGGCAGGTTGTTGTCGAGTTCTTCAGGAGCCTGTGCTGAACCAACCCATCCCATTGTCATCGGCAGGCAGGCGGTGCTCACGATGCCGTCGCCTATCATCTGGTCAGTCTGGAGTGCGATATCGACATCGCCATCTCGCAGACTGCGATGCAGTCGGTCCGTCGACTCAGAACTGAGCTGGACTTCAATGCCGGGATAAGACTGCTGCAAATGCTGCATGAAAGGCACCAGCCAGGTGTGAACGATGCTCTCTATCGCGCCGATTCGAACACTCCCCAGTAGCTTCTGGTCAGTCCGGCCTAGTTGCAGCATGTCTTTTTGCAGCTCGAGCATCCGTTCACCGTAGCTGATAAGGCGCAAGCCCACCGGCGTCAGCCGGAGTTCACCAGGGCCACGGTCGAATACGCGGGCGTCGAGCTCTTCTTCAAGCGACGCAATACGGTTGGAGATTGCCGCCTGCGTCACATGCAAGCGGTCGGCAGCCGCACGGAAGCTTCCTAGCTCGACAACGAGAAGAAAACTCTCCAGGAAGCGTGTATTCATGTGGTCTCCCGTTTAAGCGCTCGATGAACGCCTTAGTCCGTCACCTTCCGTCGCCGAAATCGCCACGTCAATTCCGTTTCTCGGAGCTGGCAGATACGGCCAGCGTATCTGTAACTACCGCTCGGCATTTAGAGCCTCACAAGAAAAATCTATCAACCACCCCAGGAATTTCCCGTTTGCCCCTGATTTATTGGTTGATGACGATGGGTCATCCAATCCGGAAGATGAGTGAGACGAAGATGACTTCTGTGACACCCCACGGCATGCTTTTTGTGGCCTCTGACATTAATGCCAACGATGAGGCGGATTTCAACGCATGGTACGACCGCGCGCACATTGAAGAGCGCGTCCGCATGCAGGGCGTAATCTCAGCTGCACGGTACTGGGCGGTGAGTGGGAAGCCCAAATATCTTGGCCTCTACTGGGCAGAATCGATATCTGTTTTTGCTTCCGCCGCGTACAGCCATGCGTTTCAGAATCAAACCGAATGGTCGCAGAAAACGCTTCCGAAAATGGTCGCACCGACTCGCCGCATTGGCGAGGTCAGCGCGAGCGTGGGCCAGGGAAGTGGTGCCTATGTCGCGACACTTTCTCTGAACATCCCGGAAGACTTGCAAGGTCTCAGTGACCGCTGCGCAGAAATTGGCGCGCGCCTTTCTGAAGACCTGGGCTTTGTTCACTCGTACCTGTTATCGCCGGTCGATGAACTCAGCCGTCCGCTGCCCCAAGAGGACCTCAGTTCGCGTCGGATGTACCCCATTTTCATCATCGAGAGCAGCAACGAGACCTCGAACGAACGAGCATTGGAATTCGCAGCTCAAGCGCTTGATTCGCGGGCTTCGCAAACCGCCCGCTACTCGCTCACCTGGAAACTCTCGGCATCGGAGCTGACGTGATGGACAACACAAGCGCTATCGGCAAAACCCCGATTGAACAATCGGGCTTCATACAAGGTGAGCGGCCAAAGATGGGCCGGCTGGCAGCCGCCAGTTCGATTGGCACCACCCTGGAATGGTACGACTTCACGGTCTACAACCTGATGGCGGCGCTCGTTTTCAATGCCGTCTTCTTTCCGTCGTTTGACCCGCTTTCAGGAACCATCCTCGCATTTTCGACCTATGCCGTTGGCTATCTCTCACGGCCGTTCGGCGGGCTGGTGTTCGGTCATCTGGGGGATAAGCTCGGCCGCCGATTCGTTCTGGTTGCGACCCTGGTTCTGATGGGCGCCGCAACGGCACTGATGGGGCTGCTTCCAACCTATAACGTATGGGGAATCTGGAGCCCGGTTCTGCTTGTGGCGTTGCGCTTCTTTCAGGGTGCCGCAATCGGCGGTGAATGGGCAGGAGCGGTCCTGCTGTCGATGGAGCACGGCAGGCAAGACCAGCGCGGCCGAAACGCATCGTACGCCCAAATGGGACCTGCATGCGGGACCTTGCTCGGGGCCGGATTCATCACCGTCGCGACCCTCACGATGTCAGCAGAGTCGTTTCAAACCTGGGGGTGGCGAATTCCGCTTCTCTCCAGCGCGGTTCTCGTGATGTTCGGGCTGTGGCTTCGCCGAGGTGTCGATGAAACACCCATGTTCAAGGACCTGGAGCGTCATCATCACAAGGTTCAGCTGCCCATCAAGGAGGTCGTAGGCGGCTATTGGAAGCGATTGATTATTGCCGGCAGTGTCCGCATCGGCTCCGACATTGTGTATGGGCTGCTGGTCGTTTTCACCTTGACGTACGTAACGGGCGTGTTGCATCTTCCGCGCTCCCTTGCGTTGACCGCCACGATGCTCGGCGCCGCGCTTCATGCAGTGTGTGTCCCGCTGTTCGGTGCACTCTGCGACAAGTTGGGGCGACGTGCCGTGTATGGAACCGGCGCGGCTATGTCGATAGTCTGGGCATTTGCCTATTTCGCGCTGATGGATACGCGCGAGCCGCTCAACATCTGCGTTGCCGTAGTGGTCGGGATGCTCTTCCAGGCAATGATGTACGGGCCGCAGGCGTCATTCGTCACCGAGCAGTTTCCGACGCGAGTCCGCTACGCCGGCGCGTCGCTCGCAGCGACTTTCGGTGGAATCATCGGTGGCGGCTTCGCTCCGCTCGTGTTCGCGAGCCTTCTCAAGGCTTATCAGTCGTGGACGTATATCGCTGTCTACATCTCGGCCGGTCTCCTCATCACCATCTTTGCGTTGATGGCAGCCAAGGAAACTGCCGGAAGACCGCTGGAAGAGTGACATGGAAGCCCACCTATACGACAGCGAGCAGAGCGATTCGGCCGCATCCGCCAGCTCTTCTTCGGCGGCGCCCGCCAAGCAGATTGTTCAACTCGCAGATTCGCACCTCAAGCTGAGTGCGGCCGGTGCCGGCGCACTCCTGTTTGACCCGAGTAATGGCACGTTCGATTCGGCGTTGCAGAGCCGACTGCTGTCGCTAGCAACGAGGCGCCGGGATTTCGGCCAGTGTCCTCTTAGCGGCATCGAAGTCGTCCTCGGCGTGAATAACCTGATGCTTATTTTCGACCCGATTGACACGAATCCGGATGATGCGTCGGACGCCCTCCTCGGCATGTGGGATACGACGGAGCCGGAGCTCAAACAAAAACGGACGATTGAGATTCCTGTCATCTACGGCGGTCACGCCGGCGAAGACCTGATTGCATTGGCAAACAATGCGCACGTCGACGTTGACGAATACGTGAGGCTGCACAGCGCGGCGACTTACTCGGTCGCCTGCATCGGCTCGATGCCCGGATTCGCCTACTTGACTGGTCTTCCCGCCGAGCTCGCGATACCTCGTAGAAAGGTCCCCCGCATGAAGGTCGACGAAGGTACCGTCATCGTAGGCGGAGCACAGGCTGGTGTGATGCCCTGCACCGCGCCATCCGGCTGGCATTTGCTGGGAAGAACTCAGACACGCATGTTCGACGCGAAGAGCACGCCACCTTGTTTGCTTGAGCCGGGCAATGAAGTCCGATTCATTGTGAAAGGTATTGAAGCATGATTGACATCCTCTCAACGGGCGCGCCGAACCTCGTCCAGGACGCCGGACGGCGAGGTCACCTCGGCATTGGGGTCAGCAGGTCTGGTGCCATGGACGCTCTCGCGCTCACGGTTGGCAACTCACTTGTCGGGAATGACCCAAGTGAGGCCGCCATCGAAATTAGCCTGTTTCCGTTTCGGGTCAAATTTCAGAAGGACCTGGATTTCGCGGTAACGGGTGCCGACTGTCGCGTGCGGCTCGACGATACAACGCTTGCCCCCTGGTGGTCACGGACAGCGCGCGCCGGTCAGACCCTGGTGATTGAGCGACCGAAGCGAGGTGCGCGTGCGTATCTTTGTCTGGCAGGCGGTGTCGACGTTGAGCCAGTGATGGGTTCAAGGTCGACCGACCTCAAAGGTGCTTTCGGAGGTTTCGAAGGACGAGGCCTGAAGCGCGGCGACGCACTTCAGGTAAGAAGCAGCCCTTTTCGCTCCGCGCGCGAGTCTGGGCTCGGCGTGGTCCCTCAGGGGCTTGCTTCGTTCTGGGAAGAACTCTCTGCCGGAACCGTCTCAGTTCGCGTGGTCCCGGCCGCGGAGTATGGCGACTTCACCGATGAAGCGAAAGAAGCGTTCGCTACTGCCGAGTACGAGATTACTCCTGAGTCGAATCGCGTGGGCTATCGCCTGAATGGCGCGGCATTGCCGTTGACCAGGCCCGTTGAACTCCTTTCCCACGGAGTCGTTCCCGGCACAGTCCAGGTACCGCCGTCCGGGCAGCCCATTGTCCAGCTCGCAGAAGCGAATACCTGCGGCGGCTATCCCAAGATTGCGACGGTCATCGAATCAGACCTCTGGAAGCTTGGACAGGCCCCGGCTGGATGTCGAATTCGATTCGTCCTGACTGACATTGATGAAGCCGTTGCATCGCTTCGCCAGCGAGCTGCCGAGGTGAAGAAACTGCAACAGACGCTGGCCTTGATGTCGGCACGTGGCTGACAGACGCCACGCTCAAAACCATAGAGAGTTACTGCAATGAGTTCAAACAAATCACTCCACATCGACCTCAACTCCGATATGGGAGAAGGCTTCGGCGCGTGGCGGATGGGCGACGATGAGGCAATCCTCGACATCGTGTCTTCTGCAAACGTAGCCTGTGGCTTGCATGCCGGAGACCCCGAAATCATGGCTCGCACGTTCTCGATGGCAAAGGAACGGGGCGTCAATGTCGGTGCGCACCCAGGCTTCCCTGACCTGTGGGGCTTCGGCCGCCGCATCATTCCATTCTCCGCAGGCGAGATTGAGCGTCTTGTCGCGTATCAGATTGGTGCGGCGCAAGCGCTTTCGACATACGCGGGCAACCCTATCACCTATGTTAAAGCACACGGCGCGCTAGGGAACCTCACGCAAACCGAGCACGATGTTGCAACAGCAATCGCTCGTGCGATAAAGGCGGTCAACCCTGAGCTGGTGTGTATGACCTTCGCGGGCGCTTTGATGCAAGACGTCGCCCGAGACATGGGACTTCGCGTTTGCTGCGAGGTATTCGCGGACCGGGCTTACGATGAGGAAGGCCACCTCGTACATCGCAAGAAGCCCGGCGCAGTGCTGCACGATGTTGAGCAGGCAGCCGCGCGCATGCTTCGAATGGTCGAAGCATGCGGCATCGAGACCGTGTCCGGACGCATGCTTCCGGTTCAGATTGACACCATCTGCGTTCACAGCGATACGCCCGGCGCAATTCAGATGGCAGCCGAAGTGCGAAAGGTGCTCGAGAGCGCCGGCGTGACCATCAAGTCGTTTGTTTGAGGCATTCGCGAATGGACCACGACAAACTCAACCGGCTTTTACAGCTTGTAGAGGACTCTTCGGTAACCGAGATTGAATACGCGGAGTCCGATTGGCGAGTGAAACTGATACGCGGGCAGCAGGCCGGTGAGGTCAGCCCGCGACGTAGAGCCGAGCCTTTGGCATCAGCGCTAGAAGCCGACAAGCCGCGCAATTCGCCTTCGGTCGAAATCGAACCCGCGGCCAGCAGGCGTGTGATAACTGCAGGAATGACGGGAACGTTCTACCGTGCACCTGCGCCGGACCAGTCTCCTTTTGTCGCGATTGGTGACATCGTTCAGGAGGGGCAAACAGTTGCCGTGGTCGAAGCCATGAAACTTTTGAACTCCATCGAAGCAGATTGCTCGGGTCGCGTGGCGGAAATATTCGTGGAAGACGGCACGCCGGTTACGCCGGACACAGCGCTCTTTGCGATTCAGTCTTTGGAGGCCGCTGATGTTTGACACTGTCCTTATCGCTAACCGTGGAGAAATCGCACTTCGCGTTGTCCGAGCGTGCAAAGCCCTCGGTCTAAAGACCGTTGCAGCATATTCGGAGGCCGACGCGAACCTGCGTCACGTAGCCCTGGCTGACCATGCCATATGTTTCGGACCTGCGCCATCGCAAAAGAGCTATCTGCAAAAAGGGGAAATTATTCTTGCCGCAAAGCTTTCTGGGGCAGGTGCAATCCACCCAGGCTACGGCTTCCTTTCTGAAAGCGCTGAATTTGCGCAGATGGTCGAGGATGCGGGCATCACGTTCATTGGTCCCACTTCTGCGGCTATCCGTCAGATGGGGGACAAGGTCAGCGCCAAGCTGGCGATGACAGCGTCTGGCGTCCCGTGTGTTCCCGGGTCTGATGGCGCATTGCCTGAAGATGCTGCCGTAGTTTCAGCAATTGGAGCACAGGTCGGCTATCCCCTAATTGTTAAGGCTGCTGGGGGCGGCGGCGGTCGAGGGATGCGTATTGTTCGTGAGCCATCTGAGTTGCTCCAGGCCGTAGCGATGACACGCGAAGAAGCCGGCCGTGCATTCGGGAATCCAAGCGTCTACGCAGAACGCTTCCTCGAGACACCGCGTCACGTGGAAATTCAGGTCCTGGCCGACAGGCATGGCAATGCCGTCTGGCTTGGGGAACGTGACTGTTCGATGCAACGACGCAATCAGAAGATTATCGAAGAATCCCCGGCACCCGGTATCGAGCGCGCCGAGATAGCTCGCATTGGCGCGCTATGCGCGAACGCGTGCGTCGATATCGGCTACACCGGCGCCGGCACGTTCGAGTTTCTCTACGAAGACGGCTCGTTTTTCTTCATCGAAATGAATACCCGAGTTCAGGTCGAACACCCGGTCACAGAGCTTGTGACTGGCGTTGACATCGTTGCTGAACAATTGCGCATCGCACTCGGGGAGCCGCTGTCAATGAAGCAGTCTGATATCCGCTTCGAGGGTCACGCAATCGAATGTCGGCTGAATGCTGAAAATCCTTGGACATTTGTACCGTCACCGGGGCGAGTGACCGAATGGATTGCTCCCGGCGGACCGGGCGTTCGAGTCGAGTCACATCTGTATGCAGGATATACGATTCCGCCGAACTACGATTCGCTGATTGGAAAATTGCTTACGCATGGGGCAAATCGTGAGCAGGCTGTTGCTCGCATGCGAGTCGCTCTGGATGAGATTTGCATCGGGGGAGTCGACACCACTGTGGCACTCCACCAGAAACTGATGCAGGAGCAAGGCTTCCGTAACGGCGGATTCGATATCCACCATCTCGAACGGCTTATCGAAGGCGACGTCTTGAATGGGGCGAAAGCATGATGACAATGGACGATATCGCCCAATTCCTGGCTCGGCTGCAAAAAACCGATGTGACTGAATGCGAAATCGAGTACGGAGCCCAGTTTCTCCGTCTGAAATTCGAGAAAGAAGTAAGCCAGGCACAACAGCAGCCAATGCAGAACTCGGTTGGTGAAGCTCTTCAGACGGAACCGGTCACGCTGACCATAGCGGCGCCGGCGACTGGGCGATTTCGTGCCACTCATCCGCTGGTAAGCCCGGCTCAATCGGACATTGTGATGCTCGGTCGCGGCGACCCTATCGGATACGTGGAAATCGACTCGGTGTTCTGCGCTGTTTTGGCGCCTACGTCAGGGAGCCTGCTATCTACGTCGATGCCGGAAGGGCAGGTGGTGGGTTATGGCCAGGCAATTGGACAGTTGAAACCTTCGGAGCCCGCTGGTGATGGAAACGCTTGACACACTACTGCAGCGCAACCGAAGTTGGGCGTCGTCGATTAAAGGCTCCGAGCCTGGATTCTTTAAGTCCCTGAGCCTTCAGCAAGCACCTCAGTATTTCTGGATTGGATGCGCCGACAGTCGGGTCCCTGCCAACGAACTCGTCGGCCTTCGTCCCGGCGAACTCTTCGTTCACAGGAACGTGGCAAACGTCGTCTCACCGTCCGACCTGAACAGTCTTGCATGCCTGCAGTACGCGGTCGATGTCCTTAAGGTTAAACACGTGATGGTGGTCGGCCATCGCGGTTGCGGAGGCGTCCACGCAGCGTTAGCCGGAACGCGAGTCGGTCTTGCCGACAATTGGATTCTCCATGTGCGCGACGTTGTTGCGCGCCATGAGCCGCTGCTGAGCAAGCTCGAAGGGCCGCTGCGCGCTGATATGGCGTGTGACCTGAATGTTCTGGAACAGGCGCGCAACGTGTGCAACACCACGGTCATGCAGGATGCGTGGGCGCGAGGACAAGAGGTGGTTGTGCATGCGATGGTTTATTCGCTCGTCGATGGACTGCTGCAGAGCCTCGGATTCGACGTTGCTGCCGCCGATGCACTCGGTATCAGTTACTCCATCGCACTTTCGCGCATAGCGGAAGGAACAGGAATCAGAACCTCAGACCAGGATTGATATGGATATCCGCACGCACCCACGAGAGTTTCGACGTGCGGCACGAGCCGGCTTATACGACGGACCGACGGCGGGATATTGCAACGGCTATGTTCAGGTCAACCTGATGATTCTCCCGAAGGAGTACGCAGCCGATTTCGAGAATTTCTGTGCATTAAATCCACGCGCTTGTCCGTTGCTGGCGGTTAGCGACGTTGGCAGTTGGTCGATGCCGACACTGGGCGAGGATATTGATGTCAGAACAGACGTACCGCGTTACACGGTATATCGAAACGGAAAATTCTCGGAGTCGCGGATAGACCTGATCCGGCACTGGCGGGATGACCTTGTCACCTTTGCTCTGGGATGCTCGTTCTCTTTCGAACACCTGTTGCTAAAGCATGGGCTGCCTGTGCGACATATCGAACTGGGCGGAAGTGCCCCCGTCTTTGTTTCTAACATTGACAACGTGAAGAGCGGACCTTTTGGAGGGAAGCTCGCAGTCTCGATGCGTCCGTTCAACGTCGCGCAGACCATCAAAGCCATCGAAATCACAAGCAGGTTTCCTCAGGTACACGGCGCGCCAGTACATTTCGGCAATCCCCACGATATCGGTATTGCGGACATTACACGGCCAGAATTTCACGGGCTCTCCTCTGTGAGAACCGGAGAATTCCCGGTATTTTGGGCCTGCGGCCTTACTCCGCAAGTCGCCGTCATGGCTGCAGAAATTCCCTTTGCCATCGGTCATGCCGCTGGCCACATGCTGATAACAGACCTGCCAATCGAGGACTTTCTGTCGTAAGTCGATCCACTTCGGCCGTTCACCGGAACGGAATCCCGCTTTACCCAAGAATTCACGCTGATTATTTATCTGTCGAGAAACACAATTTTATAAATTAAGGATTACATATGGAAATCAGGAAATACGTTGCATTTGGAATTTTTGCTGCCGCGCTATGCTCAATGGTCTCGAGTCAGGCCTGCGCGCAGAGTTCTGTGACGATATACGGCATCGTCGACGACGGCTTTGGCTGGACTTCGAATTCGGGAGGGCACAGTCTATATGGAATGTCGAGTGGTGTAATTCAGGCGAGTCGCTGGGGGTTTCGTGGCACGGATGATTTGGGGGGCGGATTGAGGGCGTTGTTCGTCCTCGAGAATGGATTCGACCTGAACAGCGGGTCACTTGCCCAGAAAAATCGCGGAAGCACTCAAGGCTTGATGTTTGGTCGTCAAGCCTACGTCGGGATCTCGAGCAACTACGGAAGTGTGTTTCTCGGGCGCCAATACGATTCGGTTGTTGATTACGTCGGCCCGTTTGAGTCAGGCACGCAGTGGGCGGGATATATCGGGGCTCACCCCGGCGACCTGGACAACATGAATAATGCGTATCGTGTCAACAATGCTATCAAATATACGAGCCGTTCATATGGCGGCTTCACTTTCGGCGGCCTTTACAGTCTGGGCGGTGTCGCGGGTGACATTTCTCGCAACCAGGTATGGTCGGCTGGCGCCAGGTACGCCAACGGTCCGCTGTCGCTCGGCGTGGGATACTTAAATGCTCGCAACCCAAACATTGGCTACTTTGGAGACAACGGCGCAAGCACTGCGACGACATCGAGTGGAAATTACATTTCATCACCGGTATACAGTGGCTATGCGTCGGCCCACACGTATCAGGTCGTTGCTGCCGGCGCAGCGTACCAGGTCGGTGCCGCCACTTTAGGTGCAACCTACTCCAACATTCAGTTCGGGAATCTGGGTGATACTGCGACGTCCGCACCGAATCCGCGCGGCTACAGCGGGAATGCCACTTTCAACAACGTCGAAGTCAACTTCAAGTATCAGCTAACGGCAGCGCTGCTAGTCGGCGCAGCATTCGACTATACGAAGGGAAGCGGCGTCGACTCGGCATCTGGCGAAAATCCGGGAGCGAAGTATTATCAAAGTGCATTGGGAGTGGACTACTTCCTGTCCAAACGCACCGACGTGTACCTCATCGGCATTTATCAGAAGGCGTCAGGTACGGACTCAACCGGCGCGCCCGCAGTCGCATCCATTAACAACCTTACCCCTTCGACGAGCGATCGGCAAAGCACGGTTCGGATTGGCCTTCGGCATAAATTCTGAAGTTCTCAATCGCCACAATACCGCGCAGCTTTACGCGCAGGTTGACGCGGTCCACGAGGCTTCGCATCGTTCAGGACGATCGGGGCCATGATCACGACAGCTATTCTTCGTCCGCTTCGTGCGCTTGCTTTGAACTGCAAAGCCTTCGTGAAAATCGCCCGCCACGGTAGCTGTTGCTAAAAACTTCAGAAGTCAACTTGCCAACGCTGCTGATCTAAGCGTGTGGCGAGTCCCTGAGCCAGGACCAACGATCAATCTCTTCGGCGATATAAGAGCGGAACGCATAGGGAGTACTACCGATTACGTCGATGCCGCTGGTAGTAAAGAATGAGTGGGCTCGCGGGCTGCGCAGTGCCACGAGTAGCGCAGTATTTAATTCGGCGACGATAGGGGCAGGTGTACGGGGCGGCGCAACGAAGCCAAGCCAGTTGTTCAGCGAGAAACCGTCGAGACCTTCTTCCATCATCGTAGGCAGAGCAGGGGCCGCGGTACACCGGACAGGCGTTGTTACCGCGAGTGCGCGCAAGCGCTTTTCGCGTACGAGGGGCAGCATGCTTGAAGCGTTGTTGAAACTGATATCGAGCCGCTGCGCCAGCAAGTCTTCGTACAACATGCGGGGGTCCGGGTAGGCGCGGTGTGTCAACCTGACGCCACTCATTTTCTGAAACAGCAGTCCGGCCAGATATGGGGCACTTCCCACGCCTGAACTGCCGACCGGCACCTCGCTTTTCGAAGCCAGTGCAATGAGTGCCTTCACGTCGTGTGCGCCAAACGAAGGATGCGGGCCGAGGATTAGCGGCGAACGGGTGGCGAGGCAGACGGGCGTGAAATCCTTCTGTGGGTCGTATCCAAGATTCGGCTTCAGATCGGGGCTGATCGCATGTGTGCCAAACGTCGCGACCAGGATCGTGTTTCCGTCGGCGGAGCTGGCGATTGCCATCTTCGCGGCCTTGGTGCCGAGGTCTCCGGGCATCAGTTCGACGTTGACCGGCCTGCCGAGCGCGGTGCTCAATTCCGGCTGGAGACAGTGCACGAGATCGTCCGATGCGCTGTGAGGCGAGAAACCGATCAGAATTCGAAGTGGGGCCGAGACGGATGTAGGGGCGCCTGGCGAGGGCGCGGAAGAGGTGGTGTGGGTTCGACGGGGGAGGATCTGTATGATGACCTGACGTCGGCTGAAGGTTCTCATGAGTTTTTCGGATTGAACTGAAGATGGCAAGCGTTCAACGCATCGCGAGATGCAAACTCAGCATGGTGCTGTGGCGATTCCGTGCGGATTTTCCACATGGACCGCAGCATCCGCGGCAGGTTGCCAAAGGGCGTGTCCGAAGCGAGGAGATACGTGCCACGATTACGCCGTGCACACGAAAGATCGGATTGCGTTACTCGTCCTTGACAAAAAAATCGATATCGGCGTCGACAGACAGGCGCCGGTCTGCACGGCGCCCAGCGCTTGTCGCAACCGGCGGTGGAGGCGTCATTGCTTGATCGACGCCGCCATGCCCCGCGACGCCTACAGCAGGATCGCCTGCTGCAGCATTTCCAGCGCTTTCAGCTCGTCCAGCCGACCCGTGCGCGCCTTGCCGGCCAGCGTCTTGATCAACGCTTCTGCGATCGGGGCAATCCCGTGCAGCGTGTCCAGTGTGGTCGTGGAGGTGAGGTCGGGCAGAGCCGGTTTTTGCGGCAGCGTCCCGGAGGCGGGCAACGACTCCCGAATCGGCTCAGGGTGTGCCAGTGGCGATACTGGCGCCGGGCGTGATCTTCTGCCGACGCGCGGCTGGCCAGATCGTCAGGGACGCCATTTGCGTGTGCCTGAGTGCGGGCAATGGTTGTGTCTATTTCTTCCGCGACATCCTCTAGGACAGGTACGGGCTGTGCCGAATCGCCCGTGCCGGTCGCACGCTTACGCCTTGTGCGGACCGCCTCGTGCGCGAGTTTCCCTTGTTCGCTATCGATCTTGGCTGGCACTGGCGGCTCGTCCTGCCTGACGGCTGCGCGTCCACGCGGCGCCGGTGCGAGCAGACGCGATACGGACTCGGGAATGTCGGCGTCGGTGTGTGGGCTGTCCAGCCAGCCAACGGGCAATCCGAGTCGCTCGGTGAAACGGTGTGCTTCAGTGCTGTCCATGCGCTTCTTGCCATGGAGCCGATCGGCGATGTTGAATGCACTCATCTCCATGACCACGCCCAGTCGTACTTTCGATCCGGTGCGACTCGTGAGCAGGTGCAGGTTGGTGCGACGGATGGTCTCGACCTCGGCGCTCTCGGTCAGTGCCAGCGGTTGCTGCTGTGGCGCTTTAGAAGACGTCCTGTCCTTCGGAGATGAAGCTTTGAGCGGGGCGCGAGGCTCAGACTGTTTGGGCATATTGCTTCGGCTATTCTTGACGGTTCCCGGGGAGCCTGTTGTGGTTTTCTTGGGCATCTGTACTTCCTCGGCCACACTGACTTCTGGAACGGCTTCGTGGTCGACCGTCCTGGCAACGGTCGGTTCAGGTGCTTCGGGCGCTGCGTCGAAACCTTCATCGATCTGGACCAAGTCGAGCGGGGACTTCAGACGCGCGATGGTCTCGTCCCCGAGCGCAGGGTTAGGCTGGTCAAAGAAACCATGCGGTAAGCCAAGCGTAGTTTCCATGTGAAAGGCGGTCTCAGGTGTGAATCGCTCGCCTTTCATCAGTTCGGCCACGCGCGTCATGTTCGATTCGAGCGCGATGGCGATGTTTTCTGCGCCGACCGCGTTGACCAGAAACTGGAGCGATCGGGTCTTGAAGATGGAGGCAGTTTGCGCGGCGTCTTTGGCCGGCGCCTTCACATACGGAGAACCGTGGCGTTGGGGCGGCGAGGTTTTCTCGCGTTGAAAGTTGCGTTGACCGTTGCGCCGGGATTCCGCATATCGCCCACGGGCTTGGCTCATAAAATACGGCTCCATGCGGTGTGGATTCTGGATGTGCCGATTATAGACGAGGCGATGTGGCCGAAGCCGTCCAACCGTGGGAAGTCCTACAGCGGTCCTTCGCGAACATGCTGAGTCGCAGCGTGCGGTGATTCGAGGAGTGAACTCGAGGGAGACTTTTGTGCGATGTGCAAAACGTCCATAGGGAGCGAGACGACGTTTCTATGAATGGGCCGGAGGCTGGCGGATTCGCGGGACGGCGTGGTTGCATGGTCGATGTCATGCACCGCAGAGCGGCATATGTGTTCGGCGTAGACTGTCGGTTCATCTGCGGTTGCGTCGGTGGTTACGCAACAAGTACAAAGCCAGGCGAAGCAGGCGCGGGAGCTATCCACGCCCGCACCTCTACAAGCACTTCGGTCTTGTGCGTCTGACGGGGCCTTGGGTGTAACGTGCCGTGTACGAAGGCGTGATGTCTTGTCCGAGAGCCGGATGCGGGAGATCTGCATGTCCGGTTCGATGAGCGGGATGTGGAAACGGGGTTAAGGCGAGGTTACTCGGGCACCGCCAGCCGAAAGGGGCGGCAACAGACAAACCGGACCTCCGGCTACCGCGCCACATCTCGACTCTACCGAAGATTGACCACTCCACCAAGCGCACAATCGATCTCCCTTCGTTGAAGAGGAGATTGTCATGGAAACGCTTACTTCTTCCGGCGCTCATCGTGTGCCGTGGAACAAGGGGCGGTCGACCGGTCAGAAGCCTCCGTTAAAGCTTCGGGAAATCTGGGAGATTCGAACGAGGCTGCAGATGTCGTCCAACGCCCGCGAGCTGGCGATGTTCAACCTTGCGATCGACAGCAAGCTTCGGGCGTGCGATTTGACGCGTTTGCAGGTCCAAGACGTTTGCATGGGAGGGCATGTGGTCTCGCGAGCGACTTTCATGCAGCAGAAGACGCAGCGGCCGGTCCAGTTCGAAATCACCGAGCAAACCCGGCAAAGTGTCGCGAGCTGGGTTTTGGCACGCGGGCTGAAGCCCACTGACTATCTGTTTCCGAGTCGCCTGCACGCGTCCGCGCACGTGTCGACGCGTCAGTACGCGCGCATCGTGCATCGTTGGGTCGCATCAATTGGACTCGATGATGCCGCGTATGGCACTCACACGATGCGCCGCACGAAGGCAGCCCTGATCTATCGACGCACCAAGACCCAGCGCGCGGTTCAGTTACTCTTGGGCCATACGAAGCTCGAGAGCACAGTTCGGTATCTTGGTATTGAGGTGGACGACGCGCTCGAGATGGCCGAGCAAACCGAAGTCTGATAGCTGTCGGCCGGTGAGCGGGCGCTTGCCGGTCGAGGCCGTGTGAAAACGTAGGTCAAACGCGAAGTTCGAGAAAGGCGACCCTTCAGATCGGCCTGTATTGGCCTGGTAGCGCGTTGGGAAGGGTAAAGCAACACCCGAAAACCGAGTACTTTCGCGTTTTCACACGGCCTCGGTCGACAACCGGCATTCAATAGCAAACATCCAGTGTCAAAAAGACTGACGGTCGAAGGATGGAGAATTTAGGTGGCCCACCGCCGCGGGCAAAGCAGACGCCTGTCTCGCAACCAGCAAGCCTGGCATCAGGTCCGACGGTCTGCTGCTTCCTCCTGGGCAAACAGGCTCCAGCCTGAGAGGA
>NZ_QBUY01000026.1 GCF_003121405.1 Paraburkholderia sp. C35 | reverse complement strand
GCAGTGACCGGAGTGGGTGGTGTTAGCCCGCTTTCTTTTGCCTACTTTTCTTTGCGGCGGCAAAGAAAAGTAGGTGCCGCCCCGCACAGGGGCAACGCTTGAAGCACAAACACCAAATCGCGGATGCCAAAAAAAACCAAAACCAAACCCACCCCGGCGTCGCAGACAATAACCCCAAACCCATCTTGTCTCACAAACAGCAGATTTTCCGGCTATCGTTCCAATAGGGAGAATGCATCCAGCCATAACTTGCGAATGGAGAAAGCGTCCCCAAATGCGCAAAGCATTTGCTCTACAATCTTTTTTCTCCAGTCTGCGAGTGATCAATGGTTCCGCATTTAGTTACGGCGTTAAACGGCCCGCTGCTCGACCTCGAACGGAAGATCCTCGACGCCACGCCCGCCATCGAACGCTGGTTCCGCCTTGAATGGCAGGAGCACACGCCGCCGTTCTATTGCTCGGTCGATCTGCGTAACGCCGGTTTCAAACTCGCGCCCGTCGATACCAACCTGTTCCCCGGCGCGTTCAACAACCTGCCGCAAGAGACGCTGCCGCTCGCCGTGCAGGCGGCCATGGCATCGATCGAGAAGATCTGCCCGGACGCGAAGAACCTGCTCGTGATTCCCGAGCGTCACACCCGCAATGCGTTTTATCTGGAAAACGTCGCGCGCCTCGCGACCATCATGCGTCAGGCCGGTCTGAACGTACGCTTCGGCACGCTCGACGAAAGCATCGTCGGGCCGGTCACGATTGCGCTGTCGGATGGCCAGAAAATCGTGCTGGAACCGCTCGAGCGCTCGGCCCGCCGTATCGGGCTGAAGAATTTCGATCCCTGTTCGATCCTGCTGAACAACGATCTGTCGGGCGGCATTCCGCCCATCCTAGAAAATCTGCACGAGCAGTATCTGTTGCCGCCGCTGCATGCGGGCTGGGCCGTGCGCCGCAAGTCCACACACTTCTCGTGCTACGACGACGTCGCGAAGAAGTTCGCGAAGATGGTCGAGATCGACCCGTGGATGATCAACCCGTACTTCGCGCACGTCGAAGGCGTCGATTTCGAAGCGCGCACGGGCGAGGAAGCACTCGCCGATGCGATCGATGGCGTGCTTAAGAAGATTGCCAAGAAGTATCGCGAGTACGGTATTTCGGAGCGGCCGTATGTGGTCATCAAGTCGGATGCCGGCACGTACGGCATGGGCGTGATGACGGTGCACGACGCGTCCGAAGTGGCCGCGCTCACCAAGCGCGAACGCACGCGCATGTCGACCACCAAGGAAGGTCTCGACGTGCACGACATGATCGTGCAGGAAGGCGTCTACACGTTCGAGCGCATCGGTGAGGAGGTGGCCGAACCCGTCGTCTACATGATCGACCGCTACGTGGTGGGCGGTTTCTATCGCGTGCACGGCAGTCGTGAGCGCGACCAGAACCTGAACGCGCCAGGCATGCATTTCGTGCCGCTCGGCTTCGAGCACACCGCGCTGCCGGATGCGCACGCCAAACCGGGCGCCGCACCGCCGAACCGCTTCTACATGTACGGCGTGGTCGGGCGGCTGGGGCTGCTGGCGGCATCGGTGGAACTAGAAAAGACCGATCCCGAGGCGATCCAGGTCTGAGCTGAATGGCGACGCGGCAGGCGCGCGGCAAGCGCGAGTCGCGCGCTCGCGGTAGGCTGACGGTCCCGCCGCGCCAGACGCGGCAGCATCTGCCGGCCGACGCGTCCTTCCGACGCGTCCGTCATGCGCTATAACGAACAATGTGTGGCCCGCGAGGGCACCTCAGGAAATCCATGGACATTCTCTTCATCGCCGACCCGCTTTCCCGCTTCAAGATCTACAAGGACTCGACCTACGCGATGATGGCCGAGGCCGCGAAGCGCGGGCACACGCTGTATGCGTGCGAGCCGCAGCATCTGGCGTGGACGGGCAGCGGCGTCGAGGCGAACGTGTATCGCTTCGAGATCGTCGGCGATCAGTCGGATGGGCATCGCGATGTCTGGTACGAAGCGCAACCTGTCGAGGCGCGCGCGTTGCCGAGCTTCGGCGCCGTGCTGATGCGTAAAGACCCGCCGTTCGACATGGAATACGTGACGTCCACGTGGCTGCTCGAACTGGCTGAACGCGCAGGCGCACGCATCTTCAACAAGCCGCAGGCGATCCGCGATCACTCGGAAAAGATGGCGATCGGCGAGTTTCCGCAGTTCGTCGCGCCGACGCTGGTCACGCGCGATCCGGCGCGGCTGCGCGCGTTCCACGCCGAGCATGGCGACGTGATTCTCAAGCCGCTCGACGGCATGGGCGGCATGGGCGTGTTTCGCGTGAAGGCGGACGGCATGAACCTCGGCTCGATCGTCGAAATGCTCAGTCACGATGGCGCGCGTTCGGTGATGGCGCAGAAGTTCATCCCCGAGATCAAGACGGGTGACAAGCGCATTTTGCTGATCGGCGGCGAGCCGGTGCCGTATTCGCTCGCGCGCATTCCGCAGGGCAATGAAGTGCGCGGCAATCTCGCGGCAGGCGGGCTGGGCGTGGCGCAGCCGCTGACGGCGCGCGATCGCGAGATCGCGGACACGCTCGGGCCGGTGCTGAAGGCGCGCGGCCTGCTGCTGGTCGGGCTCGACGCAATCGGCGACTGGCTGACGGAAGTGAATGTCACCAGTCCGACGTGCTTCCGCGAGATCATGGATCAGACGGGTTTCGATGTGGCGGCAATGTTCATCGACGCACTAGAGAAGGCCGTCGGTTAAGGTCGCTTGAAGCGGCGCGTGTGCGCCGCCATGTTTGCTATGGATTCGCGCTCTCCGCCAGCCAGGCGAGAAAAGGCGGAAAGCGCGAAAATGAGGCTGTTACAATGCCCGCTCCCCTGAAAAAAGCCCGTGAGGGCGATTGTGATCCGGCCCCTTGGCGGCCCGATTCCAGGCGAGTTCGATGGTCTGCTGTCTTGCGCGCCACATGGCCGCGCATCAGGAGCAGGGCCGCGATTTCCGGGCGTTTTTCTGCAGCAAGGCTGACATGGCAGGCATTCTGATCATTGCGCACGCTCCCTTCGCCTCCGCGCTTCGCGAGTGCGTTTCCCATATTTATGGCGGCTTGCCCGCCCGCATCGGCGTCATCGACGTATCGGCGGATTGCGATCCCGCTCAGGTCGTCGCGTTCGCGCATGCGGAGATCGACAGGCTGAAGGAAGAAAACGGCGCGCTCGTGCTGACGGACATGTACGGCGCGACGCCGGCGAACATCGCGGTGCGGCTCGCATCGGTTCCGGACGTGCGTGTGCTGGCAGGCGTCAATCTGCCGATGCTCGTGCGCGCCGTCTGTTACCGCGCGACACCGCTCGACGTGCTCGTCGACAAGGCGCTGGCAGGCGCGAGCAAAGGCATCCAGGCAGTCACGCCGGCAACGCCCGCCGTTGTCAACGCCGACGCAGATGGCTGCTTTCCCGACCCGGCGTCGAAGGACAAGCCGCTCGCGCAGACCTGTAACGTGGGCGCGGAGACGCTCTGCAACCGCAACGGCGCGTAAGCGCAGCGTCCGACAAATTTTCGTTTTACCTCGATAACATCAACACCAGCGCATCGGACCAACACATGCTGCAACAGGAAACGACTATCGTGAACAAGCTGGGGCTGCACGCGCGCGCCTCGGCCAAACTGACGCAACTCGCCGCCAATTTTCAGTCGGAAATATGGATGAGCCGCAACGGCCGGCGCATCAACGCAAAGAGCATCATGGGCGTGATGATGCTGGCAGCGGGGATCGGCAGTACGGTGGTGATCGAAACGGAAGGCGCCGACGAAAAAGATGCGATGGACGCGCTGCTCAAACTGATCGCAGACAAATTCGGCGAAGGACAATAAAAAATCCGCAGCAGCATTCGTTCTGGATGGAAGACGCCGCGCGATGTCGCGGCGTTTTCATTTGTGCCGCCGGATTTGCGCGTCCGCACGGCTTTCCGCGAGCTTGCATGCTGCGCTGCACAGCACGGTTAGGCGGGACGGAATTTATAATCACCGTCGGGGTCTGAGAGCATTGCAGCGGTTTGCCGCGGCATCACACAACTAGAGGAGGTGCGCGTGTCGTTCACGCTGCATGGAATTCCCGTGTCACGCGGTATCGCCATCGGGCGGGCATATCTGATCGCCCCGGCTGCACTGGACGTCGACCACTATCTAATCGAGCCCACCCAGATCGAGGGCGAGGTGGAGCGTTTCCGCACGGCTCAGGCAGTCGTGCATCAGGAGTTAGACGCACTGCGCGCGGATCTCTCCGCTGACGCGCCGAGCGAAATGGGCGCATTCATCGACGTCCACACCATGATCCTGAACGACGCCATGCTCGTTCAGGAAACCATCGATCTGATCCGTACGCGCCGCTACAACGTCGAGTGGGCGCTGACGGAACAACTCGAGCGTCTCACGCGCCATTTCGACGATATCGAAGACGAATACCTGCGCGAGCGCAAGGCCGACATCGAACAGGTGGTCGAGCGTGTGCTGAAGGCGCTCGCGGGTGCGACGGGTGCGCTCGTCAACGGCGTGCACGGCCGCTGCGACGAGATGATCGTGGTCGCGCACGACATCGCGCCCGCCGACATGATGCAGTTCAAGGGCCAAACCTTCCAGGGCTTCGTCACGGACCTCGGCGGCCGCACGTCGCACACGGCGATCGTCGCGCGCAGCCTCGGCATTCCGGCGACAGTCGGCGTGCAGCATGCAAGCGCGCTGATCCGTCAGGACGATCTGATCATCGTCGACGGCGATCACGGCATCGTGATCGTCGATCCCGCGCCCATCGTGCTCGAAGAGTATTCGTACCGGCAGAGCGAGAAGGCGCTGGAAGCACGCAAGCTGCAACGGCTGAAGTTCTCGCCCACGCAAACGGTGTGCGGCACGCGCATCGATCTGTGCGCGAACATCGAACTGCCCGAAGATGCCAAGGCCGCGCTCGACGCGGGTGCGACGGGCATCGGCCTGTTCCGTACCGAGTTCCTGTTCATGAACCAGAAGGACGGGATGCCGGAAGAGGAAGAACAGTTCGGCGCCTACAAGCGCGCTGTCGAACTGATGAACGGCATGCCCGTGACGATCCGCACGATCGACGTCGGCGCGGACAAGCCGCTCGAATCAGTCGATGAGTTCGAGACCGCGCCGAACCCGGCGCTCGGTTTGCGCGCGATCCGCTGGAGTCTGTCCGAGCCGCATATGTTCCTCACGCAGTTGCGCGCGATTCTGCGCGCGTCGGCGTTCGGTTCGGTGAAGATCCTGATTCCGATGCTCGCGCACGCGCGCGAAATCGATCAGACGCTCGACCTCATCCAGGAAGCCAAGCGTCAACTCGACGACGCCGGCCTTGCCTACGATCCGAACGTGCGCGTCGGCGCGATGATCGAGATTCCGGCGGCGGCGATTGCGTTGCCGCTGTTCCTCAAGCGCCTCGATTTCCTGTCGATCGGCACGAACGATCTGATCCAGTACACGCTCGCGATCGATCGCGCGGACAACGCCGTCGCGCATCTGTACGATCCGCTGCATCCGGCCGTGCTGCATCTGATCGCATTTACGCTGCGCGAGGCGAAGCGCGCGGGCGTGCCGGTGTCGATCTGTGGGGAAATGGCGGGTGATCCGTTGCTCACGCGTCTGCTGCTCGGCATGGGGCTGACGGAGTTCTCGATGCATCCGAGCCAGTTGCTGCTCGTGAAGCAGGAGGTGCTGCGCTCGCATCTGAAGACGCTCGAAAAGCCGGTTGCCGATGTGCTGGCGGCGTTCGAGCCGGAAGAGGTGCAATCGGCGCTGGATCGGGTCGCGCAGGCTTGAAACATCGAGGCGCCTGACCTGGCACCGGGCGCCTCGCTAACTACGAACGATGCCGCTCGCCGCACACCGGGCAATCCGGCTGGCGCGCGATGCGCATCGTGTTCCACTCCATCCGCAGCGAATCGAGCATCATCAGGCGGCCGACCAGCGGCTCGCCGATGCCCGCAATCACACGCAACGCTTCCGCCGCCTGCATCGCGCCGATGATGCCGACTGTCGGCGAGAACACGCCCATCGTCGAGCACGCGACTTCCTCGAACGGTTGATCTTCCGGAAACACACACGCATAGCAGGGCGACGCGTCGCTACGGAAATCGAACGTGCTGATCTGGCCATCGAAGCGCAGCGCCGCGCCTGATACGAGCGGCACGCCGTGATTCACGCATGCACGGTTGATCGCGTGTCGTGTCGCGAAGTTATCCGTGCAGTCGAGCACGACCGTCGCGTGCGGCACGTTCTGATCGAGCCACGCATCGTCGACGCGCTCAGTGACTGCGTTCACGATCACATCAGGATTGAGTTGCGCGATGGCATCGCGGCCCGACTCGACCTTCAGCCGTCCGACCGACTTCGTCACATGCAGTATCTGTCGTTGCAGATTGGTGAGATCGACGGTATCGGCATCGACCAGCGTCAGCTTGCCGACGCCTGCTGCCGCCAGATACATCGCAGCCGGCGAGCCAAGACCACCCGCGCCGACGACGATTGCATGTGCGTCGAGAAAGGCTTGCTGAGCCTCGATGCCGAGTTCATCGACGAGGATGTGACGGGAATAGCGCAGGAGTTGATCGTCGTTCATGGCAGGGCGCGGCGTGTGTCGTAGGTGTCGCGCTGGCAGGAGCGTGGCGCGAGTTTCTCGTTATTTTAATCGCGCGGAGGAAAGTGTCTTCGCGGCGCGTTGGCCGCGAAGACATTGAGGCAGGTCAGACGCTTACTTGGTCGGCGCTGCCGGTTGCGAAGCAGGCTGCGTCGCCGAGGCGGCTGCAGCCGGGCTCGATGCCGTCGGCGTAGCGGGCAGCGCAGGCTTCACCGCGACAGGTGCCGAAGCCGATTGCCCCGGCTTGTTCTGCGCAAGACGACGCTCCATCAGCGACTTCGACTCCTGAACCGGCTTGCCTTCGAGCTTGTTCAGACCTTGTTGCAGCATGAAGTCGTCATTGGAACCGAACTCGACCGGCTTGCGGTCGCGATCCTTCGCACGCTGTTCCGGCGTCTTCTTGTCGTTCTGCTCTTCGAGCTGACGCAACTGGTCCATGCGCTCCTGTTCGCGCTGTTCCTGTTCCTTCTTCTCGTTCGGGTCTTGCGTGTTCGCAAGGTGATTCGAGTAGTCGACTTCGCGCGTGACGAGTGCGTCATCGGGATCGCCATCTGCGTACTGATCGACGGCGACGTCAGGACGGATGCCCTTGTTCTGGATCGAACGGCCGCTCGGCGTGTAGTAGTACGCCGTGGTCAGACGCAATGCCGAATCGGCTGTCATCGGGCGAACGGTCTGCACCGAGCCCTTGCCGAACGTCGTCTTGCCGACGATCAGCGCACGATGCTGATCCTGCAGCGCGCCCGCGACGATTTCCGATGCCGACGCCGAGTAAGCGTTGGTCAGCACGATCATCGGCACGGTCTTGAAGATGGCCGGCAGGTTCTTCAGCGGATCGGTGTCGAAGGACGGCAGGCGATAGTTGTCGTAGGTGTCGCGATAGACCTGCTTCGAATCGGGGATCTGGCCGTTGGTCGACACGACCACGGAATCCGGCGGCAGGAACGCGCCCGCGACGCCGACCGCGCTTTGCAGCAGACCACCGCCGTTGTTACGCAGATCGAGGATCAGGCCCTTCAGGTTCGGCTGCTGGCGCGCGATGTCTTCGAGCTTGGCTGCGAGGTCCGGCACCGTGCGTTCCTGGAAGCTCGTGATACGCACGTACGCATAACCCGGCGCGAGGATCTTCGACTTCACGCTCTGCACCTTGATGATCGCGCGCGTGACCGTGAGCGGGAACGTGCGGTCATCCGTCTTGCGGAAGATGGTCAGCGTGACCTTGGTGCCGGGGTCGCCGCGCATCTGCTTGACGGCTTTATCCAGCGTCATGCCGCGCACGGGCTTGTCGTTGATGCGGGTGATCAGGTCGCCCGGGCGGATGCCGGCGCGGAATGCAGGCGTGTCTTCGATCGGCGAGATGACCTTGATGAGACCGTCTTCCTGCGAAATTTCGATGCCGAGGCCCGCGAAGCGGCCCTTGGTCTGTTCCTGCAGTTCTTCGTAATCGGTCTTGTCGAGATACGACGAGTGCGGATCGAGGCTCGACACCATGCCCTTGATCGCGGCCGTCAGCAGCTTCTTGTCGTCGACAGGCTCGACGTACTCATGCTTGATTTGCCCGAAGACTTCGGCGAAGAGCCGCAACTGGTCGAGCGGCAGGGGCGCGGAAGCAGGTTGCTGGGCCGAGGCGCTCAGTTGCAGAGTTGCAAAAACGCCGGTAGCCAGGCCCGCGGCGATAAGGCCGATATTTTTCAGGTTCTTTCGCATAGAGTGTGTTGCGGCAGGAAGCGCGTGGCAGCGTCAAAGGAAAAAGGACGGACAAGTATAACGTGACGCTTGCACGGCCTGTACGTGTGGGTGATCGGGTTTCGACAGCGGCGGGGCTGCGAGGTTCTTAGGATCGCTGTCGTCCTGTGCAGCGACTGTGCGCTGGCGGACGTCCGCGAGGCCAAAAGCGCCGTCGTATATGGGATCGACTGCGGATACCGTTGCGCGCGCATCGGTATGGAATGCCGGCGAATGTGCGTTGCGTGGCCATGCAGGCTGACGCGAGCATGGCCCGGACATGGCATGGCCGTCAGGCGAGCGCGCTGCGCCGGCAGCGCGCGCGTGCCGTGACCCGCGGCGGTACGGCAGCGGGTCACGAACGTGAGCGGGGACGTGATCAGCCCGCCTTGCCCTGTTTCGCGACAGCGGCCTGCGCCTTCGCGATGGCTTCCTGGTCGCCGAGGTAGTAGTGCTTGATCGGCTTCAGATCGGCGTCGAGTTCATAGACGAGCGGCACGCCGTTCGGGATGTTCAGCCCGACGATGTCGCTATCCGAGACGTTATCCAGATACTTGACCAGCGCGCGGATCGAATTGCCATGAGCGGCGATCAGCACCTTGCGGCCCGACTTGATCGCGGGTGCGATCGACTCGTTCCAGATCGGCATCACGCGCGCGACCGTGTCTTTCAGGCATTCGGTGAGCGGCAGTTCTTCGCGCGGCACCTTGGCGTAACGCGGGTCGTTGTACGACGTGCGGTCGTCGGTCGGTTCCAGCGCGGGCGGCGGCGTGTCGTAGCTGCGGCGCCAGACCAGCACCTGCTCGTCGCCGAACTTCGCGGCCGTTTCAGCCTTGTTCAGGCCCGACAGCGCGCCGTAATGGCGTTCGTTGAGGCGCCACGAGTGGACCACAGGCAGGTACATCAGGTCCATCTTGTCCTGCACGTGCCACAGCGTGCGGATCGCGCGCTTGAGCACCGAGGTGTACGCGATGTCGAACGTATAGCCCGAATCCTTCAGCAGCGTGCCTGCCTGCTGTGCTTCGAGGTTGCCCTGTTCGGTCAGGTCGACGGCGACCCAGCCGGTGAAGCGGTTTTCCTTGTTCCACGTCGATTCGCCGTGGCGGATGAGAACGAGTTTGTACATGTCGTTGCCGGTCGGTAGTGAGGAAGCCGTAATCGGGGCGGCACCGCAGCCGTCAGGCTGGCGGTCGCCATCGCGTCAGACGGTTATTTTATAATGGTCGGATTGCCCTTTCCGATTTATCCGATTTCTTCCCTTTTTTCCGGCGGATCTTCCGTGAAGTTTTTCACCGATTACACCAACCTTGTACTGATCGCAGTCGCCCTCATCTCCGGGGCGTTGCTCCTGTGGCCGTCGATTTCCCGGCGCGGACGCGGCGGTCTCTCGGCGGCTGCCGCCACCCAGCTGATCAATCGGCGCAACGCGGTCGTCATCGACCTGCGTCCGGCTGCGGAATATGCCGGCGGACACCTGCCTTCAGCCCGTCAGGTCGAATTTGGCGAGTTGCAAGCGAAAGTCGCCCAACTCGTGAAAAATAAGAGCAACCCGGTGCTGCTCGTCTGCCAGAACGGGCAGCAGTCGAACAAGGCGGCACGTATTGTGCGCGACGCAGGCTATGCGGAAGTGCACGTGCTGGAAGGCGGCGTCAACGCCTGGCAGCAGGCGGGCATGCCCGTCGTCAAACAAGGAGTTGCGAAGTAATGAACAAGGTAATCATGTACAGCACGCAGGTGTGCCCGTATTGCCAGATGGCCGAACGTCTACTAAAGTCGCGCGGCGTCGACCACATCGAAAAGGTGCTGATCGACAAAGACCCGGCTCGCCGTCAGGAAATGATGACGCGCACGGGCCGCCGTACGGTGCCGCAGGTGTATATCGGCGAAACACACGTCGGCGGCTATGACGATCTGTCCGCGCTCGATCGCGCGGGCGGTCTGACGCCGCTGCTCGAAGCCACCGCCTGATTTCAGGCTGCGGCTTTTCCGCGCGCTGCGCCGCCTTTCCGGCGGCTGCGGCGCGCGGCAGCAAACAACAAGGCCGGATTCGCACCGGTTAGCGGGACGCCTTTTCCGGAAGGCGTCCCGCAGCACATCAAGAGATCTGGCGGCATCTGTCGCCGCAACGAAATTTAGGGAGTAGAGACTCATGTCCGACGAGAACAACCAGCCGTTCTTCAATATCCAGCGCATTTACCTGAAGGACATGTCGCTCGAGCAGCCGAATTCGCCGGCTATTTTCCTCGAGCAGGAAATGCCGTCGGTCGAAGTCGAAGTCGACGTGAAGGCCGAGCGCCTCGCGGACACGGTGTTCGAAATTCTCGTCACGGGCACGGTGACGGCCAAGGTCAGCGACAAGGTCGCGTTCCTGATCGAAGCGAAGCAGGCTGGTATTTTTGACATTCGCAACATTCCTGCCGAGCAGATCGACCCGCTCGTCGGCATTGCTTGCCCGACCATCCTGTTCCCGTATCTGCGCTCGAACATCGCTGACGCGATCACCCGCGCAGGCTTCCCGCCGATCCATCTGGCCGAAATCAACTTCCAGGCGCTGTACGAGCAACGCCTCGCGCAGATCGCCAGCCAGGAAACGGGCGCTGGTAGCGCGGCGCATCACTGACGCACGCGGGCGGTGCCGGGTATGAAGGTCGCCGTTCTCGGCGCCGGTGCATGGGGCACCGCACTCGCCGGCCATCTGGCCGCGCGTCACGATACGGTGCTGTGGGCGCGCGACGCCGCGCTCATCGCCGAACTCTCCACATCGCATGAAAACGCCCGCTATCTGGCGGGCGTGGCGTTGCCGTCTGCGCTTCGCTTCGAAGCGGATCTCGATGTCGCGCTGAATCACGCTCTGGCCGACGACGCGCTGTGCGTGGTCGCCACGCCTGTCGCGGGTTTGCGCTCCATGCTGCGCACGATGCGCGACATGGGCCGGGTGCCGGCGCACATCGTGTGGCTCTGCAAGGGCTTCGAGGCGGACACGCAATTGCTGCCGAATCAGGTCGTCGCTCAGGAACTGAGCGGGCACGCGAGCAACGGCACGTTGTCGGGACCGAGTTTCGCGCGCGAAGTGGGGCAGGGGTTGCCTGTCGCGCTGACGGTGGCGAGTGCATCGGCGGTATGCCGCGAGCGCACGGTCGCGGCGTTCCATCACGGCGCGATGCGTATTTATAGCGGCGACGATGTGGTCGGTGTCGAAGTGGGCGGCGCAGTGAAGAACGTGCTGGCCATTGCGACGGGCATTGCCGATGGCCTTGGCCTTGGGCTGAACGCTCGGGCGGCGCTGATCACGCGCGGTCTGGCCGAAATGTCGCGCCTCGGCGCGGCGCTGGGCGGACGGGCGGAAACGTTTACAGGCCTGACGGGCCTCGGCGATCTGATCCTGACGGCGACGGGCGATCTGTCGCGTAACCGCACGGTTGGCATGCAACTGGCCACCGGTCGTTCGCTCGAAGACATCCTCAACGCGCTCGGTCACGTGGCAGAAGGCGTGCGCTGCGCGCGCGGCGTGCTGGCAATCGCGCAATCGCACGGCATCGAAATGCCGATCACGGAAGCCGTCTGCGACGTGCTGTTTAACGGCGTGGCGCCTCGCGATGCCGTTAGCGCGCTGCTTCGTCGCGACGCCAAGGCTGAATAACAGCCGTCTTTCGAAAGCGGGCCGCAACGGCCCGTTTCTCATCTCCGCACATTCCTTGAAGGTGTTTTGCGCAGCCGGTAACGGCTAGCGCCGAACGGCGTGCGCCGCTGGCTGTCCATCTCCATATCGCTGTTGTATCGGATCTGGAGGTTTATTTCATGCTCACCATTGGCCATTGCACGCTCGAGGCACGCGTCGTCGACATTACGACGCTCGACGTCGACGCCATCGTCAACGCGGCGAACACGTCATTACTCGGCGGCGGTGGCGTAGACGGCGCGATTCATCGCGCGGCCGGCCCGGCACTGCTGCGCGAATGCGAGACGCTAGGCGGCTGTGTGACCGGCGACGCGAAGATCACGGCCGGACACCGGCTGGCGGCGCGTCATGTGATTCACGCTGTCGGCCCAGTGTGGCACGGCGGCGAACGCGGCGAGGCGGAACTGCTGGCGTCGTGCTACCGGCGCGCGCTGGCACTCGCGCGCGATGCAAATGTGAAAAGCATCGCGTTCCCGGCGATCAGTTGCGGCGTGTACCGCTTCCCCGCCGATGACGCCGTGCGCATCGCGATTCAAACCGTCATCGATACGCTGCCGTCAGCGCCTTCCATCGGGCAGGTGATCTTGGCGTGCTTCGACGAAGCGATGCACGCGCGCTACAAAGCCCGACTCGAGGCCGAACTCGACCGACGCCTTCAGGCGCCGCCTTCGAAGCCCGCCTGACGCCACGCCTCGAACACCACCACTGCAACCGTATTCGACAGATTCAGGCTGCGATTGCCGGGACGCATCGGCAGGCGCACGCGCTGTTCGGGCGGGAAGCGGGTCAGCACGGCATCCGGCAATCCACGCGTTTCGGCGCCGAACACGAACCAGTCGCCGGGCTGAAACGCGTGCGAATGGAACGGGCTGGAGCCGCGCGTGGTGAACGCGAACATGCGCGCGAAATCGGGCTTTTCGGTTTCAATCAGTGCATCCCAGTCCGGATGCACACGCATCTGCGCGTACTCGTGATAGTCGAGGCCGGCGCGGCGCATGCGGGCATCGTCGAGTGGAAAGCCGAGTGGCTCGATCAGGTGCAGACGCGCGCCCGTGTTCGCGCACAGGCGGATCACGTTGCCGGTGTTCGGCGGGATTTCAGGTTCGACGAGAACGACGTTGAACATAGTGAGGTGAGTCGGAAACTAGTTTTTCGGTGTGCGGAGCGCAACGAGATTCGTCACGCGCCGCGCGCCCGCTGCCTTCAGCGTGCGGGCCAATGCATCGAGGGTGGCGCCCGTCGTCATCACGTCGTCGACAACGGCGACGTGCAAGCCGTGCACCGGCCTGGCGACTTCGAACGCGCGGCCGACATTCTGCCTGCGCGCGTCGAGATCGAGCTTCGATTGCGGCGCTGTGTCGATCACGCGGTGGACGAGCGTTGCGTCGCTGCGAACGCCGAGCGCTTTCGCGCACGGCCGCGCGATTTCCCACGCCTGGTTATAACCGCGCCCGGCGAGCCGCCGCGCCGATAACGGCACGGGCGCCACGACATCCGGGTGATCGTGTTCATCGAGCGCATCCTGCGCTGCCCAGGCCAGCCGCCGCGCGAACTCGTGCGCAAGCGCAAGCCGGGCGCGGAATTTCAGCCCGACGGCCAGCGCATCCAGCGGCGCGCGGTAGTCGGCGAGCGCCACGGTCGCGTCGAACGCGGGCGGTGTGGCGAGGCAGTTGCCGCACCGGTAATGCATCGCACCTGCCCGACGGAAGCCGCTCAACGGCATCGCGCAGACCATGCAGCGCAGCCGCGCTTCGTTCCACCAGGCCGCGTCGCAGAAGCCGCATAGCGTCCGATGCGACATATTGCCGCACAACGCGCACGGATTCGGCAATGCGACACGCGCAAGCGCCTCGAGCGGCGGAACGCAGCGTTGCGAGACTCCCGCTAACCGGTCCCGAAGCTTTCGCCCGGAATGCATGACACGCGGCCAACAAATAGCCCAATTCGGCATATCGACACGCCTCCGAAGGCCGCTGACGCTGAAGGGACGGAATCGAGCGAGTATACTTCGCACTCCCCGTCCGCACGACTCGAATAACCGTGTCTCCCACCGAAACTGGCCGTCCGGCCTATGATTCGCGCCGTCTCCGGAAGATTTTCGACCGCCGGGCCGCGTCGTTCGACGACGTCGCGTTTCTGCCGCGCGAGATCGCGCAACGCATGCGCGAACGGCTCGACTACATCAAGATCAACCCGTCCCAGGTACTGGACGCCGGCTGCGGCGCGGGCGAGGACCTTCCCGCTTTGCGCGAACGCTTCCCCGAAGCGCCCGTGTTCGGCACCGATCTGTCCCGCGCGATGCTCGCGCGCGCCGTCCAGCACGACGGCGCCGATACCAGCTGGCGCCGCTTTTTGCCCGCGTCACTTGGAAAGGCGCTCGGTTCGCGCGGTCCGCGCTTCGCCCAGGCCGATTTCTCGGCGTTGCCTTTTGCATCGGGTGCATTCGAGTTCATCTGGTCGAATATGGCGCTGCACTGGCACTCGCGGCCCGACCTCGTATTCCCCGAATGGCAGCGCGTGCTGAAGGTCAACGGCCTGCTGATGTTCAGCACGCTCGGGCCTGACACGCTGAAAGAACTGCGCGGCGCGTACACAGAGGTCGAAGTCGCGCACGGCGTCAATACGCACAAACATGTAATCGACTTCGTAGACATGCACGATCTGGGCGATATGCTTGTCGAAAGTGGCTTCGAAATCCCCGTGATGGACCAGGAGACCTTGACCATCACGTACAAGTCGCCCGAATCGCTGCTTGCCGATGTGCGCCGCTGGGGCGCGTATCCGGGAGGGCGCGAGGCGGCGGCTGGCGTGACCGGTTCGCGGCGCCTGCACAAGGCCCTGCTTGCCGCGCTGGAGGCCCGTCGGCGCGCCGACGGCACGATCCCTCTGACCTTCGAGGTGATCTACGGACATGCATGGAAGGCGGTGCCGAGAATGACGCCCGAAGGGCACGGAATCGTGCGCATCGAGGACATTGGAAGGGGACGGCAAGGCAATCGTTGAGGCGGAAAAGAGGGCATCCGTTATGCCCGAAATTAGCGCCTCAAAAACTGCGTCAAAACGGCGCAGAGGCTTATGTGGCTTGGGTTTGGGGCCGATAGGGCGTTGCTTGTGGATGCCATAGATCAGCCCTATAATGCGTCAGTTTGTCGCTCAAAGCACGCATAATAAGAGCGACAGGCCCGAGGCATTCGCGGTTCTGTGTGGCGGTAGTGGCGCGGGCGTGAATAGCAGTGGCGGCATGCGGTGACTGGCGGTTCGCGGGAGGCAGCGATGAGTGCAACCGATCTGCTGGCTGAGTCGGAGCCCGTCCTCAAGGACTGGTTGATGAAGCGCAACTGTTCGGTTTCTCCGCGGCAATTCGTGTTCTTCTATGTCTCGCTCGCGGGATTCTCGCTCTTCATTGCATTCCTGCTGGTCCTGTGCGGTGCATGGCTGGTGTTGCCGTTCACAGGTATCGAGCTGCTCGCTGTCGGCGTCGCATTTGCAATCTATGCACGCCACGCTGTCGATTACGAGCGCATCCGGCTGTTTCCCAACCGGCTCGTGATCGAACAGGTCAGCGCCGAGCATCTCACGCAGTTCGAATTCAACCCGTGCTGGGTGCGGGTCGAGCCAGGTGCAACGCCGCGCGATCAGATCAGACTGGTCTCACGCGGCGAGACGGTCACGGTCGGGCAGCACCTTGCGCAATATCGGCGCGCGCAATTCGCCGATGAACTGCGGCTGTGGATCAGGCAGTGTCAGGCGCAAAAAGTTGCATATTGAATGACGCGCCGTTCCAGAAGACGAGAGGCAGCCTTCCAGCGGGGTCGAGGGTTTGAATGGAAAATTTGGGTAAGGAAGCTATGAAAACAATCAAGCGAGCCCTCGTGGGCGTGCTGGCGTGTAGCGGACTGTTGTTCGCTGGCGCGGCCCATGCAATCGGCGACAGTCCTGGCGGCCCCCGCGTCAACGAGATCAATCTCCAGCCGCCCGTGACGAGGATTGCCGAAGAGCTCTACAGCCTCCACACGTTCATGCTGATTCTCTGCACGGTGATCTTTATCGGCGTGTTCGGCGTGATGTTCTATTCGATCTTCGCGCACCGCAAGTCGAAGGGCTACAAGGCCGCGCATTTCCACGAAAGCACCACCGTCGAAATCATCTGGACGATTGTCCCGTTCATCATCGTCGTCTTGATGGCGCTGCCCGCCACCAAGACGGTCGTCGCGATGAAGGACACCACCAATGCCGATCTGACCGTCAAGGTCACTGGCTACCAGTGGAAGTGGGCGTACGACTACGTGAAGGGTCCGGGCGAAGGCATCAACTTCTACTCGACGCTGACTACGCCGCGCAGCGAAGTCGACGGCCTGACGCCGAAGACGGATACCTACCTGCAGGAAGTCGACAACCCGCTCGTCGTGCCCGTCAACAAGAAGATCCGCATCATCACCACGGCCAACGACGTCGTGCACTCGTGGTACGTGCCCGCGTTCGGCGTGAAGCAGGATGCGATTCCCGGCTTCGTGCGCGACACGTGGTTCAAGGCCGAGAAGGTCGGCACGTATCGCGGCTTCTGTACGGAGCTGTGCGGTAAGGAACACGCGTTCATGCCGGTCGTCGTGACGGTGCTGTCGGACGACGACTACGCAAAGTGGGTCGACGACCAGAAGAAGAAAATGGCCGCCGGTCAGGACGATCCGAACAAGAACTACACGCTCGCCGAACTGATGGATCGCGGCGGCAAGGTGTACGCGTCGAACTGCGCGGTCTGCCACCAGCCGACAGGCAAGGGCGCAGGCGCATTCCCGGCGCTCGACGGCAGCAAGGTCGCGAACGGCCCGCTCGCCGAGCACGTCAGCATCGTGCTGAAGGGCAAGAACGCGATGCCGTCGTGGGCGCCGACGTTGAACGACGTCGAAATCGCTTCCGTGATCACGTACGAACGTAATTCGTGGGGCAACCACACGGGCGACATCCTGCAACCGAAGCAGATCGCCGATGCACGTAACGGCCGTCTGCCGGCAGGTGGCGATCACCTGGCGGGCGCGGCAGCGGCGGCAGCATCGGATGCAACGGCGGCGAGCGGTGCAGAGGCTGCAAGCGGCGCGGCAGCCGCAAGCGGCGACGCAGGCGCATCGGCTCCGGCAGCGGCTTCGGGCGCAAGCGGTGGCGCATCGGACAACGCGGCAGCATCGGCGCCGCAAGCGTCGCTGCCCGCCAGCGTCTACTTCGAAACGAACAAGAGCACGCTGCCCGCTGACGCAAAGGCTGCCATCGACGCAGCCGCCGCGTACGCGAAAGCGCACCCGGACGCGAAGTTCACGCTGTCGGGCTACACCGACGCGACGGGTTCAGCCGATAAAAACGCGAAGCTCGCTAAGGCGCGCGCCGAAGCCGTGCGCGACGCGATGAAGGCAGCGGGCATCGCCGAAGACCACATTATTTTGAAGAAGCCGGAGACGATCACGGGCGGTGCGGACGCGAAGGAAGCACGCCGTGTTGAGATCAGCGCAGCGGCCTGACGTGTAACAGTCAGAGAAAAGCAGCATTCGATTTAGGAGATTGTCATGTCTAGCATCGGACACGATGTAGCCGCAGGGCACGAGCACGTGCACGGCGACCATGCGCACGAGACGCCGCATGGCTGGCGTCGCTGGCTGTTCGCCACCAACCACAAAGATATCGGTACGCTGTACCTGCTGTTCTCGTTCATCATGTTCCTGTCCGGCGGCGTGATGGCGCTGGGCATCCGCGCCGAGCTGTTCGAACCGGGTCTGCAGATCATGCGCCCCGAGTTCTTCAACCAGCTCACCACCATGCACGGCCTGATCATGGTGTTCGGCGCGATCATGCCGGCTTTCGTCGGCTTCGCGAACTGGATGATTCCGCTGCAGATCGGCGCATCGGACATGGCCTTCGCGCGGATGAATAACTTCAGCTTCTGGCTGCTGCCCGTCGCTGCCGTGCTGCTGGTCGGTTCGTTCTTCACGCCGGGCGGCGCAACGGCCGCTGGCTGGACGCTGTACGCGCCACTGTCCACGCAGATGGGCCCGGGCATGGACTTCGCAATTTTCGCGGTCCACATCATGGGCGCGTCGTCGATCATGGGCGGTATCAACATCGTCGTGACGATCCTGAACATGCGCGCACCCGGCCTCACGCTGATGAAGATGCCGATGTTCGTGTGGACGTGGCTGATCACCGCGTATCTGCTGATCGCCGTGATGCCGGTTCTGGCGGGTGCGATCACGATGGTGCTGTTCGACCGCCACTTCGGCACGTCGTTCTTCAACGCGGCAGGCGGCGGCGACCCGGTGATGTATCAGCACATCTTCTGGTTCTTCGGCCACCCCGAGGTCTACATCATGATCTTGCCGGCGTTCGGGATCGTGTCGCAGGTGATCCCGGCGTTCGCGCGCAAGCCGCTGTTCGGCTATAGCTCGATGGTGTACGCAACGGCATCGATCGCGATCCTGTCGTTCATGGTCTGGGCGCACCACATGTTCGCCACGGGCATGCCGGTGACGGGCCAGCTGTTCTTCATGTACGCGACCATGCTGATCGCCGTGCCGACGGGCGTGAAGGTGTTCAACTGGGTCGCGACGATGTGGCGCGGTTCGCTCACCTTCGAAACGCCGATGCTGTTCGCGGTGGGCTTCCTGTTCGTGTTCACGTTCGGCGGTCTGACGGGCCTGATGCTCGCAATGGCGCCGCTCGACATCCAGTATCACGGCACTTACTTCGTGGTCGCGCACTTCCACTATGTGCTGGTGGCGGGTTCGCTGTTTGGTCTCTTCTCCGGCTGGTACTACTGGTCGCCGAAGTGGACCGGCTGGAAGTACAACGAGACGCGCGGCAAGATCCACTTCTGGGCCTCGCTGATCACCTTCAACCTCGCGTTCCTGCCGATGCACTTCGTCGGTCTCGCCGGCATGCCGCGTCGTTATGCCGATTACCCGGCGCAATTCACCGACTGGAACCAGGTCATCACGATCGGCGCGTTCGGCTTCGGGCTGGCGCAGGTGTACTTCCTGTTCGCAGTCGCGCTGCCGGCTTATCGCGGCGGCGGCGAACTCGAAAAGGCCAGCGACAAGCCGTGGGATGGCGCGACGGGTCTCGAATGGACGGTCCCGAGCCCGGCTCCGTTCCACACGTTCGAGAATCCGCCGACGGTCGAATAAGCCATAAGCCGTATCTCCGAAGCTCTGCTCCGGCGTCGCAACACGCCGGAGCAGAGCGGGATAAAAAACACAACGCAGCAAGGCAGCATCAAGAAAGTTGAGCATGAGCCGGAATCCACAAAAAAGACGTACGCCTGAAGAAATTCGTGCAGGGAATCTGCGACTCGGTCTGATTCTGCTCGCCGTCGTCACCGTCTTTTTTCTGGGTGCCGTCGTCAAGCAGGTCTGGTTTGCTCACTGACCTGTCGTGACGAGTCCGGATCGCCCGTGTACGTGATCTGTTGAGGAAGTTCGATGTCGACGCAACCGCCCACCGGGGCCGATCGCTCTTTTAACCGTCCGATGCTGTTCAAGCTCGTGGTCGTCGCGCTGTTGATGTTCGGCTTCGGGTTTGCGCTGGTGCCGATGTATCGCGCGATCTGCGAGGTCACGGGCATCAACAACCTCGTGCAGCGTGATGCCACCGCGCGCGAGGCGAAGAACACGCAGGTCGACATGAGCCGCACGATTTCGATCGAGTTCGACGCGAATGCGCGCGGGCCGCTCGGTTTCAAGCCGGAGCAGAACAGTATCGATGTGCATCCGGGCGAAGTGACGACGGTGATGTACGACGTGAGCAACCAGCAGGCGCGCACGATCCAGGCTCAGGCCATCCCGAGCTACGCGCCGAAGCAGGCCACGGAGTTCTTCAGGAAGATCGAGTGTTTTTGCTTTACGCAGCAGACGTTGAAAGCGAACGAATCGAAGCGCATGCCCGTGGTGTTCGTCGTCGATCCGAAGCTGCCGAAAGACGTGAAGACGATCACCTTGTCGTACACGTTCTTCGAACTGAACGCGCCTGCGCCCACGACGCGCGGCACGGAAGGTCAGACGGCGGTCGGCGCAGCGAAAGCAGCGAACCCTGCCTGACGCGTATCAACGACGCTTGCCGATAGAAGGCGCGGATATGAGCGATAGCGGTCGCGGCGGCAGGAAAAGCAGTTTCGGCCAGTCGATGAAAGCGGTGATGTGGTCGTTTTTCGGTGTGCGCAAACGGCGCGATCTGGAAGCGGACGCCACGCAGCTGAACCCGCTGCATGTGATTGCGGCGGCGCTGATCGCCGCAGCGGTTTTTATCGGGGTGTTGATCCTGATCGTGCGCGTGGTGGTCGGTTCGTAGAGAGATACAAGAGCAGGATTCAGGCATGGAGAGGGGCGGCGCGGTAACGCAGCGCGCCGCAGGAGATAGAGCCGGGACACGGTGCAGTCGGCTGTGGATTTACCCGGACCAGGTGAACCAGGCAGAACAACTGGACTGAAGTGGAGAATCAACAATGAGCGGTCAAAACGAGAGCCCGTACTATTTCATACCGCATCCGTCGCGGCATCCGATCAGCGCGGCCATCGGCCTGCTGGTCATGCTCGGATCGTTTGCGGCGTGGGTGAACGGCGAACCGTGGGCGCCCTTCACGGCGCTGGTCGGTCTGCTGTGGCTGCTCTTCACGCTGTACCACTGGTTCGGTGATGCGATCTCCGAATCCGAAGGCGGGAGGTACGGCAAGAAAGTCGATGCGTCGTACCGCTGGAGCATGAGCTGGTTCATCTTCTCCGAAGTGATGTTCTTCGGCGCGTTCTTTGGCGCGTTGTTCTATGCACGCCAGATCGCGATGCATCAGTTGGGCAGTCTCGACTACAAGCTGATCTGGCCGGATTTCACCGCAGTGTGGCCGAACATCGGACCGGCGGATCTCGTCTCGCACTTCAAGTCGATGACACCGTGGCCGGTGCCGACCATCAACACTGCGCTGCTGCTGTCGTCGGGCGCGACGCTGACGGTCTCGCACCACGCACTGCGCGACAATCACCGCACCAAGGCGATCGGCTGGCTCGCCGCCACGCTGGTGCTGGGTATCTGCTTCCTGTTCCTGCAAGGCTTCGAGTACTTCCACGCGTACAACGAACTGAACCTGACGCTCGCATCGGGCGTGTACGGCTCGACGTTCTTCCTGCTGACGGGTTTCCACGGTTTTCACGTGTTCCTCGGCGGCACGATGCTCGCCATCGTGATGATTCGTCTGATCCGAGGCCACTTCACCGCCGATCATCACTTCGCGTTCGAAGGCGCGGCGTGGTACTGGCACTTTGTGGACGTCGTTTGGCTCGGGCTGTACGTCGTCGTGTACTGGCTGTAAGCGTGGCTGCAGAACCACGGTGCCTGCGTACGTCGTGCGTCATATCGACGCATTGAGGTGCCGCAGGCAGGCTGTAATGCGGGTGATGGCGGGTGCAGTCCGGGTGTTGAGCGGGTGACTGCGTGAGCTATCTCAGAAAAGACTCAGGCAGCGCCGCCCTCGACCCCGTCAGGGCGGCGTTTTGCTTCGATCAGGATGAAATGTCGCCGATCGAGTAACGGTCTATTGCGCGGAGAAGCGCGGGTTTGCGTGGCATACTTCGCCCGGCTAATCGGGATAGCCGTGCAGGATAGCGACGCTGATCTGTCACCGTATCGGCGGAAATGCAGCGACGCCTTAGCGCCCGTACGGGATGCCCGTCGAATGAATCCAGCCCATCCAGTTCGCGAACAGGATGAACAGGAATAGCGAAATCGACAGGCCGACACGTGTAGCCAGCGACCACACCATACGCTTCGTCTTGCCGCGGTCGTGCATCATGAAATACAGCGCGGACACCATGCTGGCGATGATCAGAGCGAACGCGATGGGAACGAGAATGTGCATGGAACCAGTTGAAGTTCAGGAACGCGAAAGCGATCGTTTCATTATCGCACCGCACGCAATGGTTCGCGTCTCGACCGAAAACGCACGATGACCGCACGATGAAGATCCGTCTTATCCCGACGCTGCTGATTCTGATCGTCGTCGCCGTCACGGTGAAGCTCGGTTTCTGGCAACGCGACCGCGCGCATCAGAAAGAAGCGCTGCAGGCGCAGATCGCGCAGTTCGAGAACGCACCCGCGCAAAGCATCGGCGCGGCGCCGATCGCGTTGAAGGACATCGAGTTTCATCGCGTGCGTGCGGTCGGAGAGTTTATGCCGCAGCAAGTGGTGTACCTCGATAATCGCCCGTATAACGACCAGCCGGGCTTTTACGTCGTGATGCCCTTTAAACTGCGAGACGGCGGCGTGGTGCTCGTCAATCGCGGCTGGCTGCCGCGCAACATGAACGAGCGCACGGCTATCGCGCCGTACGACACGCCGTCGGGCGAGGTGGAAATCGAAGGCATCGCGCGCGCCGACGCACCCCGCGCGTATGAGCTCGGCGAAGGTGGTTCGGCTGCGCATCAGGCGATTCGTCAGAATCTCGATGTCGCGCCGTACGCGGCCGAGACGGGTTTGCCGCTGCAACCGTTCGTGATCCAGCAGATCAGCGACGACGGCGACAAGCTCGTGCGCGACTGGCCGTCGCCGGCGACGGGTGTCGAACGTAACTACGGCTATATGTTCCAGTGGTGGGGCATGGCGGTGGCTGCCGTCGTGTTCGGGTTGTATGCGGCGCGACGTAGCGCGAAAAACGCGCAGCTGGCCGACGGCAAAAGCCCGGCACACGCCGACGCAGCGAACAACCGGCAGGCGCCCCACGCGTGATGCTTTGCGTGAATATCGGGCGCAGACCACAGGCGTAATCAGCAGAGCGAAAACGCCAACATCGAAAGAGGATCAGCAGTGTCGACGCACAATTCCCATTCGCAGCAACCGCGTCAGCCAACCGCGCAAGACGGACAACGCGCGATGCCGGGCCAGCCCAACGGTAAAGGCTCATGGCAACGTGGCCGGTGGACCTTGCTGCTGATCATGCTGGTCTGCGCGGCGCCTGTGATCGGTTCGTATTTCACGTACTACGTGATCAAGCCGAAGGGCGGCACGACCAGCTACGGCACGTTGATCGAACCGCAGCGCCCGATTCCCGAATCGATGGTCGTGACAGGCGAAGACGGCAAGCCGATGAAGCTCGCTTCGCTGCGCGGCCGCTGGCTGATGATTTCCGTCGATAGCAGCGCGTGCGACAAGCCATGCGTGACCAAGCTGTACTTCATGCGCCAGGTGCGCGCAACGCAGGCAGGCGAGCGCGAGCGCATCGTCAACGTGTTTCTGCGCACGGATCCGGGCAAGGTGCCCGAGATCGTCGATAACGCGTACAAGGACACCGAGATGCTGATCGCCGATCCGAAGGATGTGGCAGCCTGGCTGCCCACCGACGAAGGCACGCAACTCACCGATCACATTTTCATGGTCGATCCAAGCGGAAACCTGATGATGCGGTTCCCGAAAGACGCAAACCCGACCAAGATCAAAGGTGATGTGTCGAAACTGCTGAGAAATTCGAGTATCGGCTAAAGTGCCGCGAGCGCGATCAAACGCGCTTCGTCGAGAGAAGGAAATATTGATGTTCGTATTGCAACTGGGACTGATCGGGCTGTGCATTGCGCTGCTGCCGTTGTCGTACGTCTGGGTGAAAGCCGACGACAACAAGTTCCGCAAGCTGGTCTGGGTCACGACCTTCCTGACGCTGGATCTGGTGATGTTCGGCGGCTTCACGCGCCTGACCGATTCGGGCCTGGGTTGCCCGGACTGGCCGGGCTGCTACGGCACGTCGTCGCCGTTTATCGCGCATGCCGCGATCAACGCCGCGTACCACGCGATGCCGTCCGGCCCTGTCAGCATGACCAAGGCGTGGATCGAGATGATTCACCGCTACTTTGCGATGGCGATCGGCGTGCTGATCGTCGCGCAGACGCTGATCGCGTGGGTCGCGCGTATCAAGCGCCGGCCGCTGCATGTCTCGCCGTGGTGGCCGACGTCGCTGTTGCTGCTGATCCTCGTGCAAGGCGCGTTTGGCGCATGGACCGTGACGATGAAGCTGCAACCCGTGATCGTGACGACTCACCTGCTGCTAGGGCTGGCGCTGCTCGGCACGCTCGGCTGGCTGGCCGCGCGTCAGACGCCGCTGCCCGCGTATGAGCCGGAAGCCGCGCGCTGGCGTACGCCCGCATTGTTTGGCCTCGCGTTGCTGATCATGCAGATCGCGCTCGGCGGCTGGGTCAGCACCAACTACGCGGTACTCGCCTGCACCGACTTCCCGACCTGCAACGGCCAGTGGCTTCCGCCAATGGACTTCGAGCACGGCTTTCACTTGTGGCGCGCGCTCGGCATGACGGGCGACGGCGACGTGATCACTCAGGACGCGCTGGTCGCGATCCACTGGACCCATCGCACGTTTGCGTTCGTCGTGGTGGCGTATCTGCTGTGGTTTGCGCTGAAAATGCGCCGCTTCGAGTCGCTGCGGCGACCCGCCAACGGCGTGCTGCTCGTGATCGTGATCCAGTTCATCACGGGCCTGTCGAACATTGTCTTGCAATGGCCTTTGCCCATTGCCGTCGCTCATAACGGCGGAGCCGCGATCCTGCTGCTTTTGCTCGTTATGGTAAACTTTCGAATCGCTTATAGCCGTCCCGGCCGCGCCACAGTTCCCGCGCGCGACGCCGCGCCAGCGTGACTCTTCATGGACAGCACAACTCTCCCTCATTCGCCCGGTAGCCGGATTTCCCAATACATCGCGCTGACGAAACCGCGCGTCACGCAGCTCGCCGTTTTCTGCGCAGTCATCGGTATGTTCCTCGCCACGCCCGGTATGGTGCCGTGGACGGTGCTGATCGGCGGTGCGGTCGGCATCTGGTTGCTGGCGGGCGCTGCGTTTGCCATCAACTGCCTCGTCGAGCAGAAAATCGATGCGAAGATGCGCCGCACGTCATGGCGTCCTTCGGCGCGCGGTGAACTCACGTCGCCGCAGATCCTGCTGTTCTCGGCCGTGCTCGGCGGCCTTGGCATGTGGACGCTCTACACGTTCACCAATGCGCTGACCATGTGGCTCACCATCGCCACCTTCGTCGGCTACGCGATCATCTACACGCTGTTGCTCAAGCCTTATACGCCGCAGAACATCGTGATCGGCGGCGCGTCGGGCGCGATGCCGCCGGCGCTCGGCTGGGCCGCCGTGACAGGCGCCGTGCCCGGCGACGCGTGGATTCTCGTGCTGATCATCTTCGTGTGGACGCCGCCGCATTTCTGGGCGCTCGCGCTGTATCGCCGCAAGGACTACGAAAACGCCGGCCTGCCGATGCTGCCCATCACGCACGGTGAGGCCTATACGCGTCTGCATATCCTGCTGTACACGGTCATTCTGTTTGCTGTGACGCTGATGCCGTTTATCTCGGGCATGAGCGGAATCGTGTATCTGGTGTCGGCGGTTCTGTTGGGTGCCGTGTTCCTCGCGTATGCGTGGAAGATCTACCGGGAATATTCCGACGACCTCGCGCGTAAGACCTTCCGTTACTCGATCGTTTATCTGTCGCTGCTGTTCGCGGCGCTGCTGATCGACCACTACACGCGTGCCCTGATCGGCGCGTAACACCATGCTCAATCAACGGATCGCACGCGCGGCGCGCGTTGCTCTTGTCGCGTGCGCGCTTGGCGGCGCGGCGCTGGTGTCGGGCTGCGGGAAAGACCAGCCCGCGTTCACGAACGTCGACATCACGGGCAACAAGCAGTTCGGCGCCGACTTTTCCCTGCCGGATTCGAGCGGCAAGATGCGCACGCTGGCCGACTACAAGGGCAAGGTGGTCGTGCTGTTCTTCGGCTACACGCATTGCCCCGATGTTTGCCCGACGACGATGGCCGAACTGTCGCAAGCGCTGCAGCAGCTTGGCCCTGAAGACGCGAAACGCGTGCAGGTGCTGTTTGTCACCGTCGATCCCGAGCGCGATACGCCCGAGCTGATGTCGCAGTACGTGCCCGCGTTCAATCCCACGTTCGTGGGTTTGCGCCCGGCGAACCAGGAGCAGCTGGACAAGGTGGCGAAGGACTTCCGCGTGTACTACGCGAAAGTGCCGGGCAAGACGCCCGACAGCTACACGATGGATCACACGGCCGCGAGCTACGTGTTCGATACCGACGGCAAGCTGCGCCTGTTTGCGCGCGACGGCCAGGGCGCGTCGCCGTGGGTGCACGATCTGAAGCTGCTGCTCGGCTGAGCCGGCGGCGCGAAATCCGCAAGTTGAGAAAGGCTGCACGACGACGTGCAGCCTTTTTTGTTTTGGTGCTTAGCTTGACTCAGGCACTTTCAGATTCATCCCTGGCGCCATCCGTGTTGCCTTGAATTCCGTCACGTCATAACGCGCCACTTCCTGCTGCGCGAACGGATCGCTCGCAAGAATCTCATCAAGTCTCGATCGCTCGATACCCGCGGCGATGATCACGCCGCCATCGCGCGGCACTTTCGGTCCCGCCATGATGAACACGCCCGCGTCGAACTGACGCGTGAGAAACGCGCGGTGCGCTTCCAGTGCATCGTCGACGCGTTCGAGCGATGCCGTGTAGGTGAGGGAGACGACATACATAAGAAACCTCGCAATTAATCAAAGTCGGGCATGACGCGATCTCGCCATTATCGGTTGACACGATGCCGGGCGTTGCTTACAGGTCGCCTCAAGTCAGCGCACGGACGTGCCGTTATCCAGTAGAGCAATCGTTTGCGCCTGGTTTGCCTTAAGCGGGTGCCACAGATTTGCCGAAGAAGTGACCACACCAAAAGAGACCAACACAATGAGTAGGATGAGTCTGAACCGCAAGCTGTGGTTATCGCTTGTGCTCGTATGGCTGGGCTTGTTGGGCGTCGGATTGTGGAGCGCGATAGAGACCCGCTCGACGATGCTCAGCGAGCGCAAGGCGGGCATGATGAATCTCGTCGATGCCGCGCAAGGCGTCGTGAACGGCTACTACGCACTCTCGCAGGCAGGCAAGATGAGCGAAGCCGACGCGCAGCGCGAAGCGCTCGCGCGGCTCGCGACGATGCGCTATGGCGAATCCGGCTACCTGTTCGTGATGGATTCCAAGCCCGTCGTGCTGATGCATCCGACTTTGCCGCAGATGAACGGCAAAGCCGTGGGCGACTTCAAGGATCCGGACGGCAAACTGCTGTACGTGTCGATCGTCGATGCAGCGAAGGCGACGGGTCGCGGCTTCGCCGAATATCGCGGGCGCCTGCCGCATAGCGAAGAAGCCGTGCCGAAGATCAGCTATGCGGTGCGTTTTGCGCCGTGGGACTGGAACATCGTGAGCGGCGTATTCGTGCGCGACATCGACACCGCTTACTACGCGAACCTGATCGAGCATTTCATCGTGGTGCTGGTGATCGGCGCGGGGATTTCGCTCGCGATGCTGCTGATCATCCGTAATGTGCGCGGCAGTCTGGGCGGCGAGCCGCAGGATGCGGCGAAGCTCGCGGCACGCATCGCCACGGGCGATCTCACGCAGATCGTCCCCGTGCGCGCGAACGATTCGTCGACCATGATGGCCGCGATGAACGAGATGCAAGGCAAATTGCAGCGGGCGATTGGCGAGATCCGGCAGTCGGCGGAATCGATCGCATCGGCGACGCAGCAGATCGCGGCAGGCAATGGCGATCTGTCGCAGCGCACCGAGCAGCAGGCAGCGTCGCTGCAGGAAACGGCTGCGAGCATGGAAGAACTGACGGCAACCGTGAAGCAGAACGCCGACAACGCGCGTCAGGCGAGCGGACTCGCACACAACGCGTCCGATATCGCGACCAAGGGCAACGAGGTCGTCAACCGCGTGATCAGCACGATGACGGAGATCAACGATAGCTCGCGGCAGATCTCGGACATCATCGGCGTGATCGAAGGTATTGCGTTCCAGACCAATATTCTTGCGCTGAACGCGGCGGTCGAAGCGGCGCGTGCGGGCGAGCAGGGCCGCGGCTTCGCGGTAGTGGCAGGCGAGGTGCGCAGTCTCGCGCAACGATCGGCGACGGCGGCCAAGGAAATCAAGCAGCTGATCGGCGATTCCGTCGAGCGCGTCAACAACGGCTATACGCTGGTCGAGCAGGCCGGCACGACGATGAGCGAGATCATGCAGGCCGTGCGTCGCGTGACGGACATCATGGGCGAAATCGCGGCGGCGTCGGAAGAGCAGAGCAGCGGCATTTCGCAAGTTGGGCGCGCCGTCACGCAGATGGACGAGGTCACGCAACAGAACGCGGCGCTGGTCGAGCAGGCCGCCGCCGCGGCTGCGTCGCTGCAGGATCAGGCCGCGCGGCTGCGTCAGACGATCGGTACATTCAAGGTGAACGGTGGCGAGCCGACGATGATCGCTGCGAAGCCAGTTGCGGCGTTCGAGAAGAAGGTGGCTAACCAGCCGGCGAAGCCTGTCGCGAAGGTGGCTGCGCCTGTTGTCAAAGCGGCGCCCGAATCCGGCGCGCGCGACACAGCGAGCAAGGTTGTCAAGACGGTCAAGGCGGACATGGCGCCGCGTCCTGCAAAGGTGGCGTCATCCGATGACGATTGGACGACCTTCTAAAAGCGGTCCAATCGTTAAGCTATAGCCAGGCCGTTCTGATCCTGGTGAACATGCTGCAACACCGGGTCGGATTCGTGAATCGCGAGTTGGTCGATTCCGTAGTCGAACATACGGTAGCCAAGCCCGGTGAGAAAGTCCTGAATCGCGGCCTGGTCCGATTTGATCATTTCGATCAGCATCACGGGGCGATGCCGTTCAAGCACGGCGCGCGCCCCGCGCAACACGTCGAGTTCCATGCCTTCGACGTCGAGCTTCAGGAAGTCCAGACGCCCGAGTTCCAGTGACGGCAGATCGACCACGGGCACCTTGACGCCATCGTTTGCATCGTAGGAAATCGCCTGTCCGATAGCCTCGGTATCGTCGCGTTGACGCAGTTCCAGACTGCCGAAGCTTGCGGGCTTCGTGTAATCGGGGCGCGGCACGATCATGTCGCCGCAACGTTCGCCGAGCGCCGCATGACGCGCACGCACATTCATGCAGTTGTTGAGCGCGATATTGCCGGCGAGTGCATAGAAGACCGCCTCCTGCGCTTCGAACGAATGCACCTGTCCCCATCCATACATGTGGCGTCCCCATTCGATCGTATGGACACCGATATTGGCGCCGCCGTCGATGGCGATCACGCCGTCGCCGAAATGCTGACGCCGCAGATCGAGAATCAGGAGCGCGAGCCTGATTTCATGTGCGTCGAACTGCGAGGCCGTGAGCAGTTGAAAACCGACGCCGAAGACACTTCCATCGGGCTTCACGGCAAAGTCGTTGCGGTTGACGATCATGTTGCCGTGGTTGGTCGAAGCAAGCATGAAAGCGATGGGGCGAGCGGGATAGGACATGAGCATCTCGTGGAGTGTTGATCAAGGTGTCCATAACGAAGACTGGGCGAGATTCGCTCGATCTGTCGCTTGGGGCCGATTGGTGTGCTCACCTTAAAAAAGTAGCAAAGCTATCCCTATAAGACTTCTCCTAAAGCGAGTCCTGCGAGAGAGAAATCTTGCGCACTTGCTGCGTGGTACGGCAGAACAACCTGCATACCCATATGAAAAGGCGGTATTTCACATCGTGACGCGCCTGTGAGACCATTTGTGGCTCGACGATTCACGGGACCATCATCGATGCCCGCCGTCGATCACGAATCTGAACAAGGCAGTCAAGAGAGAATCACATGCAGCGCAGAACACTCATCAAGGTTTTTTCCGCCGCGCTCGCTTCGGCGGCGCTCATCACCAGCTTCGGCGCGCGCGCCGACGACAAGGTCATCAAGGTCGGCACGATCAGCGGTCCCGATGCGCAGATCTGGTCGGTTGTGCAGAAGGTCGCGAAGCGCGAAGGCCTGAACGTGAAGGTCATCGAGTTCAACGATTACGTGCAGCCGAACGCCGCGCTCGACGCAGGCGATCTCGACGCGAACAGCTTCCAGCATCAACCGTATCTCGACAGCCAGATCAAGCAGCGCGGCTACAAGATCGTCAGTGCCGGTCTGACGTACATCTCGCCGCTCGGCATCTATTCGAAGAAACTGAAGTCGGTGAAGGATCTGCCGCAAGGCGCGAAGGTCGCGGTGCCGAACGATCCGTCGAACGAAAATCGCGCGCTGCTGCTGTTGCAGTCGCAAGGCGTGATCAAGCTGAAGGCGGGCGCGGGCACGAACGGCAACAACGCGACGCCGCTCGACGTTGCTGAGAATCCGAAGAAGGTGAAGCTGATCGAACTCGACGCAGCGCAATTGCCGCGCTCGCTGTCCGACGTCGATGCCGCCGCGATCAACACAAACTTCGCGCTGGCCGCGGGCCTGCAGCCGACCAAAGATGCCATCGCGCTCGAAGACGTGCACAGCCCGTATGCGAACCTGATCGCCGTGCGCATCAAGGACAAGGATCAACCGTGGGTGAAGAAGCTGGTCGCCGCGTATCAGTCGGAGGACGTGCGCCAGTTCATCAAGACGGAGTTCAGAGGTTCCGTGGTGCCGTCGTTCTAAGCACGGGCATCATTTGATCCGATGATGTGAAAAGCGCCACGGGAAACCGTGGCGCTTTTTTATGCGCGGCGCGAACCGTTGCCGCTAGAGCTTGCGTTCCCATTGCTCGATCACCAGATCGCAGCCGAAACGCCGCTCAGGCACCGCCGAAACGAGCGCGAAGCCTGACTGCGTCATAAGGCGCCGCGCATCGTCGAGCGAACTTTCGCTCTCGACGGCGAGCGTGCTGTAGCCGGCACGCTTCGCAAAGCGCACGCATTCGTTGATCAGCTGCGTGCCGATTCCGAGTCCTCGCACGTCCGGCTCGACATACAGCATGCGCACGCTTGCCTGTGTATTCGACGCCGCTGCCACCAGCGCCGATCCGACGATCAGTCCATCCTGTTCCGCGACCCAGCAGATTTCCCGCTGCGCGTCGTGGCCTTGCGCAAAGCGCCCAGTCTGCTGCGCGAGCAGCGCTTCGAAAGTCTGATCCCAGCCTTGCGCGCTCGCGAACAGTTGCGCCTGACGCGACACCAGCGCGCCGTACTCGCCCGCGCGCGGCGCGCGCAGCGTGACGATGCTGTGACGTGGCCGTTCGTCGAGCAGGCGCTCGATCAGCTTCATCGCGGCAATCAGCTGATCCTGCGAATGCGGCGCGAGCCGCGCAATCACGGCGGCGACCTCGTCGAGTGCGGCGGCGTCGAGCGGTTCGTAGGCGGCGAGACCCGTTTCCGTCAGCGACACGAGCGACTGGCGCGCGTCGATCTCCGACGGCCGCCGCGCAATCAGGTTGCGCCGCTCGAAGCTGGCGAGCAGCCGGCTCAGATAGCCGCTATCGATGCCGAGATTGCGCGCGAGCGCAGCGGCCGTCTGATGCTCGGCACGCGACAGTTCATGCATCACGCGTACTTCCGTCAGCGAAAAGGCGCTTTTCTGCAAATGTTCGTGCAGCGCTCCGATGTGCTGCGTGTAGAAGCGGTTGAAATGGCGGACGGCTTCCGCCCGGACTAAGTCGGGATCGTTCACCGTTTCCATTCCCCGTTTTGGCCTGTCATTCGGTCACCAAGCTGTGTTGTTTCCGTTGCGTGATCGCGCGCGAATTTCGCAGTTTGCCCCAGTTTGTCAATAAAGAGGTATGACATTTGCGGGTTAACGCACGTAACTTGACAGACGATTCGTACGAACCAGTTGTCAAATTGGTCTCAAATACGGGTATGCCCTAATGCCAGTGATGTGTCAGTGTGAATCCGCTTAATTCGTGGAAACCCTTTCCTATCAAGGGTTTGATTGACGTAGACCAGCTAGATACCACATCGTTGACTGGTATTATGGTGGTTATATAATGGGCTCCGTTTTCGTAGTCCAACATCGTCAGATTTCCCCACGATCCCGACCGAGCCAAATGGAAACCCGTTGGTCCGCACTGACACCTGACGTTCACAACGTCACACCGCTGTACCTGCAGCTCGCCCGCAATCTGGCGACGGCGATCCATTGCGGCGTGTGGTCGGCGGGTGAGGCGCTGCCTTCGGAGCGCACGCTGTCCGACGCGATCGGTGTGTCGCGCATCACCGCACGCAAGGCGATCGCGCTGCTGGTCGAGCAGGGTTTGATCCGGCGCGCGCGCGGCGCGGGCAGCTTCATCACGCCGCGCGTCGAAGATCCGCTGTCGCGTCTCACCGGCTTCACGAAGAAGATGGAGCAGCGCGGCTTCCGCCCCGATTCGGTGTGGCTCGAACGCGAGCTGCGCAGCGCGACTCGCGACGAAATCGTGCATCTCGGCCTGTCGCCGGGTGCCTCGGTGGCGAGCCTGCGCCGTCTGCGCCGCGCCGACGGCATCGTGATGGCCGTCGAGCACTCGTCGCTGCCCGTGTCGATCGTGCCCGATCCGCAGTCGATCGGCGGCTCCCTCTACAGTTATCTCGAACAACGCGGCCTGCCCGTCGTGCGCGCGCTGCAGCACTTTCGCGCCGTCAACGCCTCGGGCGACATCGCTTCGCTGATGGACCTCGAACAGGGCAGCGCGCTGCTGCTGATCACGCGCGTGGGCTACAGCGCCGATCAGCGCGCGATCGAACTCACGGACACCTATTGCCGGGACGATTACTACGACTTCGTCGCTGAGCTGCGCCTGTGAGCCAGCGCGAATCAGTCACGCACGCATAACGCAACATCAGAGAGACTCATGCTGACCGGAAACATACTCACCCCCGAAGGCTGGATCCACGGCACGATCGAATCCGCAAACGGCCGCGTCACGGCCATCACGGGCAATGCCGTCGATCCGTCGACCAACGACGCACCGTACATCCTGCCCGGCTTCATCGATCTGCACGTGCACGGCGGCGGCGGCGCTGACGTGATGGAAGCGGGCAACGCGATCGAGGCGATCACGCGCACGCATGCACGCTTCGGCACCACGAGCCTGCTCGCCACCACGATGACGGCGCCGCGCGAAGAACTGATGGCCGTGGTCGCAGGACTCGGCGATGTCGCGAAGAACCGCGTGCCGGGCGGCGCGCGTGTGCTCGGCGTGCATCTCGAAGGTCCGTACATCAATCCCGGCAAGCTCGGCGCGCAGCCTGACGCGGCTGTTTCCGCCGTGCTCGACGAAGTGCTGAAGTATCTGTCGATCGCGCCGATCCGCGTGGTCACCATTGCGCCGGAAATCTCCGGCCACATGGAGATCATCTCCGAGATCAACGCGCGCGGCGTGCGGGTGCAACTGGGCCATTCGCTCGGCACCTACGACGACGCCGTCGCCGCGATGAAGCACGGCGCGCGCAGCTTCACGCACCTGTTCAACGCGATGTCGCCGCTGCATCACCGCAATCCCGGGATGGTCGGCGCGGCGCTCGCGCACGCCGAATACGCGGAAATCATTCCCGACCTGCTGCACGTGCATCCGGGCGCGATCCGCGCCGCGATGCGCGCGATCCCGCGTCTCTATGTGGTGACGGACAGCACGTCGGCGACAGGCATGCCCGATGGCGAATACCGCCTCGGCAGCCAGCACGTGACGAAGTGCCTCGGTGGCGTACGCCTTGCCGACGGCACGCTCGCAGGCAGCACGCTGACGATGGATCAGGCGCTGCGCAACCTCGTATCGCTCGGCCTGCCGATGGCCGACGTGTCAAACCGTATGTCCCGTTATGCCGCCGACTATCTCGGCCTCGAAGACCGCGGCCGTCTCGCGCGCGGCGCGTGGGCCGACATCGTCGTGTTCGATCGCGAACTGGCGTTGACGGCGACTTACGTCGAAGGAGAATCGATTGTCGAATATGCTTAAAGAGGCGCTGGCGTCCGCTGACGTGGTCGCCGCGCAACTCAACGATACCTCGCGCGTCGAAGCGCTCGCGGCCCGTCTCGCACAGGAACCGCGTCACGTCGCGCTGACGGTGGCGCGCGGCAGTTCGGATCACGCGGCGAGCTACTTCGCGTCGCTGACGATGAGCCGCGTCGGCTTGCCCGTTGCTTCGCTGCCGATGTCGGTCGCGACGCTGCAACAGGCGCCGCTGCAGGTGCGCAATCAGCTTGCGCTGGGTTTTTCGCAATCGGGCAAAAGCCCCGATCTGGTCGGCACGATGCAGGCGCTGCGTGAAGCGGGCGCGCTCACCGTCGCTGCCGTCAACGTGCCCGGCTCGCCGCTCGAAGAAGCGTGCGAGTTCTATCTGCCGCTGCTCGCCGGTCCTGAACTGAGCGTTGCTGCAACCAAGAGCTATATCGCGATGCTGTCCGTGTCCGCGCAACTCGTCGCGCACTGGCAGAAGGATGAAGCGTTGCTCGACGGCCTGAAGTCGCTGCCGGAAGCGCTCAAGCGTGCAGGTGCGCTCGACTGGTCGAAGGCAGTGGAAGAACTGCGCGACGCCGAACGCATGATCGTGATCGGCCGTGGTCTCGGCCTCGCGATTGCGCAGGAAGCCGCGCTGAAACTCAAGGAAACCTCGGGCATTCAGGCCGAAGCGTTTTCGAGCGCCGAAGTGCGTCACGGTCCGATGGAACTGATCGACCGCGACTATCCGCTGCTCGTGTTCGCACCGCGCGGACCGGAACAGGCGGGCCTGTTGCAACTCGCGCGCGATATGCAGGCGCGCGGCGCACGCGTGCTGCTCGCTGCCGATCCCGCTGACGTGCCCGAAGCCACCTTGCCGCTCGTATCGACGGCGCATGCCGCGCTCGATCCGATTGCCGCAATCCTTTCTTTCTACGTGATGGCTGCCGGCCTTGCCGCCGCCCGCGGACGCAATCCTGATGCGCCGCGCCATCTGATGAAAGTCACCGAAACTCACTGATCGAGATATTCAGATGCGACGTGTCGAGGAGTCCCGTTTGAAGAGCCATTCCGAAGGCCATATTGTCCTGCTCGCGCCGATGACGGGCCCCGTCGTCCCGCTCGCGAAGGTGCCCGACCCGGTGTTCTCGGGCGGCATGTTCGGCGACGGTATCGGCATCGATCCGCTGGAAGGCAAGCTCGTCGCACCGTGCGACGGCGTCGTGATGCATCTGGCGCGTACCGGCCACGCTGTCACGATCACGACGGAAGAAGGCGCTGAAATCCTGCTGCATATCGGTATCGACACGGTCGAGCTAAACGGCAAGGGTTTCGCGCCGATGATCGAACAAGGCGCGAAGGTGCGCACAGGCGACGTGCTGATCGAGTTCGATCAGGATGCCGTCGCGCGCCAGGCGCCGAGTCTCGGGTCGGTGATCGCGATTGCCAATTCCGATGCGTTCGAAATCGTCGAGCGTGCGGAAAGCGGCAAGCTCACGGCTGGCCAGTCGCCTCTTCTCACGCTGCGCGTGCGCGATGGTGCGGCATTAGCAGCGTCGCGCGAAGCGTCGAGCGTCAGCGAGGAAGCGCGTCAGACTGTCGTGCTCGAACATGCAGGTGGTTTGCATGCGCGTCCGGCAGCGCGTGCGCGTGAAGCGGCGCGCGGTCTCGATGCGCGTGTCGAAGTGCGTTACGAAGGCAAAAAGGCGGCGATCGAAAGCGTTGTCGGTTTGCTTGGGCTGGGTGCGGGGCAGGGCGCGACGGTGGAAGTCGTTGGTATCGGTGCGCAGGCTGCGGCCGCCGTCGAAGCTGTCGTGCACGAACTGACGCGTGAAGCGCATGGCGAAGTGGAAGAAAAGCCGGCGCGTCAGATGTCGCCGGCACCTGTCACGGTTGCGCCGTCGACGGGTAGCGAAGCGCTCGCGCCGAACACGCTCGCAGGCGTGTGCGCAGCGCCCGGCATCGCTGTCGGCACGCTGGGTCGCTGGGATGACGCCGACATCGATCCGCCTGAGACGACGACCAACACGTCGGCTGCTGAAAGCCGCGCGCTCGACAAGGCCATCGCCGCTGTCGACGCCGAACTGAATGCCACCGTTCACGACGCATCGCAACGTGGCGCACATGGCGAAGCAGGCATTTTCGCGGTGCATCGCGTGCTGCTCGAAGACCCGACGCTGCTCGACGCCGCGCGCGATCTGATCAGCCTCGGCAAGAGCGCAGGCTTCGCGTGGCGCGAAGCGATTCGCGCGCAGATCGGCGTGCTGTCGAAGGTCGATGACGCATTGCTCGCCGAACGTGCCGCTGATTTGCGCGATCTGGAAAAGCGCGTGCTGCGCGCACTCGGTTATTCGAACGCGGCATCGCGCTCGCTGCCCGATGAGGCCGTGCTGAGCGCCGACGAATTCACGCCGTCGGATCTATCGACGCTGGATCGCAAGCGCGTCACGGCACTCTTGATGGCACGCGGCGGCGCGACCTCGCATGCGGCGATCATCGCACGTCAGGCGGGCATTCCTGCACTGGTCGCAATGGGCGATGCGTTGCTCAAGATCGCGGACGGCACGCAGGTTGTCGTCGATGCATCGGCGGGACGTCTGGAATATGCGCCGAGCGCGCTCGATGTCGAACGCGCACGCAACGAACGTCAGCGTCTGGCAGGCGTGCGCGAAGCGAACCGCCGCACGTCGCAGCAAGCTGCAGCGACCAGCGATGGCCGCGCGATAGAAGTCGCCGCGAACATCGCGACGCTCGAAGACGCGACCACCGCCGTCGAAAACGGCGCAGACGCTGTGGGTCTGCTGCGTACGGAACTGCTGTTCATTCACCGCCAGGCGGCGCCGACCGTCGACGAGCATCGCCAGAGCTATCAGGCGATCGTCGAAGCGCTGCAAGGCCGCACGGCCATCATCCGCACGCTCGATGTCGGCGCGGACAAGGAAGTCGATTATCTGACGCTGCCGCCGGAACCGAACCCGGCGCTCGGCCTGCGCGGCATCCGTCTCGCGCAAGTGCGCCCGGATCTGCTCGAAGACCAGTTGCGCGGCCTGCTCGCGGTTCAGCCGCTCGGCAAGGTGCGCATCCTGTTGCCGATGGTCACCGATGTAGGTGAACTCGTGCGTCTGCGCAAGCGCATCGACGAACTCGCTGCCGAAGCGGGCCGCTCGGAAAAGATCGAAGTCGGCGTGATGATCGAAGTGCCGTCGGCGGCGCTGCTCGCCGATCAGCTGTCGAAGCACGCGGATTTCCTGTCGATCGGCACCAACGATCTCACGCAATACACGCTCGCGATGGACCGCTGCCAGCCCGATCTCGCCGCTCAGGCTGACGGCCTGCACCCGGCCGTGCTGCGGCTGATCGAAGTCGCCGTGCAAGGCGCGGAAAAGCACGGCAAGTGGGTCGGCGTATGCGGCGCGCTCGCCGGCGACCCGCTCGCGGCACCGCTGCTCGTCGGCCTCGGCGTGACGGAACTGTCGGTCGATCCCGTCTCCGTGCCGGGCATCAAGGCGCGCGTGCGCAAACTCGATTATCAGCTGTGCCGTCAGCGTGCCCAGGATGCTCTGGCGCTCGAATCGGCACAAGCGGTAAGAGCCCTGAGCCGTGAGGTGTGGCCGCAGGACTGAGCGCTTCACAGGCGTATCCGGTCCGCGGACACAACTCGTCAGCTCGACATTTCAACCAGCATGTAAAGCAATTACGTAACTACACGAGACAAAGGAGTGGAGGTATCAATGGATGGAAATCCGTTTCTGAAGATTCAAAGCCTTGGCCGCGCGCTGATGCTGCCGATCGCGGTCTTGCCCGGCGCCGGCCTTCTGCTGCGCCTCGGTCAGCCCGATGTGTTCAACATCAAGATGATCGCCGACGCGGGCGGCGCGATCTTCGACAACCTGCCGCTCCTTTTCGCGATCGGCGTCGCTGTCGGCTTCGCGAAGGACAATAACGGCGTGGCGGCGCTGGCGGGCGCGATCGGTTACCTGATCGAAGTCGCCGTGATGAAAGACATCAACGACAAGCTCAACATGGGCGTGCTGTCGGGGATCATCGCCGGTATCGTCGCGGGCATGCTGTACAACAGGTACAAGGACATCAAGCTGCCCGATTACCTCGCGTTCTTCGGTGGCAAGCGCTTCGTGCCGATTGTCACGGGGCTCGCGTGTCTGGTGTTAGGCATCGTGTTCGGCTACGCGTGGGGCCCCGTTCAGGGCGCCATCGATGCAGCCGGTCACTGGCTGACGTCGGCGGGCGCAATCGGCGCATTCGTGTTCGGTCTGCTGAACCGTCTGCTGCTGGTGACGGGTCTGCACCACATCCTGAACTCGCTCGCATGGTTCGTGTTCGGCTCGTTCACGCCGCCGGGCGGCGCGGCTGTCACGGGCGACCTGCACCGCTTCTTCGCAGGCGATCCGACGGCAGGCACCTTCATGACGGGCTTCTTCCCGGTCATGATGTTCGGTCTGCCCGCAGCGTGTCTGGCGATGTATCACGAAGCACCGAAGGATCGTCGCGCGATGATCTTCGGCCTGCTGTTCTCGATGGCGCTGACGTCGTTCCTGACGGGCGTGACTGAGCCGATCGAATTCAGCTTCATGTTCCTCGCACCGGTGCTGTACGCGATCCACGCTGTGCTGACGGGTCTGTCGCTGGCCATCTGTACGGCGCTCGGCATCAAGCTCGGCTTCACGTTCTCGGCGGGTGCGATCGACTATGTGCTGAACTACGGCCTGTCGACGAAGGGCTGGGAAGCGATCCTGATCGGTCTCGTGTACGCCGTCGTGTACTACGGTCTGTTCCGCTTCTTCATCCGCAAGTTCAACATGGCAACGCCGGGCCGCGAGCAGGAAACGCCTGAAGTGGCCAACGAATCGTTCTCGTCGGATGGTTTTGTCGCGCCTGTCGGTGGTGTGGCGTCGGCAGCGGGCACGCGTGCGCAGCGTTATATCGCCGCGCTTGGCGGTGCGGCGAATCTGTCGGTGGTCGATGCCTGCACGACGCGTCTGCGTCTGTCGGTGGTCGATGCGGAGAAGGTGTCGGAAAACACGCTGAAGTCGATTGGCGCGCGTGGCGTGCTGAAGCGCGGCGGCGGCAATGTGCAGGTGATCATTGGACCGGAAGCGGACATCATCGCCGATGAAATCCGCACGGCGATTGCGAGTGGCAGTGCGGTTGCGGCTGCGCCTGTTGCTTCGGCCAAACCGGCTGCTACAGCCCCGGCTGCACCTGTCGCTGCGACCGGCAACGGTCCGCTCGATCCGGATCCGCTGCGCTGGCTCGCGGTGTTCGGCGGCGCGACCAACGTCGTGGCACTGGAAGCCGTCGCGGCAACGCGTCTGCGTATCGTCGTGCGCGATCCGTCGGCGGTGGACCGTCAACGTCTCGACACGCTGAGCGTCGCGTGGGTGTCGACGGATACGTTCCACATCGTTGTCGGCGAAAATGCGCCGCGCTATGCGCAGCAACTGTCGACGCGTCTGACGGCTACCGCCTGATGAGGTTCGTCGTGGCCTGAATCAGCGGCCATGAAAAGACGGCGCCCCGCGGGGCGCCGTTTTGCGTTTACCGCTTATCCTCGCCCGCTCCATGAGCGTCGGGATCGACGCCGTTATTCGCCTCGAGCCACATCACGTTGATGATGCCGAACGCGAGCGCAAGCCCGATACCGAGAATCCAGCTGAAGTACCACATGGTTCGCTCCCTGTTGCGCGCTTGAGTCGGTTGGGTCAGTACATCGAATGATGGTTTTGCTCGATTGCTTCGGCGGTCACCTTGCCGCGCATCACGCGATACACCCAGCTCGTGTAAATCAGCACGATGGGCAGGAAGATGATCACCGCGATCAGCATGATCTGCAGCGTCATCTGGCTCGAGGTCGAATCCCATACGGTGAGGCTGCTGCGGCCATCGAGCGACGACGGCATGATGAACGGAAACATCGAAAAGCCCGCTGTCAGGATCACGCCGATCACCATCAGCGCCGTCGACAGAAACGCGCAGCGCTCGAAGCGCGAACTGGCCAGCACCAGCGCGAGCACGCCGCCCACGACACCGACGACGGGTGCTGCAATCATCCACGGATACATCGCGTAGTTGGTCAGCCACAGACCTGGCGCGCCGATCACGTTTTTCAGCAGCGGATTGGCGACGGTATCGAGCGGCGCCGGCTCGCTGATCTGATAGCCGCCGATCAGCGTCGCGACCAGCACGCCCGCGATCAGAAACAGCGCGACGGCAGCGAGCGACGCGATGCGCAACGCCACGGAAGCGCGCCGCGCCACGATGCCGTCCGATTTCATCTTCACGAATGCCGCGCCGTGCGCAGCCAGCATCGACACGCTTACCAGACCGCACAGCAGCGCGAACGGATTGAGCAGCGCCCAGAAGCTGCCCTCATAGGTGACGCGCAGATCCTGATCGAACTGGAACGGCACGCCTTGCAGCAGATTGCCGAACGCGACGCCGAATACCAGCGCCGGCACAAAGCCGCCGACGAACAGCGCCCAGTCCCACGCGGTGCGCCAGCGCGGATCGTCGCGCTTGCCGCGATAGTCGAAGCCGACCGGGCGGAAGAACAGCGAGAACAGCACGAGCAGCATCGCGAAATAGAAGCCCGAAAACGACGCCGCGTACACCAGCGGCCACGCAGCGAACATCGCGCCGCCGGCCGTGATGAGCCATACCTGGTTGCCTTCCCACGTCGCGCCGACCGTATTCACGACGATGCGCCGCTCCGAGTCGGTCTTGCCGATGAACGGCAGCAGGATCGCCGCGCCCATGTCGAAGCCATCGGTGAGCGCGAAGCCGATCAGCAGCACGCCGACGAGCACCCACCAGATCAGTTTGAGAGTTGGGTAGTCCATAGCGTCATGTCCTTTGACGTCGTGTGACCGGTTACGCGGCCGTGTTCGCGCCGACTGTCGGCTTTGCGGTCCGCTCGTGGTAATAGCGGCCCGTATGCAGCGACGATGGCCCGAGCCGCGCGTACTTAAACATCAGCGTGATTTCGATGATGAAGAGCGCCGTGTAGAACACCACGAAGCCCGCGAGACTCAGATACACATCGCCAGCCTTCAGGCTGGAGGCTGAGAGCGAAGTCGGCAGGATGCCCGCGATCGTCCATGGTTGCCGCCCGAGTTCCGCGACGATCCAGCCGAATTCCGCCGCGAGCCACGGCAGCGGAATCGCCCACACGGCCCAGCGCAGGAACCAGCGTCGGCTGCGGCGCAAGAGTGAGCGTTGCGCGCAGAAGAAGAACGCCAGCACAAAGGTCACGAGGAACAGGATGCCGAGACCGACCATCAACCGGAACGACCAGAACACGGGCAGCACGGGCGGCACGGTTTTCTTGGCCGCCTGTTTGATCTGCTCGGCGGTGGCGTCGGTGACGTTCGGCGTGAACTGCTTGAGCATCAGGCCGTAGCCGAGGTCTTTTTTGTGCTGGTCGAAGGCGGCGTGCGTGGCGTCGCTGGCGTCACCCTGCTTGATCTTTTGCAGCGCGTCGTATGCGAGCATGCCGTTGCGGATACGCGTCTCGTTGCGCGCCATCAGTTCTTTCAGACCGATCACGGGTTCGTCGAGCGAACGCGTCGCGATGATGCCGAGCGCGTACGGCACGCGCAACGCGTAATCGGTGCGTTCTTCCTGCTGGTTCGGAATGCCGACAATCGTGAACGGCGCGGGCGGCGGCGCGGTTTCCCATTCGGATTCGATGGCGGCGAGCTTCATCTGCTGGACTTCACCCGTGGTGTAACCCGATTCGTCGCCGAGCACGATCACGCATAAAGTGGCCGCACGCCCGAAACCGGACGCGACCGCGAACGAGCGCAGCGCGAAGTCGATATCGCGACGCTTGAGCAGATACCAGGAAGAAAGCCCCCGCACGAACATCGACGCCGTCACATAACCCGCCGACACCGTATGCACGAACTTCACCTGCGCGACCGGGTTGAAGATCACGGCGAACAGGCTCGACAGCTCCATGCGCATGGTTTCGTAGTTGAACTCGGCGCCGACGGGATTGTTCATCCAGCCGTTCGCAATGAGAATCCACAGCGCCGACAGGTTCGAACCGAGCGCCACGAGGAACGTGACGCCGAGATGCTGGACGCGCGACAGCCGGTTCCAGCCGAAGAAGAACAACCCGACGAAGGTCGATTCGAGAAAGAACGCCATCAGCCCTTCTACAGCCAGCGGCACGCCGAAAATATCGCCGACGTAGTGCGAGTAGTACGACCAGTTGGTGCCGAACTGGAATTCGAGCGTGAGGCCGGTGGTCACGCCCATCGCGAAGTTGATGCCGAACAGCTTGCCCCAGAACTGCGTCATGTCCTTGTAGATCGGCTTGCCCGTCATCACGTAGACGCTTTCCATAATGACGAGCAGCCAGGACAGGCCGAGCGTCAGCGGCACGAACAGGAAGTGATAGAGCGCCGTGACGGCGAACTGCAGGCGCGAGAGATCGACGACGTCGCTAGCGGGCATGACTGTCACCTCGGGTCGAAGGCGGCGGTGGAGCGGACATCGGCACTGAAAGCAGTGCCTGAGTCACCTGCGCAGGCGGCAGCGACATGTTCTGCGCCTGTGGATGATTGAAGAACGCGAACTTGAGCGCGAACAGAAGGGCAAATTTGATCGCGAGCACGATCGCGATATCGCGCGCGAAGGTCGGGCCACGCGCCCACGCCACGATCCGGCTGGCGAGCGTGCGGCGTGAAGCCTTCCTCTGGTTGAGCGTGATGGCCATGTTCGATCGGCAACGACATCGCGCCGGTTGTCCCGGCAGGATCCAATGCGCATAAGCGGCCACACTGGCGCGTGCATGACCATTGTAGGAATGGTCCGACGGGCGGCCCCGCGTCATCGTGTCGCGAGGGCGGCTTGGCTCTATCACTAATAAGTCTTGTCTTGCGTGAGGTCAAGCCAATGTCTCGACGTTGACTCGAATCGACGCAATATTTGACGACGCGCAATAAAAAACCCTGCCTTCTTGCGAAGAGCAGGGTTCTGTCAGAAACGGGTTACGCCGATGTCCGGCGCGCCCGCTGCTTCTCTATGATTACGCGTACTGGGCGAGCGCGGTGCGCATCTTCTTCATCGCGCTTGCTTCGATCTGGCGGATACGTTCAGCCGATACGCCGAACTCGTCAGCCAGTTCGTGCAGCGTCGAGCCGCCCGAGCCGTCGTCTTCGACCTGCAGCCAGCGCGCTTCGATGATGCGGCGGCTGCGCGGATCGAGCGATTCCAGCGCGCTTGCGATACCGTCGCTTTGCAGCTTGTCGCGCTGACGCGCGGCCAGCACGGCCGTCGGTTCGCTGTGCGAATCGGCCAGATAGGCGATCGGCGCGAACGCTTCTTCACCGTCCTCGACCTGGCCTTCGAGCGCGATATCGCCGCCCGACAGACGCGTTTCCATTTCGGCCACTTCTTCGCGCTTCACGTTCAGCTCTTTCGCCAGGCCGTCGATCTCGTCCGGCGTGAACGACTGCAACCCTTGCTTGTGGCTGCGCAGGTTGAAGAACAGCTTGCGTTGCGCCTTGGTCGTCGCCACTTTCACCATGCGCCAGTTGCGCAGGATGTACTCGTGGATCTCGGCCTTGATCCAGTGCATCGCGTACGAAACGAGACGCACGTTCTGCTCAGGGTCGAAGCGCTTCACGGCCTTCATCAGGCCAATGTTGCCTTCCTGGATCAGATCGGCGTGCGGCAGTCCATAACCCAGATAGTTACGCGCAATCGACACGACCAGCCGCAGGTGCGACAGGACGAGCTTGCGCGCCGAATCGAGGTTGTTCTGCTCGCGGAACTCAGTGGCGTACTGGCGCTCTTCTGCCGGCGTCAGCATCGGAATCCGGTTCACGGCCTGGATGTAGGCGTCGATATTGCCCAGCTGGCCGGGCAGAAGAGAAGCATGCGAGAGCGCCAGTGCACCTGCCGGAGCGGCCTTAGCCGACGACGGGCTCAGAGTACTCGGAAGGGTCAATGTGTTGCTCACGTAGCAAACTCCTTTATTCAGACAAAAGTCCGGCAAAGCCAGACCACGATGGATGTTAGCACTCTCATCTACCGAGTGCTAATACTTAGAAGCCGTAGGGGCTTCCAAGTTCCCGGTGTGCTATCGAAATTGCACATTTAATAGCATCGTACCTCATCTGCGGGTTTGCCACCGAACGCTTAGGATTCTTCCGCTCCGGCATGATTCTGCAATCGACGGTAAGATTTTTTCGGAAATAGAAGCAGTCATTTGCGCCTTTTCGGATGCGATTAAAGGGTCCGATACTTGCTTCTATCTCTAAAATGTCAGTCGCGATGTCCTCGCTCAACCCCGCATCCGGTGGACGTACGATGGAAAACAAGAACAAGGCTTCGTCTAATCTGGCACTCAAATGTGCTGTCGCCGTGGCGCTACTCGGCGTGTGCAGTCTGGCTTCGGCGGATCAGTTCGGTGTTCAGATCGCGGGTGGTCTGGCCGATCACCACGTCCGCAAACTCGATCTCGGTTTTGTCTGGGATCCGAACCTGACCTGGTGGGAAATCGGCGGCTGGCACTTTGCGCTGATCGGCGAAGCGCACGCGGCCTGGTGGCATACGGATGAAGGCAACGTTCACGACAATGTCGGCGAATTCGGCGTGACGCCGGTGGTGCGGTTCATCAAAGGCTCGGGTTATTTCCGCCCGTTCGTCGAAGCCGGCGTCGGTGTGCGGCTGCTGACGCATCCCCGCATTTCTTCGACCTACACACTCAGTTCGGCGTTCCAGTTCGCCGACATGGTGGGCGTGGGCGCGCAATTCGGCGAGCATCAGCAGTATCAGTTCGGCTACCGGTTTCAGCACGTTTCCAATGCAAGTATCAAAGAGCCGAATCCTGGTATAAATTTCCAGCAGATTTACGTGCAGTACAACTTCTGACGACTGCGGCCGTTGTCGGCGCTGTCGTCGATAGGGGCGAACGCGATGGCGGCTAAAGTGATCGAAGCGATTCGCGGGCTGGAGCGCGATCGTTTTCGCGCGATGGTGGAAGGAAACGGCCAGCAACTCGACGCGCTGCTGTCGGACCACGTCATATACGTCCATACGAACGGCAAACGCGAGTCGAAGCAGCAGTTCATCGACGGCATTACGGCCGGGCGCCGGCGTTATCGCCAGATCGAGGTGCAGTCGCAGGACGTGCTGCCTGTCGGCAGCGAGACCTGCGTCGTCACCGGGCGCGCGCTGATCGAGATGGAAGCGAACAACGGCGCGCTGCTTTTTCCGATTGCCTACATGGCGATTCAGGCGCAGGAAGGCGGCAAGTGGCGGCTGATCGCATGGCAGGCGACGCGTTGCGCGATCGAGTGACGCGGATCGCGCTGTCACTCTATATCTGACGGATGTCGCTTCCTGAGCGGTCCGTGCGCGCCGGCGACGGTTGATCGCCGGCGTTTGCGCTTCTGCGGTCCTGCTGAATCCTTTCTTGCGGCTGACGACGTTGGCGGTGCGTGCCGTGTCGTCGTTACGCAGTGTTACGCCGCCACACGCCGGTCGACGGCTGCCCAACCCGCGCGATTGACGCCGCTGACGACAGCATCGACGACGGCCGTCATTTCGTCTTGCGCGACACCTACGCCATGCCGCAACGGCTGCTCGCCGACGCGGCTGGCGACGAATACGGCGGTGCGGCCATCCGTCGTGCGCATGGTCTCGAACGAGGTGATTTCGATCGCGACGTCGGCGGCCGCTGCCATTTCGCGCGCGACCGCTTTCGCATACGCCTCATGGCCGTCGATGCTTGCTGCGGCGGTTGCCGGCACGCTGATCTCGCGCTTGTTCCAGCGCACCGTCGAGCCATTCACGCGTTGCGCCGGACCGTCCGCCTCGAAATATTCGCGGGCGAACAGCGCGCAGACGGCATCGCCCGTCACTTCCTCGCCCGACTGATCGGCCACCGACTGCACCGCGTGGCTGAACTCGATCTGCACGCGGCGCGGCGGCGCGAAGCCCATGCCGCGTTCGAGCAGATACGTCGCGCCGCCCTTGCCGGACTGGCTGTTCACGCGGATCACGGCGTCGTAGCTGCGGCCCACATCGGCGGGATCGATGGGCAAATACGGCACTTCCCACACGGCGTCGGGCTGTTGCTGCGCGAAACCCTTGCGGATCGCGTCCTGATGCGAGCCGGAGAACGCCGTGTAGACGAGGTCGCCGGCATACGGATGGCGCGGGTGCACAGGAATCTGGTTGCAGCGCTCGACCACGCGGCGCACGGCATCGATATCCGAGAAGTCGAGGCCGGGATCGATGCCCTGCGTGTAGAGGTTCATCGCGAGCGTCACGATATCGACGTTGCCCGTGCGCTCACCGTTGCCGAACAGACATCCTTCGATGCGGTCCGCGCCCGCCATCAACGCGAGTTCGGCGGCGGCGACGGCCGTGCCGCGGTCGTTATGCGGATGCACCGACAACACGATGCTGTCGCGATAACCGAGATTGCGGTCCATCCACTCGATCTGGTCGGCGTAGACGTTCGGCGTCGCCGCTTCGACCGTGGCGGGCAGGTTCACGATCATCTTGTGATCGCGCGTCGGACGCCACGTCTGCGCGACGGCGTCGCAGACTTCGCGCGCGAACGGCAACTCGGTCATGCTGAAGGTTTCGGGCGAATACTGGTAGGTCCAGTGCGTCTGCGGACGGGCATCGGCGTGCTCGCGAATCATGCGCGTGCCGTCCACGGCCAGTGCCTTCACCTCTTCCTGCGACAACCCGAACACGATCTTGCGGAACGACGGCGCGATCGCGTTGTAAAGGTGAACGATCGCGCGCGGCACGCCTTCGAGCGCCTCGAAGGTGCGCGCGATCAGGTCTTCACGCGACTGCACGAGCACTTCGATGGTCACATCGTCGGGGATGCGCTTTTCGTCGATCAGCTTGCGCACGAAATCGAAGTCGGTTTGCGACGCCGACGGAAAACCGACTTCGATCTCCTTGAAACCGATTGCGACGAGCATCTCGAAGAACTCGGTCTTCTGCGCGATGCTCATCGGCTCGATCAGCGACTGGTTGCCGTCGCGCAAGTCGGTACTCATCCAGATCGGCGCGTGCTCGATCGTGCGGGTGGGCCACTTGCGGCCGGTCAAACGGACGGTGGGGAAGGGACGGTACTTCTCGGCAGGGTTGCGCATCATGGTAAGGCCTCGTTCGATTCGTCTAGTCGTGTGCTGGGTGATGTGGCGTCGAGCGGCTGGCGGGCTGCCACAGATGCACGTCCCGCGAGCCGGGCGCTAGCGGGAGCAACGAACGGGCGCGAACGAACAATGTCATCGGAACGATGACGAAGGCGACGACTGGAACGGAAGCCCATGCAACGTGCATTTGACCCTCGCGATTCATCCGCGCGATAAACGGACGAATACGGACGACTACAGGTTTTGAAGGAACTACGGACTGGGGTGCAACAGGAACTGCTTTGAGGACCGCCGCGAGTCGCTGTGGCGACTGCGTGCGGCGCTACGCCTTGCTTACGCTAGACGTAGCGATAGGGGCCGCGCTAGGCGGCCGAGGGTAATTCGGAGGGTGTTCGGAATGGAACGCATCTTTACAAGATAAGCGAGGCGGCGTGAGGCTGTCAACCGGCGATTTGCTGTTTTGCGTTCCTTCAGGCGTTTCCGGTGCTGTGCTGGCTAACCCGCAAGCCTTGTCAGGCGGCCTTCTGCGCGATCTCGACGATCAGTTCGACCTGACGCGTAATCGCGGCCGGAATGGGCGCGTCGCCACGCAAAACGGCGTCGATCCACGCTGCCGTAGTGGGCGCGTCGCGTCCTTCAGGCAGATCGACTTCCGGCGCATCGGGAGACGAACGCTCTGCCGCCACGCGCGTCTCGCAGATGCCGTCATGCAACCAGTCGATCTGTACCTGACGGCGCGTATCGGCCACTGCTTCGCCTTCCGTGCCGCGCGCGAGCAGCGCACCGCCGACAGCCGCATCGGGATGCGAGACGAACAGCTGGGTCAAACTCTCGCGATACGGCGGATGTGTGTAGTTCACCAGCCGCAAACCGGCCGGCGCAAACGGCTGGAGAATCTTCACCAGCGTATGCGTCGAGTTCCTCACACCCATGCGCCGGCGCAGCGACAGCAGCCGCGCGACCTTCGGCGCGAGTGTTCCGATTGGCGCAAAAGCGACCCGCTGGTTTGCCAGACTCGATTCGATGTCTCCTTGCGTCTGTGCGGGTGCCAGATTCAGGTGCGCAAAAATCTCGGCACTCGTCACGCGGCCCGGATCCTCCGTCACGCCATGCACCAGCACGGGCACGCCCTCGCGTGCGAGCAGCAGCGCCAGCAGGGGCACGAGGTTCGGCTGCTTGCGCGCGCCGTTGTAGCTCGGGATCGACACGGCCTGATGCGCGCCGTGCTTCACGTTGACCGGCTCGAACGAAGCGTGCGCGGCGGCGAGCATCGCGGCGAGTTCGTCGGCAGATTCGCCTTTCACGCGGTATGCGAGCAGGATCGCGCCCAGTTCCAGATCGGACACGCGGCCATCGAGCATCGCGGCATACAGCGCGTGCGTATCGTCCGGCGAGAGAGCGCGTGCGCCGTTGGGCCCGCGGCCGATTTCCTTGATGAATCGGGCGCAGGGGAAGGGAGTGGTGTCGGTGAGATCGGTCATCGGGGAAATCGGTGTTCTGGGGACGGCGGCGGCCTGGTTGCTTTCGAGTATCGCATGCCGGATGCACTCGCAAAACGCGCGCACATTCATGGGCTGCCATGAACCTTACGGCACGGTCTCAGCGTGCGCCACCTGGCCGTTTGGCCAGGCAACGTGGGAAACGGTGACGCGTTACACTCAATGCTTCGCCGCGTCATGGCGGCTCAACTCAATAGAAGACGGAGAACGGAATGGGTTATGTGTTTGCGCCAGCGCCGGTGACGGCAGTGCCAGTCGTCGGATCGGACGATCAGTTCGCGGTGCGCCGTATTTACTGCGTCGGCCGCAATTACGAGGCGCATGCGCGCGAAATGGGCCACGATCCCGACCGCGAACCGCCGTTCTTCTTCGCCAAGCCCGCTGACGCCGTGCTGTACGTCGCGCCGGGTGCTACTGGCGAATTTCCGTATCCGGCGCAGTCGAAGAACGTGCACTACGAGATGGAACTGGTCGCGGCCATCGGCAAGGCCGGCAAGAACATCCCTGCTGCCAATGCGCTCGATCACGTCTACGGTTACGCGCTCGGTCTCGACATGACGCGCCGCGACCTGCAGGCCGAAGCGAAAAAGCTGGGCCGTCCGTGGGACACGGCGAAGGGCTTCGATCACTCGGCGCCGCTCGGCCCGATTCATCCGGCGTCGAAGGTCGGTCACATCGGCAAGGGCGCGATCTGGCTCACCGTGAACGGCGAAGAGAAGCAGCGCTCGGACGTTTCGCAACTGATCTGGGCGGTGGCTGAGACGATCGAATACCTGTCCGGTTTCTTCGAACTGCAACCGGGCGCCCTGATTTTCACGGGCACGCCCGAAGGCGTCGGCGCGATCGTGAAGGGCGATCTGATGAAGGGCGGCGTGGACGGTATCGGCGAGTTCAGCGTGCGTGTCGTCTGACGTAGCCGGCGACATTCAGGGAGAGCAAAACACAATGAAGCTGTACAGCTACTTTCGTAGTTCGGCGTCGTATCGCGTGCGGATTGCGCTGAACCTGAAGAACCTGCAGTACGAATATCTGCCGGTGCATCTGCTGCGCGACGGCGGCGAGCAATTCAAGCCGGAGTATCGGCAGCTCAATCACGATGCCGTCGTGCCGACGCTGGTGGACGGCGAACACGTGATCACGCAGTCGCTGGCGATCATCGAGTATCTCGACGAGACGCATCCCGAGCCGCCGTTGCTGCCGTCGAATCCTGCCGATCGGGCCTATGTCCGCTCGCTCGTGCAGCAACTCGCGTGCGAGATTCATCCGTTGAACAACCTGCGCGTGCTGAAGTATCTGAAGCGCACCGTGGGCGTGACCGACGAGGTGAAGGACGCGTGGTATCACCACTGGATCAGCTCGGGTTTTGCCGCGCTCGAAGCGTATCTCGTTGCGGACGGTCGCGCGGGCAAGCTGTGTTACGGCGATACGCCGACCATCGCCGATCTGTGCCTCGTGCCGCAGGTGTTCAACGCGAACCGCTTCAAGGTCGATATGACGCCGTATCCGACCATCCAGCGTATCTGCGATTACGCAAATTCGCTCGACGCGTTCGCTCGCGCGGAGCCAGGTACGCAGCCCGATGCGGAGTAACGCGCAACAACGCCGATGGCAATGAAAAAGGGCGTCATGCAAATGCATGACGCCCTTTTTATTTTCAGCCGCCAGTTTCAGGCGAAGATGATCGCATCAGCCCAGCAAGGCGTCCGAAAACTCTTCCGCGCTGAACGGCTGCAAGTCTTCGACCTTTTCGCCCACGCCGATAAAGTACACGGGCACGGGACGTTGCCGCGCGATCGCCGCGAGAATGCCGCCCTTCGCCGTGCCATCGAGTTTCGTCACGATCAGGCCGGTAAGGCCGAGCGCGTCGTCGAATGCCTTGACCTGGGCGAGCGCGTTCTGACCGGTGTTGGCGTCGATGACGAGCAGCACTTCGTGTGGTGCGCTGTCCATTGCCTTGCCGATCACGCGCTTCACCTTGCGCAGTTCTTCCATCAGGTGAAGCTGAGTCGGCAGGCGGCCAGCCGTGTCGGCCATCACCACATTGATCTTGCGGGCACGCGCTGCGCCGACGGCGTCGAAAATCACGGCAGCCGGGTCGCCGCTTTCCTGTTGCACGACGGTCACGTTGTTGCGCTCGCCCCAGATCGCGAGCTGCTCGCGCGCGGCGGCGCGGAACGTGTCGCCTGCGGCCAGCAGCACCGACTGGTTGAAGCGCTGCATATGCTTGGCCAGCTTGCCGATGCTGGTCGTCTTGCCCGCGCCGTTGACGCCCGCGATCATCATCACAGTCGGCTGGTAATGGCCGAGCGTGAGGGACTTTTCCAGTGGCTTGAGCAAGTTGATCAACAAGGTGCGCAAGGCGTCCTTGACCTGCTGCGGATCGGTGAGGCGATCGGCGCGCACTTTTTCGCGAAGCGCTTCGAGCAGAAACTCGGTCGCGTCGACACCCGCGTCGGACATCAGCAGCGCGGTTTCGAGTTCTTCGTACAGGTCTTCGTCGATCTTCGTGCCGACGAAAATGCCCGTGATGCTCGAACTCGTCTTCGACAGGCCGCTGCGCAGACGCGTCAGCCACGAACGCTTCGCGGCGGCTTCAGGCACGGGCGGCGGGACGATTTCAGCGGCTTCGTCTTCTGTGTCTTGTACGTCCGTGTCTTCGAAGTCGGCAGCATCGGGGACGTAGTCGGGATCGAACTCGGGTGCATCGGCGGAATCCGGCACGGGCTGCGAGCGCGCGACGGCAGGCGCTTCGGCTTCAGCGACGTCCTGTGTGTCGACGTCGGCGCCGGAATCGGCTTGCGGCGCTTCAGGCGTGTCGTCGGCCTTGGAACCCTTGAATCGTTTGAAAAAGCTGAACATGGTCTGGGCTGGAGTGAGATTGCGCCGGATTCCTGCGTGCGGCCCGGCGATGCGTGGCCGCGACCGGCGATGCGCGACACGGCAGGCCGGCGGCCGCCGCATCGCAGCGCGGCATGCGAGGCGCTGGAAGCCGCACATTTTATCAGGCGCGCCAGGCGGCGTCGTGAACGCGGGCAGCGTGCACCGGCGCGGTGAACTTCGGCGAAGGCGGCTTCACGCGTGTGGTAACGTGGGCGTTCCGGCCCGCCTTTCGGCGTGTGGATCGATGAACAGCGCGACGTATAGCGCGACGGTCCGCACGAGCTTCGGCGGGCACACGCTCAACAGATTAACCGCATGTCCCGACCTTCCCCTTCACGCGCCAAACCCGGCCAGAAATCAGGCGCAAAAAGCGCGCCGTCCGGCCGTGGCCACGCGCATACGATCCGCATCATCGGCGGCGACTGGAAGCGCACGCCGCTGCCCGTGGTCGATCTCGACGGTCTGAGGCCGACGCCCGACCGTGTTCGGGAGACGCTCTTCAACTGGCTCGGCCAGGACCTCGACGGCCAGCGCTGTCTCGATCTTTTCGCCGGCAGCGGCGCGCTCGGCTTCGAGGCCGCCTCGCGCGGCGCTGCGCGCGTGCTGATGGTCGAACGCAACGCGCGTGCGGCAGCCCAGTTGCGGGCGAACCAGGCCAAGCTGGCGGCAGGCGCCATCGAAATCGCCGAAGCGGACGGCTTGCGTCTTGCCGCGAGCCTTGCGCCCGGCTCGTTCGATGTGGTGTTCCTCGATCCGCCCTTCGGCGAAGATCTGCTTGGCCGCGCGCTCGAACTGTCCGTGCCGTTGCTGAGCACCGACGGCTTCCTCTATGTCGAGTCCGGCGAAGCGCTGGACACGGCCGGACATGCGGCGCTGGAAGGCTGGTCCGTGGTCCGGCAGGGTAAGGCGGGCGCGGTCCACTATCATTTGCTGCAGCGCGAAAATGAGGAATAATGCGCGTTCCATAACAAGCGCCGGGCGGTTTGCCGCTACGTGCGCGGTATCGTCGCGAGACGAGTCCTGCGAGGTGTGTTCCGGCACGCCTTCTAGTCTGTAGAGAGGAGAAATCCCATGGTTGTCGCCGTGTATCCGGGTACGTTCGACCCGCTCACGCGCGGTCACGAAGACCTCGTGCGTCGCGCATCGAGCATTTTCGACACGCTGGTGGTCGGCGTGGCGGACAGCCGCAACAAGCGGCCCTTCTTTTCGCTCGAAGAGCGCCTCGAGATAGCCAACGAGGTGCTCGGCCATTATCCGAACGTGCAGGTGATGAGCTTCAAGGGGCTATTGAAGGATTTCGTCAGGGTCAACAACGCGCGCGTGATCGTGCGCGGCCTGCGCGCCGTGTCGGACTTCGAGTACGAGTTTCAGATGGCGGGCATGAACCGTTACCTGCTGCCCGACGTCGAGACCATGTTCATGACACCGTCGGATCAATATCAGTTCATTTCGGGCACGATCGTGCGCGAAATCGCCCAACTGGGCGGAGATGTGAGCAAGTTCGTGTTTCCGTCGGTGGAAAAGCGGCTGCAGGACAAGGTTGCGGAGAACGACGCGGCACGCGCTGCCAAGCCGTGATTTCGCGTTAGCCTGATGGCGTGACTTTGGCTCCATGGCTTCACGGTCGATAACCCGACGCTTAGCGTGGTCTCGCTGTCAGGCGTAAAATTGCGGATTACGGAACGTTAGCCGGTGTGCATCGAGTGCGCGCTGGCAGGAAGTGAGAACAGCATGGCCCTGATGATTACCGACGAGTGCATCAATTGCGACGTGTGCGAGCCTGAGTGCCCGAACGACGCGATTTCGATGGGCCCGGAAATCTACGTGATCGACCCGAAGAAATGCACGGAATGCGTCGGCCATTTCGATGAGCCGCAGTGCGTGCAGGTGTGTCCCGTCGAGTGCATTCCGCGTAGTCCGGAGCATCTGGAGTCGCAGGAACAGTTGATGGAGAAGTACAATGGATTGCAGGCTGCGAAGAGCGCCTGATTGATCTGGAATCTGAAGCGGCGGGTCCGTTTGCGTGAGGCTGGCGGACCCGCCGGTTGTCTTTGCGCTGGCTGGCTTTCTAGCCGACGTAGCCGCTCAAGATCTCCTTCAACGCATCGATCAGCGTGTCGCACTCGGCGTCCGTGCCGATCGAGATGCGCAAATGCTGGTCTATGCGCGGCAACCTGAAGTGCCGCACGAAGATTTCCTTTTCCCGCAGTTGCGCGGCGAGCGCGGCCGCATCATAGCCTTCGTGACGCGCGAACACGAAATTCGCTGACGAAGGCACGACCTCGAATCCCAGCGCGGTCAGTTGTGCCGTCAGACGTTCGCGGCTGGCGATCACCTTGTCGGTATTCGAGCGGAACCACGCGTCGTCCTTGTACGCGGCCGTCGCGGCCGCTTGCGCCAGACGATCGAGCGGATACGAGTTGAAGCTGTCCTTCACGCGATTCAGTGCATCGATCAGCGCAGCATCGCCGAATGCAAAGCCCACGCGCATTCCCGCCAGCGAGCGCGACTTCGACGTCGTATGCACCACGAGAAGATTCGGATACTTGTTGATCAGAGAAATCGCAGATTGCGCGCCGAAGTCCACGTACGCTTCGTCCACGATGATCACCGAGTCAGGATTCGATGCGACAACTCGTTCAATCTCCGAAAGCGGCAACGCGTGACCTGTCGGTGCATTCGGATTGGGAAAGAGAATGCCGCCGTTCGGCTGCGCGTAATCTGCGATACGAATCTGGAATGCGTCGTCGAGTGGAATTGTCTGGTATGCGATGTCGTAGAGACGCGCGTACGTCGGATAAAAGCTGTACGTGACGTCCGGAAACAGGATTGGCTTGTCGTGCTTCAGAAGCGCCTGAAACACCGTCGCGAGCACTTCATCCGAGCCGTTACCCGCGAACACCTGATCGGTTGTCAGCCCGTGATACGCGGCGACTGTCTCACGCAACACGCGCGCAGTGGGATCGGGATAACGGCGCAGCGATTCGCCATGCTCGCCGAGCTCGTCGCGGATCGCGCTCACGACAGCAGGCGAGGGCGGATACGGATTCTCGTTGGTGTTCAGCTTCACGGGATGCGCAAGCGCAGGCTGTTCGCCCGGCACATACGGCGTCAACCGATGAACGATGTCGCTCCAGAAGCGGCTCAAGTTCGACTCCTCTGTTGGCGTTCAGGGGTTGCGATGCAACTGCATCATCGCGCGTTCGAGTTCGCCCTTGACGACGGTCGACATCACCGCGAGCGCACGCTCGATCGACGCATCGATCACGTCCTGCTCTTCCTTGCGCGGCGGCTTCAGCACGAAGTTCGCGACGTCGGGCTTCGCGCCCGCACGCGCGCTTTCGGGAATCAGATCGCGCGGATGCCCGATGCCGATACGCAGACGCCAGTATTGCTGCGTCGACAGATGCGCGGAAATGTCCTTCAGCCCGTTGTGTCCGCCGCTACCGCCGCCGAGCTTTAGCTTGACGGTGCCGGGTGGCAGATCCAGTTCGTCATGCGCGACCAGAATCTGATCCGGCAGGATCTTGAAGAAGTGCGCGAGCGCGACGACCGATTGACCTGAACGGTTCATATACGTCATCGGTTCCAGCAGATGCACTTCCTCGCCGTACAGACGCGCTTTCGCATAGAAGCCGTGAAAGCGGCGTTCGTCGCGCAGCGTCGTGCCCGCCTCGCGCGCGAGTTGGTCGATGAGCCAGAAGCCGGCGTTGTGACGGGTCGCGGTATATTCGGCGCCCGGATTGCCGAGCCCGACGATCAGCTTGATCATGTTCGAGTGGGCCGCACGGTATGCCGCACAGCCTGAAAAAACCGAAAAAAAACCCGCCGGGGCGAACCGCGGCGGGTTACGTCGACCGTTCCATTGAAACGGATCGAGAGGATAGCGGTACTTATTCGGCAGCCGGCTTGTCGCCTTCTGCTGCTTCTTCCGACTGGGCGCCAGCAGGAATCGGAGCCGAAACGATAACCGGGTTTTCTGCGACGAGGTGCGCAACCAGTGCGACGCCAGCCGGCAGAACGATGTCCGTTGCGTGCAGCGATTGACCCGCTTCGATCTTCACGAGATCGACTTCGATGAATTCCGGCAGAGCGGCCGGCAGGCATTCGATTTCGATTTCGTTGATGACGTGCGAGATGATCGCGCCACCCGTCTTAACAGCCGGGTTGGTTTCCTGGTTCATGAAGTGGAGCGGCACCTTCGTGTGCAGCTTCTTCTTCGCGTCGACGCGCTGGAAGTCCACGTGCAGAATGATCTGACGGAACGGGTGGTATTGCACGTCGCGCAGCAGAACCTGTTGCGACTTGCCTGCCACTTCCAGGTCGAGAATCGACGAGTGGAATGCTTCTTTCTTCAGTGCGTGCCACAGCGCGTTGTGATCGAGTTCGATCAGTTGCGGTTCGCCAGCGCCGTACACGATGCCCGGGGCCTTGCCCGAGTTACGCAGGCGGCGGCTCGCACCCGTACCTTGCAGATTACGCTCGAAAGCGACTACTTTCATTTGCTTCTCCATTATCTGCCCGCGACCAGGCAGTAAAACGGGTCTTTCAGGAAGACCCCAGACAAAACGGCATGAACCTTCGTTCGCTCACACCGAAATGCAAAAGCGCCGCATTCATCATGCGGCGCTTTCGCGAATACTTTAGCTTTCCGCGAACAGCGACATCACCGAGTCGCCGCGACGGATACGCGAGAACGTTTCAGCCAGCAGACCGGCGCTCGTCAGCGAGCGGATCTTCGTGCACTGACGCGCTTCTTCGCTGAGCGGAATGGTGTCGGTCACGACCAGTTCGTCGAGCGCCGATGCTGCGATACGCGGACCTGCGCCACCCGACAGAACCGGGTGAGTTGCGTACGCGAACACCTTCGTCGCGCCACGTTCCTTCAGCACTTGCGCAGCCTTGCAGAGCGTGCCGGCCGTGTCGACCATATCGTCCATGATCACGCAGGTACGACCGTCGACTTCACCGATGATGTTCATCACTTCAGCGATGTTCGCCTTCGGACGACGCTTGTCGATGATGGCCAGATCGCAGTTCAGCTGCTTGGCCAGCGCACGGGCGCGAACCACACCGCCGACGTCCGGCGACACGACCAGCAGGTTCTCGTGATTCTGCTTGCGCAGATCGCCGAGCAGCACGGGCGTGGCGTAGATGTTGTCGACGGGGATATCGAAGAAACCTTGAATCTGGTCAGCGTGCAGATCCATCGTGATGATCCGCTCGACGCCAGCGATTTCCAGCATGTTCGCCACGACCTTCGCCGAAATCGCAACACGCGCCGAGCGCGGGCGACGATCCTGACGGGCATAGCCGAAATAGGGGATGGCTGCAGTGATCCGGCCAGCAGATGCGCGCTTGAGCGCATCGACCATGATCATCAGTTCCATCAGATTGTCGTTGGTCGGCGCGCAGGTGGACTGGAGGACGAAGACGTCCTTGCCACGTACGTTTTCCTGAATCTCGACCTGGATCTCACCATCGGAGAACCGGGAGACCATTGCTTTGCCGAGGGGAATACCGAGGATCTTGACGACTTCCTGTGCAAGCGCAGGATTTGCGTTGCCAGTAAAAACCATCAGGCCGTCATGGCTGCTCATCATGCACCTGCTTCAGGCTGTGGGAGGCGAGGAACTGCGAGAAATTATGGCAGGGGAGGAAGGACTCGAACCCTCGCATGCCGGAATCAAAATCCGGTGCCTTGACCAACTTGGCGACTCCCCTACACTAACTTTGAGCTTCACTGAATGTGTAGGGCATTCAGTGAAACGAAACTTATGCCGCGAAAGCAAAGAGTGGATGCGTATCCAGACTTGCCGTTACTGCACTGTTCCACTCGACTGGCAGTTTGGCTTGCACCGCAACTGCTTCATCTCGACTACGGAACGCTGCAAAAACGCTTGCGCCTGATCCCGTCATCCGCGCCGGCGCGATGTTATCAAACCATCTCAGCACCTGCGCAACTTCCGCGTATTTTCCCACGACAACTTGCTGCATGTCATTCTGGCCAAAACTGTCTGGCCATCTTGCGTCGCAGCTTTGTTGTGCAAGAAAGTCCGTTATTATGAGAGGCTTTGTATCTCTTGTCAACTCTTTTTCGGAGAAAATTGCTGACGTTGGAACATGAACTCTCGGTGTCACCACCAGAAAGTGGCGCGGCGGCAATTGTACATGCTCGAGTGCCTCTCCGACACCCTCAGCGAACGCATTTTTTCCAAAAACAAAAAATGGCACATCGGCGCCGAGTCTCAGTGCGAGCGCTTGCAGTTCAGCGCGCGGCAGATCGAGCTTCCACAGACGGTTCAGCGCGAGCAGCGTAGTCGCTGCATCGGAGCTGCCGCCGCCAAGGCCAGCGCCCATCGGCAGGATCTTGTCGATCTCGATGTTCACGCCCTGGCGCGTTCCCGTGTGTTCCTTGAGCAGCTTTGCAGCGCGCACGGTGAGATCGCTGTCGGCGGGAACGTCGGCGATATCGGTGCCGCGTGTGATCGCGCCATCGTCGCGACGCGTGAAGTGCAGCGTGTCGCCCCAGTCGAGCAACTGGAATACCGTCTGCAGTGCGTGATAGCCGTTCGGCAGACGGCCGGTGATATGCAGGAAGAGGTTCAGCTTCGCTGGAGCGAGGCAGTCGCGCAGCGAGTCGTTTGTTTCAATCATGAGTCTTGGCAAATCGCGCGTGCGGGTTACTGGTCGAGCACGAGCTTGATATCGAGCGGTGGTTCGGTGCGCGCGAGGTTCACGCGCTTCACGCCGGTTGCAGGCGCATCGGCATAGGCGAGATAGTCGATGGTCCAGCCGTCCTGCTGGATTTCCTTCAGACGCGTCTCCTGCTGCGGATCCTTCTCGGTCCTGGCCTTCGATGTCGGCGCAACGGAAGGCTGCAGCCAGTAGCGCAGCCCTTCGACGGGCAGTGCAAAACCAAGCGCATTCTGCATCAGCGTCGAGACGTTATCGGCTGTCAGCGGCTGGCGGTTCGGCAGTTCGAGCGTGGCCGAAGACGGCGACGACGTCACGATCGCCATGGTCTGCCCAAGCGGATTGCGCAGTTGCAGCGTGACGGTGTCGCCACGTTCCTGCCAGTCGAAGTTGCCGTACGCGTTGCGCTGCTGGCCGTTCTGATCGACGTATTGAACGGCGAATCGACCGTGATACGCGCGGCTGGTCTGCGTGGTGAGATCCGTTGCGGCATTCGACAGCGACGGACCTTGCGGCTTGACGGACGCGCAACCCGACAAGGCTACGATGGCTGCGGCTGCAAGACCCAGCGCCGCGCGGCGCGGCGCTGGAAAGGAAAAAGCGGGCAGGGAAAAGGACATCAGAGATCGTTCACCTGAAAACGTTTGAGCGTTTTGACGAGCGTATCGTTGTCGGGTTCGAGCTTGCGCGCGTCGCGCCATGCGGCGCGGGCCTGATCCTGGTCGCCGCTCTTCCACAGCACTTCACCCAGATGCGCGCCGATTTCGGCATTCGGCTGAAGATCATAGGCCTTGCGCAGTACGCGGATCGCATCCGAGTTATCGCCGAGCCGGTACTTGACCCAGCCGACGCTGTCCATGATGAACGCATCGTTCGGAGACAGCGCGAGCGCCTTCTCGACCAGCTTGTCCGCTTCCTGAAGACGCTGGCCGCGGTCCGCGAGCGAATAGCCGAGCGCGTTGTACGCCTGGGCATTGTCCGGTTGCGTGCGCATCAGTTTGCGCAACTGCGTTTCCATCACGTCGAAATGACCGTTCTTCTCGGCGGCCATTGCGTAGTCGTACGTGAGATCAGGGTCGTCCGGGAAATCGCTGGTGGCTTGCGCAAGACGCGCCTCGGCTTCCGGATACCGCTTCGCGTCGAACAGGATGGCGGCGTCGGTGCGGGCGACCAGCGCCTGTTCGTGCGGATCCTGCGGGTGCATGCCGGCGAGCAGCTTGCGCGCTTCATCCACTTTGCCGTCACGTTGCAGCAGCTGTGCGCGCGTGATCTGCGCGGCGACGTACTGCGTGCTCGTAGCCGGAATCTTGTCCAGCCAGCGGTTCGCGCCGGCCGTGTCTTTCTGCTCGAGCGACAGTTGCGCGAGGTAGATATACGCCTGACCGGGATCCGCGCCCGGCGTCTTCTCGGCCTTCTGCGCGTATTGCTGCAGATAGTTCTGCGCTTCCGGCAGGTTTTTCTGCTGGATCTTGATGAGCGCAAGCGCCATCAGCGGCGTCAGATCGTTCGGGTTGTCCTTCTGCATGTACTCGAACTGTTTCTGCGCGTCGTCGAGGCGATCGCTGGCCAGATACATCTGCGCGAGTGCGAGCCGCGCTTCATGCGACTTCGGATTCGCCTGCACATACTTTTCGAGCGACGCGATGCCTTCCTTGCGCTCTTCCGGTCCCATCTGCGACAGCATCAACGCCGCCGGCAGATAGTCGGGCTTCAGCTGCAGTGCCTGTTCGAGCGACTTGCGCGCGCCGGGTGCATCGTCGGCGATCAGTTGCTGGCGGGCGATGGCGAATTGCGCTTCCGGGCGGTTCATGTCGTTCGCGAGCAGATCCTGCAGCACGTGCAGGCCGCCCACGCGATTCGGCCCGCGCGAGATCAGCAGTTGCAGCGCGAGAATGCCGTTGCCGCGGTTCTCGGGCGGGATCTTCGCGAGTTCGCTCGCCAGCATCGGCTTTGCGTCGTCAGGCTTGCCCGACAGCACGAGCAGCGACGCATCCAGCTGCGCGGCGCGTTCCGATTGCGGCGCATACTGTTGCCACAATTGCGCCGCCGTCAGCGCATCCGACGGGCTTTGTGCAGCAAGTGCGATTTCCGTCGCGCGCTGCGCCATGCGCGGGTCGTGCGTGTCGCGAGCAAGCGAGAGATAGGTTTGATACGCTGGCGCCGGCTGATTGCGCTGCAGTGCGACTTCCGCCGCGAGCACCTGAAAGACGATCTGGCTCGTCAGCGCGATGTTGGGCAGATTGGTCTTGTCTTCGGCGGAATCGGGGCCGAAAGCGTCCTGCACGGAGACGGAGTTGTCATCCGAATCGGGCGACGGATCCTGCGCATGCGCGGGCAAAGCGGCGAGCGTCCAGACAGCCAGAGCGGCCACGCCCAGCATCCGGCGTGCGGAAACAGCGTACGGTACGCCGTTCGCACCCGTAGGGCGCTTGAAAAACTGCTTAACGATGGACAGGTTCATACATATCCGTTCAATGTTTCGGTCGATTGTAACGCGCTCGCTACAATAAGCGCATAACCGTGGACGCAAGTTACAGACCAGTTAGAGATGCCAGAGTTGCCAGAAGTTGAAGTCACCCGACGCGGAATCGAACCGTATGTAGCGGGGCGCCGTGTCGAACGTGTCGAAGTGCGTAACCCCGCGCTGCGCTGGCCCATTCCAGCCGGCTTTGCTCGCCTGTTGCACGGCCGGCTGGTCCACAAGGTGGAACGGCGCGGCAAATACCTGCTGTTCGAGATCGACGAAGGCTGGTTCATCGTGCATCTCGGCATGACGGGAACACTCAGGGTGTTACGCAACATGCCGCATCCACCTGCCGCCGCGAAGCACGATCACGTCGACTGGATCTTCGATGACTTCATTTTGCGCTTCCGCGATCCGCGGCGCTTTGGCGCTGTCTTATGGCACCCGCGCTCGGATGGCGACATTCTCGATCATCCCTTGCTGGCCGATCTCGGCGTCGAGCCTTTCGCGCCGTCGTTCTCGGGTTCGCTGATGTTCCGCAAGACGCGCGGGCGCAAGGTATCGGTGAAGCAGGCGCTGCTGGCGGGCGATATCGTCGTCGGCGTGGGCAACATTTACGCCTCTGAAAGCCTGTTCCGCGCCGGCATCCGGCCGACCACGGCCGCGGGCCGCGTTTCGCTGGTTCGTTACGAACTGCTTGCGGACGCAGTTCGCGTCACGCTCGCCGCCGCGATCGAGAAGGGCGGCAGCACCTTGCGCGACTTTGTCGGCAGCAATGGCGAGAGCGGCTATTTCCAGCTCGACTATTTCGTCTATGATCGCGCGGGCCAGCCCTGCCGCGTATGCGGCACGCCGATCAAACAGATCGTGCAGGGGCAACGCTCCACTTATTTCTGTCCGACCTGTCAGCGCTGATCCGTTCATGTCCGTTCCTGCTTCCAAGACTGCTTCTCCTGTCGATTCTCCCAGGATACCCGCGCTGTCCGATTTCTCTGTGCGCCTGATCGCATGGCAGCGCGAACATGGCCGCCACGACCTGCCGTGGCAGAACACGCGCGACCCGTATCGCATCTGGCTATCCGAAATCATGTTGCAGCAGACTCAGGTGTCGACGGTGATTCCGTACTACGCGCGTTTTCTCGCGCGTTTTCCGGATGTCGCCGCGCTCGCCGCCGCACCCGCCGATGACGTGATGACCCTCTGGGCCGGTCTCGGTTACTACACGCGAGCGCGCAATCTGCATCGCTGTGCGCAGGTGGTGGTCGAACAGCATGGCGGGCAGTTTCCGAACTCCGTCGAAGCATTGGCCGAGCTGCCGGGTATCGGGCGATCGACGGCCGCGGCGATTGCATCGTTCGCTTACGGCGTGCGCGCGACCATTCTCGACGGCAACGTGAAGCGCGTGCTGGCGCGCGTGTTCGGCGTCGAAGGCTTTCCGGGTGAGAAGAAGGTGGAGAACGGCATGTGGCTGCTGGCGGAATCGCTGCTGCCCGTGAGCGCAAGCGACGACGACATCAGCGCGTACACGCAAGGTCTGATGGATTTCGGCGCGACGCTGTGCGCGCGTGGCAAGCCGGATTGCGTGCGTTGTCCGTTCGCTGCCGATTGCGTGGCGAACGTGACGGGACGTCAACGTGAACTGCCCGCAGCGCGCCCGAAAAAGACCGTGCCGACGCGACGTACGTGGATGCTGCTGCTGCGCGATGGTGATACGGTGATGCTCGAAAAGCGTCCGCCTTCAGGCATCTGGGGCGGCTTGTGGAGCTTGCCGGAAGCTGTGGATGAAGCCGCGCTCAAGCAACTCGCGCGTGACTTCGGCGCTTCAGATCAGGTATCGCCGCTCGCGCCGCTCACGCATGTGTTCACACACTTCAAGCTGGATATCGAGCCGCGCATCGCTGAATTCGATCGTTCTTCGAAGCATGCAGCAGCACGCGACGCAGACACCGTGTGGATATCGCTGAACGAACTCGACGCGTATGGCGTCCCTGCGCCTGTTCGCAAACTGCTCGAAGGCCTGCAGGGTTCGCTAATCTGAACGTTGAACGGTCGCGTTACAGCAGTTGATGCTGCTGCATGTAGTGATGCACGATGTCGATGCGTGCGCCCGCGTCCTGTAGCTCCATCAGCTTCTGACGAGCCTTGAGCGCGATCGGCAGCACTTCCGACAGACGGTTCGAAACCCACGTCGGATCGTCGAGCCTGAACGGTTCGACGAACGGCAGACTCTCGGGATCGCGCTCACGGATCGTCGCGATGATGCGCTCTAGCACTTCCGCGCACGCGCCGAACTTTTCCATGTACTGCGTGCCTTCGAGCGGCACATCGCTGCCGAGCAACTCAGCCATGCCCACCAGCAGTCCGCCCGATTCGACACGATGCGACAGCAGCCGGAAGCGTTTGGTGCCGCGCGCGCGAATCAGCAGCATGCCGAATTCGTCGACATCACACACGTCGATCTCGGCAAGACAGCCGACATGTTCCGGTATCGACGGTTCATCGGGTTGCGCGACTTCTCCGCCGCTTTTCAGCAGACACACGCCGAACGACGTGTTGTCGCGCAGACAGTCGCGCGCCATGTCGAGATAGCGCGCTTCGAAGATTTTCAGCGGCAGCAGTCCATCGGGAAACAGGACTGTGTGCAAGGGAAACAGCGGCACATCGGCAAGCACGGACGGTGTAGAGGACATGGCGCAACGCTTTCCGTTAGGGCCGCCCCGAGCGGCCGGTCAAGCCACCAGCGGGACCCTCAGGCGACCAGTTTCGATGAGTCGTCGACGTCGATCGGCGCATCGCGATGCCGCACTATCACGTTTGCTTCACTCCCGAAACGCGCGGCAAGCGTTTCGGCGATGAATACCGAGCGGTGCTGACCGCCCGTACAACCGATTGCAACGGTGAGGTAGCTGCGATTGTCGTCGCGGAAATGCGGCAGCCACTTGTGCAGGAACGACTCGATGTCGCCGATCATCTGCTGGACGACGGGCAGGGCTTCGAGGAAATCGATGACGGGCTTGTCGAGCCCCGTCAGCGGACGCAGTTCGCGGTCGTAGTACGGATTCGGCAGCGTGCGCACGTCGAAGACGAAATCGGCGTCGAGCGGCACGCCGCGTTTGAAACCGAACGATTCGAACATCAGCGCGAGGCCCGTGTGCTCCTGTTCGATGAAACGCTTGACCCACGCGCGTAAAACGTTTGCCCGCAAGTTGCTGGTATCGATCTGATGGCCGAACTCGACAAGGCCCGCAACCAGTTCGCGTTCGCGCTCGATGGCTTCGGCCAGCGAAGTCAGCACGCCGACGTCGGCATCGTGTGCGGGCGAACCGGACAGCGGATGGCGGCGGCGTGTTTCGGAAAAGCGCTGGATGAGTGCCTGCGTGCTGGCGTTCAGGAACAGCACGCGGACGTCGTGCTTGCCGGAGAGATCGCGGATCATTTCCGGCATGTCTTCGAGCGAGGCGCCCGAGCGTGCGTCGATGGCGACCGCGAGCCGGTCCTGGCCGTCGCCCGCGAGATATGCGGCAAGTTCGGGCAGAAAGCGCGGCGGCAGATTGTCGACGCAGTAATACCCCGCGTCTTCTAACGCGTTCAACGCAACAGACTTGCCGGAGCCGGAGATACCGGTGATCAGGATAATGCGCATGGAGTCGTGGAATCCGTTGGGTTCATCATAGCATCCGGTGCCACCCGCTGTACCGCCGCGGCTTTGCGCACATCTGCGTCAAATCAGCTTGCCGGGAAACTGGCTGTCGGGGTCCTGCATCGCAAGACGCTGACGGTCCATGAAGTCGCGCAGCGTGTCGATGCCGCGCAGTTGCAGGATGGTGTTGCGCACGGCCGCTTCGACCAGCACCGCGAGGTTTCGGCCGGCCGCCACCTGAATCGTGACCTTGCTGATCGGCAGGCCGAGCACGTCGACGGTTTGCGATTCGAGCGGCAGGCGCTGGAATTCGCCATCCGGACGGCGCACCAGTTGCACGATCAGTTTCAGCTTCATTTTCCGGCGCACGGCCGTTTCACCGAAGATCGTCTTGATGTCGAGCAGGCCGAGGCCGCGCACTTCGAGCAGATTCTGCAGCAGCGGCGGGCAGCGTCCTTCGACGAAATCCGGGCCGAGGCGCACGAAATCGACGGCGTCATCGGCCACCAGACCGTGGCCGCGTGAGATCAGTTCGAGGCCGAGTTCGCTCTTGCCGAGGCCGGAATCGCCCGTCAGCAGCACGCCCATGCCGAGGATGTCGAGAAACACGCCGTGCAGCGTTGCACGCGGCGCAAGGATGCGCGACATGTAGAGCCGCAAGCTGTCGATCACGGCAGCCGGCGACATCGGCGTGGTGAAGAGCGGCGTGGACGAGCGCGTGCAGCGCAGGACCAGTTCCGGCGGCGCGGCGACGCCGCCTGCGACCACGAGGAACGGCGGCTCCAGCGCGATCAGCTCGGCCATGTGACGCGAGCGGTCTTCGTCGGATTGGCGCTGGTAGTAGTTGGTTTCGGCGTCGCCGAGCACCTGGATCCGGTTCGGGTGGATCAGGTTAAGGTGGCCCACGAGGTCGGCGCTGGACGTTGCAGTCGCAACCGTTTCCGCCGAGAAACCGCGTTCCCAGCCCTCATGCCCCGTCAGCCAGCTGAGTTTCAGCGCGGCGGCGTTGTCGTCGAAAATGCTTTGGGCGTTGATGCTGGACGTATCCATGAATCCCTGACTCCCTGACCTCGTATGTGCCGCTGGGGTGTAGCCGTGTTTCGCCTGCTGGCTGCAAGCCTCGAATCAGACGCGCAGCACGGACGCCCTGACGCGAGCTTCCCATACCGCGAGGCGCCGCCGGTATCTCAAGGTTGCCACTGAGTCAGCAGGCGATGCAACGCCTCCGGGTCTTCTTCCGTGTGCAACCGTTCGCGCGCTTCGCGATCCGACAACAGTTGGGCGATCTCCGACAGGATTTCAAGGTGCTGTTGCGTCGCCTGTTCAGGAACCAGCAGGAAGATCAGCAGCGAAACGGGCTGGCCATCGGGCGATTCGAACGGGATCGGATCGGCCAGGCGCACGAAAGCGGCGAGCGGCTGCTTGAGGCCCTTGATGCGGCCGTGAGGAATGGCAACGCCCTCGCCGAGCCCGGTCGAACCGAGACGCTCGCGCGCGAACAGATTGTCAGTCACTGTGCTGCGGGCGATGCCGTTCTGGTTTTCGAAGATCAGGCCCGCTTGCTCGAATACGCGCTTCTTGCTTGTAACCGCTAGACCGACGACGACGTTTTCGAGGGGAAGATATTTGGCTAAACGATTCATGTTGACAGGCGCAAAGGTCGCCTGGATTCTCCTCGCAGTGGCGATTGAAAAGCGTTCCATGCCTCGCAGCTGCTCAAGGCGAATCCAGCGATGCGCGATGAGCCCTGCTCTTGAGACCCGCAATCATCCCTTTGTGCAGGACTCGGGCTGGACAAAGACCCCGAAGGTAACCGATTTATTATAGAACAGGGTTGCTACCGATGGTGCGCCGCGCCATGAGTGAAAAATCGGGACGCCGTACAGAGCGTGCCATTGCAACCACACCTGTCGCATGCCGTGCACCGCGCGCAAAGGTGGCGCAGACTCCGTACAAACAAAAAACCGCCCGATTCAGGGCGGTTTTGCGGGGTTAAGGAAAAGCCTCTAATGGCTTATTGCGGTGGCACGTCGGGTTGCGCCGCCAGCGGCTGATACTTGATCGCTTCGTGCTGATGGCCCTGCAGGCGATCCTTGTGACGAATGACTTGCCGGTCTAGCTTGTCGATCATCAGGTCGATCGCGGCGTAGAGGTCGCCATCACAGCTTTCGACGAAAATGTCCTTACCCTTCAGATGCAGGTTGATTTCAACCTTTTGTCTCTTTTCCTTTTCCTTGTGGTTGTCGACCGAGAGGACCACACTGCCATCGATCACCTGATCGAAATGTCTTAGCACCCTGTCAAGTTTGGTGATCACGTATTCTCGCAACGCTGGCGTTACATCGAGATGGTGTCCACTGATCTTCAGATTCATAGTGCTTCTCCAAGCTAGTGGCCGCCTGGTCCGCATGAATCGCGCGAGCGCCGGTCGATCTTTCGATCTGCCACGCCGTCCCCCGTTTGACAGGCTGCTGGCAGGTCGCATCGGCCAGCCTGCTCCGCCAAACAGCGGCGCGGCCGGAAAATACCCGCCACAGGAGGTAGCGGGCTAAAGAGACTTGCGCAGATTGACTGCCGGGATTTTCAGTGCTTCGCGGTATTTCGCAACTGTACGGCGCGCTACGACGAAACCCTGTTCTGCCAGCAGTTCGGCAATGCGGCTGTCTGAAAGAGGAGATTTGGTGTCTTCTGCTCCTATCAGTTGCTTGATGAGTGCGCGAATGGCCGTTGACGAGGCCGCGCCCCCCGTGTCGGTGGACACGTGCGATCCGAAGAAGTACTTAAATTCAAGCGTCCCGAATGGGGTGAGCATGTACTTGCCGGTTGTCACACGCGAAACAGTCGACTCGTGTAAACCCAGCGTATCAGCTATTTCCCGCAAAACCAAGGGGCGCATGGCAATTTCGCCGTGGGCGAAAAAGTTCTTTTGACGCTCGACAATTGCCTGCGCGACACGCAGGATCGTCTCGAAACGCTGCTGGATATTCTTGATCAGCCAGCGCGCTTCCTGCAGCTGTTGACGCAGCGAACCACTGCCCGGATCGCCGCGATTGTTACGCAGGATATTCGCGTACAGATGGTTGATGCGCAGCTTCGGCACCACTTCCGGGTTCAGTTCGGCCAGCCACCCTTGTGCCGTTTTGCGCACCATGATGTCGGGCACCACGTAGTCCGCTTCGGCCTTGCCATACGCCGCACCCGGGAACGGTTCGAGCGAGCGGATCAGCGCATGCGCTTCGCGCAGGTCGTCGTCGCTGGCCTTCAGGTATTTGCGCAGACGCGTGAAATCGCGTGCGGCAAGCAGTTCCAGGTGATGCGCGACGATGTCGAGCGCGAGCGCGCGTGTGGGCGTCGCGTCGAGCCGGCACAGCTGCAATCGCAGACATTCCGATGCCGAACGCGCACCGACACCCGCCGGGTCGAAGCTGTGCAGCAACGCCAGAGCCGCGTTCAGTTCGTCGGTATCGACTTCGAGTTCTTCGGGCAGATCGGCGAGGATTTCGTCGAAGGAGGCCGTCAGATAACCGTCGTCGTCGAGCGATTCGATCAGGAACGTGATCAGTGCACGGTCGCGCGAACTCGCGCCCGTCACACGAAGTTGAGCAGTCAGGTGATCGCGCAGCGTCGTGGTCGATTCATGGATCTGCAGCGGCGGCAGATCGTCGTCATCCGATGCGTTGCCCGAACGGCCGTAATCGTCGAGATTCCACTGGCTCGACTCGCCGTTTGCGTCCGAACCAAGGCCGTTGTACTCGTCGACACCCTGAGGCTCGCTGCTTTCCTGGCTTTCGCCCGACGAAGAAGACGATGACGATGACGGCGGCGCGCTCGACATTTCTTCCGGCGCGTTGTTCTGCGATGTCTGGGCGATCACCGTACCGTCGGCGGCCACGCGCAACGGACTCGCGATCCAGTCGTCCTCCGCTTCGAGCAGCGGATTCTGGGAGATCGCCATCGAGACTTCCTGTTGCAGTTCGAGCGTAGACAGCTGCAGCAGCCGGATGGACTGTTGCAGTTGAGGTGTCAGCGCAAGATGCTGCGACAGGCGGAGTTGGAGGCTGGCTTTCATGGCAATGTGTGATTCATTGTAGAGAGTTTGCCACGACCGCGATACCTGGCGACACCCGCAAAAACGCGTGGGCCGCAGATTTTGGCGCGAACGGGCGATAACGCGTGCGACAGCGCGCCAGCGTAGCCCGTCAAAATTACTCAGCCGGATTTTTGAAACGGCCCGGACGGGCCGCCAGGGCGGGGCTGCACGCGGCGTTCACGCGCCGCGTGCGTTTGTGTCACATGCGGAAGTGTTCGCCCAGATAGACGCGGCGCACGCTCTCGTTTTCAATGATGTCGCCGGGCGCGCCCGCTGCGAGCACGCTGCCGTCGCTGATGATATAGGCGTGATCGCAGATGCCGAGCGTTTCACGGACGTTATGGTCCGTGATAAGCACGCCGATGTTGCGCTGCTTCAGGAACTTGACGATCTTCTGGATTTCCAGAACGGCGATCGGGTCCACGCCCGCGAACGGTTCGTCGAGCAGGATGAAGCTCGGGTTGGTTGCGAGCGCGCGGGCAATTTCCACGCGGCGGCGTTCGCCACCCGACAGCGACAGCGCCGGGTTCTCACGCAGATGCGCAATCTGCAGTTCGTCGAGCAGCGCTTCCGTGCGCGACGCAATCGCATCTTTCGACAGACGCTTGCCGTCCTCGCCGAATTGCAGTTCGAGCACGGCGCGAATGTTCTCTTCGACGGAGAGCTTGCGGAACACGGACGCTTCCTGCGGCAGATACGACAAGCCGAGCGAAGCGCGCTTGTGAATGGGCAGAAGGCTGATCGACTTGCCGTCGAGATCGATCTCGCCGGCATCGAGCGGCACGAGACCGACGATCATGTAGAACGACGTGGTCTTGCCGGCGCCGTTCGGGCCGAGCAGGCCGACCACTTCACCGCTCTTCACGTCGAGCGAGACGTCCTTGACGACCGTGCGCGAACCGTAGCGCTTCTTCAGATTGCGGACGACGAGCGAACTGCTGGTGCCCGCCGGCTTTCGATTGGGAAGGGCGGGGGCGCTCACGGCTTGGTCGATCCTTGTCCCTGGAACTGGTTGGTGGGCTGCAGCGTCGCCGACGGCCCGCTGATCGGCTGGGCGCCGCCGTTGCGCGGCGACAGCATCGCGCGCACGCGGCCGTTCGGATTGCCCGGCCCGGCGACGTCCTTGCCGGCCTTCGCGGTGTAGAAGTCGTTCTGGCCGTCGTATGTGATGACGCTGCCGTGCACTTCGTCGACGATCGTGTCGAGACCTTGCAACCGGCGCACGGTAGCGCGCGTGGTCAGCGTGGTCAGATCCTGCTTGCCGTCGTAGTCGATGCGTTCGGCATCACCGTCGATGTATTCATCGACGCCGTCACGCTTCTGGCGGAAGTACGCGAGATTCTTGCCCGTCGACGTGCCCGTCGCATACTGGTAGCCCTGCGGATCCTGCGTCACTTCGACACGGTCCGCCTTGATGACGATCGTGCCTTTGGTGGCGACCACGTGGCCGGTGAAGATGTTGACCTGCTTGAGGTCGTCATACGTCATGTTGTCCGCTTCGATGTTGAGCGGCTTGTCCTTGTCGGCACGTTCGGCGTGCGCAAGCGGCGCAAAACCGGCAAGCGGCAATGCGATCAGGAGTGCCGCAAGCCCGGCGCGGCTTACGCGAAGCGCGCGCGTGCGGCCGGACTCAAAACGGGGGAACGATTCGTTCATGCAGTCACGCTGGAATGGATTGGCCCGGGTTGCTATTGGGAACCACCGGAGTCGGCGGGGGCGATGGCGCCACGCACGTTGCCGAATAGCTGGATGACCCGGGTCACATTGTTGTATTTCATGCCGCTGGCCGTCATGATCGACTGGCCGCGCTGAAGTTTAACCGGCTTTTCCGTCTCGATCACATCGTCGTTCACGAGCACGCGGAAATGCGAGGAATCGGCTTGCATGCGCGGGTCGCCGAAACCCGCGTCGCGCACGATGCGCGCGTTGTCGTAAAGATCGACGATCGACGCATCGCCGTTCACCGTGCCGCGGTCGCCCGTGGCCGTGACGACGGGCTTGCCCGGCTGGAACGCACGGATGGCGGGCATGGTCAGGTCGCTGTTTTCGTCGTCTTCGTAGTGAATCAGCTTGGTCGCTGTCAGCCGATACTGCGTCGCACCCGACTGGTCGAGTTCGGACACCGAGAAGTTATCGGCGAAATAATCAGGCGCGTGCTGTTTCGGCTTGATCACGCCTTCGTCCTTGCGCGGCAAGGTGGCTTGCAGCAGCCAGTACGTGATGCCGGCGAGCGCCGCCATCGCGATGAGCGGAATCAGCGAAGTCCAGCGAAAACGGTTCATCCGACAAGGCCTCGCTGCGCCTCGCCGCTGCATGCGGCTGCGAGCAGCGCATCGTAGCGGCCTTGTGCGCGCAGCAGCGCGTCGCACACTTCGCGCACCGCGCCGTGGCCGCCGCGCGCCTCGCTGACCCAGTGGGCGCGTGCGATCACTTCAGGATGCGAATTGGCGGGCGCCGCCGCGAAGCCGACCTTCAGCATCACGGCGAGATCGACCCAGTCGTCGCCCATATAGCCGCATTCTTCGGGCGTGCGACCGGTTTCCTTCAGCAACTGCTCAAATGCGACCAGCTTGTGCTCGACGCCCTGATACACGTGCGTGATGCGCAGATTGTCGGCGCGCTTCGCGACGATTTCCGACGTGCGCCCGGTGATGATGGCCGTGTCGATGCCCGCCTCGCGCAGCAGCTTGGCGCCGTGACCGTCCATCGCATTGAAGGCCTTCATTGTGTCGCCTTCGGCCGTGAACAGCAGGCCGCCGTCGGTGAGTACGCCATCGCCGTCGAAAATCATCAGCTTCACGCGGCTTGCGCGTTCGGCTGCGGTCAGGGCGGGTGCCATCAGATCACCTTCTTCGAGAACAGGTCGTGCATGTTGAGCGCGCCGATCAGCTTGCCTGCTTCATCGACGACGAGCATCTGATTGATTCGGTGACGCTCCATCAGTTCCACGGCTTCGACGGCGAGCCGGTCAGGACCGATGGTACGCGGGCCGTGTGTCATCACGGAATCGATGGAAAGCGCGCGGAAATCGCCATCGCGTTCGAGCACGCGGCGTAGATCGCCATCCGTGAAGATACCCTTGACCCGCTCGTTTTCATCGACGATAGCCGTCATGCCCATGCGCTTGGCCGTCAACTGGAACAGCGCGTCGCGCACCGTCGAGCCGGCGAGCACCTTCGGCACCTGATCGCCCGTGCGCATCACGTCGTGCACATACGTCAACAGACGGCGGCCCAGCGCGCCACCCGGATGCGAGCGGGCAAAGTCATCGGCGCCGAAACCGCGCGCTTCGAGCACGGCCACAGCGAGCGCGTCGCCGAGCGCGCGCGCGGCCGTGGTGCTGGCCGTCGGCGCGAGATTCATCGGACACGCTTCTTTTTCGACGCCGCAATACAGATGCACGTCGGCGATTCTGGCGAGACTCGAACCGGGGCGGCCCGTCATTGCGATCATCTTTGCGCCGATGCGCTTGACGAGCGGCAGGATCGCGACGAGTTCTTCCGACTCACCCGAATTCGACATGCCGATAAAGACATCGTCCGCTGTCACCATGCCGAGATCGCCATGGCTGGCTTCCGCGGGATGCACGAAAAACGCAGGCGTGCCCGTGCTCGCGAGCGTGGCTGCGAGCTTGCGCGCGATATGGCCGGACTTGCCGATGCCGGACACGACTACACGTCCACGGCAGCCGAGAATGAAGTCGATCGCTTCGAGGAATGCATCGTCGAGATGATCGCGAAGGGAGCGCACCGCGTCCGCTTCGATGTCCAGCACGTCGCGAGCGAGCGCAAGTGCCCGGTCGCCATTGAGTTTCGCTATCATCCGGGGAGGATAGCAAAGCCGCTATTTCGCCGTGCCGGGACAGACCTTTCCGGACATTGCCTTCACCGGCCCCTGAACCTTGCTGCGCGGGCGTTTGCGCGTGGCGTTCCCGACGAACCTGGATGCTCTTTCCCATGCGCTTTTGCCGATGATTTCGCCGCTCGAAATGACGCTGTTCCTGCTGCTGGCTTCAGTGGTGGGTGTCGTCGTGTTCCGCTATCTGAACCTGCCGCCGATGCTCGGCTATCTGTCCGTCGGCATCGTGGTCGGCCCGCACGCGTTTGGCATCGTGCCGGATTCGGTCGGCGCGCAGAATCTCGCCGAATTCGGCGTCGTGTTCCTGATGTTCTCGATCGGGCTGGAGTTTTCGCTCGCCAAGTTGCGCTCGATGCGCCGGCTGGTGTTCGGTCTCGGCTTGCTGCAGGTGCTCGGCACCGTCGCCGTGGCCGTGGCGCTCGGTTTCGTGCTCGAACGCTGGGTGCATATCTCGTGGCAGGGCAGCATCGCGCTGGGCGGCGCGCTGGCAATGTCATCTACCGCAATCGTCAGCAAGATGCTCGCGGAGCGGCTCGAAATCGAAACCGAGCATGGCCGCAATATCTTCGGTGTGCGGCTGTTCCAGGATCTGGCCGTCGTGCCGCTGTTGATCGTCATCGCGGCGCTCGGCGGAAACTCGGACGACCTGGTCAAATCGCTGGGCGTCGCGGCCATCAAGATCGTGATTGCGTTGGCGCTGCTGCTGATCGTCGGGCAGAAGTTCATGACGCGCTGGTTCAACGTGGTCGCGCGGCGCCGCTCGCAGGAACTGTTCATCCTGAACCTGCTGCTGGTCACGCTGGGCGCGGCGTTCATCACCGATAAATTCGGTCTGTCGCTCGCGCTGGGGGCGTTTATCGCGGGTATGTTGATCGCGGAGACGCCGTACCGGCATCAGGTGGAAGAGGACATCAAGCCGTTTCGTGACGTGCTGCTCGGGCTCTTCTTCGTGACCACGGGCATGCTGCTCAATCCGATGGTGATCTGGCAGCATCCGTTGATCGTGCTGGCGTTCCTGTTGGGACCGGTGCTGCTGAAAGTGGTGATGATCACCGGACTCGCGCGGCTGTTTGGCGCGACGCCGGGCGTGGCGATGCGCACGGGTATCGGCCTCGCGCAGGCAGGCGAATTCGGCTTCGTGCTGCTGAACCTGATTCTCGACAAACATCTCGTCGATGCCACTTTGCTCCAGGCCATCCTCGCCGCGATGCTGCTGTCTATGCTCGCCGCGCCGTTCATGATCCAGAACGCGGATCGCATCGTGCTGCGGCTGTCGTCGACTGAATGGATGATGCAGTCTTTGCAAATGACGCGAATTGCCACGCAAAGCCTCAAGCAGAGCGGCCACGTGATCATCTGCGGTTATGGCCGCGCGGGGCAGAACCTGGCGCGCATGCTGGAGCACGAAGGCTTGTCGTATGTCGCGCTCGACCTCGATCCCGACCGTGTCGCGGCGGCAGCGGCGGCGGGCGAATCGGTCGTGTTCGGTGATGCCGGGCGGCGCGAGTCGCTGCTCGCAGCGGGTATCCATCGCGCGGCGACGGTGGCAATCACGTACGCAAACACGCCGTCCGCGCTGCGCGTGCTGCACAACATCCACGAACTCGAACCGACGCTGCCCGTGATCGTGCGCACCGTCGACGATAGCGACCTCGAAAAGCTGCTCGCAGCAGGCGCGACGGAAGTGATTCCGGAAATCGTCGAAGGCAGCCTGATGCTGGCGTCGCATACGCTGGTGGTGATGGGCGTGCCGATGCGGCGCGTCGTGCGCCGCGTCGAGGAGTTGCGCGACGAGCGCTATAGTCTGCTGCGCGGCTATTTCCACGGCGCCGACGACGTGGAAGACGACGATGGTCACGAGCAGGTGCGGCTACAATCTGTGCCCGTCGACGAAAAAGCCGATGCCGTCGGGCGTACGCTCGAAGAGCTTGGACTGTTCGATCTCGGCGTGTAAGTGACGGCGATTCGCCGGCACGGCATTCGCGGCGTCGAGCCGGATCCGTCGACCAAGCTGCGCGCGAGCGACATCGTGGTGCTGCGCGGTTTGCCCGAAGCGCTGGCCGAAGCGGAAGAGCGTTTGTCGAAGCATCGGCGCGGCGCGGCGGCGGCCTGACGCTTGCTGCACTTTTTCAGCAAAGATCACGCGGCGCGCGTTTTCATCGTCGTTCTTCACATTGGACGGGCGCGCGCGGCATTCACGTAATTCACTGGAAATATCAGGGTCGTCATCGACCCGTCTGGAGTCATCATGTCCATTGCGCCTGCGAATCAGCCATTCGACGCGGCCGAATACATCAACAGCCAGATCCGCACGGTGCCCGACTGGCCGCAGCCGGGCGTGCAGTTCCGCGACATCACGCCGCTGCTGCAAAAGCCGAAGACGCTGCGCGTGCTGATCGATCTGTTCGTGCAGCGCTATATCGAGTTGAAGCTCGATTACGTGGCCGGTCTCGATGCGCGCGGCTTCATCATTGCGCCGATCGTCGCGTATGAACTGAATCTCGGCTTCATCCCGATCCGCAAGATCGGCAAGCTGCCGTACAAGACGGTGTCCGAATCGTACGCACTCGAATACGGCACGGCAACCGTCGAGATTCACGAAGACGCGTGCAAGCCGGGCGACCGTATCGTGATCATCGATGACCTGATTGCAACGGGTGGCACAATGATGGCCGGCAAGAATCTGCTGGAGCGTCTCGGCGCGACGGTGGTCGAAGGCGCGGCGATTGTCGATCTGCCCGATCTCGGCGGCTCGAAGCTGCTGCGCGAAGCCGGCTTGCCGCTGTACACCGTCACGTCGTTCGGCGGCCACTGAGTTCTTCTAACGGAGTGTCAAACGCGATGCCCAACTTCCTGCTTTTTCTCGCGACGTCGATAGCGATCACGTTCGCGCCCGGTCCCGACAATCTGCAGGTTCTCGCGCGCGGCATTTCGCAAGGACGCGCGGCGGGCTTCGTCGCGGCGCTTGGTTTTGCCGCGGGCATCTCGTTTCACACGACACTCGCCGCGCTCGGCGTCGCGGCTGTGCTGCGTTCATCGCCCGTTGCGTTCGAGATCATCAAGCTCGCGGGCGCTGCGTATCTGATCTGGATCGGCATCAAGGCAATCCGCAGCAAAGGTCTCGCGACCGCGCACGAGCGTCCGCCGCAACCGCTCATGTCGATCTTCCGGCAGAGCGTGATCGGCAATGTGCTGAATCCGAAAGTCACGCTGTTCTTCATCGTATTCCTGCCGCAATTCGTCGTTCCGCACGGCGAGCAGAGCGTCACGCTGCAGATGTTCGAACTCGGCGCGCTGTTCATGCTGCAGACGGTGCTGGTGTTCTCGCTGTTCGGCGTGTGCGCGGGGATGATCGGCGGCTGGCTGAAGCGTCGCCCGCGCGCTGGCGTGTGGCTCGACCGCCTTGCGGGCGCGACGTTTATCGCGATCGGTATTCGCGTTGCGCTGCGCGACTGATTCGCCACTAAAGTTTGAAGTCAAACGCATCACGCTGTCTGGAGCACACATGTCTTTGCCTTGCATCGTCGCTGCGCGTCGTTTCGATCGAACGTCGCATGTTCCGTTCGTGATCGACGGCGAGCGCGTCGGCTGGATTCGTGCGGGCGATGTGCCGCTGCTAACGCGCTGGCCTGATGTGTTCGAAATCGATGCCGAACGCGTCACGCTCGCGCCGCTGTACAACACCGTCGATCTGCGCAGCGCCGCGCTGGGTTCAGTGATCGGCGCGCTCGCGGCAGAAGGCAGGATTCCCGGCTGGCGCGACGAAACTTATGCAATCCGCAATGCATTCGATGCGCCGCCGCTCGCGTATATCGAACGCGCGGCGTCGCGCTTTTTCGGCACGATGACGTACGCGGTGCATCTGAACGGCGTCGTAGAATATGCAGACAGTGCGCCGCAATTGTGGATCGCGCGCCGCAGCGACACCAAGGCGACCGATCCCGGTATGCTCGACAACGTCGTGGCGGGCGGCATCGGTTGGGGCTTCAGTCTCGCTGAGACAATCGTCAAGGAATGCTGGGAAGAATCGGGCATTCCTGAAGAAATCGCGTCGCGTGCCGTCGCTGGACGCACCGCGCATGTGCTGCAATCGCTTCCCGAAGGCACGCAGGCCGAGCAGATCTTCATCTACGACCTCGCGTTGCCCGAAGATTTTGCGCCGCGCAATCAGGACGGCGAAGTCGGTGAGCATCGGCTGGCGCGCATCGAAGATGTCGCGCAGGCGATCGAAGAAGGCGCGATGACCGTCGATGCGAGTCTTGCCACGCTCGATTGCCTGTTGCGCCGCCGCTGGATCGACGAAGACGCATGCGTTGGCATCGACGCGCTGTTCGCGCCGCCTGTTATCGACTGACGCCGCGCCTGGAACTGCCGCACGCAGCAACATCATCACGAAACACGCATTGAAGAAGGGAGTCACCGAGGTCATGTCGACCGAACACAGCTTTATTCTCAAACTGTCGTGCGCCGACCGGCCCGGCATCGTTCACGCCGTGTCGGGCTTTCTGTTCGAGCGCGGCAGCAATATTCTCGACTCCGCGCAATTCGGCGACAGCCACACGGGCGAATTTTTCATGCGCGTCCACTTCCAGCAAGTGGGCGGCGATCCGGGCCTCGACGCGTTGCGCACCGCATTCACCACGCTCGCCGAGCAGTTCGGCATGCGCTGGGAACTGCATGATGCGAACGTGAAGCCGCGCGTCGTGCTGATGGTGTCGAAGATCGGCCACTGTCTGAACGACTTGCTGTTCCGCTATCGCACGGGGCAACTGAACATCGAGATTCCCGCGATCATCTCGAATCACAAGGAGTTCTATCAGCTCGCGGCGAGCTACGACATTCCGTTCCATCACTTCCCGCTGACGTCGAAGGACGCGAAGGCGCAGCAGGAAGCACGCGTGCTCGAAGTGATCGACGAATGCAAGGCGGATCTCGTGGTGCTCGCGCGCTACATGCAGATTCTGTCGCCGGAACTGTGCAAGAAGCTCGAAGGGCGCGCGATCAACATTCACCATTCGTTCCTGCCGAGCTTCAAGGGCGCGAAGCCGTATTACCAGGCATTCGATCGTGGCGTGAAGCTGATCGGCGCGACCGCGCACTACGTGACGACGGATCTCGACGAAGGCCCGATCATCGAGCAGGAAGTGGAGCGTGTCGATCACAGCATGACGCCGGATCAACTGACGGCGATTGGCCGCGATGTGGAATGCGTGACGCTGGCGCGCGCGGTGAAGTGGCACGTCGAGCACCGTATCGTGCTGAACGGCAGCAAGACGGTCGTGTTCCGCTGATCCGTTTTGAGTTCGTAAAAACCGGCGCCTGCCTTGATTGGCAGCGCCGGTTTTTTTATGGCGACGCGTTGAATTAGCGCGATGCCGCGCTTTCTGTTTGCGCCTGAACGACGCTCGCTTTGACTTTGCGTGCGTTCGATGCCGCGCGTCGCCCGTTCATCTTCTTTAGCCAGATCAGCAATCCCGTCAAGCTCAGCATGGCGACGAGCACGCCGACGCAACTGATCAGAATGCGTCCGCTGATGCCGATAATGCGGCCCGAATGCAGCGGGAATTGCGCCTGCATGAAGAGGTCGCCGGCCGTGCCCTTGCCGGGGACCGTCGCACCGAGCGGCGCGCCGTTCTGCGCATTCCAGTACGTCCACGCGTTGCCGAGGCCGCCGTCGCCGTGATCGTCGCCGGCACCGAAGTAGCCGATGCCGTACACATGGAACATCGGCGCGTAGTAGATCGCGCCGGGCGGCGCTTCGATTTGCTTGTCGGTGCGTGCCTGGATCGCCTTGTTCAGCACGTCTTCACGCGAGATGGGCGCTTCGTCCGGTTTCGCGCTGGGGATCAGCGAAGGATCGGTGAACGGCGTCGGCGAGAGCGTCGAGAACAGTTTGACGACGGGCTGCACGACGGGCATCGACAGATTCATCGATACCGACGTTACCGCCATCATCAGCAGCAAGCCCCAGATCCACACACCGCCTGAGCGGTGCAGATCGAAGGTGAGTGCATAGCCGCCACGCTTCACGCGAAACGCGAACGACTTCTTCCACGCCTTCATGCTCGGGAACGCCAGCACGAGCGCAATCACGCTATCGAAAATCCACACGATCCCGACGATGCCCATCAGCCACGTACCGATGTCGATGCCGCCCGTGAACGGCAAAAACAGCGTGTAGTGCAGTTTGTAGATGAACGGCATCAGATTCAGCCGCGCGAGCGACAGCGCGCCCCATTCGCGACGGCTCTGGATAGCGCCCGTGGCGGGATCGACGGCGATCTGGTTGAAGTCGAGCGGATAAGGCTGGTTCGTCTTCGGATCGACGCGCGGCAGCACCATCATCTGCAGCGCGTGGCCCGGCTCGACGGAGAGCGGCAGATAGGTCACCTGCAGACGCGGATCGTTCGCTTCGACACGGCGTGCCAGTTCCAGCGACGACAGCGGCTGCGCGTCGCTGCGCGCATAGAAGAACGTGGGGTTGAGCATCGCGTCGAGTTCGTGATCCCACGCGATCAGCGCGCCCGTCAGCCCCGCGATAAACAGAAATAGCGCGATCCCGATGCCGAACCAGCGATGCAGCCGCACGAGCACAGGTCTCATGCGCGGCTCCCGTCGGGTGCGACGGCCGTGGATGGCGGAAAAAGGTGGGACATGACGACGAACTGCCTTGCGAATAAGAACGATTCGCATCTTATGGTGGCAACGACGATGCCGCAAGAGTTTCGTAAGGCGGAGCGCGCTTTTTGTTGCACCGTCCAAGTGGTGCGACAAAACGCCGCATGCGGGCGGCTACGGAAAATGTCGGGTTTTGCAACGATGGCGCCGGCGGCCGAATGAAAAAAGGGCGGCCAAGCGGTCGCCCTTTTTGCCTGCGTGCGGCTGCCAGTCACACGAGCCGCAGATAAATCAGCTCACGCTTGATGTAGGCATAGAAAATCGGCGCGGCGATCACGCCGGGAATGCCGAACGCGGCTTCCATCACGAGCATCGCGATCAGCAGTTCCCACGCGCGCGCCTCGATCTGTCCGCCGATGATCCGCGCGTTCAGGAAGTACTCGAGTTTGTGGATCAGGATCAGGAACACCAGCGCCGTCACCGCAGCGGGAAAGCTCACCGATAGCGCCACCGCCACGATCAGCGTATTCGAGATCAGATTGCCGATCACCGGCAGCAGCCCGACGATAAACGTGATGATGACGAGCGTTTTCGCCATCGGCAGCGGTGCATGAAACAGCGGCAACAGCAGCAACAGGAAGATGCCCGTGAACACCGTGTTGATGGCCGAAATCTTCACCTGCGCGAACACGATGCGGCGGAACGCGTCGGCGAAGCGGCTGACGCGCGTGATGAACGCTGTGGATAGCGGTAACCGCTGGATATGCCGCGTCGCGCCCACCGCGATAATCGCGCCGATGATCATGCCGATCAGCACATGCGTGAAGATGCGCGCGGCGTTCTTGCCGCCTTGCGACAGCGTGCTCGCGTGCGTCTGCATCAGCACGGCGGCTTTTTCCTTCATCTGCTCGGTGGAAACGGGCAGGTTCTGCGCAACGAACTGCGGTAGCCGCCCGCGCGCCTGGTCGATCAGCGACATGGCCTGATCGAGCAGTTTCTGCACGCTCGGCACGTCTTTCTCGAAGTGCTCGATGACGGCAACGGTGAAGCCCGTCAGCGTGCCGACGATCACCACCGAGAGAATCACCACGGCGAGCCAGCGTGCGCGTCCGCTCGACATATGCTTTTCGATGCGTGGCGCGAGCGTGTGGACGAGCTGAAACACGAGCATGCCGGCGAGCAGCGCCCCGAGCAGCTTGAGTTCGAGCACCGCCCACATCGCCAGCAGCGCGACGATATAGCTGCCGATTTCGACTGCCGACAGCTTCGGCAGGCTCATGTCGCTGGTCAGCCTGACCGGGCGAGGGCGCAGATCCTGCACCTGCCCGTCTTCACGGGCCTGATTACGCTTGGCCATGGCTCTCTATAGTCTCCAACCTCAGGTTTTTACGCTCGGCTTGCCGGACTTCGCGGGCGCCTTGCCCGACGTTTTGGCCGTGCCTGCCGCTGGCTTCGCTGTCGATTTCGAAGCCGGTTTAGGTGCGTCCGCAGCGACTGCCTTCTTTGCCTTAGCTGCTTTTACGGCTGGTTTGGCTGAATCTGCAACGTTTTCATCAATCGTCGCCTCGGCTGCCTCTTCCTCGGCGTCGCTCTCCGCTTGCGTCGCACGGTCCGCGCCTGCTGCGGACGTAGGCGCCGACACGCCCGCCGCCTTGTCGCGCTGCAACAGCGGCGCGAGATAGCGACCGGTAAAACTTGCCTTCGACCCCGCGACCTGTTCCGGCGTGCCTTGCGCGATGATCTGCCCGCCGCCGGCACCGCCTTCCGGACCGAGATCGATGACCCAGTCGGCAGTTTTTATCACATCGAGATTATGCTCGATGATCACGACAGTATTTCCTTGATCGCGCAACCGATGAATCACTTCGAGCAGCAGCGCAATATCGTGGAAGTGGAGGCCGGTGGTCGGCTCGTCGAGGATATATAGCGTGCGACCCGTATCACGCTTGCTCAGTTCCAGCGACAGCTTCACACGCTGCGCTTCGCCGCCCGACAGAGTGGTCGCCGACTGGCCAAGACGGATATAGCCGAGACCGACATCGAGCAGCGTCTTCAGCTTGCGCGCGACGACAGGCACCGCCTTGAAGAAGTCGTACGCGTGCTCGACGGTCATGTCCAGCACTTCGCTGATGTTCTGGCCTTTGTAGAGAACGTCGAGCGTTTCGCGGTTGTAGCGCTTGCCGTGACAGACGTCGCAAGGCACGTAGACGTCCGGCAGGAAGTGCATTTCGACCTTCAGCACGCCGTCGCCCTGACACGATTCGCAGCGCCCGCCCTTCACGTTGAACGAGAAGCGGCCCGGATCGTAGCCGCGTTCCTTCGCGGCGGGCACGCCCGCGAACAGTTCGCGGATCGGCGTGAAGAGACCCGTGTACGTCGCGGGATTCGAGCGCGGCGTGCGGCCGATCGGCGACTGATCGACGTTGATGACCTTGTCGAAATGTTCGAGGCCTTCGATTGCCTCGAACGGCGACGGCTCGGCAGACGAGCCATACAGATGCTGCGCGACCGCGTGATACAGCGTGTCGTTGATCAGCGTCGATTTGCCCGAACCGGAGACGCCCGTCACGCAGGTCAGCAGACCGACGGGCAGATCGAGCGTCACGTGCTTCAGGTTATTGCCGTAGGCCTCGACGATCCGCAGATGGCGCTCGTCGGCCTGTTTGCGGTCGTCCGGGAATTCGATGCGGCGCGCGCCCGACAGATACTGGCCCGTCATCGACGCGGGATCTGCCTGCACTTCGTCGGGCGTGCCTTCGGCGATCACCATGCCGCCGTGTTCGCCCGCGCCCGGTCCCATATCGACGACATAATCGGCCATGCGGATCATGTCCTCGTCATGTTCGACGACGATCACCGAATTGCCGAGATCGCGCAGATGCTTGAGCGTCGAAATGAGCCGGTCGTTGTCGCGCTGATGCAGTCCGATGGACGGCTCGTCGAGCACGTACATCACGCCCGTCAGCCCCGAGCCGATCTGCGACGCGAGCCGGATACGCTGTGCTTCGCCGCCCGACAGCGTTTCGGCGCTACGTTCCAGCGACAGATAATCGAGTCCGACGTTATTCAGGAACATCAGCCGCGCGACGATTTCCTTGATGACCTTATCGGCGATTTCGCGCTTCGAGCCTTCAAGCCGCAGCGTCTGGAAATAGCCGAGCGAGTCGCGCAGCGGCCAGCCGCTGATCTCATAGATGCCGCGCGCGTCTTTCTCCGTGCCGATGCGCACGAAGCGCGCCTCACGGCGCAGACGCGTGCCTTCACACGACGGACACGCCTGATTGTTCTGATACTTCGCGAGTTCTTCGCGCACCGCGACGGAATCCGTCTCGCGATAACGCCGCTCCAGGTTCGGAATGATCCCTTCGAACACATGCTCGCGCACGGACGTGCGGCCACGCTCGTTGATGTACGAGAACGGCACGGTTTCCTTGCCTGAGCCATAGAGCAGGATATTGCGCACTTTCTCCGGCAGGTCTTCGAACGCGGTATCGATATCGAAGTCGTAGAACGCCGCGAGGCTCTGCAGCATCTGGAAGTAGAACTGGTTGCGGCGGTCCCAGCCCTTCACGGCGCCCGCCGCGAGCGACAGCGACGGATGCGCGACCACCCGCTTCGGATCGAAGAACGTGATCTGACCGAGACCGTCACATTCCGGACACGCGCCCATCGGGTTGTTGAACGAGAAAAGGCGCGGCTCGAGTTCCTGCAGCGAGTACGAGCAAATCGGGCAGGCGAACTTCGAGCTGAACAGATGCTCCTTGTCCGTGTCCATTTCGAGCGCGATCGCGCGGCCGTCGGCAAGGCGCAGCGCGGTCTCGAACGATTCGGCCAGACGCTGCTTCGCGTCGGCGCGCACCTTGAGACGGTCGACGACCACGTCGATGGTGTGCTTGTCGTTCTTCTTCAGTTGCGGCAGCGAGTCGACTTCGTAGATCTTCGCCACGCCTTCGTTGGACGTACCGCCGCCCGAGCGCACGCGAAAACGGATGAAGCCTTGCGCCTGCATGTCCTCGAACAGTTCCGTGTGCTCGCCCTTGCGATTGGCGACGACGGGCGCGAGGATCATCAGCCGCGTGTCTTCGGGCAGCGCGAGCGCGGCGTCCACCATCTGCGAGACGCTTTGCGCCTCCAGCGGGATTTCGTGGTCCGGGCAATACGGCGTGCCGACACGTGCGTAAAGAAGTCGCAGGTAGTCGTGGATTTCGGTGACGGTGCCGACCGTCGAGCGCGGGTTGTGCGAGGTCGCTTTCTGCTCGATCGAAATGGCGGGCGACAGACCTTCGATCAGATCGACGTCCGGCTTTTCCATCAGCTGCAGGAATTGCCGGGCGTACGCAGACAGGCTCTCCACATAGCGGCGCTGGCCTTCGGCATAAAGCGTGTCGAAGGCGAGCGACGATTTGCCCGAGCCGGACAGGCCGGTAATCACGACCAGCTTGTGACGCGGCAGGTCGAGATTGACGTTCTTCAGGTTGTGGGTCCGAGCCCCACGGATACGGATTTGTTCCATGAACCGGCGGGAAGAGGAGAAGGCTAAACCTGCTACTATAACGACTTTTCAAGACCGCCGTTACGGCTTCCTGACAGCGCGCAAACGGTGTGCTGACAAGGTCGAAAGCGTCGTTTTTTTGCGGTTCAGCGTTGAGGGGAATGGCTCGTAAGTAAGGGCGTTTCCGCCTTCTGCAAGACAGCCGTCATCCGTTGCAAGTCCGGTCAGCGTCCGGTGCCGCACGTGCATCGAGCATGCGGTCATCACGCAGCTTCGCTGTCTGTTCAATCAATAATCGTTCCCGATGTCCAATCCGTCCGCTTCGTCCACACGCATGAGCGCGCCCGAGTTGCGCGCGACCGTGTCGCTTGCCGCGATCTTCGCGCTGCGCATGCTGGGTCTCTTCATGATCATGCCCGTCTTCTCGATCTACGCGAAGACGATTCCGGGCGGCGACAACGTGCTGCTGGTGGGCATTGCGCTGGGCGCGTATGGCGTCACGCAATCGCTGCTGTACATCTTCTACGGCTGGGTGTCGGACATGATCGGCCGCAAGCCGGTGATCGTGGCAGGCCTGCTGATCTTCGCGCTCGGCAGCTTCGTTGCCGCGTTCGCGCACGACATGACGTGGATAATCGTCGGCCGCGTGATTCAGGGGATGGGCGCGGTTTCTTCAGCGGTGATCGCGTTCATCGCGGACCTGACGGCAGAAGAGCATCGCACCAAGGCGATGGCGATGGTGGGCGGCTCGATTGGCGTGTCGTTCGCGGTGGCGATCGTCGGTGCGCCGATCGTGTTCCATTACCTCGGCATGAGCGGCCTCTTCACGCTGGTCGGCATTTTCTCGATTCTCGCGATCGGCGTGGTGTTGTGGGTCGTGCCCGATGCACCGAAGCCCGTTCACGTGCCCGCGCCGTTCCACGAAGTGCTGCATAACAAGGAGCTGCTGCGCCTCAATTTCGGCGTGCTGGTGCTGCACGCGACGCAGACGGCGCTGTTCCTCGTCGTGCCGCGTATTCTCGAAGCGGGCGGTTTGCCCGTCGCGTCGCACTGGAAAATTTACCTGCCCGTGATGGGCCTCGCTTTCGTGATGATGGTTCCTGCCATCATCGTGGCGGAGAAGCGCGGCAAGATGAAAGCAGTGCTGCTGAGTGCGATTGGTCTTATCCTGATCGGACAGTTACTTCTTGGCGTCGCACCGCATACCATCATGTCTGTGGCGGCGATCCTGTTCATCTACTTTCTCGGCTTCAACATTCTGGAGGCGTCGCAGCCTTCGCTGGTGTCGAAGCTGGCGCCCGGCACGCGCAAGGGCGCGGCGGCCGGCGTGTACAACACCACGCAGTCGATTGGCCTCGCAATGGGCGGCGTGATCGGCGGCTGGCTGTTGAAGGTTGACGGACAAAGCGCTGTTTTCTTTGCGTGTTCTGGGCTGGTCGCGTGCTGGCTTATAATCGCGGCCAGCATGAAACAGCCGCCGCGCAAGGCATAAGTTTTAGGGCACGAATTTACAGGCGGCGGGTTACGGGGCGCGCTTTCCGGTCACTTCATACAAGCGGCCGTGGCGCCGGAAGCCACCAGGCCGCGCCGCCGGAAACGGAATCAACAGGAGAAACTCATGGCATCCGTGAACAAGGTCATTCTCGTCGGCAATCTGGGTGCCGATCCGGAAGTCCGTTATCTGCCGAGCGGCGACGCAGTGGCGAACGTCCGCCTTGCTACGACCGATCGCTACAAGGACAAGCAATCGGGCGAATTCAAGGAAATGACGGAATGGCACCGTGTGACGTTCTTCGGGCGCCTGGCCGAAATCGTGAACGAGTACCTGAAGAAGGGCTCGTCGGTGTATATCGAAGGGCGTATCCGCACGCGCAAGTATCAGGCGCAGGACGGCACGGACCGTTACGCGACGGAAATCGTCGCTGACCAGATGCAGATGCTCGGTGGCCGTGGTGGCGCGGGCGGCGGCGGTGGTGGCGATGACGGCGGCTACAGCCGTGGTGACTCGATGGAGCGCGGCGGTGGCGGCGGTGGCCGTATGT
>NZ_QBUY01000025.1 GCF_003121405.1 Paraburkholderia sp. C35 | reverse complement strand
GTTGGGGGCCCGCAGGCAAGAACTAGATCTGGCGGTGTTAGCCCGCTTTCTTTTGCCTACTTTTCTTTGCGGCGGCAAAGAAAAGTAGGTGCCGCCCCGCACAGGGGCAACGCCTGAAGAACCACTAACAAATCGCGGATGCCAGCGAAAAAAAAACAGCAAAAACCACACGCACGACCGAGCACCCCGGCCTTGCGCCGCTCACAACTCAAGTTCAAGGAATTGTGTCCCTTCAACAGGATTAAACACATAAGCCGAAATCGGCCGAAACCCAAGTGAAGCATACAGCCGCTGCGCAGCCTGCATAGACGGCAGCGTATCGAGCCGCATGTTCCCGTATCCTGCTTCACGCGCAGCGTGCACAACCGCCTGTGCAAGTCGTCGACCAAGCTGTTGCCCACGCCCTTCAGGGCGCACATAAAGCCGTTTCATCTCGCAGATGTCGTGCTCGAAACCCCGCAATGCGACGCTGCCGACCACGCGATCTTCTTGCCACGCGAGCAGGATCACACCGCCTGGCGGAGCATACTTGCCAGGCAATAAAGCCAGTTCCTGTTCAAATCCTTGAAACCCCAGATCGATACCGAGACTGTCCGCGTACTCGCGGAAAATCGCACGTACGGCATCCAGGTCCTCGGGAAAGCGTGCCGGCTGAATGTCAGTCATCGAAGTCTTCCTGCCGATGCGTCATGCTTGCAGTGTAGACACGAATCGCGATTCACGGACAGAAAAAACCCGCTCGAAGCGGGCAACGGATCACGGCAACGAGATAGTCAGATTCGCCGACTGCGGCCCGAGCTTGATGATCTGCGAATAAGGCGCAAGCGTGCGCAACGTCGCATCCTTCAGATAGGTGTTAAGGCCAAGAAACGCGACGAGTCCCACCAGCGCAAACACCGCGCCAATCGTCCATAACGGCACTTCGCGCTTGAGCCGATGCGCAATCTGATCGGGCAGCGTCCAGTGCGGCGCGAATGGCGCGCGCTTGCCTTTCATGTGAGCGATTTCATCGCCGAGCCGCGCAGTCAGATACGCCAGCTTTTCCGGCCCTTCCAGTAGGTACTTGCCCTGAAATCCCAGCAACAGGCACATATGAAAAACTTCGAGCGATTGCAACCGCGCCGCGCCTTGCGCACGGCATTCCTCGAGATGCTGAAAGAACTTCTCGCCAGCCAGTTGCTCACCAAATAGCGCAAGCTGCAACGGACGCCGCTCCCACTCCGTGCGGATCGCAAACGGCGACGACAGCACCATTTCATCGACGGCTGCGCAGAACGCGAACTTCGCCGCGTACGCATCTTCCGCCGCAACTTCGAGCTTCTTCGCGCCGCGTTCGAAATCATTCAGGAACTGCTGGATGCGATTCATGAACTCGGTGGCATTGCCAGGCTCGCGGCCGTTCTTCAACAGAAACAGCATGAAAAAGCCGTCGTACAGCAGATCCAGCAGCGAACGAACCTGATAGCTCGGCTGCAAGACGGACGGCGGCACCGCGGACGGTTGCGTAGCGGTGTCGAACAGGGAAGGGGCGTAGCTCATGGTGTGACCGCGATCAGTTCGAGTTTGAGATCGTTGAGTCCCGACGGCGCGTAGATCATCGTCGAGCGGGCCTGCAACATGCGCTCATACAACGCGCCGCGTGCTTCCAGCGAGAAATAGCATGCACCCGGCCGCACGGGAATCGCGGGCGGCACCTGCGGTGTGTACGCGAGCCGCACGCCGGGCATCGCGGACAGCACGAGCTTGTCGACGTCGTCGGGTGCGCCGACCTTGAAGCGCGCCGGCACGGCGTCCACCAACTCGACAGCGGGCAGATCTGCCGACACCGCAAGGAAGAACTGCGTCTTGTCGTCGATCTTGCCCGAGTCGAGGCGTCCCGAATGGAACGACGGACGCACTTCTTCGAGCGCAATGGCGAAGTAGCGCGTGGAGATCACGGTCTCCAGCAGGTCGCGCAGAATGCCATCGAGACGCGCGAAGCCCGGACCCGGATCGTCATGACGATAGGCAGGCAGATCGGCGAGCGCATAGCCCTTGGAGAACGTCATGAGTTGGCCCGCGAGGCGCAGCAACTCCTGAAAGAGCCGCTCGGGATGCAGTGCCGAATGCTGGTACAGATGTGCGAGCGCGGCAAAGGCCGCGCTTGCCGTATGCAGCAGCCAGAACGATGCGATATCGCCCGAGCGGAATTCGATGATGTTCTTGGTCGGCTCGCGATGAAAGCCGTACAGCGCATTCACCTTGGCCTGCAACGCGTCGATCAGTTGACGCAGCCTCTGATGCAGCAGCGGCGACGCTTCGATGGCGAGACACGGCGGCACGAAGGTTTCGTCGAGTTCGAAACCCGACGTCGCCGTGCGGCGCACGCGCACGAGCGGCACGGAAAGCAGCTGGTCACGCGGTTCGCTGTGTGCGATCAGCTTGACGCTGGTTTTCAGGAACGTGATGTCGGCTTCGGCGGCGTCGGTGAAATGATCCGGCACGACCGTCTGCCGGCTGACGTAGCGCGAGATGAAGCCATCTGAATCGGCCGCATAGTTCTGTCCCGTCTCGCGCACGGGATGCAGCGCAAGATAGAACGTGAATTCGTTGATGCCGTCAGGCAGGGTGTCGAGCGCAACGGGCGGCGGGAGATCGTCGGCTTGCGGTGCCGCGTAGAGCGCGCCATCGGGAAACACGAGCGACAGTTCGCTGACACGCAGCACGTTGCTGCCCAGCGCGTCCCGGTCGAAGCGCACCGAACGCACGCCCCAGTTGTAGGGTTGTATGGCCTGGATCGATTCGAACAGGCGTGCCTCGTGGTACGCGTCCTGTCGCTGGAAATGCTGCGGCCTCAGAAAAAGGCCTTCCCCCCAGAGCACCTTTGCGGAATAACTCATCGCGAACCTGTCTGTATGCGAATCACATCTTTAAGCGTGAATGGTAATGCCCGAATAAGCGGCAATTCGTGGTTTTACCACATGCTTTTGTTAATTGTTAAATGACATTTAAACGTCATCTTTAACCACAACTGACCGATGACAGCAAATTCAACGGTTGCGCGGGCAATCCCTGTTCTGGCGGAATCACGGTGCCGTTTGTCACAGTCATTGCACAGTTATGTAGCCCGATCATTATGCCGGATTTCTCCGACTTTCCCGGATCGAATGCAAACTTCCAGCGCTGCATGGCAGGATCGCGGAATAGCGCAACGATACCGAATGCCTGCGCTTCGTGCGACACCTTTTCCGTGACGGTATAGCGCTGGCCGGGAATGAGCGTGACCTCGCGCACACCTAGCAGATCACCGCCCAATGTACTCTTTTCTTTGGTCGGATCGGTAAATGTATCGAAGGGCGCCTGTTGAAAAGAGGTCGGATCTTTCAACGTGTAGAGACGCACGACGAGTGCGAGCGGACGCCGGTCGTTTGCCGCGTTCAGATTGGGCGCGGCATATAAGGTCAAGCCGATATTGCGCGGCGGCTTTTGTGCGTCAGGTACGTCCGGCTTGCCGATTCCCGCGGCCTGCAAGGCCGACGAGGCGGCCGCGCCAAGCACGCTGACGCCCGCTGCGCAGCCCGACAGCAGCGTGCCGGCGCCGGCACTCAATGCAATAAGCGATGCAACCCGGATAGCGCGCGTATTCATTCTGTATAGACCGGCATTCAAGCCGGTCGCCCCGTCGAATTGTCGATTAAAAACGGTCGATAAGTGGTTCGTTTTCACCCTGCGCATGCCGGGATGAAGTACGGATTCAATGCCCGGCAATACCAGAAGCGTCAGGAAATTATTGCCACAAACTGATGCGCGATGAATGGCGAATGGCAATAATTTACCGGTCGACTTAACGTTATTGTATTGACGCCTTCTCTGAGTTTTCCTTCTGCAGATGAAAGTTGAATTAATAAAAATTGGCCTGTACTATACGCGCGCACTTAGTGCAAAGCAAAACCGTTTTCTTCCTGATTATAAAATTCGCAACGGCGGTGAAACAACGATGAAAAATCGGCTCTTTACCAGTCTTTCTGGGGCAGTGCTGGTATGCGGCATGATTGCCGGATGCGCCACGCAGGGAAACTCCACTCCGCCCACGCCTGAAGCATTTAATAAGGCGCTCAGCGACGCAGATACCGTAGCGAAGAATGGCGATCAGGATCGCGCCATCGCGCTTTATCAGCAATTGGCCAAAACCGATCCGACGCGTGAAGAGCCGTGGTCGCGTATTGCGCAGATCCAGTTCACGCAAGGCCATTACGGCCAGGCCATCGTTGCCGCGCAGGAAGCATTGCAGCGCGACCAGACAGATCGTCAGGCGAAGAGCGTGCTGGCCGTCGCGGGCTTGCGCGTCGCCACGCAATCGCTGGGCGAGCTGCGTCAGGATGCAGCCCTCGCAGGCGATGCGAAATCGGACGCGCAAACGCTGGCGAAGCAGCTGCGCGACACGCTCGGTGAAGCGACGCTGTTCCCGCCCGACCCGAGCGACAAGCAGGTCGTGAAGAAGCGCCGCGTGGTGCGCCACGTGGCAAAGCAGGCGCCGAAGGCGACCGATTCCGCGGATAGCAGCGCGGCCACGCCGCCGGCGCCCACGGCCCCTGCGCAAGCGCCCGCCGCGCCCGCTGCTGCGCCGGCGAAAGCCGCACAAAGCGGCGGCGCGTCCGATCCCTTTAGCGCACTGCGCTGATAACACGCTGGTCTGAACTACACGCACCCGGGAGCCGACGATGGCCAAGAAAGAAAGTATTCAGAAGCGCTTGCAGAAAGTGCGGCCGCCGCGCGTCCAACTGACCTATGAGGTCGAGCGCGGCGATGCGATCGAAGTCAAAGAGCTGCCGTTCGTTGTCGGCGTGGTGGCTGATCTCGCCGGGCAATCGGAAGTCGAGCAGCCGAAGCTGCGCGACCGCAAGTTCGTCAGTATCGACCGCGATAATTTCGACGACGTCATGAAGGCGATCGAGCCGCGTGCGGCATTTCAGGTGGAAAACCGCCTGAGTGGTGCGGGCGGAAAGTTCGGCGTCGATCTGCGATTCCGTTCGATGGCCGACTTCAATCCCGACGAAGTCGTCGAGCAGATCGAACCGCTGCGCCGGCTGCTCGACGCACGCTCGAAGCTCGCTGATCTTCGCAACAAGCTGGCGGGCAACGACAAGCTCGAAGATCTGCTCGGCGAAGTGCTGAAGAATACGCAGCAATTGCAGGCGCTCGCTGGCACGACGCAACATGCCGAAGGCGGCAGCGCAGACGGCGAATCGCATACCGACGAGAACAAGTAGCCTCATCAGGCACCGGGGGTAACATGAATCAGCAAGCGGCTGCAGCCCACTATTCCGATGCGCAGGCGGGTGAAGGCGTATCGCTACTCGATGAAATCGTCGAGAAGAGCAAGGTAGCGAAATCCGAATCCGAGCACGCACGCGCGAAAGATCTGATCGGCGAACTCGTCAATCAGGTACTGGACGGCACGGTGATCGTGTCGGACAACCTGTCGGCGACCATCGACGCGCGCGTCGCAGAACTCGACCGTCTCATCTCCGATCAATTGAGTGCCGTGATGCATGCACCTGAATTTCAGCGCATGGAAAGCACGTGGCGTGGGCTGGATTACCTGTGCAAGGAAAGCAATACCGGCTCGACGATCAAGATCAAGGCGCTGCATGCGCCGAAGCGCGACCTCGTGCGTGACTTCAAGACGGCAATCGAATTCGACCAGAGCGCGCTCTTCAAAAAGGTCTATGAAGAAGAGTTCGGCACTTTCGGCGGCTCGCCGTTCGGAGCATTGATCGGCGATTTCGAAGTGACGCGTCAGCCGGAAGATATGTACTTCATCGAGCAGATGTCGCACGTCGCGGCGGCTGCGCACGCGCCGTTCATTGCATCGGCGTCGCCCGAACTGCTTGGACTCGAGAGCTTTGCGGATCTCGGCAAGCCGCGCGATCTCGGCAAGGTGTTCGACACCGTCGAATACGCGAAGTGGAAGTCATTCCGCGACGCAGAAGATTCGCGCTACGTCGGTCTGACATTGCCGCGCTTTCTGGGGCGTCTGCCGTTCAATCCGAAAGACGGCGCCACTGCGGAAGGCTTTAATTTCGTCGAAGACGTGGACGGCACCGATCACAGCAAATACCTGTGGTGCAATGCGGCGTGGGCGTTTGCCGCACGCCTGACGGCAGCATTCGACGACTTTGGCTGGTGCGCAGCGATTCGCGGCGTAGAGGGCGGCGGTCTGGTCGAAGATCTGCCAACGCATACCTTCAAGACCGACGACGGCGAAATCGCGCTGAAGTGTCCGACTGAAATCGCCATCACCGATCGCCGCGAAAAAGAACTGAGTGATCTCGGCTTTATTCCGCTCGTGCATTGCAAGAACTCCGACTACGCCGCGTTCTTCGCTGCACAGTCGGTGCAGAAGCCTAAAAAGTACAACACCGATAGCGCGAATGCGAATTCCGTGCTCTCCGCGCAATTGCAGTACATCTTCTCGGTATCGCGCGTGGCGCACTACCTGAAGGCGATGATGCGCGACAAGATCGGCAGCTTTGCATCGGCGCAAAACGTCGAAGTGTTTCTGAACCGCTGGATCTCGCAATACGTGCTGCTCGACGACAACGCGAGCCAGGAACAGAAAGCGCAGTTCCCGCTGCGCGAGGCCTCGATCCAGGTCGCGGAAATTCCGGGCAAACCCGGCTCGTATCGTTCGGTCGCGTTCCTGCGCCCGCACTTCCAGCTGGACGAGCTCTCGATTTCCTTGCGCCTCGTGGCGGACCTGCCTAAGCCGGCTAATTGATAAACGGAATCAGTGCGCCCGGGTAGGCCGCCCGGGTCGCTGTGAAAACCACCTCTTTGGGGAGTCGCGAAAATATGAAGGACATCTACTTAAAGTTCGGCAATCCTGCAATCAAGGGAGAATCTGCCGACAAGGACCATCAAGGCTGGATCGAAATCGACTCGTGGACGCATGCGATCACGCAGCCGCGTTCGGCAACGGCGTCGACGGCGGGTGGTCACACGTCGGAGCGTTGCGAACACGCCGACATGGAGTTCACGAAAGACATCGACGTGGTCAGCCCACTGCTGTATCAGCACGCTTCGGGCGGCACGACCTTCGACGAAGTGACGATCGACTTCATGCGCTCGGACGGCGAAGGTAATCGCATCAAATACCTGGAAGTGAAGCTCAAGTACGTGATCATCTCGAGCATCGCACCGAGCGTGGTCGGCGAAGGTCTGCCGACTGAAGCGTTTTCGCTCAAGTACGCTGCCGTGCAATGGAAGTACACGCAGCAGAAGATTGGCGGCAATCAGGGCGGCAATGCACAAGGCGCGTGGAGCCTGACGAAGAACGACAAGACGTACGCGGTCTGATGACGGCGGGTTCGCGTGCCGTTTGGTCAGCGAACCCGCTTGCGCTGTTAATGCCGCTCGACGCAATCCGATGAAGCGATTCGAACCCAGTTTCTTCGACAAGCTGTTCGACGACGAACCGCATGTGCCGGCAGCCGCCGCCATGCGGCAACTGTCGCTGGAAGAGTTGAAGTCGAATGTCGCGCGCGATGTCGAGGCGATTCTTAACACGCGCATTGCGTTGACGGAAGCCGAACTGGCCGCGTTGCCCGAGTGCCAGCGTTCGGTGCTCACCTATGGGCTGAATGACTTCTCCGGTTTGAGTCTGGCGAGCCACTATGACCGCATGTTTATCTGCAAGTCGATCCAGCAGGCAATTGGACGGCACGAGCCGCGCCTGCAACAGGTGGCCGTCACGCTGGAATTGAACGAGCAGTCTACTAATGCGCTGTACTTTGCCATTCAGGCTTTGCTGGTGGTGCATCCGGCAGAAGAGCCGGTGAGTTTCGACGCGATGCTGCATCCGTCGACCTTGCAATATTCGGTGACGCGCGCACGCGCGAAGCTGTGATACCGCGGGCCTGCTATCAGGCCGAAGCGGAAAGATCTCGCTCGGGGATGGAGTGATGGAAGAACTGCTGCCGTATTACGAGCGTGAGTTGTCGTTTTTGCGGCGCTATTCGCGAGACTTCGCAGAGCGCTATCCGAAGATCGCCGCGCGCCTTGCGATGACGGGCGAGCATTGCGAAGACCCGCACGTCGAGCGCATGATCGAGTCGTTCGCGCTATTGGGCGCACGCATCAACAAGAAACTCGACGACGACTACCCCGAATTCACCGAAGCACTTTTTGAAGTGCTTTATCCGCACTATCTGCGGCCATTTCCTTCGTGCTCGATTGCACAATTCGGTTTGTCGAGCGGCGTCAGCAATCTGACGCAACCGGCCACTATCGAACGCGGCACTGAACTGAAGTCACGCCCGATACGCGGCGTGCAATGCCGTTTTCGAACCGCGTATGACGTGACGCTCGCACCCATTCGCATCTCGGAAGCGAAGTTCACGTCAGTTGCCATGGCGCCGAGCGCGACGGTACTGCCCGCCAGTGCGACTGGCCTGCTGTCGATTACTTTCGAATCGACCGCACCGCAACTCGATCTCGGTGCGCTGAAGCTCAGTACTTTGCGCACGCATTTGCACGGCGAGCAGTCGTTCGTGGCGGCGTTATCCGATTGTCTTTTCATGCACGCCATCGCGGCGTATGTCGAACCCGAGCGCAACGGCGTATGGAAGGCATTGCGCAACGTGCCGCTGGAACAGGCTGGTTTCGACGAACAGGATGCATTGATCGACTATCCGGCAAAGTCGCATCCCGCGTACCGGCTGTTGACCGAGTACTTTGCGTTCCCCGACAAATTCAGTTTCGCCGATTTCGATCTCGCGGCGATGCTGCGCGCAAGCGGCCGCTGCCATCGCATCACGCTGCATGTGGTGCTGAAAGACGTCCGGAGTGACTCGAACGTCGCGCGATTACTCGATGCATTGTCTGCGCAGAATCTGCGGCTTTTCTGCACACCCGTCGTCAATCTGTTCAGGCAGCACGGCGAGCCGATTCGTATCAGTCACCAGGCCGTTTCATATCCCGTAGTCGCGGAAGCGCGGCGAGCATTCGCGTATGAAGTCTATTCGATCGATTCCGTGAAGCTGGTGCGTCAACAGGCCGATGGTGAATCGGTAACAGAATTTCGCCCGTTCTATTCGCTGCATCACGGCGAAGCGCAGCGAGCGGGTCACTACTGGTTCGCGCGCCGTAATGACTGGGTTGCGCAAAAGAGTCCGGGCTACGAGACGGAAATCTCGATCGTCGATATCGACTTCGAACCGTCGGCGCCGCAAACGGACACACTCAGCGTCGATCTCACCTGTACGAATCGCGATCTGCCTGCGCAACTCGCAGCGGGCCTCGAAGGCGGCGATCTGTTCCTCGAAGGCGGCTCACTGGCGAGCACGCTGACGCTGCTACGCCGCCCGACACCGAGCGTTCGTTTCGAGCGAGGCCGCTCGGCGCATTGGCGTCTGATTTCACATCTCGCGCTCAACCATGTTTCGCTTGCGGGCAGCGGCCTGTCCGCGCTCAAGGAAATGCTCGCGCTCTACGATTTGCGGCGCACGGCGGTCTCCGCGCGTCATGTGGACGGCATTACAGGTATCGACCAGCGGGCAGCGGTGCAGTGGTTGCCAGGTAATCCATTCGCGACCTTCGTGCGAGGCATCGAGGTACGGCTGACCGTGGATGAAGAACATTTTGTCGGTGCCAGTCTCGCTTCGTTTGTCGGCGTGATCGATCGATTCTTTGGGCTCTATGTTCACCTGAACAGCTTTGTGCAACTGGTCGTCGTGTCGAAGCGCACGGGCGAGGAGATCTTGCGATGCAAACCGCGCAGCGGCGAATCGATCCTGGCGTAGTCGAGCAGTTGCTCGACGAGCCGCATCGCTTTGAATTCTTTCAGGCGGTGCGTCTGCTCGAAAAATGGTTCGGGCAGGAAGCGTCCCAGCGTACGGGCGATGTTGTCGCACAACGCATGACGTTTCGCACGACCTTATCGCTGGCGTTTCCACCCAGCGAGATTCAATCAGCCGTGCCGTATGACGAAGACGGCAATGCGCTCAAAGAGAAGGCGCAGCGTACTGCGGCGCTGCGCGACGATTCGATCGAAAAGGTCGACCTGACACCCGCATTCTTCGGCTTGCTTGGTGGACAAGGCGCGTTGCCGCTGAACTACACGGAGCAACTGATCAACCGCGAGCAGGTGTCGCGTGATCGTGCGGCACGCGAGTTCTTCGACATCTTTTCGAGCCGTGCGACGGCGCTCTTTTATGCGGCATGGAAAAAGTACCGCTTGCCGTTTCACTATGAACTCGATCGCGATGAACGCTATTTGCCGCTGCTGCGTTCGCTGGCGGGTGTCGGCGATGCGGATACGCGTGCGAGCCTGCAAGGCGGCGAGGGCGCGCTGTTCGATGAAGCGATTGCGGGGTATGCGCTCGCGGCAAGGCATCGGCCTGTATCGGGGGCCTATCTGCAGCGCAACCTGTCCGAGTACTTCAATGTCCCCGTGCAGGTCGAGCAGTTCATTGGCAAATGGTATGACGTGCCGCTCGATCAATTGACGGTGCTCGGCAGCGTCAACGCCACGCTTGGCGCGACAGCGCTCGCGGGCACGCGAGTGTGGCAGCGCGACATGCGCGTGCGTCTCGTGCTCGGCCCGCTGAAGAAATCGGACTATGAAGCGTTTCTGCCCGGCGCAGAACGCGCGGTTGCACTGGAGCGCATGCTGACATTGCTGGCCGGCGTCACGCTCGAATACGAAGTGAAGCTGAAACTGCGTCATGAGGACGTCGGCCCGAGCATCCTCGGCAAAGGTTCGCGCCTGGGCTGGGACGCGTTTCTCTGCACGCACGACACGGCTGAAGATCGCGCGGACGCCCGCTATGAACTGCACGTGATCCACTGACGGCAGTTAAAGAACAACGACACACGACACATCGGACCGTACGCCATGAGCACGCCACTGAAAACCCTGATCGCCAAACTCAACCCGATCTGCCGTCAGGCTGCGGAACAGGCGGCCAGCCGCTGTCTGTCGCGCGGTCACTACGAGGTCGATCTGGAACATCTGTTCGGCGCATTGCTGGACGAGGCAGCGACGGATGTGCCTTTGGTCGTGCGGGCAAGCGGCATCGACGTCAATGCGTTGCGGGCAGACCTCGAGCGTGAACTGGAGCGGCTGAAGACGGGTAATACGCGCACGCCTGTGTTTTCTGTTCATCTGATTGCGCTGTTCGAACAGGCGTGGCTGATCGCATCGCTCGACTCGCAGATCACGCGCATTCGTTCGGGGCATCTGCTGCTCGCATTGCTGAGTGCACCCGATCTCGCGCAATTCGCGCAGCGTATGTCGTCACTGTTCACGCAAGTGCGCGTGACGGACTTGAAGCACAAGTTCGATGAAATGACGCATGGCTCGCGTGAAAGCGAAATTGCCGCGGCACCGGTAGATAGCGCGTTGCCTTCGGATGAAATCGCACGCGTCAATGCAGCTTCGAAAACGCCTGCGCTAGATACTTACACGACCAATCTGACGCAACGTGCGCGTGACGGTCATATCGACCCCGTGATTGGCCGGGATGCAGAGATTCGCCAGGCCATCGACATTCTGATGCGCCGCCGCCAGAACAATCCCATCATGACAGGCGAAGCGGGTGTGGGTAAAACGGCTGTGGTCGAAGGGCTGGCGCTGCGCATCGCCGCCGACGATGTTCCGCCGCCATTGCGCGGCGTCGCGCTGCATGTGCTCGACATGGGGTTGCTGCAAGCGGGAGCGAGTGTGAAGGGCGAGTTCGAGAACCGCCTGAAGAGCGTGATCGACGAGGTCAAGAAGAGTGCGCATCCCATCATTCTCTTTATCGACGAAGCGCACACGATTATTGGCGCCGGCGGCACGGCAGGGCAGAACGATGCAGCCAACTTGCTGAAGCCGGCGCTTGCGCGTGGTGAATTGCGTACCATTGCCGCCACTACGTGGAGCGAATACAAAAAGTACTTTGAGAAAGACGCAGCGCTGGCGCGACGCTTCCAGGTCGTGAAGATCGAAGAGCCGAATGAAGTACTCGCCGCTGCCATGCTGCGCGGTATGGCTGCGCTCATGGAGAAGCACTTCAACGTCCGCATTCTCGATAGTGCGATTACGGAAGCCGTGCGCCTGTCGCATCGCTATATCAGTGGACGTCAGTTGCCCGACAAGGCAATCAGCGTGCTTGACACAGCGTGCGCGAAAGTCGCACTTGCGCAGAGCGCGACGCCCGCCGTGATCGACGACACGCGCAAGCGTCTCGAGCGCATCGACGCGGAAATTGCGGCTCTGGAACGCGAATCGGCGAGTGGCGCATCGCACGACAAACGCCTGACGGAATTGCGCGAGCAGCGTGCGACGGATCTCGAACGGCTGGCACACGATCAGACGCGATACGAAAAGGAGCGCACGATCGTTGCCGATATCATCGCGTCGCGCGAAAAAATCGATGCAGCACGTGAGGGCAAAAGCAACGAGGATGAACTCTTCAGTGTGCGCGAAACGCTGAGCACACGTATTGCAGAACTCGCAGAACTGCAGAAGACAACGCCGATGGTCCCGTTGCAAGTCGATGCGCACGTAATAGCTGAAATCGTGGCGTCATGGACGGGCATTCCGCTTGGCCGCATGGTGAAGGACGAACTGCGCACGGTGCTGAATTTGCAGCCGCTATTGACGGCGCGTGTGATCGGTCAGGACCACGCGCTCGAAGCAGTCGCGCAACGCGTGCGTACCGCGAGCGCGAATCTCGAAGACCCGAACAAACCGCGCGGCGTGTTCATGTTCGTTGGACCCTCAGGTGTCGGCAAGACGGAAACGGCGCTCGCACTCGCCGATATCCTGTATGGCGGCGAGCGCAAGATGATCACCATCAACATGAGCGAGTATCAGGAGGCGCACAGTGTGTCCGGTCTCAAAGGCTCGCCGCCGGGTTATGTCGGTTATGGCGAAGGTGGCGTGCTGACAGAGGCAGTGCGGCGCAATCCGTATTCGGTAGTCTTGCTCGATGAAGTCGAGAAGGCTCATCCGGATGTACTCGAAATGTTCTTCCAGGTATTCGACAAAGGCACGATGGACGATGCGGAAGGACGCGAAATCGATTTCCGCAATACGCTGATCATTCTCACGTCGAATGTCGGTTCTTCTTCTGTGATGCAGGCGTGCCTCAACAAGAGCGCGGAAGACATACCTGATGCCGAAGCTCTGGCCGAAACGCTGCGACCGCAACTGTACAAGGCATTCAAGCCTGCTTTTCTCGGCCGCATGAAAGTCGTGCCGTACTATCCGATCTCCGATGACGTGCTCGTGGAGATCATCGAATTGAAGCTCGAACGGATTCGCCGCCGAATCGAAGCGAATCATAAAGCCGAATTCGAATGGGATGAATCACTCGTCGATGCCGTGCTGGCGCGCTGCACCGAAGTGGATTCCGGTGCGCGTAATGTCGATCATATTCTGAATGGCACGCTGCTGCCCGAAATCGCGCAGCAGGTGCTGGAGCGTATTGCCGATGGCGCGCTGATCAGCCGGATCGGCGCACGCGCCACGGAAACAGGCGAATTCGAATACACCGTTGTCTGAGATTTTCCGCAATCATGTCGACCAATTTCACTACGTTGCTTGAACCCATCAGCGATGCCTCGCCTTGCGGCGAAGATCTGCTGTTCTCGGCTGAATTCGATGCGATCCAGCACGCGCGCCGTTTCGATGATGCATCGCTGGACCAGGGCGAATGGGTTACCGAAATCAAGGAAGCCGACTGGTCGTTCGTCATCGAACAATGCACGGCGTTGCTGAAAGCACAGACCAAAGATCTGCGTCTTGCTGCGTGGCTCACGGAAGCACTGGCAATAGAAGAAGGCGCGGTAGGTCTTACGCAAGGCTATTCGCTGCTGGCTGGGCTATGCGAGCGTTACTGGGAGGGTTTGCATCCACTCGTTGATGGTGACGACGCCGAGTACCGGCTGGGGAATATCGGCTGGCTGGTAGTGCGCACGGCGGAATTGCTGCGCGCGCTTCCCGTCACGCAGGCGCCGGGCAGTGCATTCAGCACGCTGGACTGGGATGTCGCCACGCACGTCGCGCAGGCGGTCAAACGCGACCCTGAACATGCAGACGATATTGCACGTGGCAAGCCGTCGAATGAGCAGATCGAGATGTCGAAGCGGGCCACGCAGCCCGCGTTCTACACGGTGCTGCTTGCGGATCTCCGCGCATTCGAGGCGGCCATGCTGTCGTTCGAAAGCGAACTGGAGCGCCACGCGGGCGACGCCGCGCCGAGTTTCCGTCAGGCGAAAGATGCGTATGAAGCCGTGTATCGACTGGTCGAGCGCTTTGCGAAAGATGTCGGTGCAACCACGACGGCGCAACCTGCGCCGCAGACGCAATCACAACCCCACGCTGTCGAAGAACGCAGCGAGCCGTCGTTTCGAGCGGCGCCGCTAGGGGAGCCGCCGTTGCCCATGCCGACCACGAACGTAGCGAATCCGACGCCGGGCGTCATTCAAACCCGTGCACAGGCAGTGGCGCAGTTGCGCGCCGTGGCCCGTTTCTTTCGACACACGGAGCCGCACAGTCCTGCTGCGTATCTCGCCGACAAGGCTGCGGAGTGGGCGGATATGCCATTGCATCAATGGCTCGCAACGGTCGTCAAGGACGACGGCTCGCTCGCTCACATCCGTGAAATGCTGGGCGTGAAGCCCGAAGAGAACAACTAGATACGAAAGCGCGCTGCTCATCAGAACAGCGCGCTGTGCAACGTCAGGAGCCCGCGCGGAATTCGATGCGTCGATTGCGCGCGCGGCCATCAGCCGTATCGTTCGACGCAATCGGCTGATCGGGTCCAACGCCGAGCGTCGACAGTTGCTGTGGCGAAATACCCTTCGCGACGAGATAACCCTTCACAGCATCGGCGCGCGCCTGGCTTAACGCGATATTCGTGGTGCGGTTACCCGATGTATCCGTGTGCCCGATGATCTCGACCTGCCGTGTCGTGATCCTCGCCAGCACGGCCGCCATCTGATCGAGAATCGTGCGGCCTTGAGGCGTCAACGTTGCGCTGCCCGTTTCGAATTCGATGGTGCGGTTAGCGAGCGTCTGATCGAGCAGCCCCTGTTCCGATGCACTGACGCGCAACGCGTTCTTGACCGTATAGGTCGGATTCAATGCGTTCGCCATGTCGCTGGCGAGCTGCTGGCGCTGTGCTTCATTACGCACTTCGCCTTTCACTTCGACCGACGTGCCGTCGATTTTCAGTTGCCCTTTGCTGATCTGCTTCAACTCCGGCCCGATCAGCTTCTGTACATTCGCGCTCCAGTTGGGCGGCGTGGCGACATCGCCGATTTCGATCTGATCGACCACATTCGCCGCGCCATACGTGTCGCGCAAACGAGCGAGCACTGCAGCCTTGGTGGCTTCGTCCGGCAACTTGCCGCCGACCACGACCTGGCCGGGCGCCGCATTGGCCGCCGGCGGTGCAGACGTGACTGCACCCGTCGCAACAGGCGCAGAGGTGTTCGACATAGCGGCGGAACCAGAAGCGGGCAGCACAGTAGTGCGGACCTGAACGCCGCTGTTATCGACGGGTGTGACGTTCGCGGGGCCTGCATTGTCGGCGAGTGCAGAGCCGCTTGCCGTTAGCGCGAGCAGTGCCGCTGCGATCACGTTGCGTCTGATGCGCGTCGTCATGGTGTCATGCTCCGGCGAACGCTTCGCGGAACGTGTCGATGCTGACACGCAGCGAGAGTTGCGGTTGATCGAGGTAGCTGACGAGCTTGCTGATGCCATGGTCGTTTTGTGCGTGTTCGTCGATCCATTCGGGATCGTCGATGTCGATGTTGTGCTGTGCGTACGCCTGCGGATCGACGACGCTATGCAGCGTTTTTGCCGATGCGCCATTGAAGCCGATCACGAGCCGTTCGCGCTGCGCGATCGTGCCGATAAAAATGGCCAGTTCGAAATCCGCATGCGCCACGAACGGCGCGATCAGTTCGAGCCAGAACGCCGCGACCAGCGAGCGATAGAACGGATCACTCGGCAAAGGCAGCGTGAGCCCGCGTTCCAGGTGCGACGTTCCGCTCGTCATCACGGGCCGCAACAGCGAACCGAGCGCGAGCATGGCGCCGCGCAGCCGCACGGGGTGGCCACTCGCAAGCAACATCTGTTCGAGACCGGACAGCGTCTGATGCTCGACGAAATCGTTGAAGGTGCCGTCGTGCGGATTGCCGGGACCGGCGATCTCGATGGGCACCTGCGTGTCGCCGAGTGCCTGCAATGCACCCGCGGGTTCTGTCGCATCCAGCAGAGGCTTCATTTGCGTGGCCACGCGCGACCATAGCCGTGCGAACGCAAGCGGGCTGCGCGCAAAGAAGGCGAGCGGACGGTCTACTTCGAGTGCGGTTGCCGCGAGAAACGGGAAGCGCCGCGCCGACTGATCCTGACTCGCCACCATATGCCCGGCGATGGCGAGCTTGCTGCGCGAACCGAGAAACGCGAAGTGCATCGGCTTCGCGCTTTCGTAGACGATCTTCCAGCGCGGGTCTTCCGCGAGCAGTTCCATGGCCTGCGCGATCCAGCGGTCGAGCGTTTGCAACAGTTGCGGATTGTGCGCGCTCTTCACGAAGTCGCCGCGCGACGGAATCTTGCCGAAATAGGCGATTTGCGCCTGCACGGTCTGGCTCATTGCGCGCTCCCGTTGTTGGTGGCTGCAATAGCCGCTGTCGCCGTGAGTGGCGTGACTGCCGTTGCCATCGGCGTTGGCGTGGTTGCGCCCACATCCGCGACCGACGAAGGCAGCTTCAGGCCGCGTAGCGTCTGTTGCTGAGGCGCATCGCCGCTTGCCGTTGCCTGTGAGGTGCTGATGATGCGCATGCTCACGGCCACGGTCACGTTGCCTTGCGTCCAGGTGAGATCGAACGTGCCATCGGGGCGGCGCTTGCGCTGTGCGCTATTGATGAGCTTCTCCAGACCATAGCGTCCCGGTTCGTTGACCAGCTGAATGGTGCGGCCATCGAACGTTGTGGCCGACAGCGTCGCGCCCGGCGAACCCGACGGATTGGGCCACACGAAGTTGGTCCATTGCGGCGGCGTGTTGCGATAGCGCAGTTGCTGCCCGTCGATGCCGACCGTGTACTCCGTGGTGCCGCTGCTCGGCTGCGGCAGGATCTGGAACACCGTCTGCGGTTCCGACGAACCCTGTGCGCCACCCGCCGCGCCGCCTGCCAGCGGCGCGACCCAGCGCGCAAAGCCGTTGGTGAAGTCGGGCGTGAGCGCGAGGCCCATGTCGCCCCACGTGCGCGCAGTCAGCGTATCGCCGCGCCGCACCGCGAGGGGGCCGAGCGTATTGCCGACAAACTTCGCAACGCTGCCATCCGGGCCGAACACCTGCGCAATTTCGCCCGCACCTGCCTCCACCTTTGCGTCGCCTGCAAACGGATATTTGTTTGCCAGCGATGCCTGGAACGGCTGATACACCTGCGCATTCCACACCTTGTTGACTTCCGCGCTGGCGGGCTGGATCACGACGGCATAGGCCTGCATCAGCGGACGCACGAGCAGCGGGCGCAGCGCCTTGCGTTGCGCGTCGGTGAGACCCGTGAGCATCTGTTCGTCGACGTACTTGAGGGAGTCGGCGAGTTCGGAACCGTTGCCGTCGAGCGTCTGCTGCATCAACTGACGCGCGCCCGGACCCGGATCGCCCTGATTCTTCAGCACGTTGAAGCGCGTGCGCACCTTCGACAGCGAATCCATATAGCCGCGCAGCAGCGACACATCGCCATTCTTCACGACGATGCGCGCGAGGCCCGCAAAGTCCGCGCCGACGGGGCCCATCGGCAGATCGACGGGTTTGCCGTTGATGTCGACATTGGCATTGAGCTGTGCAGCAGGGCTGCGCGAGAACCATTGCTTGACCCAGTTCACGACGCCGCCTTGCGCAGTCTTCAGCGCAACGTTCGCGAGCGATGGGTTGTCCCACGACGTCTGCTCGTACGCGGTTTCGAGTACCTTGCGAATAGGCGAATCCTGCGGATCGCCGAGACGGTTCATCGAATCGACTGCCTGATTGAAGTTGCCGAAACTTTGGACCGCGATGCCCTGCATGAACTTCTGCCAGTGCTGTGCATACTCGGTCTTGTACATGCCGACCAGCGCCTTCTGGATCTGTTCGGGGCTGCCTTCGAGCGTGAGATCGTCACGTGCGGAAGTGTTGAGCACCCAGTCCTTCGCCTGCAGTTCCTTGGTCGCGGCATCGCGGATCGCGGGCTGCACGTACTGGAACCACGCATCGCGCGTGAAGGTGCCGGGAATCGCGTAACTGCCTGCGATCAGCCCCGTGTTGTTCTCGCCGACGATGCGTGCGATGGTCATCGGCGCAAAGCGAGTCGATGCGCGTGCCTTGATCTCTTCGTACACGCGCTGGCGTGCCGGCATGCCGCGCACCACGCGGCGCAGGTTGTCGCGCGTTTGATCGATGAGCGAGAGGTTCGCGTCGATCATCGGCCAGTCGTCGTCACTGACGCGCGACAGATAGAAGGTGATCATGCGCTCGGCGCTTTTGATCATCTCGTCGCGTGGCATGTTGCCGCGATTCTGTTCCAGCCAGCCGCGCCAGAAGCGCGCGACCTGATCGGTCAGATGGGCCGCTTCGACGTGACGCTTGTCGGACAGCATCAGGTAGGTCTTCAATGCGTTGTACGCATCCTCGACGTTGGTCGGCGAGGCATCGCTATACAGGCCGCCTTGTGCCGCCGATGTCATCGCCGTATGCGCCGACACGGGGATCGCGCCGGAGTCGGGCGTGTGGGTCATTGGCGCGAGCTGGTCGGGATGCGCGTCGACATCTTTCAGAAAGGACGCAAGGCTCTGCGAAACGGGCGTCAGCATGATCTGCTTGATACCGTTGTAGTACTCGGCCAACAGACGCTGTTCGAGACGATCGCCCTGATACAGGCCGAGCGAAACCGACAGCGGGCGCTCGCGGCGGAACTGTTCGAGTTGTTCGATGCGGTCTTCGAGCACGTCCATTGCCTGCAGGCGCGATTGCAGATCGTTGCGGCCCTGCTGCATACGCATGACGTTGTCGAGGTCGGCCTGCACGTTGGCTGCAAGCTGCTGATTGCCGATCGTCGACCACGTCCAGCCGCCCATCGCGAGCGCGAGAATCACGACGAAGCCGAAGAACGTCGCATAACGCAAACGGGCCTTGGCTGGGCTGGCGAACTGCCGCACCGTCTGCCGGTCGGCGAAAATGACCTTGGAAAACAGGTCGCGCAGGAAGAAGCCATTCTTCGAAAACGTGCTCTGCGGCTTCGGCAACGCATCGGCGCTAAGACCGAAGCGGTTGGCGATACGCTGCGCAGCGGCGCTATTCGTCTCGCCTTCCTGCAATGCGCTGGTGAAATAGAAGCCGCGGAAAATCGGCTTGTACTGGAACGGGTTGTTCTCGAACAGCGTCGCGATGAACGCGCGCAGCGACGGCTTGATGGTCGAGAATTCGAGCGGGAAACTCAGCTGGCCCGGCGAGAGCGCGTTGCCGCGGCTGATGGACAGTTGTGCAACGCTGATTTCCTTCAGGCCTTCATACAGATCTTCGAAATGCTGGTCGAACTGTGCGACGACATCGCGCTTCTCGTCCGGTTCGTAGGGCAGGGTAGCGCCCCATACGCGGTCGTATTCGTGACGCTCGCTGCCGCTGAAGAATTCGGTGAAGCCGGTAATCAGGTCGGCCTTCGTGAACATCACGTAGACGGGCGCGAATACTTCGAGCTTTTCCGTGAGTTCCTGCACGCGCTGGCGCAGGTTCTTCGCGAGATTGATCGCGAACTCCGGCTTGTTGCCCGTCAGTTCGGCGATGCTCGCCGTGACGATGATCCCGTTGATCGGTGCTTTCGGACGATAACGCTTGAGCAGCCCCAGAAAGCCGAGCCATTCGGTGCGGTCTTCTTCATGCACGGAATAGCGCCCCGCCGTATCGAGCAGAATGCCTTCCGTCGTGAAGAACCAGTCGCAGTTCCGCGTGCCGCCTATGCCGTGCACGACGGCGTCGTTCTTGTCGGCGAACGGAAACTGCAGGCCCGAGTTCAGCACCGCGCTGCTCTTGCCCGCTGCCGGGTTGCCGATCACGATGTACCACGGCAATTCATACAGCGCCGAGCCACCCGAGGTCTGGCCGATCTTCGACGTCTTGATGGTCTTCACGGCATCGACGAGACGCGTGCGCAGCACGTCGAGATCGGCGCCGCGCAGCGGCGATGCCGCAGCGGGTGTGGTGGCCGTCGCTTCGCTGCCCGCCTGCGCCTGCTGCTCGAGCATCTCGCCCAGCTTGCTGTTCGCGCGATGAATTCGGATACGTTTGACGATCCACACGATCAGTAACAGCGCAATCAGCGCGCCGACCGCGATGGCTGGCCAGATGAAATCGATCTCGAAGTAATCCGCGCCGACGAACAGCACGGCCGCGAACGCGAGTACGCCAATCACGGTCAGCGTGCGTCTGGAGGTCAACCCGTTGAGGAAGCGTTGCATAAGCCTGTCAGGTCTTGATGATAGGAATAGCGTGTGAAAAGACGTCTAATGCAGTGCAATCAGCCTTTAACGACTGTTTGCTCATGCGTTTCAATGCGTCGTGAATAAAATGTTGAATGACGCAATGTGCATGTCACATGGCGGATCAAAAGCGCGATTTAACATTTAGCGATTGCGACCGATCACGAAACCGGGCTTGTGATATTCGACGTGTCCAAGATCCATCATTTTCCAGCGTCCGCCCCATGTCAGTCCCACCTGTTCGGCGACTTGACCGTATAGCTGATAGCCACGCATGGCCCAGGGATCTTTTTCGGAAATGACGATCTTGCCGTCGCGCAAAAAGGCATTGTCAGCCGCGAGGCCGTATTGATGATAGCTTTGGAATGCAGCGGCATTGGTGACATTGCTACCCATTTGCGCGAGACGGTTTTGCCTTTCAGGACTCCGGTAACCTTCCAGTAAAGCCATTTCGTAGCCATGTTGCTCGCGCATGATTTTATAAACGAGCAATAGACGCGTCCGGAAATCCGCATCGAGCAGGTTCCAGTCGCGGCTTGCATCTTTCAGCGCCGGCCGGATCTGCTCGACCTCCTGTGTGGCAAAGGCTTCGGGCGGCAGCGGCGGAGGCGGCACCAGCTGTTCGCCATTGAGCAATTGGGCGATTTTTTCGTCCGGTGACCTGGAAATGTCATCGAACTGGAATAACTGTTTGCCGCGTAATGCAATAGCCACTAATGGCGGCGTCGCAAGAATACCTGCCGTCGATAAAATCAGCAAGCGCCGTTTAGCCAGTAAGTTTTGCATATCGGCAATTGTCGCTTGAGACATTTTTGCCGAATAGCTTAATTGTGCTTTAGCCTTCAATGCGTTATTCGATGCCCGCTGCATGAAGCGGGCATGCAAATCGGCTATGCCACCGAAGATTGCCAGACGGATTGGCGGCAATAGAGCGATTGCTGCAATGAGAACAGCAATGGCGAAATAGAAGACGAGTGCGACGGCAATCAAAGGAAAGACCCCGGAAATTCACAACAATTGTTTTTTGTAATGCTTGATCTTAGAATCAGGCGTGCCCCGGGGAGGGGCTTTTACACATTAGCATCGCAGATATTAACCAGATTTGAAGAGACAGTGAATGAGTGCGCCTGATTCGAACGCTAAAGTTCCGCCAAGTTTGCTGTCCGAGCCTGCCAAAGATGGGCAGGCAGGTGGTTCGCGCATTCTTGCCAATCTGGAAGGTCGCGTCGATCCTTCCGCCAACACCAGACCGAAGCGCTCGCGCACGTTGCCCATCGTCGTGGCGGCACTCGTGATCGCTGCAGGTGGCGTGGGCGCCTATCAGTTGCAGCATCGTGCAGCGGGTGCGAATGCCGACAGGACAGCGGCGAACGGCGCATCGACTGTGATGGCCGCGAGCGTGAAGGTGGCGAGCGGAGTAACGGCGAATGCATCGGCTGCGCCGGCAAGCTCGCCTGCCAATACACCACAGGCTAATGCACCCGCGACCATCGTGGCCGACGATGATGCGAGCAAGGATGCATCGCGTACGCAGGCATCGAACGATGACAGCAGCCGGTTGTCGCGCGCACTGGCGGACGGTGCGGGTGCATCGGATGAAGGGGCGTCGGCGGCAATCGCCGCAAATGCGAAGCCTGCGAGCGCGGCCGCTGTGCAACATTCCGATACGGCATCGAAAGCGAAGCGCGACAAACACGACAAGCGGCAACTTGCCGAAGAGCGGCACGCGAAGGAAAGCAAAACAGCCGTCGCGTCACGCGCGAAGAAGCAGGGCAGCAAGCCGGAAGCGAAGGACGATTCCGATGCCGATCTGCTGGCTGCGCTCGTCGCGCGCACCAGGCCGGCTTCCGCAAATGGCACGAAAGCGGTAGACGGTCAGGCCGCGTCGAAGAAGGTGAGTGCGTCGGGTAATGCCAACGCGACACTCGCCGAACGCATCAGCGAATGCGGCGAACATGGGTTCTTCGAGGAACAGATTTGCCGCTGGCGTGTTTGCGATGGACACTGGGGCAAGGATCCGCATTGCCCGGCGGCTTCGGCGCAGGCGCGGCAGCCTTGAGCCGTTGTAATTGTAGGTATGCGTGAAGCGGCGCCGCGTGCGCCGCTTTTCATTTCAGGCCGCGCACATGCATTAGCCCATTCGAGCCGTCTCATCCACCTCCGCAATATGCCGCACGATCGCCGAGTTGACCTTCTCCGCATGCGTGATCGGCCCCATATGTCCCGCACCATCGACGATCGTCAGACGCGCCGCAGGCATCAGCATCGGCAGGCGCTCCGCAATCGCACGCGTCGGCACGGGCGCATGCTGGCCGCGCATGATCAGCGCCGGCGCGCGCAAACGTGTGTAGGCGGCGGGTGGTGTGCGTTCGTCGAGTAGTGCGCGGAAATCGAGTGGTGCCTTTGGCGCCCAGCGCGTGAGCGCTGCCTGCACGGAAGGACGCAACGCTTCCCATGCGCCACGGCCGCCCCAGTAATCGACGAATGAAGCGGCCGCGCCGCGATAGTCGCCGCAACTCACGCCATCGGCGGTGCGCTTCGAGATCGCGACGATTTCAGCGAGTGCATGTGCGCCGTACGATCCCATCATCTTGAGCAGATGAAATGCCGAGGGTTCGTATAACGTGAGGCTCGCGATGCGCTCAGGTCGTTCGAGGGCCGCGCGCAACGCAACGCCACCGCCGTATGAATGGCCAACCAGATGCACCTTGCCGCGCGCTGCATCGATGATGCCGACGGTGCGCGCGGCTTCGTCAGCCAGTGTGAATGCACGCTCGCCGCTCCACGGTCCAGTGCTATCGCAGCCGTAGTGCTCGGGTGCCGCCATCGCATGACGTGTTCCGAGTGCTTCGCCGAGCTTGCGCCATTGCGATGCGCCCGAGCCAGAGCAATGCAATGCGATCACCGATGTTGCGGAGGAGAAGGTTTGCAATGCGGCGTCCTTATTCATGGCGTTTTATCGAGTGGATGGGTGAATGGCGCGAGGTCGCGTCATCGGTCGAGTTCAAGCGATTGCATGCGCCGTTCTAGTTCGACCATATCGGCTGCGGTGGCGAGATACGCGTCGCGCCGGCTATGTTCGGCACGGTCTAGTGCCTTTCTCAACAGCATGAATAGATAGATGAACATGTCGTCCTCCGTGGAGCATGGCGGCGTTCGCGTGCTGGCATCGACGCCGCATCAACACTGCCTGCTTGCAGAGTCCATGCCATGTCGCTGCAAGCCTTGTGCGATGGTGACGTGTGCCGTTTTCGCCGATGCAAGCCGAGCGAACCGTCGTCGCGCAACCGACAGGTTGCTGGCCGGGCGTCGGACTGAATCCAACACCCGGACGTGACGCGCGACGCAACCCGCGTGCAAACCGATTTACCGCCGCTCAATCACCACTTCGAGATACTCGCTCGGCAGCACCAGTGTTGCGTCGCGCGAACGGTTGCGGCTTTCGATCAGCGTCATCAGATCGTGAAGGAAAGCCTTCTGATGCTCGCCTTCGAGCGCGGCAAATGCCTTGTTCATCGGCCCGTAAAAAGTCCGGAATACATCGATGAAGTGCTGCGCCGAGCGATAGCGGAACGTGAAATCGCGGCTGCTCACGACCATGTTCCGGGCGAAATCGCCGAACAGTTCGTCGAGGCGCGCCTGCGTGCCCCATAGCGCAGGCGACTTCACACCTGCCGGCGGCGGAATGTACTTGCCGATGGTCTTGAACACCTGACCGATGAAACTGTCGGGCGTCCAGTTCGCAAGGCCGATCTTTCCGCCCGGTTTGCAGACACGCACGAGTTCGTTGGCCGCTTGCTGCTGATCGGGCGTGAACATCACGCCGAAGGTCGACAGCACGATATCGAATGACGCGTCCGCGTAGGGCAGTGCTTCAGCGTCCGCTTGCTCGAACTGCACCGCGAGTCCTTCAGCTAGTGCGCGCGCACGGCCTGCATCGAGCAGCGAGGCGACGTAGTCCGTCGACGTGACCTCGCACCAGCGGCGTGCGGCCGCGAGCGTCGCGTTGCCGTTGCCTGCGGCGACATCGAGCACGCGACTCCCCGCGCGCACGTCGAGCGCTTCACAGAGGTTCTCTCCGACGATCTGCAGCGTGGTGCCGACGACTGCATAGTTGCCCGTCGACCAGGCGGCCTGCTGGCGAACCTTGATGGCGGACAGATCGGCGACGGGTGCGAGGGCGGAATCAACAGCGGACATGGACAACTCCTGAAAGACGAATGCAGCGAAGCGCATTTGAAGGGTCATGCTGCATCTCTGATGACGCCGCGAATGTCTGCTTTGCACTTGCCCGCGCGGCGATCGGGTGGATTCGATGGATGGGCGCTTTTTCTTCGTACGAAGAACGCGCTTCACGATGCTTTATTGCAGCGTTGCGTGAGTGCTAGTATCGGCACGCAAGCGGTATCGAGGAATGACCAGGCGTCCAGATGTTTTGCGCAGGACGCCGAAACTGATGGGCGCTCTCATGGATGCTTTCTCAGATGTCCTTCGCGTCGTGCGTTTAGGTGGCGCGGTATATCTAAACGCCGACTTAACTGCGCCATGGTGCGTTGTCGGTGAAGTCACGCCGGACATGTGCGCCGCGTTCCTGCCGCGCTCCGAGCGTATCGTGTCGTATCACCTCATCACGGAAGGAAGCTGCGAGGCATCGCTCGTCGATGATCCTGCTTCTGCGATCCATGTCGAAGCAGGCGAGCTTCTCGTGGTGCCGCAAGGCGAAGCGCATCTGATGGGCAGTTCGCTCGACCTGACACCTGCGCCTTCGGAAGAACTGGTGTCGAAATATTTGAGCACGTCGCCGGGTGAGGTCATGACGTTGAGGTTCGGTGGCGGCGGTGCACATACGCGGATCATCTGTGGCTTTCTCGCCTGCGACGATTCGTTGACCAACCCGGTTCTGTCGGCGTTGCCGCGTATCTTCAAGGTCGACATGCGCAATGATCCGCAATCGGCGTGGCTCGAATCGTCGCTGAAACTGGCGGCGGTCGAAGCGGCCGACTGGCGTGTCGGCAGTGCGATCGTGCTCGCGCGGTTATCGGAACTGCTGTTCGTCAAAGCGGTGCAGCGCTATATCGAGGCGTTGCCGTCTGAGCGCAAAGGCTGGCTGGCGGGTGTCGGCGACCGCTTCGTCGGCCGCGCGCTGGCCATGCTGCACGCGCAGCCCGCGTATGGATGGACTGTCGAAGAACTCGCGCGCAAGGTGGGCCTCTCGCGTTCGGCGCTCGCGCAGCGCTTCACAGAACTGCTCGGTCAACCGCCCATGCAGTACCTCGCTCGCTGGCGCCTGCAGATCGCTGCGCAGGCGTTGCGCGATGGAAACCCGACGCTCGCGGCGGTGGCGGAGCAGGTGGGCTATGAGTCGGAGGCTGCGTTCAATCGTGCATTCAAACGGGAGTTCGGCATGCCGCCCGCCAGTTGGCGGCGCAGCAAAGGGATGGCGCAGAGTCGCGATGCGATGGATGGCGGCGCCGGGCCGCGCGTGCTTCTCGATTCGCCGGAGCAGGGCATCGTGACGGGGTAAGGGCGCTTGAACGGGCGCGCATATTGACGGCTTTCGCGGCGACACGACGCTGGCCTGCATCGGATGCTATTTATGGCTTATTCTCGACTCGCCAAATCGCAACTAACTGTCTGCCGCAAGCAACCACCGAGTCGGCTGTCGCCAACCCGCGGTCGACAGTCAGAGGGCCGCTATACGCGTTTTACGGGGCATTCAAGCGCCTTTGCGACGGCATCGTAGGGTTGTCGCCACATCGGCAGATCAACGCCACCTGGCACCATTCGCAGCGCGCACCGGTCGACGGTGCTAGTCTTTGCGCTGATCGCGCACAACCGGCCTTCGCGAACTTCCTCGCGCTTCGTGGCTCTTAGCGCAACATGGCAGCGCCACGCGAGCCCCGACCAGGCTCATGCGTGCCGCCTTCCCCGTGCCCAACCGACACAGACAACCGAGGCGAGGTAACGCGAATGGACACACCAGCAGGCAACGACGTTGTCTTTCTGTTCGACGTCGATAACACGTTGCTCGACAACGATCACGTGCTGACCGATCTGCGCACGCACATGACAAAGCAGTTCGGCGAAGCAAATAGCGCACGTTACTGGCAGCTTTTCGAAGAGCTGCGCAGCGAGCTCGGCTACGCGGATTATCTCGGCACCTTGCAGCGCTACCGCAACGAGCATCAGGACGATACGCAGCTATTGCTGATGTCGTGTTATCTGATCGACTATCCGTTTGCGAACCGCGTGTTTCCCGGCGCGCTCGATGCGCTGCGCTACGCGGGTCAGTTCGGCAGGACGGCGATCCTGTCGGATGGCGACGTCGTGTTCCAGCCGCGCAAGGTGTCGCGTTCGGGCCTGTGGGACGAAGTCGAAGGCCGCGTGATGATCTACATTCACAAGGAGCTGATGCTCGATAACGTGATCGCGCACTATCCGGCGCGTCACTATGTGATGGTCGACGACAAGCTGCGCATTCTGACCGCGATGAAAGAGCAGTGGGGCGACCGGCTGACAACGATTTTCCCGCGCCAAGGCCACTATGCGCTCGACGCGAAGGAAATCGCGAAGTATCCCGATCCTGACATTACGATCGAAAGAATCGGTGAATTGACCTCGATCGATTTCGAAGCGTTGACGGCGAAAGGCCGCTGATAAATCAACAATAAGGCAACGAAAAAGCAACGCGAAGCGCGCTATTCACTCATCCATTCGCCGCTCAGATCGCTGCCTTGCAGCAACTCCAGCAGCGTGCCCGCAGGTTGACTGAGGCGCTTCGCGGCCAGCGCGATAAATTCGACATCGGGCAGCGCGGGCAGACTTGCACTGTTCACAGGCGGCGCGAGGCCGCGCGCGGACACGTACTGCGATTTCGCCGTCAATCCGAGTCCACCGCGCGCCGCGGCGATGCAGCCCGCGTGGCTGCTGCTGGTGCACACCACTTCCCAGCCGAAGCCCTTTTCAGCCAGTGCATTCAGCACGACCGCGCGCGTCACGCTCGGCTCGGCAACCAGCACCAGCGGCAACGGCTGTTCGAGATCGACGATCGTGCCGGGACGTGCGATCCATTCGAGCCGCGAGCGCAGCAGCGGCGTGCCGCGCCGCTCGCCGAGGCGCCGCTTGCCGACCAGCAGATCGATCGCGCCGGCATCGAGCAACTCGTACAGCCGGCTTGTCATGCCGATCGTGATGTCCAGTTCGACATCGGGATGCGCGTGACGGAACGCGCCCAGCACGTTCGGCAGCGCGCTGAGCGCGATATCGTCGGAGGTGCCCAGACGCACGCGGCCTTTGAGCCGCGGCTTGCGGAACTGCGATTCCGCGCGACTGATGGCCTGCAGGATCACGTTGGCGTGCACGAGCAGCGCTTCGCCATCGGCGGTCATCGCGAGCGAATGCGTGTCGCGCACGAAAAGCCGCCTGCCGACGCTTTCTTCGAGGCGCCGGATATGTTCGCTGACGCTCGACTGATTCAGACCGAGCCGTCGGCCTGCTTCCGTGAAGCTGCGGCATTGGGTGACGGTCGCGAATGTCCGTAGCCAGAGGGGATTGAGCATGCGGCATTGTCATCGGCATTGGCGATGACAGTCAATGCCTTCAGGTGACTTCCCGATTGCCGTTGAAATCGATACCATGATTGCTGCATCTGGGGCGCCGACCTCGCGACGCTGTTTGACAAACGGCTTTCGCTGCGCCCGCCTGAACCTCATCATGACCCGCGATTCCTCACACACCGCGCTACTCTGGGTCGTCGCCGCCGCGTTCTTCATGCAGGCGCTCGACACCACCATCGTCAACACCGCGCTGCCTTCCATCGCGCAAAGTCTCCACGCCTCGCCGCTCGCGATGCAGCCCGTCGTCGTCGCGTACTCGCTGACCATGGCGCTGCTGACACCCGCTTCCGGCTGGTTCGCCGACCGCTTCGGCACGCGCCGCGTGTACCTCGCGGCCATCCTGGTGTTCGTGCTCGGCTCGCTGTGTTGCGCGGGCGCGCACACGCTGGACCAACTCGTGATGGCGCGCGTGCTGCAGGGCGTGGGTGGCTCGATGCTGCTGCCCATCGGACGGCTGGCCGTGCTGCGGCGCGTGCCGGGCGAGCAATATGTCTCTGCGCTCGCTTTCGTGTCCATTGCCGGGCAGGTCGGGCCGATTGTCGGGCCGACGCTCGGCGGCTGGCTCACGCAGGCCATTTCCTGGCACTGGATTTTTCTGGTCAACGTGCCTGTCGGTGCGATCGGCCTGATCGCCGTGCAGCGCTTCTTGCCGCACGATAACGCGAGCCATCCACCGCCTTTCGATTTCATCGGTTGCGGTTTGCTGTCGCTGGCCATGATTCTGTTGTCACTCGCCATCGATCCGCCGATGAGCACTCATCGCGTCGAATGGTCATTGGGACTCGCGCTGGCAGGCCTCGTGGCAGCGTTGGCCTACATTCCGCATGCACGCACCAACCGGCGGCCGCTGTTCAGGCTTGCGCTGTTCAGCGAGCCGAATTTCAGTGTCGGCCTGGTCGGCAATCTGCTGTGCCGGATCGGATCGAGTGCCGTGCCGTTCATGTTGCCGCTGCTGATGCAGGTGCAACTCGGCTATTCGCCGCTGCGCTCGGGCCTGATGATGCTGCCCGCCGCTATTGCCGGCACGGTATCCAAGCGCTGGATTGCGCCGCTGATCAAGCGCTTCGGCTATTCGGCGTTCCTGCTGGTCAATACGATGATCGTCGGTTCGACCATCGTTGGGTTCGCGCTGGTGTCGAAGCAATCGTCGCCGTTGCTGGAGATCGCGCTGCTCGTCGTGTTCGGCGCAGCGAATTCGATGCAGTTCGCCGCCATGAACAGCGTGACACTCAAGGGTCTGTCCCATGCTGACGCGGGCAGCGGCAACAGCCTGTTCTCGATGGTGCAGATGCTGGCGATTGCGCTGGGCGTGTCGATTGGCGGCGGGCTGGTCAATCTGTTCTCAGCACACCTGGGTTCGGCGTCGCCGGGATTCATGCTCAGCTTTGTCTGCGTCGGTGTGATTACGCTGCTGTCGGCGCTGGTGTTCCGGCGCCTCGACGTAGCGCCGGTGCAGCCGGCTGTCGGTGCGCGCGCGGCTCGCTGACGAATCTCGACAATCGCGACGGTTGAACGGCCCTGCTTGCTATCAGTGTCTCCCAGTGCGCTACTGAGCTAACGGGATACACTTGCGATTCTCCTTTAATCTCAGGTGAATCATTTGGACCGACTGGAAGCGATGGCGATGCTGGTGTCCTCCGTCGAGGAAGGAAGTCTGTCGGCTGCCGCGAGAAAAATGCGCATTCCCGTTGCCACGCTCACGCGAAACGTCAATGACCTTGAAGCGCTGGTAGGCACCAAGCTGCTCGTCAAGACGACACGAAAGCTCATGCTCACCGATGCCGGCGCCGAGTACGTCGCCTCCGCAAAACGGATTCTGGAGCAGGTCGACGAGCAGGAGCGTCGCGCTGCCGGCGAGTTCACCACGCCGCGCGGCGAACTCGTCGTGACGACGCCTGTGCAGGTGGCGCGCTTGCGGGTGCTACCCGTCATCAATCAGTTTCTCACCTCGTACCCTGAAATACGGATCCGGCTTTTACAGTCCGATCGCAACATCGATCTTGTCGATTCGCACGCTGACGTCGCAGTCCGGATTGGGCGTTTGCGCGATAGCAGTCTGGTCGCAACGCGAGTCGGCACGTTGCGCGTCGTCGTAGTCGCGAGCAAGGAAGTGCTGGACAAGTACGGCGTGCCGAAAACGCCGGAAGATCTTCGTGGTTATCCGTGCGTCGTGTTCGACAGTCCCAATCTTTCGCCATGGCGTTTTCGCAACCCCGGTACGGAAAACGTCTTTACGATTGACGACGTACCACGTCTGCTGGTGTCGTCGCCGGATGCAGCAGCTGATGCTGCCATCGACGGTGTCGGTGCGACGTTTCTGCTCGAGCACGACGTGGCGGCAGCCGTGCAAGCGGGGAAGCTGCAACTGATCTTGCAAGAGTTCGAGGTCGAACCCATACCCGTTCATCTGGTTCATCTATCCCGCAACATGATGCCTGTGAAGCTCCGACGCTTTATCGATTTCGCCGTGCCGAAGCTTCGCGAAGCACTCGCGGACTTCGGACGCAGCCCATCGATCTAGCTGCGTCCGACACGACTACGCATTAGAACTGCGTCAGACCACCATCGACCACCAGTTCCGCGCCCGTTGTGTACGACGAATCGTCGCTCGCCAGGAACAGTACTGTCTTCGCGAGTTCGACGGGCTCGCCGAAACGCTTCAGGCCAATCTTCTCCGTGATGCCGCTGGCGACTTGCGAGAGCACGTCGTCAGGCAGGCCCATCTTGCTGTAAAACGGCGTCGCGATTGCGCCCGGACTGACTGCATTCACGCGGATGCCGCGAGGCGCGAGTTCTGCGCCGAGCGTGCGAACGAGTGAACGCGTCGCAGCCTTGGTCGCGGCGAGAATCGACAGACCCGGATAGCCGATCGTATTCAGGAACGACGTCGTAACAATGATGCTGCCGCCTTGAGCGATGATCGGCGCTGTCTTCTGGATCGTGAAGAACGTACCCGTGAAATTGAGCGCGAGGTTGTCAGCGACGTACTCCTCCGTCACGGCTTCGAGCGGCGCGACGGTGGTGGCGCCCGCGTTCGCGAACACAACATCGATGTGACCAAACCGGGCCCGCGTTTCTTCGACCGCACGTTCGATGTCGGCCACCTTGCGGATATCGGCGCGCACCAGCAGTGCCTTGCCTTTGAGTTCCTCGCCTGCCGCGGCCAGTCGCGCTTCATTCGAGCCGACCAGAACCACATGAGCGCCTTCGGCTTGAAAGAGCTTCGCGGTTTCCAGACCGATACCCGACGTGCCGCCAGTTACGAATGCCACTTTGTTCTTGAGCTTCATTTGATTTTCCTCACAGGAATAAAGAAGGTTCGGATGAATGGGGGACAACCTCTGATGGCAAATGCGTCGCAAACCTTCTGAACCGCTGATCCTTTCCGGCTAGCTGGTTTTCGTTGATCGCCTTGCTTGAGGTGAATAATGCATTTATTCACGAATGAGCGGAATCGGCTAAATTAGCGGAACATCTAATCAAAAAAAGATGAGATTAAACGATGAGATGGCGCGACATGATTCAGTCGCAAGAGCGGGGATTTGAAGCGCGCCGATCGGCGTTGGAGAAATCGTCAACAGAACGAAAGATGATCGTAATAACGAGCGGCTTGTCTCTGTAGCCGCGTAACAAATCGTAATTGCATGCGATCTGTGCGAGGGAATAACGCCCGGTGTCGTGTCGTTCATGCAAGGCAGTTTCGCCTGCCAACAAGCTGACCGTGGATGACGGAATGCTTGCGGCTCTTTAGCCGCGTGTATCCGCAGCGCGCAGGGCAGGCACGTCAAAGATCCGGGCGGAATTGGCTTTTGTGTATTGAATGCGAATCATTGTGATTAATTTTTAAGGCAGGCGTTGCCCCCGTTCGGCATCGGCAGTCGACGGGTTGCATGTCCGAATACGTCAAGATCAGGAGAAACATAAAGTGAAGAGGATCGATGTCCGGAGACTACGAAATCGGGCGGGCGCAGGCCTGTCAGGTTCACTCATCGCAATGGCGTTTGCCCATCCGGCGACCGCGCAGCAAGCGCCCGCAGCGAATGCCGGCAGTCCGAACGCAACCGATGCATCGACGTTGCCGCCCGTCGAGGTGCGCGCGGCAGCGACCGGTCAGACTCCGCAAAACGACAACGTGAACGACCCGGACGCGATACCGGCGCTTGGCAAGACGGGCACGCCGCTAAAGAATCTGCCTGCGAGCGTGCAGGTGATACCTCGCGCATTGTTGACCGAGCAGGGCGCCACGATGCTGCGTCAGGGCGTCAGTAACGCGAGTGGAGTGAACGTCGGTGGGCAGGACACGAAGGGCTACTACGATCACTTTCTGATTCGCGGACTGAACGCGCAGATCTACAACGATGGCTTCTCCGACGGCGATCTGCTGGGCGGCATTTCGCATTCTCTGAATGGCGTCGATCACATCGAGATCATCGAAGGGCCCGGTTCCGCACTGTTTGGCAGTGGGCCGCCTGGAGGCACGATCAATATCGTGCACTACACGCCGTCCGATGAATTCCATTTCGGTGGCAATGTACAGTCGGGTTCGTACGGGACCATAGGCGGTAGCGGCTATGTCACGGGTCCGACCGGCATTTCGGGCCTGAATTACCGTGTGGATGCAACCATTTCCCGCTCCGACGGCTTTCGCGATCTCGCGAGTCGCGACGAGGAAATACGTCCTGCGTTCGAATGGAAACTGGATAACCACAAGATCGATTTCTCGATCGACGCGCGCAATATCCACGAAACGCCAGACTCTTACGGTCTGATCTATTTCCATGGTTCACCCATCACGAACGTATCGAGAGACGCAAAGTACTCGACGCCATTTGCCTTTGCTCACGGCGATTACGTTCGCCCAACGCTTACCGATGAATGGAAGATCAATGACTTCCTGACAATCAATAACCGCTTCTCATACCTGCATCGCAGTCTCGATGTACTCGGCAATGGCGACAGTACGAGCACGAAGGTCAGCGGCAATGAGGTTGTCGGGCGACAGTTGCGTCAGCAGGACGACTCCGACAACAGTTTCGATTATCAGCTGGAGCCTGTGTGGAAGTTCGCGACAGGCACGGTCAAGCACACGTTGCTGACAGGATTCGAGTATCAGCATCAGACTATCGACACGGAACGCACCACCGCAGATCTGCCGAACATCCCCGATGCCTTCGCGCCCGTGCCGCCGGAAACATCGCTGGCAGGGCTGAATTTTCTTTGCGACGCCAAGCACTCGTGCGACAACGATCATCTGGTCGCAAACTATTACAGCCTGTATGCAACCGATCAGGTGGACATCACCGACAAGCTCAAACTCAGAGCCGGCGTGCGCAAAGACTGGTTCGATACGTCGCTGACACCGAACATCACCGTGCCCGGCCGCTTCGACACGCAAGGCCAGCCGCTCGTTGCAGGCGTCACCGATTCGCGTAACGATGCACCCGTGAGCTGGAACATCGGTGTTCTGTACAAGGTTCTGCCGTGGATGTCGCCGTATGTCGGTGTTTCGAAAAGCCATCTTGCGAACTTCAATTCAGAGAACACGCAGAATGGCATTGGCGCGCCCGAGTCTGCACTGCAATACGAAGTCGGCATCAAGTTCTCGTTTCTCGATGACCGCTATGTCTTGAATACCGCGCTATTCGACGTCAAACGCGATAACGTCGCCGCACTGACGACTATCAACGATGTCGAGTCAGTCGTGTTCGATAGTCAGAAGACGAAGGGCGCCGAAGCATCGCTCGATGCCAGCGTCACTTCCGCGTGGCACATCGTGGCGAATTTCACGGCGCAGGACGCAACTATCACGAGTAACCCGCAAGGTATTTCGTCGGTGGGCAATCACCCGCAAGGCGCGCCGGCTTATATGGCAAACCTGTGGACCACGTACAACTTTTCTATTGCGGGCGTACCGGGCTTTCACGTGGGCGCGGGCGTCAACTATATCAGCAAGACCTATAGCGACATTACCAACGTCAATTCGATTCCATCGTATGTGATTGCGAATGCGGCATTCGGCTATGACGCACATCGATGGGGTATCGATCTCAACGTTCACAACCTCACGGACAGGCGCTACTTCATTGCCGCGAACGCGGCGGGAGCCTATGTCGGCGAGTCGCTCAGTGCGTTCGTCGATCTGCATGCGAACTTCTGATCGGACGTCGCGGCCCGGCGACATGAGGTGAAGGTATTGTCTGAAGAAGGGACGTCGACCCGTGGCCGGGATCTTGCCGCCCACGGATCGCGTCCCGCAACTCCACGCCTGTGAACAATCGGCGCCGACCTGTCGGGTAGCCGATAGATTCTCGCGGACGTTGAAGACATGATTGGACATCGTGTCTGACGGCGCGGGGAAGTTGTCGCGAACGTCGGTCTTGCTCGTGCGGCGCACAGGCCAGCAGCAGTCAATGCTGGCGGCCCGCCGCAATACGCGAATCGAGCGAACAACTTTCTTTGTGAGGTACGTAGTCGTGGAACACAAACATATTCCGGGTCTTGTCGATGTCATCAAGGTAGATCAGCCCGCAGACATTCTTCGCATTGCGCATGACGGTTCGATCGACCGTGCCTTTGGGCCACGCAAGCCGTTGCTCAATGGTCTGCTGGTGCGCCGCATACTCAGGGTGCTGTCGCATCACGGCCATCGTTTTCCAACCATGCGCGCGAGAGAAGCGACCGGTCGCGAACGCCAGCAAGACGCGTTATGGCAAAAGCTCAATGCCGCCGCACCCGATATCCGCGCGGCACCCGACTCGCTGGAGCCACTGGCTGCGTGGGTTCGAAACACGAACGCCAACGCCGAGGTCGGGCCACTCGTGCAGCAGGTGATAGGCCGCATATTCAGCCCCACGTTCGAGGCGAGTGGTGCGACGTGGGCCGCAGCGCAGGTTATCGCTGCGTCGCTTGCGCCGGGCAACACGTTGCGCAATCTCAAGTGGCGGATCACAGGCAAGGTAACGCGAGCCAAGGCGATGCTTGCTTCGATGGTCGGCGGGGATCTTGCGGGCGTCCACGGTGTCAGCGTTGCTATCCACAACGTCGTCAAAGGCGTTCATCAGATGCGCAGCCTGTATCTCGATCCTTCGGTGCGGCCGACACTGACGCCCGAGATGGCCGGCCGTCGCTGCCTTTACGCGCCCGCGATGGTGCTTCGTCAGGCAACATCGGATGGGACGGTAGGTGGCTGCACATACGCTTCAGGCACGCTGCTGTTGCTGGAACTGGAAAAGGCCCGTCAAGCGAGTGGTGACGAATCAATTATCTTCCTCGCCGACACGTGGAGTCGTTGCCCCGCTGAGCAATGGGTGCCCGCGATGCTGGAAGGCATCTGGCGTCGGGCCACCAACGCTGACGGACACTAAGCGTCAGGCCTCGGCATGCCCCGGTTGCGCCCGCTCGACGAGATGATCCACCATGCGTTGCGCAGCCGGCTGCAGCGAATCGAAGTCGCGAAAGCACACCACGAATTTTCGCTTCGCCCATTCATCCGTCAACGGAATGACGCGCACGTCGAGAATGCGTGCATACGTATCGCCGACGACCTGCGGAATCACGCTGATGCCGAGCTTCGCGGCCACCACGCGAAATGCGGCATCGAAATTCGACACCACCGCGCGATACGACACCGTGCCGCCCGCGCGCGCGGCGGCGCGCTGCAACATCATGTGCACGGACGTGGTCGGCGGCAGGCCGACATGCTCGTAGCCGAGCGTTTCCGTGAAGCGCAACGTCGAGCGCTTTGCGAGCGGATGCCCCGGATGCACGGCGAGCGCAAGCCGGTCCTCGCGATACGGCCGATGCTCGAGCCCTTCCAGGTCCACGTTATCCCAGCACACGCCCACTGACGCGACGCCGTCGCGCAGCCGCCGCACGAGATCGTGCGACAGCCACTCTTCCACATGCACGCGAATGTTCTCGTGGGCCGGCATGCTCATGAACGACGCGACATCGTCGAGCAGGCTTTCCGCAATCGCCGATGCCGACGCGCACACGCTGACGCTGCCGCGCAAGCCGCTGCCGAAAGCGGCGACGTCGCTGGCGATGCGATCCATCGTGAACAGCACGTTGCGGGCGTGTTCGAGCAGCGCGACGCCGGCGGGCGTGGGCAACACGCCGCGCCGCGAGCGCATGAAGAGCGGCACGCCCAGATCGCTTTCGAGCTGGGCGATGCGCTTGCTGACGGCAGATGGCTCGATGTGCTCGTCGTGCGCGGCGCGTGCCATGTTCTTGTATTCGCAGACGGCCACGACCAGCCGCAAGGTTTTCAGGTCGATATCGCGCATGCTGTCTCCGTTTTGTGAGTTTCCGAACGGGAAACCTGGCGCTTCCAAAATAGCGCTTTATGTATCGGATGGAATGTCTAAAGTTAGCACAACGGCGGCGTATCTGACGACCGTCGACCAAGGAGACAGCTTCCATGCCCCCATTCCCCTCGAACGTCGTGATACGCGAAGTCGGCTTGCGCGATGGCCTGCAAAGCATTCAGACCATTCTGCCGACGCAGCGGAAAATCGAATGGATCGCCGATGCATACGCTGCGGGCCAACGCGAAATCGAAGTCGGATCGTTCGTGCCTGCGCGCCTCTTACCGCAGCTTGCCGACACGGCGGAACTCGTCGCCTTTGCGAAGACGCTGCCTGATTTGTGCGTATCGGTACTAGTTCCGAATCTCAAAGGTGCCGAGCGTGCGATCGAATCACGCGCCGACGTGATGCTCGTGCCGCTGTCCGCGAGCCGCGCGCATAGTCTCGCGAACCTGCGCAAGACGCCCGAAGAAGTGATCGCAGAAGTTGCGCGCATGCGCGCCGCGCGCGACGCAGCGGGATCGAAGACGCTGATCGAAGGCGGCATCGGCACGGCATTCGGCTGCACGATTCAGGGCGCTGTCGATCAGGCGGACGTGCTGCGCTGCATGCAGGCGCTACTCGATGCAGGCGCGGACCGCGTGAGCATCGCCGATACCGTCGGCTATGCGAGTCCGCTTGCTGTGCGCGATCTGTTCGAGAAAGCGCGGCACATCGCCGGCGAGCGTTTTTGCTGTGGCCACTTTCACGACACGCGCGGCCTTGCGCTTGCGAATGTCTACGCGGCGCTGGAAACAGGCGTCGCGCGCTTCGATGCGACGCTCGCGGGCATCGGCGGTTGTCCGCATGCGCCGGGCGCGAGCGGCAATGCGTCGAGCGAAGACCTCGCGTTCATGCTCGCCGACATGGGCATCGAAACAGGTGTCGACATCGGGCAACTGCTGGCGTTGCGCGCGAAGGTCGCGCAATGGCTGCCGGATGAAACGCTGCATGGCGCGCTCTGGCTCGCGGGCCTGCCCAAGACTTTTGCTCAACACGCCGTGACTATCTGAGGCTCAACATGAACATGTCTACACGACTGCCGCTTGAAGGCGTGCGCGTCATCGAATTCACACACATGGTCATGGGCCCGACCTGCGGAATGATCCTTGCGGATCTCGGGGCCGAAGTGATCAAGATCGAACCGCCTGGCGGCGACAAGACACGCAAGCTGCCTGGACTCGGCATCGGCTTTTTTCGCACCTTTAATCGCAACAAGAAGAGCGTCGTGCTCGACATCAATACGCCGGAAGGTCACGCAGCCGCAGAAGAACTGATCGGCCAGTGCGACGTGATGCTCGAAAATTTCCGGCCTGGTTTGATGGCGAAGCTCGGCCTCGATTACGAAGCGTTGGCGAAGAAGTTTCCGCGTCTGATTTATGTCTCGCACAAGGGCTTTTTGCCGGGGCCTTATGAAAAGCGTCTCGCACTCGATGAAGTCGTGCAGATGATGGGCGGTCTGTCCTACATGACGGGTCCGGCAGGCAGACCGCTGCGTGCGGGCACGTCGGTCAACGACATCATGGGCGGCATGTTCGGTGCAATCGGCGTATTGGCGGCACTGCGCGAACGCGATGCCACGGGACGCGGACAGGAAATACAAAGCGCGTTGTTCGAGAACTGCGTGTTTCTTGCTGGCCAGCATATGCAGCAGTACGCGATGACGCATGAAGCGCCGCCGCCGATGCCTTCACGCGTATCGGCGTGGAGCGTGTACGACGTATTCACATTGGCGAACGACGAACAGCTTTTTATTGGCGCGGTGAGCGACAAGCAGTTCGTCACGCTCTGCGAGGTGCTCGCGCAGCCCGATCTTGCGAACGAACCGCAATTCGCCGACAACGCAATGCGCGTCGCCGTGCGGCCTGAGTTGCTCGCGCGGCTCGGCGAGATCCTCAAACACCATCGCGCCGACGAACTCGCGCCGAAGCTCGAAGAAGCGGGTATTCCTTATGCGCCGATCGTGCGACCGGATCAACTGTTCGACGATCCGCATCTGAATCAGAGCGGCGGACTCGTGCCGATGCAGACCGACGACGGCAATACGACCGAAGTAGTCTTGCTGCCACTGACGATGGGCGGTCGCCGGCCCGGTGTGCGTCAGGCGCTGGCGAAAGTCGGCGAGCACACGCAGGAGATTCTGGCGAGGTTGACGGGCAAAGCAGCGGCCTGAACCGCTCACGCACAAGCAAGACTCGATACGCAAGAAAATTAAACCATCAGGTATCCAAATTAAATACAAGCCGATGGAAAATCAAGGAGACGTTCATGCAGCGCACCATCACAGCAGACGATCCAGCGTTTGCGCCCTCCGAAGCACAAGTCAATTCGCGCGCCGCTGCGGCGTTGTCGGCGCGAATGGACCGTCTGCCCGTCACGCGTCATCTATGGATGCTGGTCTTGCTGATTTCGCTCGGCGGCTTCTTTGAAGTCTACGATCTGATTTTCACCGGCTACATCGCGCCGGGCATGGCGAAGAGCGGGCTGCTGGCGACGACGACGGAATCGCTTTTCGGATTGCAAGGCATTGCAGGGTTTATCGCTTCGACTTTCGCGGGCCTGTTCGTCGGCACGTTCTGCTTCGGCTGGTTGCCGGATCGTTTTGGGCGTCGCAAGGTCTTCACTATTTCGCTGCTGTGGTATTCGATCGGTTCGGCGATCATGGCGCTGCAGACCTCGCCTGAAGGACTAATCGTGTGGCGCTTCATCACGGGCATTGGTGTCGGCATCGAGATCGTGACGATCGACAGCTATATCACCGAGCTCGTGCCGCAACATATGCGGGGCCGCGCGATGGCATTCAATCAGGCCGTGATGTTCGCGGCTGCGCCTGCCGCTGCAATCCTCTCGTACTGGCTTGTGCCCATCACGCTGGCGGGTATCGACGGCTGGCGCTGGGTGGTTTTACTGGGTTCGTTCGGTGCGGTGATCGTGTGGCTGATCCGGCTGGCTGTGCCCGAAAGCCCGCGCTGGCTCGCAAGTCACGGACACATCGAACGCGGCGAGCGTGTGGTCAGGAAAATGGAGCAGATTGCGGAGCGGCAAAGCGGACGTGCATTGCCTGCGCCATTGCCAGTCGTCGAACAACCTGTACACAGGCGCGCGTCGTTAGCCGAGTTGTGGCAACCGCCTTATCGTTCGCGCCTCATTATGCTGGTCGTCTTCAACTTTTGCCAGGCAATCGGCTACTACGGTTTTGCCAACTGGGTGCCGACGCTGCTGATCGGGCAGGGCATCACCGTGACGAAGAGCCTGCTGTATTCGTTCATCATCGCGATTGCGCTGCCTTGCGGCCCGTTACTCGCGATGCTGTTTGCAGACAAGGTGCAGCGCAAATGGCTGATCGTCGGTTCGGCGTTTGCGGTGGTCGTGTTCGGATTGATGTTCGGGCAGATGAAGGCGGTTGTGCCGCTGATCGTGCTGGGCGTGCTGATCAGTCTCGCCGGACAGACCATCTCTGTTTGCTATCACGCTTACCAGGCTGAACTGTTTCCCACGCGCATCCGTTGCCGCGCGAATGGCATTGTCTATTCCGCGAGCCGCGTGGGCGCGATGATGTCGGGGTTCTTCATCGCGCATCTGTTGCGCGAGTTTGGTGTGGCAGGCGTGTTCGTCGGCATCACGGCGTGCATGGTGGTCGTGATGATCTCGATTGGCGGATTTGGCCCGAAGACTAACGGAGTGCGGCTAGAAGATCTTTGCCATTAAAAAAGCCGGCCGGATCGATTACGACCCGGCCGGCTCTGATGCTACGAATCAGACTTAGCGTCAGAAATTACGCACCACCCGCTGCCTTCAACTGCAGACGGAACTTGTGCAACAACGGCTCCGTATAACCGCTAGGCTGCGCGCAACCTTCGAACACCAGCGCGCATGCAGCCTTGAACGCGATCGAGTTATCGAAGTTGCCGGCCATCGGCTTGTAGTGCGGATCGCTCGCGTTCTGCTGATCGACGACCTTCGCCATGCGCTCCATCGTCTCGCGCACGAACTCGGGTTTGATCACACCGTGACGCAGCCAGTTCGCAATATGCTGGCTCGAAATACGCAGCGTCGCACGGTCTTCCATCAGGCCGACGTTGTGAATGTCCGGCACTTTCGAGCAGCCGACACCCTGATCGATCCAGCGCACCACATAACCCAGAATGCCTTGCGCGTTGTTCTCGACCTCGCTGCGGATCTCGTCTTCATTCCACTGCGCGCGTTCGACAACGGGAATGCTCAACAGCCCATCGAGCAGTTCGTCGCGCACGCCGGCGAGATCCGTGCGTTCCAGTTCCTTCTGCACGGCCTGCACGTCGACCTGGTGATAGTGCAGCGCGTGCAGCGTCGCAGCCGTGGGCGAGGGCACCCATGCCGTGTTCGCGCCTGCCTTCGGGTGGCCGATCTTCTGTTCGAGCATTGCCTTCATCAGATCGGGCATCGCCCACATGCCCTTGCCGATCTGCGCGCGGCCACGCAGGCCCGCAGCGAGACCGACGAGCACGTTGCTGCGTTCATACGCGGCGATCCACTTGCTCGACTTCATGTCGCCCTTGCGCATCATCGGGCCGGCTTCCATCGAGCTGTGCATCTCGTCGCCCGTGCGGTCGAGGAAACCCGTGTTGATGAACGCGACGCGCGGTGCAGCCTGCTCGATACACGCAGCAAGGTTCACGCTGGTGCGGCGCTCCTCGTCCATGATGCCCATCTTGATCGTGTTGCGTGCGAGGCCGAACAGGTCTTCGATACGCGCAAACAGTTCGCTCGCGAACGCGACTTCGGCAGGGCCGTGCATCTTCGGCTTGACGATATAGATCGAACCCGTGCGCGAGTTGAGCTTGTGCGTGCGGTCGTGCAGCGCGCACAGCGTCGTGACGACGCCGTCGAGAATACCTTCGGGAATCTCGTTGCCGTTGCTGTCGAGCACGGCGGGGTTCGTCATCAGATGGCCGACGTTGCGGATAAACAGCAGCGAGCGCCCATGCAGTTTCACAGGCTGGCCGTCCGCGCCCTGATACTCGCGGTCCGCATTCAGGCGGCGCGTGAACGTCTTGCCACCCTTCGTGACTTCTTCGGTGAGATTGCCGACCATCAGGCCGAGCCAGTTGCGATAGAGCAGAACCTTGTCGTCGGCATCGACGGCGGCGACCGAGTCTTCGCAATCGATAATCGTGCTGACGGCGGCTTCCATCAGCACGTCCTTAATGTTCGCCGGGTCGGTCTTGCCGATCGCGTCGCTGGCATCGAACTGGATCTCGAAGTGCAGGCCGTTGTGCTTGAGCAGCACAGCGGACGGCGCGCTCGCATCGCCCTGATAGCCGATGAATTGCGCTTCATCCTGCAACGAGGCCGTGCCGTTGTTCAGCGCGACGACCAGCTTGCCGTTCTCGATGCGGTAGCCGGTTGCATCCTTGTGCGAGCCGTTTGCGAGTGGCGCAGCACTGTCGAGAAACGTGCGTGCGAAAGCGATCACGCGCGCGCCACGCACCGGGTTGAACTTCGCGGTGCGTTCGGCGCCGTCGGTTTCGTCGATGGCGTCCGTGCCGTACAGCGCGTCGTACAGGCTGCCCCAGCGTGCATTGGCAGCGTTGAGCGCATAGCGCTGGTTCGACAGCGGCACGACCAGCTGCGGGCCGGCCTGCTCGGCGATCTCGCGGTCGACGTTATCCGTGGTGGCCTTCACGCTCGCGGGCACGGGCACGATATAGCCGATGCTTTCGAGGAAGCCGCGATACGCGCGCAGATCACGCACCGGGCCGGGATTGGCGCGATGCCATTTATCCAGTTCGACCTGCAGGCGGTCGCGTTCGGCCAGCAGCGCGCGGTTCTTCGGCGCGAGGTCGTGCACGAGGGCATCGAAACCGGCCCAGAACGCGGCGCTATCGACGCCGGTGCCGGGCAGGGCTTCCTTTTCGATGAACTGTTCGAGGTTGGCGGCGACCTGCAATCCGCCGCGTTGGGTCAATTGAGTCATGGGCTGTTTCCAGGAAGGGCAAATTCGGGGCTTACTCGTAAGGGTCCGCGCAGCGTCCGTGGCGGCATTCAAGCGTTCGCAGAGGCAACGGCCGCGGCACCGGCCTTTGCCACTTGTGCATCCTGATCGGCCTTCACGCCGGACACGCCGACAGCGCCGATCACCTGACCATTTACCACAACGGGCACGCCGCCTTCCAGCGTGCCCGACAGCGGCGCGCTCAGGAACGCGGTGCGGCCGCCGTTGATCATGTCCTCGTACTGCTTCGATTCGCGGCGGCCGAGCGCGGCCGTGCGGGCCTTGTCCGTGGCGATATACGCGCCGACGGGCGCGCAGTTGTCGAGGCGCAACAGCGACAGCAGATGGCCGCCGTCATCGACCACGGCAATCGTCACGGCCCACTGGTTGCGTTCGGCTTCGGCGCGAGCCGCTTCGATGATTTTCGTCGACTCGGCGACCGTCAGCACGGATTTTGTCTGCATGTTGCGATTCCTGAAAAACGATTGAAGTGAATGAAACCGACAGACGGGCGCCAGCCATGCGCACTACGGGCGTGCATGTGAGGTCCAGTCTTATATATGACTTGGCGTCCATTGTTCCGTGTTCTGGGCGGCTTGTCGACCCGGTGGAACACTGGTCTTACCAGTTTTTCCCGTTTTTTTTACCGGCTGGATGAACCTGCGAGCACGGTCTCAGGGAAAACCCGCGCTGCGTGCCGATATGCTTGACCGGACGAGCGGTCGCGCGAATACTGCTAAGATATTAGTGAATGACGGATGCCGCAGCTCATGTTCGCACTCGACGATCACCTGATTCATCTCGAAGCCGAGCCGCTTGCACGCGATGCCGATGCAAGTGCCGTGCGCGCGCTGCTCGCGGGCGGCGCGGCGTGCAGGCCGCCTGTGCAGGGCGCCGTGTATGGCACGTTGCTGAACGACCGCGCAGCGCTCGCGGCACTCGGCGAGGCCGTGCACGCCGCGCCGTACAAGGCGCCGCCGAAAGCGCCCGTGCTGTATGTGAAGCCGCGCAACACGCACGCGGGTCATCGCACCCGCGTCGTGGTGCCGAACGATGCGCAAGGCGTGCAGGTGGGTGGATCGCTAGGCATCGTCATGGGGCGTACGGCGTGCCGCGTGAGTGCAGAACATGCACTGTCTTACGTCGCGGGATTCACGATCGTCGCGGACCTGTGCGTGCCGCACGAAAGCGTTTATCGGCCGTCGGTGCGGTTTCGCGCGCGCGACGGCTTCTGCGTGATGGGTCCAACGGTCGTTGCGCGTCGGCACGTGAGCGATCCCAATGCGCTTTCCATCGCAATCAGCGTCGAAGGAAAAGAACCGTTCATCGCCAGCACGTCGACGTCGATCCGCGACGTCGCGCATCTGATCGCCGATGTCACCGACTTCATGACGCTCGCCCCCGGCGACGTGCTCACGCTGGGCGTGCCGCACGGCGCGCCCGTCGCGCAGGCAGGCGACGAGATCAGCGTCGGCATCGGCGACTGGCCGCCGTTGCGTTTCTCGTTGACCGCACAACCAGGAGACCCGCGATGATGCGCGGCCGTGTTGCCTACTCAGGCGCGATTCACGAAGCGTATCCGCATGAACGTGGAGTACGTCTCGCCGATGGCCGCATCTGCCGTGAAGACGAAGTCGTGTGGCTCGCGCCCATAGAAACCGGCACTATCTTCGCGCTCGGCCTGAATTACGCGGAGCACGCAAAAGAACTGCAGTTTTCGAAGCAGGAAGAGCCGCTCGTGTTTCTGAAAGGCGCAGGTAGTGTGATCGGTCATCGCGGTGTCACGCGGCGGCCATCGGATGCGACCTTCATGCACTACGAGTGCGAACTCGCCGTGGTGATTGGCCGTCCCGCGAAAGAAGTGTCGCGTGCCGATGCGATGCAGTACGTCGCGGGCTACATGATCGCGAACGACTACGCGATCCGCGATTATCTGGAGAACTACTACCGGCCCAATCTGCGCGTGAAGAATCGCGATGGCGGCACGGTGCTCGGCCCCTGGTTCGTCGATGCCGCAGACATCGCCGATGTCGCGCAGCTCGAACTGCGCACCTACGTGAACGGCGCGCTGCATCAGCAGGGCAACACACGCGATCTGGTGACGGACATTCCCGCGCTGATCGAATACCTCAGCAGCTTCATGACGCTCGCGCCCGGCGACATCATTCTGACGGGCACACCCGAAGGCGTCGTCAACGTGAACGCGGGCGATGAAGTCGTCTGCGAAATCGATGGCCTCGGCCGTCTCGTCAACGTCATCGTCTCCGACGCGGACTTCAATCGCGAGTGAACCGACAGGACAAGCCATGCGAATTGAACATCTGATCAACGGCAAGCAGAAGACCGCGCGCGATTACTTCGAAACCATCAATCCTGCCACGCAGGAAGTGCTCGCCGAAGTGGCAAGCGGTACGGCGGAAGATGTCGATGCCGCCGTGCGCGCCGCGAAAGACGCGTTCCCCGCGTGGGCCGCAAAGCCTGCTGCCGAGCGCGCGAAACTCGTGCGCAAGCTCGGTGAACTGATTGCGAAGAATGTGCCCGAACTCTCGGATACGGAAACACGCGACACGGGGCAAACCATTTCGCAGACGCGCAAGCAACTCGTGCCGCGTGCCGCCGACAACTTCACGTATTTCGCCGAGATGTGCACGCGTGTTGATGGCCACACCTATCCGACCGATTCGCATCTGAACTACACACTGTTTCATCCTGTCGGCGTGTGTGCGCTGATTTCGCCGTGGAACGTGCCGTTCATGACGGCGACATGGAAAGTCGCGCCGTGTCTTGCGTTCGGCAATACGGCAGTGCTGAAGATGAGCGAGCTATCGCCGCTGACGGCTTCGATGCTCGGCAATCTCGCACTGGAAGCGGGCATTCCGGCGGGCGTGCTGAATGTCGTGCATGGTTATGGCAAAGACACGGGCGAACCGCTCGTTGCGCATCCTGATGTGCACGCCATTTCGTTTACCGGTTCGACGGCGACGGGCAATCGTATCGTCAAGACAGCGGGGCTGAAAAAGTTTTCGATGGAACTGGGCGGCAAGTCGCCCTTCGTGATTTTCGACGATGCCGATTTCGAACGCGCGCTCGATGCTGCCGTGTTCATGATCTTTTCGAACAACGGCGAGCGTTGCACGGCAGGCTCGCGCATTCTGGTGCAGAAGTCGATCTACGCGAAGTTCGCGGAGCGTTTTATCGAGCGCGCGAAGCGTTTGAGTGTCGGCGATCCGTTGAGCGAGCAGACCATCGTCGGCCCGATGATCAGTCAGGCGCATCTCGCGAAAGTGCGCAGCTATATCGAACTCGGTCCGAAAGAAGGCGCGACGCTCGCGTGCGGCGGACTCGATGCGCCGTCGCTGCCCGATGCCCTGAAACAAGGCAATTTCGTTACACCGACGGTATTCGTCGATGTCGATAACCGCATGCGGATTGCGCAGGAAGAGATCTTCGGACCCGTCGCATGCCTGATTCCCTTCGATGACGAAGCAGAAGCGATCCGCCTCGCGAACGACGTGTCATATGGTCTTTCGAGTTACGTGTGGACGGAGAACACGGGCCGTGCGCATCGCGTGGCAGCGGCGATCGAAGCGGGCATGTGCTTCGTGAACAGCCAGAACGTGCGCGATCTGCGTCAGCCGTTTGGTGGCACCAAGGCTTCGGGCGTCGGGCGCGAAGGCGGCACGTGGAGCTATGAAGTGTTTCTCGAACCGAAGAACGTATGCGTGTCGCTGGGTTCGCATCACATTCCGCGCTGGGGCGTCTGACTTCACCGCACGACACGCGTATCGGCAATCCGCAAGGGAAAGGAGTTCGCGATGGGCAAGCTCGCATTGGCCGCAAAAGTGACCCATGTGCCTTCGATGTATCTGTCGGAACTGGACGGACCGCACAAGGGCTGCCGTCAGGCGGCGATCGACGGACATTATGAAATTGCCCGCCGTTGCCGCGAACTGGGCGTCGATACGATCGTCGTGTTCGACGTGCACTGGCTGGTCAATAGCGAATATCACATCAATTGCGCTCCGGCATTTGCAGGCACTTACACGAGCAATGAGTTGCCGCATTTCATCAACAACATGGCGTACGCGTATCCCGGCAATGTGCAGTTGGGGAAGCTGATCGCCGAAACCGCAAACGAAATGGGCGTGAAAAGCCGCGCGCATAGCGAGACTTCGCTCGAACTCGAGTACGGCACGCTGGTGCCGATGCGCTACATGAACGCGGATCAGCGCTTCAAGACGGTCTCGATTGCGGGCTGGTGCATGTGGCACGACCTGCCGACCAGTGCGCGCTTCGGGCTGGCCGTGCGCAAGGCCATCGAAGAGCGTTACGACGGCACGGTGGCGATTCTCGCCAGCGGCTCGCTCAGTCATCACTTCGCGAACAACGGCACGGCTGAACAGTTCATGCACAAGGTGTGGGATCCGTTTCTCGAACAGACGGACCGGCATGTCGTGTCGCTGTGGGAAAAGGGCGACTGGAAAACCTTTTGCGCGATGCTGCCGCTCTACAACGAAAAGTGCTGGGGCGAGGGCGGCATGCACGACACGGCGATGCTGCTCGGCGCGCTCGGTTGGGATCGCTATGAAGGCAAGGCAGAAGTGGTGACGCCTTATTTCGGCAGTTCGGGAACGGGGCAGATCAATGCGATCTTTCCTGTCACACCGCTGCCCGCGTAACGGCCCGATTCGTTCAAAGGAGACTTGACGTGCCACATCTCACGCTCGAATACAGCGCCAATCTGGCGGATGAAAAGAGCATTGCAATGCTTTGCCGCAAGCTCGCGCAATGTCTCGATGCGCAACGCGAAAACGATCAACGTGTCTTTCCGCTTGGCGGCATCCGCGTGCGTGCGCTGCGCTGCGAACAGTTTTTTATCGCCGACGGCAACCCCGAAGCAGCGTTCCTGCACGCGAACCTGAAGATCGGCGCGGGCCGTTCTGAGCACGCAAAGCAAGCCACGGGCGATGCGCTATTCGACATCATCAAACAGCACTTCGCCGATGCATTCGATCGACACGGGCTGGCCCTTTCGCTGGAAATCAACGAGTTCAGCGAAGCGGGCACCTGGAAGCACAACAATCTGCACGCACGGCTCAAAGGCTGAGCCGGCACTATCGGAACGCATCATGCTAGACCAGACCACGATCCGCGAACTCGCTGCAAAACTCGATCAGGCCGAAAAAACCCGCACGCAGTTGCGGCATTTTTCCGCAGCCTATCCCGAGATGACGATCGAGGACGGCTACGCGATCCAGCGCGAATGGGTCAAGATGAAACTCGCCGCAGGGCACGTGATCAAGGGCCGCAAGATCGGCCTGACGTCGCGTGCGATGCAGCGTTCGTCGCAGATCGACGAACCGGACTTCGCGCCGCTGCTCGACTATATGTTCATCGAGAACGGTCAGGACGTCCGTGCCGACCGCTTCATTGCGCCGCGTGTCGAAGTGGAACTGGCCTTCGTGCTCGCGCGTCCGCTGAAAGGGCCCGACGTGACGCTCGAAGACGTGCTCGACGCGACAGCGTATGTGACGCCCGCTGTCGAAATCATCGACGCGCGGATCGAACAGTTCGACCGCGAGACGAAAGCGCCGCGCAAGGTCTTCGACACGATCTCCGACTTCGCCGCGAATGCGGGCATCGTGACGGGCGGCCACCCTGTGCGTCCCGCGGACGTCGATCTGCGCTGGGTCGGCGCGCTGCTGTACAAGAACGGTGCAGTCGAAGAGAGCGGTCTCGCGGCTGCCGTGTTGAATCACCCGGCGACGGGTGTCGCGTGGCTCGCCAACAAGATCGCGCCTTACGACGAAATGCTGAATGCGGACGATGTCATTCTCAGCGGCTCGTTCACGAGTCCGATTCCGGCACGCGCGGGCGACAGGTTTCATGTCGATTACGGCCCGCTCGGCAGTATCGAACTGAATTTCGTCTGATGGGGTATTTGGCGGCGGTGCATTTTTGAAAACTGCCAGGCGGTGAGCGCATCAAGGCACAATGAGGGCGTCGTGCATTGAAGCGGAGTCCGCGCCATGACGTCATCGATCAAGCTCGTTCTGTTCGACATGGAAGGCGTGCTGTCGCACTACGATCGCGCGGCACGCACCGAACGCATGGCGCAATTGACGGGCGCAACGCCTGAAGCCGTACGGCATGCAATCTGGGATTCGGGCCTCGAAGCACGCGCCGATTCCGGCCAGATCACCGACGACCAATACTTGCGAGAACTCGGCGACATGCTCGGCTGCGTAGTGAGCCGCAATGCCTGGCTAACGGCGCGCCACGCATCGATCACACCGAACGACGCAACACTCGCGGTAGCCGCACGCGTCGCGGATCGTCACGCGATCGCCGTGCTGACCAACAACTGCCGTCTCGTCACCGATCACATCGGCTATCTGAATCCGCCCGTCGCGCAGCTATTCGGCGCACATGTGTATCCTTCGGCGGCGTTCGGCGCGGCGAAGCCCGCGGCGCGAGCTTATCTGGGCTGCGTGCGTCAGCTTGGCGTCGACGCGGGCGCGACGCTCTTTATCGACGACTCCGATGCGAACGTGACGGGCGCAATCGATGCCGGACTGCATGCGTACAAGTTCACCAGTGCCGATGCGCTGTCAGAAGAACTCGCGCGCTTTAACCTGCTTTAGCGCGGCGTTTTTTCGGCGGTGCTTCAGGTGCGTTCAGTGCCTTGCCCCGCACGAAGCGCTGCTCGACGACGACTTTGCCCCATTGCGTGCCTTGCGCCTCTTCGGCAAGCTGAAAACCGAACGCTTCATAAAGATGCCGCGCGGCATCGAGTCCCTTGAAGGTCCACAGATACGTTTCGTCGAACCGTTCATCGACGAATGCCATTGCGCGCGTCATCAACTGCCTGCCGATACCGGAACCGCGCAGCGAATCGTCGACGATGAACCAGCGCAGATGCGCGACGCGTGTCTGCGCATTGCCGTCGATAGCGAGCGAGGCCAGCGTGCGTCCGTTATCGTAGACGAGCCACAGTTGGCGGTTTTCATCGGGCAGCAGTTCCGCGAAGTCGGCGAGTCCGCTGGCGACCAGCTTTTCGAAGTACACGCCAAAGCCCGAATGCGCCGAGTAGTAGCGTGCATGCAGACTCGCAACGTCGCCGATACAGCCCGGCCGATAGCCTTCCACGATCTGCGTTTGCGGTGTAACGGGCGGCTGCGTTTCCTTCGCGTCGTTGTCTTGCGCGAGTGCGCTTGCGTACAGCGACAGCGCGCGCACGAGCGCCTGCTGATCGGACGGCGCTAGCTTGCGCAGCGCGCTCGATACCTGCTCGGTGGCGAACTTGTCGATCTGCTTGCGCAACTGCTGACCCGCTTTGGTCAGATAAAGCTCCGACGAACGCGCGTCATCGCTCGATGCGGTGCGTTCGACCAGGCCCGCAGCTTCCAGCCTGGCGATCTGCCGGCTCGCGTTGGATTTGTCCAGTCGCAACAGATGCGCGAGATCGCGTGCCTGCATGCCCGGCGTCGCGCCAATCTCGAGAATGGCGTGCACCGCCGACGGTGCGAGGTCGCTTTCCGCCAGCGTCGAACGCATGAAGCCCAGTTCGCGCACGAGCTTGCGGGAGAACTCGCGCAGTTCGAGGATGGTGCTGTCGCGCGATTGAATGGGTGTATCGACGATATCCACGGTCTTTCCTGTCCTTGCTTAGCGGTGGCATAGTGGTTGCGACTCGCAACTACCATGTCGCCACTATAGTTGCGAGTCGCAACTTTGGCAAGAAGAAGACACGACGACTGAGGTCTCAGGCCGTTTTCCATTTGATCGAACAACCCAGCGCCGGATATTGCGTATCCGGCCCACGGCCCGTTTGCGCGATTTGCTGCATGGCGTCGAACAGTTCGCGGTGCGCGTCGGGCATGGGATCTTTGCGCGACGCATCGAGTCTGCCGCGATAACGCAACAGCAGGCCGCCATCGAAGCCATAGAATTCCGGTGTGCACACGGCGCCATAGGCCCGCGCGACCTGCTGCGACGCATCGTGCAGATATGGAAAGGGCAACTGCCATTCGGCGGAAAGCGCGACCATGCTCTCGAATGAATCTTCGGGGTAGGCGCTGCTGTCGTTCGCATTGATGCCGACCACGCCGATGTCCAGCTTCGCCAGATCCTGCGCATCGCGCACGATGCGCGGCAACGCCGCCTTCACATACGGACAATGGTTGCACATGAAGATGACCACCAGCCCGAGCGGGCGGCGCACGTTGTCGAGCGTATAGGTGCGGCCATCGGTTGCGGGCAGTGAAAACGGCGGCGCCTTCGCGCCGAGTTCGCCGGGGGGAGATTCCGTAGCCATCTGCGACTCCTCGATCCGTCAAGTGAATGCGCTAACGTCCCATTGCAGCTGCCATCGCGTCTTCCGGCTGTTGCGCAGCAACGGGTTGTGCATGAGGCGTGACATGCGACAGCCGCATCATGCGAGGCTGCAACAGCAACGCGACGAGTCCCGTCCAGCCCGTCTGATGCGAAGCGCCGACACCGCGTCCGTTGTCGCCATGAAAGTACTCATGGAACAGAATGAGATCCTGCGAACGCGGGTCCGCCTGCAGCATCGGGTACGCAGCCATCACGGGGCGCACGCCTTGCTCGTTCTTCGTAAAGAGCGTGGTGACGCGCTGTGCGAGATCGTCGGCCACTTCGCTGAGCGACGCACAATGACCTGATCCCGTTGGATGCTCGATGCGGAATTCGTCGCCGTAATAGCGATGAAATTCATACAGCGATTCGATCAGCAGATAGTTGACGGGCAGCCATATCGGTCCGCGCCAGTTCGAGTTGCCGCCGAACACGCGCGACTCCGATTCGGCGGGCTGGTATTCGATGCACACATGCACATCATCGCGATCGAATACATAAGGCTCATTCAGATGCACGCGCGACAGCGCCCGCACGCCATAGCTGGAAAGAAATTCGTTTTCATCGAGTGCGCGCCTGAGCAGTGCTTTCATTCGATGACCGCGCAACAGCGAGAGCAGCGAGGTATTGGCTTTACCAGGCTCTGTCCAGCGCGATACCAGTTTGGCCAGATTGGGCCGATGATCGAGGAACCACGCGAGACGCTCGCGCAATCCCGGCAGATGACCATGCACCTGTTCATCGAGCACATGCACGGCAAACAGCGGGATCAGGCCGACAATCGAGCGGATACGCATCGGTACGCGTGTGCCATCGGGAAGATGCAGTACGTCATAGAAGAATTCGTCGCGTCCGTCCCATAGCCCTGTATTGCAGACCTCGCCGCAACTGACGGCTTCCGCGATATACAGAAAGTGCTCGAAGAACTTCACGGCGATTTCCACGTACGCGGTGTTGGTCATCGCGAGTTCGAGGCCGATCTGCATCAGATCGAGTGCATACGATGCCATCCACGCGGTGCCGTCGGCCTGATCGATGCGTCCACCCGTCGGCAATGGCGACGAGCGATCGAAGATACCGATGTTGTCGAGGCCCAGAAAGCCGCCCTGGAAGATGTTGCGATCGTCGGCGTCCTTGCGGTTGACCCACCACGAGAAATTGAGCAGCAGCTTGTGGAACATCACTTCGAGAAACTCGTGATCGCCTTTGCCGGTGATCTCGCGGTCGAGTTCGTAGACGCGCCACGTGGCCCACGCATGCACGGGCGGATTGGCGTCCCCGAAGGCCCATTCGTAGGCGGGCAGTTGCCCGTTGGGATGCATGTAGCGTTCTTTCACGAGCAACTGGAGTTGCTTCTTCGCGAAGTCGGGATCGACGATCGCGAAGGCCACCGCGTGAAACGCGAGATCCCACGAGGCGTACCACGGGTACTCCCACTTGTCCGGCATCGAGACAATGTCGCCGTTGCACATGTGCCGCCAGTCGGCATTGCGGCCACGCCTGCGATCTTTCGGCGGCGTGGGCTGGCCAGGGTCGCCGTCGTGCCAGCGGGTCACGTCGAACTGGTAGTACTGCTTGCTCCACAGCATGCCCGCGAGCGCCTGACGCTGGACGAGCCGCGCGTCGGCGTCGGCGATATCGTGCTGAAGCGCCGCGTAGAATTCGTCGGCTTCTGCGATGCGGCGCGCGAATAGCGCCGGCATATCGAGCGGCGTGGACTCCGCGGCAGATTCGGCACGCCAGCGCAGATACATCACCGACTGTTCATGTGCGCCGAGTTCAATCACCGTATGCGCAGCGGCCCGCGTGCCACGGTCGCGGCGTATCGCGCGCTCATCGCCATCGACGAGGTAATCGTTGAAACCATCCTTGAACGGCCCTTCGCCTTCGATGCCGAAAATGCGCCGTACGTTAGTGTCGTTTTCGCAGAAGATCCACTCGACAGGCTGTGGCGCCGATGCCGTGACGATCGTCGTGCCGAGCGCGGGATTACGCGCGATCACGCGTGCGCCTTCGGCTGCATCATTCTCCAATGTCAACGAAGGCTTGCCGGGCTTGCCCGACCATGCCCAGCGATTGCGCGCCCAGAACTGCGGTAGCAGATGCAGCACGGCTTGCCGGTCCGCGCGGTTTTCGACCGTCACACGCATCACGATGTCGTCGGGTGTGTGCTTCGCGTATTCGATCCACACGTCGAAATAGCGGTTGTCGTCGAACACGCCTGTATCGAGCACTTCGTATTCGGGCTGATCCGCGCCGCGCCGCGCGTTTTCGTCGATCAGATCCTGATACGGATACGCTTCATGAGGATACTTGTAGAGCATCTTCATGTACGAGTGCGTCGGCGTGCCATCGACGTAAAAGTACAGTTCTTTCACGTCCTCGCCGTGATTGCCCTGTGCGTTCGTCAGCCCGAACAGCCGTTCCTTGATGATCCTGTCGCGGCCATTCCAGAGCGCCAGCGACACGCACCAGTCGAGCGGATCGTTGCCGAATCCTCCAATGCCGTCTTCGCCCCAGCGGTACATGCGGCTGCGCGCGTGATCGTGCGGAAAATATTCCCAGGCCGTGCCGTATTCGCTGTAGTCCTCGCGCACGGTGCCCCACTGGCGGTCGCTCAGATACGGACCCCAGCGGCGCCAACGCGCGAGATCCGGGCCATGAAGACGCGAACCTTCCTTCGACTGGAGCAGATTGATAGCGCTTAACGGCTGCATGGCACCTCCCGGCCGACTTCGATGTCAGACACATGAACGGCTGTGCTTTTCTTTCCGTCGCCAGCACCTAACGTGATGACGGAATCATGATGATATGCGTCAACGCGTTGCATGGCGATCCGAAGGGCGCGGCTACCGGTTTTTCGGCATCGAAATGGCATCGATACCGCATCGTCGTGTGGCGCGCGTTTTCTGCTGCATACTGGAGCGCATCACATCGCGGAACACAACGGCATGGATACGAATACCGCACGCTCGTGGTTGACCTTCAGCGCGCCCGTGGAGGCGGCGCTTCGCACTGGCAAGCCTGTCGTGGCGCTGGAGTCGACCATCATCGCGCATGGCATGCCGTATCCCGACAACGTGCGCACGGCGCGCGACGTCGAAGCGACCATTCGCGGTCTCGGCGCAGAACCCGCGACGATCGCGCTGATAGACGGACGTATCCGCATCGGTTTATCCGACGACGAACTCGAACTGATCGCGCGCTCCGACAAGGTGCACAAGGTCAGCCGCCGCGATCTGCCCGCCGTGCTCGCAAGCGGCGAACTGGGCGCGACCACGGTCGCGGGGACGATGATCTGCGCGGCGCTGGCGGGCATCGAAGTGTTCGTGACGGGCGGCATCGGCGGCGTGCATCGCGGCGCATCCGAAACCTTCGACATTTCGGCCGACCTTCAGGAACTGGCGAAGACCTCTGTTGCCGTGGTGTGCGCGGGCGCGAAGTCGATCCTCGATATCGGCCTGACGCTCGAATATCTGGAGACGCATGGCGTGCCCGTGCTGAGTTGCGAGCAGGACAACTTCGCCGCGTTCTACACGCGCGACAGCGGCTTTCGTGCCGATTTCAGACTCGACGATCCGAACGAGCAGGCCCGTTTCATTCGCACCAAATGGGATCTCGGACTGGCGGGTGGTGTGCTGCTGAGCACGCCCGTGCCGCAAGCCGCCGCGATGCCGTCCGATGAGATCGACGCGTGGACCGAACACGCACTCGCCGATGCCGCCGCGCAAGGCATCACCGGCAAGGCCGTGACGCCGTTCCTGCTCGGCCGCATCAAGGCGCTGACGGATGGCCGCAGTCTCGCAACCAACGTCGCGCTGATCAGGCACAACGCGGAGGTCGGTGCGCGGCTCGCGCTCGCGCTGGCGCAGACGCGGCGCGCGGCGGCGTGAACAGACGTTGCCGCCAGGCGCTTACGTGTCCGAGACCTGGATCTGATAAAGACCCCACGGACTCAATACGAAGCGGTCCTTCAGCGGCTTGGTCGCAAGCTCGGGAATCTTGTCCGCGTCGTAGATCGCCCAGAGCGGGCCGAGACCGCCTAGCGGCATCGGCTTGCCGTCCATCTGCGTCGCGACGATGAAGTGCCACGCGCGAATGTTGTCGAGCGTGGTTTGGACCGCGTAGCCATCCACGGCGCGCAGCGAAACTTTCGTGTCACCGGCGTTCGGTGCGCCCGCCTGTTCGAGCACACTGGCGAGCAGCGGACCGCTCAGCGTATGCGGCTTAGCGTCGTATTCGATGGTCGGGCGGATCGTGACGGCGGGCATGCCGGCGAGCGTCGGAAAATCGAACGTATAGGCCGAGGTGAACTTGACCAGGTGCTTGCTCATCAGCGGATCGAATTCAGGATCGAGCGGCCCGCGATTCGTGCGCTTGACCGCGCCGCATATCGTGAGGATGGCAGGCGCCGCCGCGCACGCAGCAGACTTCGCATTCGTGGCGCCGAAGGCGGGCGTGACACCGGCACCGATGGCAACGGCGCTGGTCAGGAACTCACGTTTGTTCATGTTCAAGGGCTCCGTTGAGGTCGTCGATGCGTTCGACTCTTATACACCGACAACAAGTCTTCGATACGGCCAGGTCACGAGTTCAGTGAATGCTTCACGAGAAGACGCGATCAGCCGGTGCACGCATGCTGTCCAGCATAGAATCTGTGTGGATGCAGCGCCTCACCGAACCAGGAGAGTCGTATATGGAAGACGAATCACAACGCGTACTCGCGCAACCCGTTCTCGTGCGTCCCGACAGGGAAATCGCCACGGCGCAGCGCTTGCCTTATTTCGTGGGGATTTCATCGGGCACGGCGGGGTCGACAGGGCTGTCGATGCATCTCGTCGTGGTCCCGCCAGGCGGTCACGCCGAGCCGCACATCCACATCGGCTACGAGACGGGACTCTACGTGCTGGAAGGGCGCGTCGAAACGCGCTATGGGCCGGGCTTGCGTGAATCGGTGATCACGGAAGCGGGGGATTTTCTGTTTATTCCTCCCGGCGTGCCGCATCAGCCGTTCAATCTGAGCATGACGGAGCCGGCGCGCGCGGTGGTGGCGAGGAACCGGCCCGATGAACGGGAAGAAGTGGTGCCTTACGATCCGGCAGCGGACGCGTAATCGAAAGCGGGCCTGTCCAGGCAACGCCCGTGCACCGTGTTTCAAGACGTGTGTACTACGCAGCGTCCCGCCGCTCTCCGGCGATTTCCGTGATGACCTTCTTCGCGCGCAGTATCGCCGATGGACTCATGCTGAGTTCATCGACGCCGAGCCTCACCAGCGTCGGAATCATGTCGGGACGCGACGCCGCTTCGCCGCACACGCCCACGCTGATGTTCGCGCGGTGCGCCGCATCGCACACCATGCGGATCGCCTTCAGAACAGCAGGATGGTCCGTGCGATACAGCGATGCGAGCTGCGGATTCATGCGATCGACGGCCATGATGTACTGCGTCAGATCGTTCGTACCGATCGAGAAGAATTCGACTTCTTTCGCGAGATCGTCGGCGATCAGCACGGCGGCGGGTGTTTCGATCATGATCCCGAGTTTGGGCTGCGCGTGCGCGATGCCGCGTGTAGTCAGTTCCGCAGAAAGACGAGCCAGCATCGACTTGACGCGGCGTACTTCCTCGACGTCGTCCACCATCGGGATCATCACCCAGAGGTTGCCGTGCACGGCGGCGCGCAGCAGCGCGCGCAATTGCGGCTCGAAAATCTCCGGGCAGTCCAGACACATACGGATGCCGCGCCAGCCAAGAAACGGGTTTTCTTCTTCGGGAAAGCGGATGCCGGGCAGCGGCTTGTCGGCGCCCGCATCCAGCGTGCGGATGATGACGGGCTGCGGCGCGAACGCGCGCGCCAGCGTGGCGTAGGCCTCGTATTGTTCGTCTTCCGACGGCACGCACCGTTGATCGAGGAACAGCAACTCGGTGCGGAACAGACCGACACCCATCGCGCCCACGCGCTGCGCCGCTTCGATTTCTGCCAGCGAACCCAGATTCGCCGCCACCTGGATCTTGCGTCCGCCCTGCGTTTGCGGCTCGACATCGCGATAGGCGAGCAGGGCCACGTCCACTTCGCGCTGCGCTTCGAGCCGCTTCGACATCGAGCGTTCGAGTTCGGGCGCATGATCGAGCCACACTTCGCCGCTGCAACCGTCGATGGCCGCGCGCGATGCCGCCCGCAGCGCGTCGCGATCTGCGGCCACGCCGAGAATCGCGGGAATGCCGTGCGTGCGCGCGATGATGGCAACGTGTGAAGTGGCGCTTCCCGAGGTGCAGACAATGCCGAGAATGTTCGCCAGATCGGCGCGCGCCAGATCGGGCGCGGACAGATCTTCGGCAACGACGATGCACGGGCCGGGCAGATCGCCCAGTGAACTCTGCTGCTTGCCGAGCAACGTGGCCGCAATCGAGCGCGTAAGGCCGCGAATATCATCGGCGCGGCTGCGCAGATATTCGTCGGGCAACGTCGCGAACGCGATGGCCAGATCCATGCCGCACTTGAGCGTGGCGGCTTCAGCACTCCAGCGCGAGGCAACCAGCGCGCGAATCGCGCCGGCGAAGTCGTCGCTGCGTGCGACGTCCGCGATGGCGGCAAAGATCTCTTCATGTTCGCCCGCATCGGCGCGCGGCGCGAGCATCGCGCGCAGCGTGTCTTCCAGTGCCGTGCCGAAGCGACTCAGCTCGTCCTCCACTTCATGCGGCGCGACGAACTGACGGTCCGCCACGATCTCCTCGCGGAAATAGGCGAAGGTATTGCCGAACGCGAGTCCTTCGCTTGCCGCGATGCCTTTGAGCGATTGGCCTTGCACCGCAGAGAGGCTTTCATTGGCGGCATCGCCCCGCACCGGCTGGGCGTTGTGGGACGCGACAGAGCCCGTGCTGCCCGAGTCTGAAGAAGCGGGCGCCGCAATGGTCTCATCAGCCAGAAACTCCGCCAGGCGGCCCATCGCTTCGCGCTCGTCTTCGCCTTCGGCCCGCAGCACGATGCGTTCGTTCTGCTTCACGCCTAGCAGCATCAGCTTGACCGCGCTTTTTGCATCCGTCCAGGTTTCTCCGCGACCGATGGCCAGCGAGCAGGAAAAGCCCTTCGCCAGCTTGGCGAACTGCGTGGCGGGACGGGCGTGAAGCCCTTCATGGACCTTGACGACGACAGGTGTTTCCAACATGACGTGCCCTTATCTGGATTCAATGAAGTGTCGCTCAGCGGATTGCCGTGTGTGTCAGGCGTCGACGATCTCGATCACGGTGCCCGCCTTCATGCCGTCGAACAGCCGCTCGTGGTCGATTTCGGTGACGCAGATTTCGCCGGGACGTTCGGCGTTCTGCGCGCCGTTGAAGTTGATCACGACGTGGCCGAGTTCGCTGACCTTGTTCCAGGCAGTCGGGCCGACGGCCGTCACGACGGCGGAATCCTCGCCGATGCGCAGCAGCGAGCCGATGCGCGGCACGTCGCGACTGGCCTGCTCCACGCGATGCAGCACGGACACTTCCGCAAGCTCAGGCGGCGCGCCATCGGAATACAGGATCAGCACGCCACCTTCGAGCAGCGATTGCACTTCTTCTCCGATCGACGAAATAACGGTCTTGTAATAGTTCATTGTGCTTCCCGAAAAATGGATCAAAGAGCAAAACTCACCACCCACGCAATCAGAACCGAGACCGGCCCCATGATCTGCCGGCTGATCAGCACGGCAGGCACACCGATCCTGATCGTATCCGGCTTGGCCTCGCCGAGCGCCATGCCGACAGGCACGAAGTCGCAGCCGACCTGCGTGTCATAGGCGAACAGGGCGGGCAGGGCCATATGCGGCGGAATCGTGCCGTTGCCGATGGCCGGGCCGATGATGGCCGCGCCGATCACCTGCGCGATCACGGCGCCGGGGCCGAGCACGGGCGACAGAAACGGCAGCCCGCAAATCGCCGACAGCACCACCAGACCAATGATATTGCCAGCCAGCGGCGACAGCACGTGTGCCAGCCCGAGGCCGATCCCCGTCGAGTTGATGATGCCGATCAGCATCGTCACGAAAGCCATGAAGGGCAGGACGTTGCGGATTACGGTGTCGATGGACTTGCGGCCGCTGTTGAACAGGATGTTGACCACGCCGCCCATGCTGCGGCCAATCGATGTGATCACGCCGACCAGGCCGCCCGAATGCCCGGTATCGGCGGCTGTCGTCGAGGCCGTGGCAGAGGCCGCCGCACCGAAATCCGAAGCGGCAATCGCCGGTTCGCTCAGACGGTTGGCGCTGGCTGCCGTTTCGTCATCGACGGTTTGCAGGCCGTCCAGTTCGACACCCGATACATAGATGTCTTCCGTGATGAACTGCGCGAGCGGGCCGGATTGACCGACGGGGCTGAGGTTGATGGTCGGGATGCGCTTGCGCGGATACACGCCGCAACGCGCGGTGCCACCGCAATCGATCACGACGGCAGCGATTTCGGATTCGAGCGGTGGATTACGAAAGCCATCCACCACGGTGCCGCCCGTCATCTCGGCGAGCCGGTGGGCGAGTTTCGGAATGTCGCCGCCCGTCACGGCGACGATCTTGTTGCGCTCGAACGTCGGCGTGATGACGAGCGGGCCGCCCCAGCCGTTCGGTCCTCGCTGAACCCGCACGGCGCGAAAAGTACGTGTGTCCATGATTGTCTCCTCCGATGCGTTGTCGTGCGGTTCAGAGCTTGAGTCCTTCACGCTTGGCGATCATGCGGGTGATCGCTTCCGTCACGACGCCCTTCAGCAGATTCACGAAGAGGCCGACGCCCAGATAGAACAACGCGAGTTTCGGTAAGGAGAACGGTGCGGCGTGCGTCTCCGCGAGCTTGTTGATGCCGGCCGCCACGCCGAGCCAGACGAACAGTTCGCCGGGATTACAGTGTGGGAAAAGACCGGTGATCGGGTGACAGAGCGAGACGGCTGAATCATAGAAAGCCGGCTTGTGTTTTTCTTCGAGAAACACGCCGAAGGTATAGGCCATCGGATTGGTCAGGAAGAACATGGCGAGCAGCGGAAGCAGCGTGTAACGGGTGATGATGTTCTTCGACAGAAAGCGCGCGAGACCCTGAATGCGTTGTTCACCTACTAGCGCGATGATCGTGTACACGGCTGTCAACAACACGATCAGCGTCGGCAAGATGCCCGTCACGAAGCCGACGAAAGTCTTGCCGCCCGCATTGAACACCGCGATAAATGCTTCGGCGGCATGCGTAAGAAAATCCAAGGGATTCATGTTGCTCTCCTGAGATGGACTACAACAACGACGATTATGTGTATGGACTGCCTTGCCCTTCTGTATCGTTGCCTTGCAAACCTGTTGCGTGCGCTACTAATCTGCCATTGCGACTTTCGTCGATGCCTGTTGACGCTCGCTTGCCGTGCGGCAGGCGACATCGAATGCGCTGCCTAACGCCTGCTTGACGCCGGGTTTGAGCGCAGACGTGGAGAGGCGCTGCTTGAATTCGGAAAGCGGGCTGCCCGCCAGATCGCCGAGTTTCCTGAAGCGTGCGAAGACGGAGAGGCCGGACATGCTGAGCGCTTCGCACACGCGCGATTCGTTGTCGATGACGACGATGGCAATCGCGCCCGGCCCGAGCCTGGGTTTGAACGAGCTTGCGCCGAGAAAGCCGCTGGTCCATTGCCCCGCCGTGCGCCGCACGACGGTCCGGTAGTAGCGCATCTGCAGCCAGGCGGCGACGAGCTGGCAGGCCCACATGAGCGCCAGCAGGAGCAGTCCGAGTCGAACGAGTTCCATTGCATGTCTCCTTGCCGCGCCGGATGGCCGCGCGCGACGGATGCCGGTCGTGCCTTGCGCCCGGCTGTTGAACCTCTGCGCTACTTAACCGTGCATGCCCGGCGCCGTGTATCGGGGAAAACGTTATCCATGTGTTTCGGCATCTAACTCGCGAACTGCGACGCGGACTGCGATCTGGGCTGTAGTGTGCATTGCGTCATGAGTTGCGCGCTCACGATTCTCGCTACGTCCTTCACCGCTTCGACCTGCGGCAGGTGTCCCACGCCCGTCAGCCGATGCTGCGCGACTGCGCCGCACAGACGGTCGGCGTGCGTCACGGGCAGGATGCTGTCCTCCTTGCCCCAGACGACGCGCACAGGGATCTCCAGTTCCGCCAGCGCCTGCCGCATGTCGAGTTGCTGCCGGCCGTCGCGGAATAGCAACTCCGCGATGCGTCCCAGCGTTGCCCGGCGCTCCGCGCGGCCAAGCTGCTGCGCGGCAGTCGCGACGAACGCATCGTCGATGAAGCTCGTATCGTGCACCAGTTCCTGCAGCCAGGGTTTCAGGGTCGCGCCGCCCGTGTCCGTCGTCAAGCCGTGGATGAAGGCCCAGTTGCAACTTTCACCGAATCCCGCTGGTGCGAGCAACGTGAGCGACCTGACGTCCAGCCCGGTCTGTGCCGTCAAGCCCACCGCAATGGCGCCGCCCAACGAATGCGCCACGAGGTGGAAATGATCGACCTGTTCCTGTGTCAGCGTGGCTTCGACTGCCTGAATCATGCGCTCGAACGAGCCTGCATCGTCGTCGGGCGATTTGCCGTGACCCGGCAAATCGATTGCCAGCACACCGATATCGGGCAGCAGCGACGCCTGCCGCATCGCGTTGAAGAGTGGGCGCCAGCCGTTCGACTCGGCAGCGAAGCCATGCACGAGTACGAGCGTCGCGGTACGGCCGTGCTGCAGCCAGATGCGGTTGAGGGGCGCGGAAGGCGAGGGGGCGACCGCCACTGCGGCGCAAGCCAGGGCTGCAGCCGAAGCCGAAGCTGCGGACGCCCGCTGCGCGGTCAGACTCTGCAAGAACGACTGCACATCGTGTTCCACGATTCTGCCGAGCGGCCCGGTTCCGCCGATCTGATCCAGCCGGACGTGATGCTCGCGCGCGACGCGACGCGCGGCGGGTGTGGCGCGCAGACGGGCGGGCGCGCTGCGTTCTGCGTTGTTGCTGCGTGAGAGCGGCGTCACGGCGGCAGTCGGCACACCGGTCGCTTGCTCCGCGCGCGCCGCCAGCGGCGCATCAGGCGCGTCCTGCACAGCTTCCCCTGCTGCATAGATCCAGCCGATCACCGTGCCGACTGGCACCGTATCGCCCGCCGCCGCGCTGATCCTCCGCACCACGCCCGAAGCAGGCGCTTCGATCTCCATCGTGGCCTTGCTGGTCTCGATGTCGAACAGCGGGTCGCCCTGTTTGACCGTGTCGCCTTCTTTTGCGTACCAGGCGGTGATCGAGCCTTCCGTCATGTCCATATCGACGCGCGGCAGAATGACCTCGGTAGGCATCTCAGATCCTCCCGCCGACCAGACGACGCACGGCGTCCGCGATGTCGTCGACTTGCGGTACGGCGGCCTTTTCCAGTTGCGGGTTGTACGGCAGCGGGCAGTCCGCACCGCCCAGCCGCACGATGGGCGCATCCAGCGCATCGAACGCGTCGCCTTCGCTGATGATCGCCGCGATCTCCGCGCCGATTCCCAATTGCTGGACACCTTCGTACACGCACACGAGCCGCGAGGTCTTGCACACGCTGCTGATGATCGCTTCGCGATCGATGGGACGGATGCTGCGCAGGTCGATCACTTCCGCGTCGATGCCTTCGTCCGCGAGCGCTTGCGCCGCTTCCAGCGCGCGGATCGCCATGATCGACGTGGCGACGATCGTCACGTCGCGTCCCTCGCGGCGAATCGCGGCCTTGCCCAGCGGTTCGACGTAATAGCCCTCGGGCACGACGCCCTTGCTCTTGTAGAGCAGCTTGTGCTCGAAGATCATCACGGGATCCGGGTCTTCGAGGGCTGCGAGCAGCAGGCCTTTCGCGTCGTGTGGCGTGCTCGGCTGGATCACCTTCAGGCCGGGCACGTGCGCAAACCATGCTTCCAGACTCTGGCTGTGTTGCGCCGCGGCACCCGTGCCCGAGCCTGCGGGAAAGCGCATCACCACCGGCACCGACACGTTGCCACCCAGCATATATCGCATCTTCGCGGCCTGATTGACGATCTGCTCCATCGCGAGCGTGGCGAAGTCCGAGAACTGGAATTCGTAGATGGGCCGCGATCCCGTCATCGCCGCGCCCACGGCGATACCGGCGCCCGCCAGTTCGGCAATCGGCGTGTCCATCACGCGGTCCGCGCCGAAGCGCTGATAGAGATCGCCCGTTACCTGGAAAGCGCCGCCATATACGCCGATGTCTTCGCCCATCAGAAACACGCGCTCATCGCGTTCGAGCGCAATGGCGAGCGCCTCGTTGATCGCCTGTGCGTAGGTCAGTTCGCGCTCGAGACTCATGGCTGGTGTCCCCGTTGTGCCATTTCGTGATTCAAGGTGTAGACATCGCGCGTGAGATCGTCGATGTCCGGCGCGGGGCTGTCCTGCGCAAACTCCAGCCCCGAGGCGATCTCCGCTTCGACGTCCTTGCGCATTGCCTCGACGGTGGCCGTGTCGATCAGTCCGTGCTCCAGCAGTTGCTGTTCGTAGATCGCGATGGGATCGCGCGCGCCCCATGCGTCGATCTCCTCGCGCGTGCGATAGCGATTGCGGTCGCTCTTCGAATGCCCGCGCAGCCGATACGTCTCGCATTCCACCAGCATCGGGCCGCTGCCGGCGCGCGCCCGCGCGATAGCCGTTTCTGCCGCTTCGAGCACGTCGCACAGACGGTTGCCGTCGACTGTCACGCCGGGCATGTCGTATGCGGCGGCGCGCTGCGCGATATGGCCGACGGCCGTCGAGCGTTCCACCGACATCGACATGCCATAGCGGTTGTTCTCGCACACGAAGATCACAGGCAGCTTCCAGATCGACGCGAAGTTCAGCGATTCGTGAAACGCGCCTTCGTTGTTGGCGCCATCGCCGAAAAAGCACACCACCACCGAGTCGCGCTTCTGCCGCTTGATGGACAACGCGGCACCCACGGCAATAGGCAGCCCGCCGCCGACAATGCCGTTCGCGCCGAGATTGCCGCGGCTCACATCGGCGATATGCATCGAGCCGCCGCGTCCGTGACAGTAGCCGGTCTCCTTGCCGAAGAACTCGGCGAACATCCGCTTCGGGTCCGCGCCTTTGCCGATGCAATGGCCGTGGCCGCGATGCGTCGACGTGATGTAGTCGTCGTCGTTGAGCAGCAGCGTCATGCCGATGGCCGACGCTTCCTGCCCGATCGACAGATGCATCGTGCCGTGGATCAGCCCGCGCATGTAGGCCTGCTCCGCGCTTTCCTCGAAGCGGCGCACGAGGATCATTTTTCGCAGCGCGTCGCGCAGCATCGGCGCTTCAATGCGCCGGAACACCTCAGGCATGCCGACGACCTTGTCTTCTACATATCCCATGGCCGGCTCCTGTTAGGCGGCGGCGCGGCGCGCGCCCATCACCATCTCGTCCTGCAACTGGCGCAGGCGCACGATGGCTGCACTGGCATCGACGGCGCAGTTCTGGCGCGTGAGCAGTTCGCCGCGCTTGATGGGCTGCTTCACCGTGCCGCCTTCGAGCAGGCCACACGGCAGCGCGTCTTTGGCGAAGGCATCGTCGGCGGCCAGCGCCCACGCCCGAGACGTGTATTCGCCGATGGCATCCAGTTGCTCGCCGGGCTTCAGATCACGCTTTGCCACCGCGCAGACTTCGACCACGGGAATCGGCAGCGGCTGCATGTCGGCCTTGCCATAGAGCACCGAGCGGGCGCAACTGAGCGGCACTTCGAGGCTCGTCAGGTGATACGGACGATAGAACGTGTAGTACGGGCCTTTGCCGAGCTTGAGGTCGTGCATGCGCTCGCGCAGACGGGGATGCGCCAGTTCCGCGACTACGAACACGCCCGGCGCGACGCCCTTGCCGATGGTGTAATCGACCACGCCCTTGCGGCTGAGAATGCCGCCGTCCGCGACCGGGCACAGCACGTCCTGCAACTGGTCGAGCGTCGCCGACGGGCCATGCATGCCCGGCACGTCGGGAATGAGGCCGGTCGCGTTGCCGATCGCCGCCATTTCCACCGCCGTCTTCGAGCCGTCGACGAATTCGACCAGCATGCGCGGATTCATGTTGCGCTGTTTCGCTTCGGCGGCGTACTCGTCGGGTGTCGCATCGATGTTGAGGGGATTGTTCTTGCCCTTGCCGGCCGCCACGATCGGATAACCGAGCGCGCTGACGAAGTCGATCAGTTCGATGGTCGAGCTTGGCTCGTCGCCTGCGCCCAGCGTGTAGACCACGCCGAGCCGTTCTGCTTCGCGGCGCAGATACGCGCCGATCGTCACATCGGCTTCGACGTTCATCATCACGAGATGCTTGCCGTGCTCCATCGCGAGCAGGCCGATCTGCGCGCCGACGGCGGGCTTGCCCGTCGCGTCGATCACCACGTCGATCTGGTCATGCGTGCAGATGGCGGTTGCGTCCTGTGTGATCGCGATCGAACCCGCTTCGATGGCGCGCGATATGCCGCTGCCGTTTTCGACCACGCTATATCCCTCGTCCGCCTGCCGGGCTACACGTACCGCCGCGCACGCCGCATCGACACGCAGATCGGCGATTGCGCCGATCTCGAGTCCCTCCATCTGCAGCACCTGGGTGACGATGTCGGTGCCCATTTCTCCGGACCCGATCAGTCCGACGCGGATCGGCTTGCCCGACTTCGCGCGGGCCTGAAGGTCGGCCGCGAGGCCGCTGGGAGTGATGTTCAGCATCAGCGATATCTCCTGAAATATGGGCGCCTTCACGCGCCGAACCTTGCTGTTGGCCTGATAGACGGAGTAGCCGGCTGGCATCGGGCGACGTCGTATCGAAGTGCCGTTCGATGCACATTTGTTTTTTAGAATAGTGAAATGTTCATTCAACGGCAAGCGCATTTGCCGGGATAAAAGGGATCCCAGGGTAAGTCTGGATGAGCGGAAAGAAGGGGGAGGGATTGCTGCGCCGCACAGACAGTGGCGGCGCGGAAAGAGTCGGTTAGCGGTCGGACTTGAGCAGTTCCGCGGCGGTGAACTGGTCCGTGATCAGCGTGGTCGGCTTGAGCAGCCCGAGCGACGCGCGCATGGCGCGCACCTTGCCCTTGCCGCCCGCCGCGAGCACGCGCTGCGGCACCTGCCTGACGATGTCGAGCGGCACGGACATCACGCATTCGTTGATGGGGTGATCGACGAGATGGCCGTCGGCATCAAGGAAATGGAACAGCAGGTCGCCTACCGCGCCCGCTGCGATCAGCGACTCGCGGTCGCTGTCCGAAATCAGCCGCGAGCGGTGCGAGGTCGCGTCGGCGCCCATGCCGGCTGCGCCGAGCACCACCGCGTCGAGCGCGCGCGCCATCTCGAACACGTCATGCAGGCCGCAGCGCTCGATCAGCGTCGTGCGGGTTTCGGGACTGTCGACCACCAGCGGCGCCGTCATCAGATAGCAGTCCGCCTGATACAGCGTTGCGAAACGCCACGCGAATTCGGCTGGGTTGAACTGGCGGGCTTTCATGATGCCGCCAAGCATCGACACGACCGACACGTTTTCCACGGGCTTTTCGCGCATGTACGCGAGCGAGTTTACGAGCGTCCGTCCCCCGCCCACGCCGATCTTCATATCCGAACGCACCATGCCCGAGATGTACTCACCCGTTGCCGCGCTGACGGACGCCGTCGCATCGGCGTCCGCCGACGACAGCGGAACCACCACGGCCTCGTCGATATCGAAACGTGTTTCGAGTTGACGTTCGAGATCGACGCATTCGGCGAGCTTGTCGTCGATGGAGATTCGCACTTCGTTGCGCTCGCGCGCCGCCGCCAGCATGCGCACCACCGTGACTCTTCCGATGCCGAGCCGCTGGGCAATTTCATGCTGCGTCATTTCCTCGACGTAGTACATCCAGGTGGCGCGCAGACGTAGGCGGCGCGCGGGACTTTGATCTTCCGGTTCATCTTCACGAGGCTTGATTGTCGTTTTAGGCACCCGTTGAATCTCCATCGAAAGTGACGTTCGTAGCTGAACAATTGTGCTATCTTAACTTCAAAAGTTGCACCACCGAGGTCGCCATGGAAGCCAAGTCGTTGATCCCACGCCATATTGCGCCAGATCTGAACCAGGTGCGCATCGCGATCGTGGATTGCGCGAGACAGCTGCGTTATACGGCGCGCAACGTGCCGGGCACCGACGCGGCAACCTCGAAAATTTCGGAACCTTCGGCACCGCAGCCCGGTTTCCCGAGGCCTCCGCTGCCGCAGTTTCTCGGCTCGATGGGGCATCTGGCCGACTCGCTGCTCGAAACGGCCGAGACCTATGCCGGCCATGCCATCCCGCCGCTTCAGGATCACTGGAAAGAACCCGTGAGTCTCGATGTGGAACTGGAAAGTCTCGCGCACTGCGCGGATGACACAAAGCTGGTGCAAGGCTATTCCGCCATCTACTACGCAGCGGCCAAACGCTTCATTCTTGGTGCCGGCGCGCGTGACGTTCTGATTTTCGAGCATCGCATCAACGACGCCTTTCTCGCGTTCTGCAGCGGTGCTGACCGGGTTCCCGCCGTGGCCGGCGCGGACGCGCTACGCGCATCGAGCGACACGTTTGCGAAGCTCACGCTCGCGCTGATCAACCGGCGCCCGATCCGCAGCGCGCGCTTCGACGAACTGCCTGACGTGCTCGCGCCGTGGTGGCTGATCGCCGAGCCGAACGCGTATGTATTCGTGCTGCTCGGGCTGATTGGCTGCGCAAAAAGCGTGTGCCCTGCGTCATTGCCTGGCGATCCCGACGACACCTTGCATCTCGCTGCCGATATCGTCGGCAGCCGCGAATCGCGCTTGCGTGCAGTGCTACGCGCGAACAACGTTGAGCGCGCGTTGCAGCAGGAATTTGCGGGGATCGTCAAATACCTTTGAAGCACCTTTGATGCGAGGGACCCGATGCTTCCAGACTGCGTGGGTATTCGAAATCAGGTACAAAACGTGTGGCAGGCATCGACGAAGCTGTCGACATTCAAGGCTTTGCTCACCGAATACTGCAGGTCTGCGTCGACCTGTTACGGTATTGCGCTCACGGTCAACGAGCGCGCGCTGACGGGCGCGTTTTTTTCATGGACGCAGACGGTGGAGAGTTGCGAACGCTATCTGCGTCGCAGTTCACCCGACTATTTCCAGTTCCTGGTCGGCTCTCTGCTTGCGGAGCTATTGAAGGCCCGCGTGGTCGAAGCGCTGCCGCGCGTCGAGCATCATATTGCCGAAGACGATGACGACGCGATTGCGAAATGGGGGCCGGCCGGTTTCACGCTCACGCACTTTTGCGCTGAGCTGGTGCGCAAGATCATCGCGCAGGAGTGCGGGCAGATCGTTTCCGCGTCGAACAAGATGGGCAATATCAAGGTCTGGCAGTCGTTCCGCGAGAATATGATCGAAGAGGCGTCGATTGCGATTGCGTACTTCGACGATTTCATGGGCGTGATGCCGGACTGGCGGACGCCTTGGATTGCGGGGGGGAGGGCGGCGTTGCGTTGAGGCACCTGTCGGCTTCGCGGCGCTATTTGCCAACTTTTCCGCTGTCTATTGTGTGTGACGCGTGTGTGACGCGCGAGCTAAAACCCCGCATCACGCCGCTCTGCCATCAGAAAACCTGATCCCTCCGATCCAAATTACGCGTTTTTCTTACGCCACAGAATCCTGCATAGTAGTCACACCACGATACACACAAAGGTAGTGACTGCCATGAACATGCGAACCGACCATTCGCTGCTGGCCGATCCGCAACTGGGCTTCGCGACGGCCGCCTCGGGCGTCTGCATTCCCTATGTCGAGCGGGGCGCGGGCGAGCCTGTCGTGTTCGTGCACGGTTCACTGTGCGACTACCGCTATTGGGACGCGCAGATCGAGCCGCTGGCCGCGCATTTCCGCTGTATCGCGCCGAGCCTCAGTCACTACTGGCCCGCCGCTGAAGCGTGCATCCAGAATGAGTTCGGCTGGCAGGCGCACGTGAGTGAACTGGCCGAATTCATCGTGGCGATGGATCTCGCGCCCGTGCATCTGGTGGGCCATTCGCGCGGCGGTTGCGTCGCGTTTCAGCTTGCCTGCGAATATCCAAGGCTCGTCAAATCCCTGACGCTCGCCGATCCGGGCGGCCCCTTGCAACTCGATGGCATGCGCGAGGCGTCCTTGCCTTCGGCGATGAACGCGCTGCGTGCCAAGGTGGCGGGCATGATCGAAGAGGGCGTGATCGAACCGGGTCTCGAACTGTTCGTCGATTCCGTGAGCGCGCCGGGCGCGTGGCGCAAGAGCACGGACGCTTTCCGCATGATGGCCATCGACAACGCCAGCACGCTGCCCAAGCAGTTCCGCGATCCGCTGCCCGCCTATTCACGCGACACAGCCGCGCAGATCAAATGCCGGACCCTGCTGATAGATGGGCAGAAGAGTCCGCGCATGTTCCGCAATAACGTCGACAGCCTCGAAGGCTGGATCTATCTCGCGCAACGCAGCACGATGGCGGGCGTGTCGCACGGCATGAACGCCGCAGCGCCTGCTGCATTCAACCGGCTGCTGCGTACGTTCATCGAGTACTGACGCACACGCACGCGGACACAAGCGGCCACGATTAGCCCAGCCGCAGCACCATTTCGACTTCGCGGTCTTCGTCCTCGCCGGCTGTGTCATCGTCCGGCTCTTCTTCCACTGCCTCGAAACCCGCGGACCGGTAGAGCGCAATTGCGCTCGCGTTTTCGGCGCCCGTGTTGAGCGCGATCTGGGTAAGGCCCATCGCACGCGCCTGTTCGACGGCGGCCGCGATCAGGCTGCGCGCGATGCCGCTTCTTCGATGCGCCTGCGCGACGAACAGACCCCACAAAAAGCCCTTCTGCTGCACTGGCCGCAGTGGATAGCGCCGCAGCCCGGCGACGGCGACGAGCGTCTCTCCCTCGAACGCACCAAATACCACCTGATTCGCCGTCGCGCAGATGCGTGCCTCGATGTCGCCGATCGAGCGTTTCTCCTCTTCTTCGCGCGTCGACAGGAACGATTCGGGCGCTTCGTCGATCGCGCACAGGCGCAACGACCCGTAGGCAAGCGCGTCGGGTGCGGACAAGGGGCGAATGATGGGGCGGGCGTATTCCATCGGGCGATTTTAAGGCAGGGCATCGGCGCTGAAATGGATGGTGCCGGTTGTTCGCTGATATACGTTGTCGTACAACAAGGATTGATTTCGGGTCGCAGGATACGATACCGAAAAGACGCCGCATGCCAGATAGTCCACGAGATAGCGAATACGAGCCGGGCTTCAGGGTAAACGCCGGATTGCAAATATTGGTATAAGCCTTCAATCTGTCATCAGACAACCTATGAGGCAACGCGCGTTTCATTGCATCACAGGTTGCGCAAACTTGCCGGCTGGGCGCGGTGCAAAGAAGGAGACTTTGGATGGCCAACGTTGTGCAGGGCGTGACCGCCGCGCGAAGAACGCGCATCCGTTACGGAATCGTCGCCATGCTGTTCCTGGTTACGGCCGTCAACTATGCAGACCGCGCAACGCTGTCGATGGCAGGCACCGCGATGTCGAAAGATCTCGGCCTGGATGCGGTGGCCATGGGTTTCATCTTCTCCGCGTTCGGCTGGTCATATGTGGTCGGCCAGTTGCCGGGCGGCTGGCTGCTCGACCGCTTCGGCTCGAAGCGTGTGTACGCCGCGAGCATTTTCATCTGGTCGCTGTTCACGATCATGCAGGGCGCGGTGACGTTCTTGAGCGTATCGGTTGCCGTCACGACGCTGTTCGCGTTGCGCTTTCTCGTGGGCCTCGCCGAAGCACCGTCGTTTCCCGCCAATGGGCGCATTGTCGCTTCGTGGTTTCCGGCCGCCGAGCGCGGCACGGCATCGGCCATTTTCAATTCGGCGCAGTACTTCGCGACGGTGCTGTTCGCGCCGATCATGGGCTGGGTCACGCATCGTTTCGGCTGGCCGTACGTGTTCTATTTCATGGGCGCGGTGGGCATCGTCGTGAGCCTCGTGTGGATGAAGACGGTGTATAGCCCGAAGGACCACCCGCGCATCAGCCGCGCCGAACTCGACCATATCCAGGAGGGCGGTGCGCTCATCGACATGGATGGGCCGAAGAAACGCGACGCCGTGAATGACGCTGCTGTCGCTGCGGCTGCACCACAAGTTGCGAACGAAGCGCCGAAGGCGTCGTACGTGAGGCAGTTGCTCACCAACCGGATGCTGCTTGGCGTATACATCAGCCAGTACTGCATTACGACGCTGACATATTTCTTCCTGACGTGGTTTCCTGTTTATCTCGTCAAGGAACGCGGCATGTCGATTCTCAATGCGGGTTTTGTTGCCGCGTTGCCCGCAGTGTGCGGATTCATTGGCGGCGTGCTTGGTGGCATCTTCTCGGATTTCCTGATCCGCAAGGGCTGCTCGCTGACGGTAGCACGCAAGGTGCCGATCGTCGTCGGCATGCTGCTGTCGACCAGCATGATTGCGTGCAATTACGTGGATTCATCGGCTGTCGTCGTGGCGATCATGGCGTTCGCATTCTTCGGCAAGGGACTGGGTGCGCTCGGCTGGGCCGTTGTCGCCGATACATCGCCGAAACAGATCGCGGGCTTGAGCGGCGGTATGTTTAATATGTTCGGCAATGTGGCCGCTATTACCACGCCGATTATCATCGGCTATATCGTCAAGGAGACGGGTTCATTCAACGGTGCACTCGTGTTTGTCGCGTGTAACGCGGTGGTCGCGATCGTTAGCTATCTGCTGATTGTTGGAGAGATCAAGCGGGTTCAGTTGAAGTGAGTCAGGCTGCCCGCCGCGCGTGGATGGCTGTCGTTCGAAAAAGGCGAACCTGATTTTCGCAATTTCAAAGCGGATTTTGAGGTTCGCCCACCTATACTGCGATCCGATGATTAGCGACCTCAAACGATTACGCAGCAGCATCCATGAACTATCGACGATCGCAGAAAGACGGCCATAAACAAACGACAAAGCGGAAGCCGGCGGAGTCGGACTCGCCGATATTGCCTCAGGGCGGAACGTTGCGTGCAGCATGGCGACTGGTGCAGCCATTCTGGAAATCCGAGCAACGGTGGAAAGCATATGGATTGTTGGCCTTTCTTCTGGCAGAAGCGCTCGCCAGCGCTGGCTTGCAGGTTTGGTTCAACAAGTGGAACGGCCGTTTTATGGATGCAATCGCTCGTTACGACGAAGCGGTGATCTGGCCATTGGCAGGTCAATTTATCGGAATCGTCACCGCATTCGTGGCGATGGCGCTGGCAGCTATGTTGGCTAGCTCGACGCTCACCATCTTGTGGCGTGAATGGCTAACGCATCGGTTTATCGATCGATGGCTTGCCCGGGATGCGTTCTATCGTATCGAGCGCGAGCAAACGGTAGACAATCCGGATCAGCGGATCACCGTTGATATTGACGCGCTGGTCACGCAGACGCAGACCCTCTTTCTCGGATTGATCAAGACGGGTGCGTCGCTGGTGGCATTCGTCGCGGTGCTATGGACGTTATCCGGACCGATTGATTTCAGTTTGCTCGGAACCCGTTGGCGTGTCCCTGGATATCTGGTCTGGGTGGCATTGGCGTATGCACTCGTCACCTCTTGGATCGTGCATGTGGCTGGCAGAAGACTGATGCCGCTTACTTTCCAGAAGGAGCGCGCCGAAGCCGACTTTCGTTTCATGATGGCCGGCGTGCGCGAGCATGCAGAGCAGGTTGCGCTCTATCACGGCTCGGATACAGAAAGCACCCGGATGAAGTCCGGATTTGAAGCGGTGCGCGCTAATTTTTGGCAGATTGTACGTTTCAGATTGCGCTTTGAACCGATCAATGTACTGATCACCTATATATCGCTTGTCTTTGCCTATTTCGTAGCGCTCCCTCGATATCTTCGACATGCTATTAGCTTCGGCGATTTGACCCAGTTGTCGGGCGCATTCATGGCGGTCAATAGCGCGCTGTCGTGGTTCATCCATAGCTATGCCGCTTTACAGCATTATCGTGTGGTTGTCGCGCGTCTGGCGGGACTTCAGCAGGAAGCGGAACGTGGAGAAGCGTCGTCGTCCGGAAAGAAGTGCGGGCCCGAGAACATCTTGCGTACGTCTGTGCAGCAGTCGATGCTCGATGTGCAGGCGTTGTCGCTATACACACCAGAAGGGCGTCTTCTCGCGCAGCCGCTGACTTTCAAGGTCGTTCCCGGCGATCGCTGGTTGATCCGCGGAAAGTCCGGTGCCGGGAAGAGCACGCTGATGCGTACATTGGCGGGGATATGGCCTTACGGTACGGGCATCGTGAATCTGCCGCAACATGCCAGTTTGCTGTTCCTTCCGCAAAAGACTTATGTGCCGCCCGGGACGCTTCAAAACGCACTCTGCTATCCGGCATCGGCGGACACGTTTGATATCGCCAGATGCAAGCAGGCGTTGGAAGACTGTCGACTCGGGCAGTACGTAGCAAGTCTGAACGAGTCCGATCGATGGGGACAGCGCCTGTCACCCGGAGAACAACAGCGCCTTGCTTTCGCGCGCGTATTGCTGCACCGGCCAGACTATGTCTTTATGGACGAAGCTACGAGTGCAGTAGATGAGGGTACTGAACGCCATTTGTATGAAACGCTAATTCGACAGCTGCCGGCCAGCTCACTCATCAGCGTTTCTCATCATGCTGCACTGGAGCAATGGCACACGCAGACACTTGAAATACTGCCTGCGTGTAGTTCGCCCGATTCAAGTGTGCCGGCCTTGGTAATCGACGCGCAATAGCGTGCGGCAGCGCGCATTAACGCCGAACGACGGCGGCGCGGTTCAACGAAGCATCATCGCCGCTTCACCACACCGCCTGACTCGTAATCGCAAACTGCTTCAACTGCGCATCGACGGGAAGCGGGCCATTGCGCATCGTCTTTTCGATGCTATCGACATGCGGCAATCCAAGCCCTTCGAGCCACGCAGAAAGCCCAAACTCGACAGGCGTATCGATGCGCACGAACATGCCCGCATGCAAGGCCAGCCAATGACTGATCAACGCTTTCGCGCGGCTGGCATCGGGTGAATCCGGCGCAATCACGGGCCCGATCACATGCCCATCGCCAAAGCGCCTGAAAAGCGCGAAGCCGATCAGTTCACCGTCGCGATCCAGTGCAATCCCACTCGCGACATCGAGCAGTGCGGGCAACAGATCGCGCCGATCCAGTCCACTCGCCCGTGTCGCAAGCTCGATAAGCCGTGGCGCGTCATTCACCCCAAGCGGGCGCAACCGCTCACCCGGCGGCAATGAAACGAGCGGCGGCTGAAACGCCGCGCCCTGGTGCTGGTTGATCGTGCCGACAGGCTGGAACCCGAGCTTCCCGCTCAACGACACGCCCGCAGGACTGGCATGCATCAGCAGCGTGCGCGGCCCGAGATCTTTCATCAACAGTTCGATCAGCTTGCGCCCGATGCCTTGCCGCTGCCGCTCGGGCGCGACGATGATCATGCCGAGCGTCGCGGCTTCGCTACCGAACCGCCACGCGAGCGCTGTGCCGATCACGCCGCTTTCGTCTTCCGCGACGAAGCCCTGGCCCAGGCGCGCAGCAAAACGCCAGTCATCTGGACGATGCCGCCATCTGACGGCACTCGATAACGCATGCCCCGCCGCGATATCGTCGGAGGTGAATGGGCGATAGTCGATCAGGCCATGCTGGTTTGGGTCGGACACACCGGCCTCCTCGTTCTGAAGACAGTTACCGTGACTTTCGCACTGTACGGCACGCGTGGCTAGGACGATCCGCCTGTCCTGCGCGCCTCCCCGCACGCCGCCGATGACGCGCTGCAAAACGCGAGGTTCCGGCGGCGATAACGCGTCGATTGTGCTGTGGACGCTTTTTTGTCGGTGAAATATGCCGTGGCGCCGGGCCTACGATTTCCAGCATCGAAGGCAATCGAGGACTCACGCAAATGGACCGTTTCGATCCCAACACGATCGGCGTGCGCAGTGGACATTTCATCGGCGGCGCGTATGTCGATGAAGCAGGGCCCCGCATCGACGTCGCGCGGCCATCCGATGGCGTCGTGTACGCGTCGCTGCCCGTGGCCGATGCGGCGATGATCGACCGTGCCGTGCAGAACGCATGGACTGCGTGGCGAACGAGCGGCTGGGCGCGCATCGCGCCGCGCGAACGGGCGCGCGTGCTGCGCCGTTTCGCCGATCTCGTCGCCGCCGATGCGCAAACGCTCGCACCGCTCGAAGCGCTCGGCTCGACGCGGCCCATTCGCGACACCTTCAACTGGGACGTGCCGTTCACCGCCGAAGGGATCCGCTTCTACGCGGAGTTCGCCGACAAGATCGGCGGCGATGTGGTGGCGACCGATCACGATCATCTCGGCATGACGATCGCCGAACCGTACGGCGTGATCGGCGCGATTGCACCGTGGAATTTTCCGCTGGTGATGGCGTCGTGGAAGATCGCGCCCGCGCTCGCGGCGGGCAACGCCGTCGTGCTGAAGCCCTCGGAGATGACGCCGTTTTCCGTGCTGCGCCTCGCCGAACTGGCGGTTGAAGCGGGCGTGCCGCCCGGCATCTTCAATGTCGTGCAAGGTGACGGACGCACGACGGGCGATGCGCTCGTGCGGCATCCGCGCATCGCCAAGGTGACGTTCACGGGTTCGACGCGCACGGGCGCGGCCATCATGGCGGCCTGCGCCGAAACCGGCACGAAGCCCGTCACGCTCGAACTGGGCGGCAAAAGTCCACAAATCGTGTTCGCCGACGCGCCGCGTCTCGACGACGTCGCGCGCCGCATTGCCGGCGCGATCACGGCCAATGCCGGACAGGTGTGCGTGGCGGGTTCGCGGTTGCTGGTCGAACGATCGATCGCAGACGGACTCGCTGACCGTATCCAGCGCATCTTCAGCGAACTGAAAGCCGGTCCGACCTGGACGCCGGGCGCGACGCTGCCGCCGATCATTTCGGAGCCGCAGGCGGCGCGCATCGAAGGCATTGTCGAACGCAGTGTGGCGAGCGGCGCGCAACTGCATTGCGGCGGCCAGCGCGCTGACGCAGCCACGCCGGGCGCGTTCTATACGCCAACGCTACTCACCCACGTCACGCAGCAGACGCCAGCCGTGCGCGAAGAAATCTTCGGCCCCGTGCTGACCCTGCAAACCTTCGACACCGAAGACGAAGCGCTCGAACTCGCCGCGCATCCCGACTACGGCCTTGCCGCCGGCGTGCACACCGCCGATCTGGGCCGCGCGCTGCGCATGGTGCGCGGCATCGAGGCGGGCACGGTGTGGGTGAACCGCTACGGCCGCACCAGCGATTTCATGATCCCGACAGGCGGCTACAAGCGCTCGGGCCTGGGCAAGGATCTCGGGCGGCAGGCGTACGAAGCGAACCTGCGCTTCAAGAGCGTGCTGATCGACGCGAGGGTCTGACGAATCCGGGCAATTCTCTACGCTGCGTTAGCGCGAAAAACGCCGCCGCATAGTCTGCTGCCGATGCCCCTCAAAACGCGTGGTTTGTATCGCCGGGACCCGTCGAATCAGCGCCAGCCGGATTTTTTGCACTGTTTAAATTTTTCACAGGGATGCGATTCCTGTTTTCGCCACTGAACTCCCGATGAGTTCACAACACGATAGGACTGACACCATGATCGATTTCGAGCCGAAGTACATCACATTCGACTGCTACGGCACGCTGACGAAGTTCCGCATGGCCGACATGGCGCGCGAGATGTACGCGGACCGCCTGCACGGTTCCGAACTGGAGCAATTCGTTGCTTTCTTCGCGGGCTATCGCCGCGATGAAGTGCTCGGCGCATGGAAGCCGTATCGCGATGTGATCGTCAATTCGGTGCGCCGTGCGTGCAAGCGCATGAACATCGAGTTCAACGAAGCCGAAGCCGAAAAGTTCTACCTCGCCGTGCCGACGTGGGGCCCGCATCCGGACGTGCCCGAAGGCCTGTCGCGTCTGGCGAAGAAGTACAAGCTGGTGATCCTGTCGAATGCGTCGAACGATCAGATCCAGAGCAACGTCGACAAGCTCGGCGCGCCGTTCCATCGCGTGTTCACCGCGCAGCAGGCGCAGTCGTACAAGCCGCGCATGCAGGGCTTCGAATACATGTTCGACCAGCTGAACTGCAATCCGCAAGACGTGCTGCACGTGTCGTCGAGCCTGCGCTACGACCTGATGACGGCGCACGACATGGGCATCAAACACAAGGCCTTCGTCAAGCGCGGCCACGAGCCCAGCACGCCGTACTACGAGTACTACGAAGTCGACACGATCGGCGATCTCGCGACGCAACTCGGCCTTTGATTCAAGCAGCGCATCCACGCAAGGACACCCGATGAAACTCGACTCCTACTGGCTCGACACCGCGCCCGCCGGCATTCAGGCGAGCGAAGGGCCTGTTGACGGACATGTCGATGTCGCTGTGATCGGCGGCGGTTTTACCGGGTTGTCCGCTGCGCTGGCGTTGGGCAAGCGTGGCGCATCCGTAGCCGTGCTCGATGCGGGCCGGATGGGCGGCGGCGCGTCGGGACGCAATGGCGGCCAGTGCAATACGGGCGTCGCGCAGGATTACGCGGCGCTGCGCGCGCAACTCGGCGTGGAGCGTGCGCAGGGTTGCTATCGCGCGTATGCGGCGGCTGTCGATACGGTTGAACGCGTGATTCGCGAAGAGCAGATCGATTGCGACTATCTCGCGTCGGGCAAGCTGAAGCTCGCCGCGAAGCCGCATCATCTCGCGCATCTCGAACAGACCGCCGAACTGATCCGCCGCGAAGTCGATCCCGATGTCGAGATCATCTCGCGCGACGCGATCCGCAGTGAAGTCGAGTCGGACAGCTTTTACGGCGGCCTGCTGCAAAAGCGTGGCGGCCAGATGCATATGGGCAGGTTCGCGGTTGGTCTCGCAAACGCGGCCGCACGCAAGGGCGCCAAGCTGTTCGAGCACGCTGCCGTCACATCGATTGCAAAGGATCACAGCGCGTATCGCATCGAGTCGTCGCGCGGCACGTTGCGGGCAGACCAGGTGTTGATCGCAACGGGTCCGTCGCGTCATGGGCCGTTTGGCTGGTATCGACGCAGGCTCGCACCTGTCGGCTCGTTCATCGTCGTGACGGAGCCGTTGCCCTCCGATCTGCTGGCGCGCCTGCTGCCGCAGCGCCGTTCATACACGACCAGCCGACTGATGCACAACTACTTCCGCGTCACGCCCGATTCGCGCCTGCTGTTTGGCGGGCGCGCGCGTTTTACCGCATCCGAGCAGCCTTCCGATGCCAAAAGCGGACGCATCCTGCAAGCCAACCTTGCACAGACCTTCCCGAGCCTCTCGCATGCCCGCATCGACTATTGCTGGGGCGGACTCGTCGACATCACGGCGGACCGTCTGCCGCGCGCCGGACAGCATGACGGCATCTACTTTTCGATGGGCTATAGCGGCCACGGTACGCAGATGTCGACGCACATGGGCCAGGTGATGGCCGAGGTGATCGGCGGCAATGCGGCGGCTAACCCGTGGCGCGATTTCGACTGGCCTGCGATTCCGGGACACACGGGCAAGCCGTGGTTCCTGCCGCTGGTCGGCGCGTATTACCAGATCAAAGATGTTTTCTACTGACGTCATCGGTTGACGTCACGCACACAGACAGCCCGAAGCTGCCGATTGATTTCCCCAAGACCCTCTGACGCGGAGAGTTTCATGAGCATCGATAAATCGCCTGAAGCAGTCGCCCAAGCCGGCATCCGGCTCGAAGAGTTGACGCGGCGCGGCGCCTCGCGGCGCGACGTCCTGCGCGCGATGGCAGCAGGCGGCCTGATGTCGCTGACGGGCGCCGGCCTGCTTGCGGCCAGCAGTGGCGCGTTCGCACAGACGCAAGCCAGGCCGAAGCAGGGCGGCAAGATCCGCGTGGCGACGCAGTCGGCTTCCGCCGCCGATACGCTCGACCCCGCCAAGGGCGCACTCGGCACCGACTACGTGCGCGCCAATATGTTCTACAACGGCCTGACGGAACTCGATTCGCACCTGGGCGCAAAGATGGCGCTGGCGGAATCGCTGGATACGAAGGACGCGACCGTGTGGGTGGTCAAGCTGCGCAGCGGCGTACAGTTCCACGACGGCAAGTCGCTCACGCCGAACGACGTGATCTATTCGCTGATGCGTCACAAGGACCCCGCTGTCGCCTCGAAAGCGAAGACGCTCGCCGATCAGATCAAGGAAGCGAAGGCCACCGGCCCGAACGAAGTGACGATCACGCTCGTAGGCGCCAATGCGGATCTGCCCGTGATTCTCGCGACCTCGCACTTCCTGATCATCAAGGACGGCACGACCGACTTCAAGACGGCGGTCGGCACAGGCCCGTTCAAGCTGAAGGAGTTCTCGCCTGGCGTGCGCACGGTCGGCGTGCGCAACGAGAAGTACTGGAAGCCCGGCATGCCGCATCTCGACGAAGTGGAACTGATCGGTATCGGCGACGAATCGGCGCGCGTAAATGCGCTGCTGTCAGGCGACGTGCAACTGATCAACGCCGTCAGCCCGCGCTCGACCTCGCGCATCAAGGGCACGCCCGGTTTCTCGGTACTGGAGACGAAGACTGGCCAGTACACGGACCTTATCATCCGCGACGATGGCGGCATCACCGGCACGGCCGATTTCCGCCGTGGTCTGATGCATCTGATGGATCGCGAACAGATCCGCCGCGCGGTGTTTCTCGGCTACGGTGCGATCGGCAACGATCAGCCTATCGATCCGACCAACAAGTACTACCTGAAGGGTCTGCCGCAACGCGCGTTCGACCCTGAGAAGGCGAAGTTCTACTTCCAGAAAGCGAAGCTTGGCAGCGCGCCGGTGCAACTGTACGCATCGCCGGCAGCGGAAGGCTCTGTCGAAATGGCGATGCTGCTGCAGCAGGTCGCGCCGCAAGCGGGCCTCAATCTGCAAGTGGTGCGCGTGCCGTCGGACGGCTACTGGTCGAACCACTGGATGAAGCATCCGCTCGGCTACGGCAACATCAACGCGCGACCGAGCGCCGACGTGCTGTTCACGCAGTTCTTCAAATCCGACGCGCCGTGGAATGAAGCGAACTGGAAGAACCCGAAGTTCGATCAGATGCTGGTGGCCGCACGCGGCGAACCGGATGACACGAAGCGCAAGCAGATCTACGGCGACATGCAGCAGCTCGTGCATGAAGACGGCGGCATCGGCATTCCGATGTTCCAGAGTTCGCTCGACGCGCATTCGTCGAAGCTCCAAGGCCTCGGCTCGATTCCGCTGGCGGGGTTGATGGGTTTCATGTTCGCCGAGATCGTCTGGCTCGACGCCTGAGCGACGCATGTCATGCAGGCGCGCCGCCGCGAGGCGGTGCGCGGTCTCAAACGAAGGAGGCGATATCCGATGAAAGCCCAAGCGCAACGACTTATCGCCGCGCGCCTCGGTCTCGCGCTGCTCACGCTGTTGCTGGTGTCGGCCATCGTGTTCGCGATCACGGGCCTGCTGCCCGGCGACGCAGCACAACAGGCGCTCGGCCAGGCCGCAACGCCCGAACAGGTCGCGGCCCTGCGCCATCAGTTCGGCCTCGACCAGCCCGCGCTGACGCGCTATGTCCAGTGGCTCATGCATGTGGTGAGCGGCAACTTCGGCACGTCGCTGTCGAACAATCTGCCCGTCAGCGAACTGATCGCGACGCGGTTGCCTAATTCGCTGGTGCTTGCCGGTCTTACTGCATTGGTGTCGGTGCCTGTTGCGCTGGTGATCGGCGTTGTGTCGGCGATGTTTCGCGGCTCGCTGCTCGACCGCACGCTCAACGTGCTGACGCTCTCGACTGTCGCGGTGCCCGAGTTTCTCATCGCGACCATCGCCGTGCTGGTGTTTGCCGTGAAGCTGCGCTGGTTGCCGGCGCTGTCGTATCTGTCGGAGGTGACGTCGTTCGGTGCGTTGCTGCGCATCTACGCGATGCCCGTGATGACGCTGTGCTGCGTGATCGTCGCGCAGATGGCGCGCATGACGCGTGCGGCCGTGCTCGATCAGCTGAATGCTTCGTATGTCGAGATGGCATTGCTCAAGGGCGCGTCGCCGATGCGCATCGTGCTGCGCCATGTGCTGCCCAACACGATCGGTCCGATTGCGAATGCCGTTGCGCTGAGCCTGTCGTATCTGTTCGGCGGCGTAGTGATCGTCGAATCGATCTTCAACTATCCGGGACTTGCGAGCCTGATGGTCGATGCCGTCACGAACCGCGACATGCCGCTGGTGCAGGGCTGCGTGATGGTGTTCTGCGCGGCGTATCTCGCACTCGTGCTGATCGCCGATCTGTGTCAAATCATCTCCAACCCGAGGCTGCGTCAACGATGAACCGACCCGCCACATCTCACGCGACGACCGTTCTCTACGCGGCGCCCGACGACGAAGCCCGGCCTTGCGCCGATGCCGTTCAGGAAACGCCTGCCGAAACGCCGATCGTCAAACGCAGCGCCTTGCGCCGCCTCACTGACCGCTTTTCGACGCTCGGCCTGATTGGCTTTGCGATTGTCGTGTTCTGGCTCGGCGTGGCGTTCATCGGGCCACTCGTTGCGCCGTACAAGGGCGGCGCGGTGACGTCGACGGAAATCTTCGGCTTGTACAGCGCAGCGCATCCACTCGGCACCGACTATCTGGGCCGCGACATGCTGAGCCGCGTGCTGTACGGCACGCAGTACACGGTCGGGCTTGCGCTTGCGTCGACGTTGGCGGCGAGTTGCATCGGCACGTTCTTCGGGCTGCTGGCAGCCGTGTCTGGGCGCTGGGCCGACGAAATGCTCAGCCGCCTGTTCGATGCGCTGATCTCGATTCCGAGCAAGGTGCTTGCGCTGGTGGTGATCGCCGCGTTCGGCTCGTCGGTGCCGATGCTGATCATGGTCGCGGCACTTGCGTACATTCCCGGCGCGTTTCGCATCTCGCGCTCGCTCGCCGTCAACCTGATGACGCTCGAATACGTGCAGGTCGCAAAGGCGCGCGGTGAAGGGCTGTTCTATATCGCACGCGTCGAAGTGCTGCCGAACATGATGCATCCGATGCTCGCCGACTTCGGCTTGCGCTTCGTGTTTATCGTGCTGCTGCTGAGCGGCCTGAGCTTTCTCGGCCTCGGCGTGCAGCCGCCCAACGCGGATTGGGGTTCGCTGGTGCGCGAGAACATCGGCGGCCTCGCGGAAGGCGCACCCGCCGTGCTGATGCCCGCCGTCGCCATTGCGACGCTGACCATCGGCGTGAATCTGCTGATCGACAGCCTGCGCCGTCGCGGTGCGCGCGCTCACGGAGGCGGCAAATGAACATGATCGAAGTGAAAGGCCTGCGCGTGGTCGCGGGCGCGGCGCCGGACCCTGTCGTCGAAATCGTGAAGGGCGTCGATTTCAGCGTGAAGAAGGGCGAAGTGCTGGCGCTGATCGGTGAATCGGGTTCGGGCAAGACGACGATTGCATTGTCTTTGCTCGGTCACGCGCGCGGCGGATGCGCGATTGCGGGCGGCTCGGTGAAGATCGGCGGCGTGGAGGTGTTGTCGCTCGATGAGACAGGACGGCGCGCGTTGCGCGCGCGCACCGTCGCTTATGTTGCACAGAGCGCGTCGGCGGGCTTCAATCCGGCGCGCACGATCATGGATCAGGTGACGGAACCCGCACTGCTGCACAAGCTGATGACGCCCGCCGCCGCGCGAGCGAAGGCCGTCGAACTGTTCCGCGCGCTTGCGCTGCCCGCGCCGGAGACGATCGGCGCGCGCTACCCGCATCAGGTGTCGGGCGGTCAGTTGCAGCGCCTGATGGCGGCGATGGCGCTGATTACAGATCCCGCTGTGGTCGTGTTCGACGAGCCGACCACGGCGCTCGACGTGACCACGCAGATCGAAGTGCTCGCCGCATTCAAGAAGGTGGTGCGCGAACTCGGCACGACGGCTGTGTACGTATCGCACGATCTCGCCGTGGTCGCGCAGATGGCCGACCGCATCGTCGTGCTGAACGGCGGCACCGTGCGCGAGAACGGCACGACGGCGCAAGTGCTCGACGCACCCGCCGACGATTACACGCGTCAGTTGCTCGCCGCGACGCAACGTCGCGAGCCTGAGCTGGCAGTGAAAGAGAGCGATGCGCCGCCGCCGCTGCTCGAAATCCGCAGCCTGAGCGCGGGCTACGGACGCATCGACGCGAACGGCGTGCCCGCCGTGCGCGTGCTCGACAATGTGAGCCTGAAGATCGCGCGCGGTAGCACGCTTGGTGTGATCGGCGAATCGGGTTCCGGCAAGACGACGCTCGCGCGCGTGGTGGCGGGTCTCGTCGATCGTGCGCGCGGCGAGGTGTTGCTCGACGGCAAGCCGCTGCCCGCGAAGCTCTCGGCGCGCACGCTGGAGCAATACCGGCGCGTGCAGATCGTGTTCCAGAACGCGGACACGGCGCTCAACCCGAGCCGCACGATCGCCGATATTCTCGCGCGTCCGATGAATTTCTATCACGGCCTGCGTGGCGCGGCAGCGCACAAGCGCATGCTCGAACTGCTCGATCTCGTGAAGCTTCCCGCTGCCGTGGCGAAGCGTCAGCCGGGCGGGCTGTCGGGCGGGCAGAAGCAGCGCGTGAACCTGGCGCGTGCGCTCGCGGCGAATCCTGCGCTGATTCTCTGCGACGAAGTGACCTCCGCACTCGATACCGTGGTCGGCGCAGCGATTCTCGATCTGCTCGGCGAATTGCGGCGCGAACTGGGCGTGTCGTATATGTTCATCAGCCACGACATCTCGACCGTGCGGGCGATCTGCGATGAAGTGATCGTGCTGTACGCGGGGCAATGCGTCGAAGCGGGCCAGCGCGATGCGCTGTCGGCGCCGCCGTATCACCCGTACACGGGGCTGCTGGTCGATTCCGTGCCGGCGCTGCGGCCGGGCTGGCTCGACTCGCGGCGGGCCGTGACGGCGGGCACATTGCCTGCCATGGCCGCGTCTGTGGATGCGCATGACTTGTGCAGTTTCCGCACGCGCTGTACCGCGCGTATCGATGGAAAGTGCAATGTCACGCCGCCTTCGATCAAGAAGCTGCCGTCGGGCGCGCAGATTCTTTGCCATCATTCGGCGGCAGAGCTGACGCGCATGCAGACCGCCGATACGGTGGCGGCATGAAGGCGCGCTTCGTCAGAGTGGCGGAGACGGGGCGCAAGACCTTCGACATCACCGTCGATGGCATCGTCACGCAGGCAGCCGAAGGCGACACGCTGATGGTCGCGCTGTTGACCGCGCAGGACGCGTTGCGCGACTCAGAATTCGGCGACGGCCGCCGCGCCGGTTTCTGCGTGATGGGCGCATGCCAGGACTGCTGGGTCTGGACCGCGCAGGGCGAGCGCGTGCGTGCCTGCACGACGCCTGCGGCGCCGGGCATGTCGATCGTCACGCGCATCGCGCTTGCCGGGGAGGGCGTATGGCCGCGCATCGCGACGTGACGTCACTGCGGGTGATCGTGATCGGCGCGGGGCCGGCGGGCGTGCGCGCCGCGCAGGCGCTGGTCGAAGCAGGGCTGCGGCCGGTCGTGATCGACGAAGGGCGCCGTGATGGCGGCCAGATCTATCGGCGCCAGCCTGAAGGCTTCTCGCGCTCCTACGCCACGCTGTACGGGACGGAGGCGGCGCGGGCCGCGTCGCTGCATCACGATTTCGACGGCTTGCGGGCGCACATCGACTATCGGCCCGACACGCTGGTGTGGAATATCGGCACGAAGGCGGTGCATGTGGTGAGCGGCACGCGCTACGGCGAGATTCCATTCGATGCGCTGATCATCTGCAGCGGTGCGACCGACCGGCTGATGCCCGTGTCCGGCTGGCATCATGCGGGCGCGTACAGTCTGGGCGGCGCGCAGGTCGCGCTGAAGTCGCAGGGCTGCGCAGTAGGCGCGCGCACCGTGATGATGGGAACCGGGCCGCTGCTGTATCTCGTCGCCGCGCAATACGTGAAGGCGGGCGCCACGGTGAGTGCCGTGCTCGACACCTCGACGCTTGCGCAACGCGTGCGCGCGTTGCCTCAGTTGCTGGCTATTCCTTCGACGTTATTCAAAGGTATCGCCTTGATGCGCGTGCTGCGTCGCGCGCGTGTGGCAGTGCATCGCGGCGTGACGCCGGTGGTGATCGACGGTTCGACGGAACAGGGCGTGACGGGCGTGCGCGTGAAGCTTGCCAGCGGCGCGAATTTGGACGTGGCATGCGATGCCGTCGCGCTGGGTTATCACTTGCGGTCCGAGACGCAGCTTGCCGATCTCGCCGGCTGCGAGTTCCGTTTCGACGATGCGACACAGACGTGGCTGCCGCACATCGATACGGATGGCCGCAGCAGTGTAGCGGGCGTGTATCTGGCAGGCGATGGCGCGCGCGTACGCGGCGCCGATGCCGCTGAGCGCGCAGGACGGCTTGCTGCGTTGGCGGCGCTGGCTGATGCGCTGGGTGGCGCAGAGAGCCAGGGACAGGAGCGCGCGACAGGCGACACGAGGAGCGACATGAAAGCCGACGCAAGGCTCGCGACGAAGGGTAACGCCAAGGGCGACTCAACGGGCCGCGCGACACGTGTCGCCGACGTCGAGCGAAAAGGCGTTGCGCAACTACGCGCCGAGCTTGCGCGGTACACGCGCTTCGCGGCGGGTTTGCGCGCGGCGTTCCCGTGGCCCGCGCGCCTTGCAGCGACGCTGCCCGACGAGACTATCGTATGCCGTTGTGAAGCGATCACGGCGGGCGAATTGCGGCGCGTGGTGCGCGACCTGGGCGCCCAGGAGGCGAATCGCGCGAAGGCATTTTCGCGTGTCGGCATGGGGCGTTGCCAGGGGCGCTTCTGCGCGCATGCTGGCGCGGAAGTCATCGCTGCCGAAGCTCGCGTGCCGGTCAAAGCCGTTGGACGGCTACGCGGTCAGGCGCCCGTCAAGCCGCTGCCGATGTCGCTGGTGTCCACGCACGCCACGGCCGCCGCTTCGGAAAACAACGAAAGCCACGCACAGGAGTTCAGCGAATGACGGATCGGGCCGATGTGATCGTGATCGGCGGCGGGATCGTCGGGACAACGACGGCGTTCTTTCTGCGCCGCAGGCAACGTTCGGTGATCGTGCTCGAACGTGGCTTGACGGGGCAGCAGGCGAGTGGTGTGAACTTCGGCGGCGTGCGCCGTCAGGGCCGCGCGCTGACCCAGCTTGCGATGGCGAATCGCGCGCTCGAAACGTGGCGGCGTTCGAAAGAACTGCTCGGTGAAGACGTGGAGTGTCTCGCGTCCGGTCATACGCGCGTTTGCTATCACGCGCGCGACGCCGACTATTTTTATCGGTATGCAGCGGAGGCGCGCGCTTACGGGCTCGATCTGGAAGTGCTCGACGGCGCGGCGATGTTCAGACGCTTTCCGTTCCTCGGACGCGAGGTGCTGGCCGCGTCGATTTCGCCACTCGATGGTCATGCCAATCCGCGGCTGGCTGCGCCGGCGTTTGGGCGTGCGGCGGCGCGGCTGGGCGCGCGCGTCGTCGAGAATACGGAGATCGTGCGGGTCGAGCGCGAGGCGGGCGGCTTCAGGGTCGAGAGCGCGGCGGGCGACGTGTATCGGGCGGAACAGGTGTTGATCTGCGCGGGCGCTTGGGCGAATGCGCTGTCGGCGCAATTTGGCGAACCCGTGCCGCTGGTTGCACGCGGGCCGCAGATGGCGGTGACCGAGCCGGTGCCATACGTGTTTGGATCGTCGATGGGTGTGTACACGTCGATCAAGGAAGAGAGCGTGTACTTTCGGCAGATTCCGCGCGGCAATATCGTGCTGGGTGGCGGGCCGTCCGGTCCCGCCGATATCGGCACGCGACGGGCGTCGGTGTTGCCGGAAAACACGGTGCAGCAGATGGCGCAATTCCGGCGGCTCGTTCCGGCGCTCGGGGCGTTGAATGTGATTCGGGTGTGGAGTGGTGTCGAGAGTTATTTGCCTGATTCCGAGCCTGTGATCGGGGCGAGTTCTGCCGTGCAGGGCCTGTTTTATGCGTTCGGATTTAGCGGGTCCGGGTTTCAGATTGGGCCGGGTGTCGGGGAGACGCTTGCTGAACTGATCGATACGGGGCGTTCTGTTATTCCACTCGATGCGTTTTCGATTGCGCGGTTTCAATGCGGTGGGTCTTTGCAGCATGCAGTTGCGTCTGCGCCGGCTTCCGATTCTGCTTCTGCTTCTGTTGAGGCTTCTTCATGAGTGCCATTCAGTCGTCTTCTATCGCGCTGCGGGATGCGCTTGTTTATATCGAGGCAAATTTCGATAAGGCTGTGAGTCTTGCTCAACTGGCTGAACTGTCGGCGCTTAGTGTTTCGCGATTTGCTACTGTGTTCAGGCAGCAGGTGGGGCTGTCGCCGTATCGGTATCTGTGCGGTGTGCGCGTTCGGCGTGCGCAGACTCTTCTGCTGGCAGGCGTGCCAGGGGCTGTTGTTGCTACTGAAGTCGGGTTCTTTGATCAGAGCCATCTGGCTCGGCATTTCAAAAGGTTTTGTGGCGTGACGCCGAGTGTTTTTTTGCAGAAGGCTAAGGGGGTGGGGTGAGGGTTTTTTTTGCTGGCATCCGCGGTTTGTTAGTGGTGCTGCAGGCGTTGCCCCTGTGCGGGGCGGCACCTACTTTTCATTGCAGCGGCAAAGAAAAGTAGGCAAAAGAAAGCCGCTGAACACCACCCTCTA
>NZ_QBUY01000024.1 GCF_003121405.1 Paraburkholderia sp. C35 | reverse complement strand
CGGCGGGCGTGCCGACGGCCAATCACGTCGCGGACCCACGCGCGTGGACCGTGTCTGAGCGCCTGCTCGCGCTCGTGCATTACAACGTGCATTCGCGCGAGGACCGGCCCAATTACGCGGTCACGGACCAATCGACCATTTCCGACTATCTCGAACTGGGCCGCGAGCCGACCGCGCGCACGACGTTCGTTGAGGCGAGTGACGAATGGACGCTCTACCCGCTCACCGGCGCGATGGCCGAAGCGATCGAAGCGCTGCAGGGCTCGATCACGTATGTAAAGAACGGCAATTCGCTGACGCTCTCCGGCCTCATGCACTGGCTTGTCGGCGCTATGTCCGCACAACTGTTGCGCGCAATCGATATCGAGAAGATGCCGGATGCCGCCGCCGATCAGGACGGCTATATCAAATGGCTCGCCAAGCGCATGCCGATCATGGCCGGTATGCCCGGCTCGACGTTCGACCTGCTCTATGCGCAATACCGCGTCGCGATGGACAAAGACCGGCAGTTTTTCCGGCTCTGGTTCGATAGCGAGGGCGTCATTGTGATGCCGCTTGAACAACCGAACGGAGCGCAGGCGGTGACGCCTGCGGCGCGATTTCTCGTTCGTTCCTGCATCGGTCAGCTTGCGCTTGCGGTCGCTGGAAAATCTTAACGAGCACATCGCAAATCTGTTCTTAAACTTTGGGCGGTCCTATGAGGAAGCCTGCGCAATGCGCCGCTCAGATCACAAGGTAATTTTTGAGTCGGACGCGTTTAAAGACTGGAAAAAGGCCCGCGAATCGCAAGGGACCATGTTCCTTGCGATATGTGAGCGGCTAGACAACATCGTGCGCGCAATTGGCAACCTCGGAAAGGCGTTAGCGGCGAGACGTTCTCGCCTTTTCTAACCAACCCGATAAGGCGACGCACGATGAAATCGCGCCCGCAAGTGTGTGTAGCAAGTGCCCTGTTCCGGCTGTACGTCTGTGGCATCGCGATTCTGACGTGGTACATCGGCATGTTTGAGCCTCGCTCGCTGTACGCCCAAATCGCTGGCAGCGATGAGGGCTATACCCTGCTCTGGCTCATGCTCATTTGCGGCGTCGCGGGCACTATCGACGTCATCATCAACGAAACACCTCTCTTGCCGGTGCAGTTCGAGTGGCTTCGAACGCACCGGCATTTCGGCTTTTCCTCCCTCGCGTTCTGTTACGTCGCCGTGCTGTTTATCGCAGTGCTCAAGCTCGCATCGTTGGGCCTCGCGGTCGCGTGTCTCTGGCATGCCCTGCTCGTCGTGACCTTTTCTCTGATTGACGCACACCAACGCTCGAAGGACGCGACATGCCTCAAAGCCTGCAACTGAAACAACTCTTTTACGCGCTTCTGCTGCTCTTTTGGTCGGCCGCCGCGCTCGCTGCTCAGGTGACGTTCGCGCACGACCTGCGCGACATTCCGGCCGCTGCAATCGGTATCTCTGTGCTGCTCGCGATCATCGGCGGCTCGGCGTACACCGCGCAGAAGATCGCGGACCCTGCGACTGTCGTAAAGAGCGTCGCGCTCGAAATTGTGAAAGACCTGTTGACCTCGATTGTCGTCGGGCTGTGCATTTTCTTTCTTGGCTCGTATTTCAACTGGCAATCCGTCGTGCAGGCCGGGCTCATCACGCTTGGCGGCTATAGCGGCTCGCGCATCCTCGAACCGGCCGTTAGCGGCTTCGTTGCATGGGTGAGCCGTATGAGCGGCACCACGCCCGGCGAGGGCGCGTAATGCAGGTCACGCTCGCGGAACTGAAACGGCTCGCGCCGGGCTCGACGGCCGACCTGCCGGTATGGGTTGATGCGCTCAATGCCGCGATGGCTGAATTTGCCATCACGACGGAACAGCGCATCGAAATGTTCATTGCGCAGTGCATGCACGAGTCAGCAAGCCTCTCGCGCATGTCGGAGAACCTGAATTACTCCGCGCAGGGACTGGCGAACACATGGGACCGCTACAGCGTGACCGGCAAGCGGGGCGGTGCGCCCAATGCGCTCGCTCAGACGCTGGCGCGCCGTCCTGTGGCCATCGGCAACTACGTCTATGCAAACCGGCTCGGCAACGGCAGCGAGTCGAGCGGCGAGGGCTTTCTGTATCGCGGCCGGTGCCCGCTGCAACTGACTGGAAAAGCCAACTACATCGCCGCGAAAACCGCCCTGAATATCGACGTCGTCGCGCACCCGGAACTGTTCGAGCAGCCGGTGCACGGCGCGCGCGGCGCAGCGTGGTTCTGGAAAGCGCACGGCCTTAACGAAATCGCCGACACCGGCAATTTCAAGGCGACAACGGCCGTCATCAACGGCGGCGATATCGGCGGTGCGGCACGCATCGGACTGTGGCAACTGGCTAAGGAAGTCATCGCATGAGCGCGGTAACTGAGGTGCATGTCCAGCGCGAAACGCTGGAATTTGAGGTCAACATTCCCGGTCACGAGCCGCGCGTTACCACGCCGCTCTTTGCGCACTCGCGCAAGCTGCTCATTGAGCGCGAGGGCGGCCGGTGTTGGGTGTCGGGCGCGACGGCCGAAGAAAGCGGGCATCCGCTCGAAGCGCATCACTACCCCATCGAGCGCTCGATGGCGAACATGATCGACTGGGAGCGATTCGCGGCCGACTGCAAGCGCGGCGCGTGGGGTCCGCACGCCCAGGCATTCGACTGGGACACGTTTTTCGAGGGCGCAGAGGTCACCGTGATCCCCGCGCCGCATCCGCTCGCCGATGAGGTGCGCTTTCGCACGCCACGCGACCCTTATCTGTTCGTGGATGACATGACGGTCAACGGCCTGTTGCTCTCGAAGACATTCCACACCGGCAAGGGTACGGGCATTCATGACGTGCCCTTCCCGGTTTGGGTCGCGCTCAGGTACGCCCGCGAGGGTTACCAGTTCTCCAGCACGACAACGCTTCACCACTTCGAAGGCGAAGGGCACGACTGAGCCCGGCGCGACCGCTTTTTCAACCGCTGCACCTACACCTACTTTTCTAACCGTCTCAACAGGTACACAAATGCAAAAATCGTACAGACGTATTTTGATGATCGGCGCGCGGGCGGGCGGCGCGGCCATGATGGCGGCCTGCGCGACCGCCACGACGGGCGGGCCGACAACGGCCGTCGCGACCGGCAGCGGCGCGCAGGCGAACGCCACCGCGCCCGCCGATTCGAAACCGGCCGCGCTCACGCCCGCGCAAAAACTCGCCGCGCTCGCGGTCACGGTCGATAAGGACTGCACCGTCGGGCAACCGTTCATCAATTCGATGCTGATATTGGAGACGGACCCGAACGCGCTCAAGTTTCTCACCGGCGTACAGACGCAGGTCGGCAAGATATGCCCTGTGGCCGCCGCGATAGCGCATCCGGTGAATGGTTCGCCTGTGCCGACACTCGACCTCGCGACCGTGAAAGGCTTCGCCGATTCGCAGATTCCCGACCTGCTCAGATACGTGAAGGGCTCGCGCCTGAGTGACGATGCAAAGACGGCCGCGAATCTCGCGATCACCGGATTGCAGGCGGGCTTACTGCTCGCCGTGGTGAATGCGCAATGAGCGGGTTTAAAACCCCGCTGCGCGTTGAACCGGCGACGGATAAAGATGACGGCAACTGGCGGCTTATCGCGTCGCTGGTGTTCGAGTCTGACGTTGCTGGTCGCACGTTCACGGTGCCCGCTGGTTTCGTGACCAACTTCGCGAGCGTGCCGCGCCTGCCTGTTGTCTACGAACTCGCGGGCGACACGTCGAGCGCGGCGGCGACGGTGCACGACTATCTCTATTCGACGCATATCGTCACGCGAGACGTCGCTGACGCGGTATTGCGCGAGGCATCGGCCGATACGGCGGTGCCGTGGTGGAGACGTCAACTCATGTGGGCGGGCGTGCGGGCGTTCGGCTGGTCGCACTGGGGCACGGCGGCAACGGATGAAAGCTCGTCGGCCGACAAGGCGGCAGCGCAGCCGGTGCCGCTGCCGGACGGCAGCGCAGCATGCGCGGCCTTGATGGCGTCCATCACCTACGCCCACCACTAAGGGCACGGCCGCCGCGCGCGCGACGCGGCGGCCCTTCTCACTACGCCTTGCGGCTCGCGATAATTTCAGCGGCGCGCTTGCCGCGATAGCCGGTCCAGTAGGCCTTTTCCGCGATGTTGGCGAACTCGTGTTTGCCCGCGATGCGCGTCTCTGCGCCCGTCTTCTCGACAAACTCGACCGTCAAAGCCTCCTTCTCCGCGTCCGTCAGCTTGCCCCACGCGCCCCGCGTAACGGCCGCCTGCTTATCCGCCTTGACCTCATCGGCCGACGGCAGCGCGGGCGCTTTGCGGGCTTTCTTTTGCGTGCGTTCAGGCAGGTCAAGCGGCGAATCGCTTTCGAACACGCTCATGAAGTAGCCCGACGCCGACCCGGTGATTTTTCCGGCCGCCTCGCGTTCCAGCGTGACCTTGATCGCGAGCGCGGCACGCGGCAGGTTTTTCGAGAGAATGCTCTTGATGCTCGACTCACCGAAGCCGATGGCCGTCAACTGCTCGCGCAGCATCGCCTCTTTCGGGTCCACCTCGAACGGGAGTTCCGCCTGGGCTTTTTCAGTCACGCCGAATTGCAGTTCGGTGACTGTGCGGCCCTCTTTCTTGAACCGCAATTCGACGTCGATATCCGATACGGCGTTGACTTCCTTGATTGCCTTTTGCAGCACGAAGTTCGAGAAGTGCCGATACTGCTCGTACATTTTGCCCGTCGCGCCTAGCAGTTCGCGCCACGTATCGACGGGCGCATACCGGGTCTGTCCGATCTTGCGATAGCGCAGGCAGTTCTCGTAAAGCGCAAGGGCATACTGGCTTTTGAACCGGCGCTGCATCTTAATGTCGATGGCGGCGAACACCTCAGGGTGCGCATAGCGCTCTGCGAGCCATTCGATATATGCGTAGGTCACGCGGCCATCTTTCACGCCGATAGACGAGACGAGCGGCGTTTTCTTCCAATCCTCTTTGCCGTCCGCGAACATGTTCAGCGTGACGATGTTGTGCATGATGTTCTCGGCGGCCTGCGCGAGTTTCTTGTGATCGTTGCTCGCTTCCCATCCGATGGCTTCACACAGGAACCTGACCGAGATTGTGTGCTCGCGCTTCGTGAGCAGATCATCGTAAGCGTGCAGCAGCAGCACATTCACGATCTTGCGTTCAACGAGCGAAAGATTGCCGCTGACGTGAATGGCCGCGACGTGCTTGCGCAACTCGCGTTCATCCAGCTTGGCGAGTTCGGCCGAACGCACCTCGGCGGGCATCACGTCGATCTTGATCTTTTCGGCCTGTTTGACTCTCCCCATACCCCTCTCCCCGATTCAATGGGGCGAAGTGTAGTAGGTTAACAGCATAGTGGCAAGGTGGTATCTATGCTTTGTGCTATCCCGCAAACTATGCTCTATGCGACTCATCCCGCAGACTATGCTCTATCTCCCGCGCTCATCCCGCAAACTATGCTCTATGGGCTCGCGGTGCACCGGGCATCCCGCAAACTATGCTCTTTATCCCGCAAACTATGCTCAATATAGATACACCTATACCCCATAAGTGCGTAAATATCGTTATAAATCATAGTGTTGCGCGCGTTTACGGGGCTGTTTTCGCGAGCATCCCGCAAACTATGCTCTATCCCGCAGACTATGCTCTATCCCTCAAAGGACGTCCCGCAGAGTATGCTCTGACGTCCCGCAAACTATGCTCTATCTCCCCGCAAACCCTTTCTGGATAAGGCTTTGAGCCGCCTAAAGGTTTTAAAGATGTTGTTTACTTAAAAACAACAACAACCCCTGTTGTTGTCTCTTTCAGAGACTTCCCTAAAACCGAACCCCAAAAAACAAAAAGCCCGACCTCTTGCGAGTGTCGGGCTTGACGATAGACGTATCTATCTTAGTCGCGTTCCGGCGTGTCATAGACCGCGATCAGGCGATCAACGATTTCCTCAATACCCTGCATGGCGATTTTTTGCATCGACGTGTTCGGCATGTGCTCCGCGAGCCATTTCAGCTTTGCGTGCAGTTCTTCTGTCGGGCGCAGGTTGAACGGCTTCGTGACCTTGGGATGTGCGTCCTCCCACGGCCTGCGAGGCTTCGCGCGCAGATCGAGCCTGCCCTGCCCTGCAGACGCCTCAGGACCGGCGCGGCGCGCGCGCGGCGCGGCCGGTGCGACCTCGAACGGCAGCACGCGCTCAGGCAGCGGCGCGAGGTCGGCGGGCATCGGCTCGCCATCGGGCACCTGCACTAGATCCTCAGGCCGGAACTGAAAGCCGGGTTTCAGGGCGTATCTCATGATTTCAGAATCTCCTTGATCCGCTTGTCGAGCAACGCGTCCACGGCCTCATGCACGAGTTTCTGGATCGACTGGCGGCCGGTCATATTCTCAGTCAGCCAGGTCAGTTTCATGTGCTGTTCTTCACTAAACTGGGTCGAAAAGTTGACCTTGACGCGCGGATGAGCGTCCGCCCACGGCAAACCGGCGTCCTTGCCCTTTTTGCCCTTGCTGGCGGGCTTGGGCGCGGCGGCCGGTGCCTCGGCATCGGCGGCGGGCGCGGCGGGCGCGCTGGCGGCCTCTCCAGCGGCCTGCGGGGTGTCGGCGACGGCCTGAGGCTCGGCGGGCGCTGCGGCGGCCTCTGCGGGGCTCTCAGCGGCCTTTTCCGCGTCCGCCGGGGCTGCGGGCTCAGGAATGGGCGCGGCGGCCGGTACGGGCGCGATAACGGGCGCGACCGATGCCGGACGGGCGTTCGCCCCGTCGGCAAACTCCAGAATCCGCTTTTCGCGGGCGGCCTCGCGGGCGGCGGCCTGCCGCTTTTCCTTTTCGGACAGTTCAGCCATTGAAAACCTCTTTGTACAGTTTGGTCATTTCGGCCATCGCTTTTTTGTCCAGCTTGGCCTGTTCGAATACCGCCTCGCCGGTGTCGGCCCACGGCTTGTAGGCGTCGCGCATGCACACGACGGAATCGAGCAGGCGGAATTGCGGGAACTTGACGGCTTTTTCGTAGAACGTGTCCACGTCGGTCGCTTTGGCGTTGGTCGATGCCTGAACCGGGAACAGCATTGCATCGAGGCCGGGATTCAGGTCGCGGGCCAGTTCGACCATGCCGTGCATCATGTCGAGTCGCTCAATGTCGGCGGGCGACGGGCGGCACGGCGTCAGCACGCGATGCGCGACGGTCAGCGCGAGGCGGATTTCCCGCGCGCCCTGCCCTTCGCCGCCCACGTCCACAATGACCTCATCATGGCGTGCGGCCAGCGCGGATAGCTGGCGGTGGTAGTCGCCATCGTTGTCGAACAGCGGCACGCACTCGACAAAGGGCAAACCGGGCGCTTTCGCGCGCTTGCTGGCAAACCGGCGTGCCGATTGCCCGGTGTCGCTATCCACCAGCAGGACGTCGCGCCCGGCCGACATGGCCATGACAGCGAGGTTGACGGCGGTGGTTGTTTTGCTCACGCCTCCTTTCGGGTGAGCTACGACGGTAATCGACATGACGCGACCTCTATTGGTTTGGTATGTCGCGCAGTGTATTGATTTATCTATGTCACTACAAGCCGGATAGCCCCGCCCTATATGGTTTGTGAGGCGACGGGAACATGACACATATGGTTGATGCGAGTGTGATTGATACCAACTGGTATCACGCCCGCACCGCAAGGGGTTTCAGACGTTTTCTGACTTTCTCTGTCTAAACCCTACGCGAACCCGCAACACGACACAGGATTACGGCCAAAAGCAACGGATTTCCTTTTTTCTGTTCTTTTCGGGTGTTGCCTGCTCTTTACGGTCTGGATCGGGTCCAATACAAGCGCAACTCAACAAACAATGAGCAAAAAGAACCTATTTGATAGGTTTAGACATGGTTTGGCCCGTTCAATAGTGCTTGAGTTTGTTCAAAACAAACAAAAACACATTGAAGCGGCTTGGACCAAATGCGAGGCAATAAAAAATAAACAGGTAAGAGCACCCTAGACGGGGACAAATAGAAAAAGGTCTGGTGTGTCTAATACCAACTGGTATCAGTGACGCGCGCCGCGTTCGATCAGGCGAGGTGTTGAGGCAGGGCATAACGTGTGTTTGATACCAACTGGTATCAGTCCCACGTTATGCGTACAGGTGAGGCAATACAGGAAGGGGCATCAGGCCTTCATTTCAGGCCGGGCAGGCCCGCATGAGAAGTGATGTGAGGCCGTCAGAAGCCCGTTGGATTGGTGGGGTAGGGCGGACGTTTTGCACGGATCAGCGGGCGGCGGCGGGTCGAGCCGGGCCTGCAACACGAGCAGCGCGAACGCGCCAGCGACCGCGATCAGGCATGTGGGAAGTGCTTGAATAATGCGCTTCATTTTGTGTCCCCAGTTGGGGTTTTGCCCCATTGGTTGTGGTGGCATCCGGCGCAACCCGGATCGTCAGAAAGTAGGCTGTGGCGGCAGTCTTTCGACATGACATTGTCCTGAACCTTTACCCAATTCGGCGAGCGGATATAGCTGCCGTCGGGCTGCAGGAAGGTGCTATATCCATCCTGCGCGAGATAGAAAGGCCGCCCTTCCAGGCGGTTGTGGCATCCATTTTTCGGCACGATATGGGCTCGCATGTTGTGGCGTTTGGCGGCGATAACCGACGGCCGGACTTCGCATTGCTCGCCGCATAACACGCAATGCAGTGTCGTACCGAACAGCCGCAAAGGCGTGCCCGCGCCATGTGACGGGCATTGCCATGCGTCGCGCTGCTCGACGGACACTTCGATTCCGTCGGTAGTCACGACGGGCATTTACGCTGCCTCCTTTTGCTTTTCGCTCTTGCGCGAGGCCTTTTCGAGGTGCGCATCATGGATCGCGAGCAGCGCTTGCAGGTCTGCCGCGCGAACAGCAATCACCTCATCAGGGTGTGCTGTGCGCAGAAGGGGCAGGCTGCTAGGCTTAAAATTGCTGAACAAACCGGCAATCGAATCGGCCGCGCGTGCGCCCAGTTTCGGCGTGAATGTAGGGGCCGCCGCCTTGCTCGGCGTGACCTTGCCGTTGGTGCCATCGACAATGCTTTGCAGGTAAGCACCGGCTTTTGCGCCGTGTTTGCGGATGGCGGCAATCGCTACTTTCGCCGATACAACGTCGTGTTCGAGCATGCGCTGCACGTCGGAATCGGCGTTCGCCAGCATGAGATTTTGCTCGACGTAACTGGGCGAAACACGCGCTCGCTCGGCAATCTGTGCGACCGTCCATCCAAGGCTGACGCGCCCCTTGTACTTTCTGCCCTGTTCGAGCCGCGTGAGGTGCAACTGATTCGCGCTGTTGAGGACGTGAAAATCCGCGTCTTCGTCGTTGCCGTTGAACTGGCGCACATGCACGAGCATGATTTCCATGCCTTCCGCGATCAGTTCGTGATTCGCCACGAGGCGGCAGTGACCCTCCACCACGTAGATCTTGTCGCCCTCAACGCGCACGTCAAGCGGCGGCATAACCTCATTGGCGCGGATGGCCGCCTTGATGTTATCGACGTGCTGGCGCGTGCGCGGGCTCATGTTGCCCATGTCGCGTGCGTTGAAACCCGGCTTGATGCTGATCGCGCGCGGGTCCAGCATGTAATCCGTCACTTTCTTGATGCCGATGGCCGTCTGATCCTTGCTCTCGGCGATCTTTTTCAGGCTGACAAGGTTCGTCATCACTTCACCCCGCTCACGAGCACGCGGCGCTCGCTGCCCGTCGTCATCGGGCTGACGATGCCTGCCTTTTCCAGTTCCTCCAGAATCGCGGCGGCCCGGTTATAGCCGATGCGCAGGTGCCGCTGCACGAGCGAGATTGACGCGCGACGATGGCCGATCACGATGGTTTTCGCCTGTTCGCACAGCGAGTCGTCATAGACGTAGGCGGGCGGCGGCTCGACGCCGTCCTGCGCGGGCTCGCCCGTTGCATCGACGTCAGCGGTGTCGGCCTCGCCGGTGTCCGGTTCGTCGGCCAGGTCGGCGGCCGTGGCGATGCCGTCGAGCGAGTCGATGAGCGCACGCACGAGGGATGCGAGGGTAGCGGCCAGCAGCAGGAAATCGGCGGCGGCCGACGGCTCATCCTTGCCGCCCGGCTCTTTGAGCACGTCGAGCGGCGCGATGCGGCGCAGCACGAAACCCGACGAAAACACGAACGAGAGGCGTTCGGCGTGCGTGAGCGCGAGGCGCGTGACGTACTTGCCCGATTCGATTTGCCGCGTGACGTCCTCTTGCTCGATGCTGACTTTCGAGTAGGTCACTGCGCCGCCGTTGTTGCCCGCAAACGTCGTGTCATCGTCAATGGTGAAGGCGAACGGCGGTTCGTCGGCGACCCATGCCGTCATCGCCACCACGGCCGATTTCACGGTTTGCAGCTTGCGCAGGCCAATGTCGCTTTCGAACGCGCGGATCAGGTGCGTCACAAAGCGATCAGCGGCCGTTTGCGAGGCCGTATCGAGAGCGATCAGCCTGGCATCCATGTCGATCCACGCGCGCACCGTGCGGCGCACTGAGAACGCCTGCGAGAGCAGGGCGTCCGTGACGTCCTCGCGGATCTCGGCTTTCTGTTTGCGGCCGGGTTTGAAGCCCTGATTTTTCTCGACCTCGGCGAGGCGCTTGGCAAGCTCATCGCGCACGACGGGCGCGGGCAGCACCTTTTTCTCGACGCACAGCGCGATCATCAGGTGCTTATCGACGGCGAACACAAGCGAGGCATCCTCGCCACGCGGGGCGACGAAGCCCGACGATTCGTGCTGCACGTCCGTGCACGGCGCGTAGCGCTGGCGCGCGAGCGCTTCGTTGAGGCCGTCTATGCCGGGCATGTCCGAAAACGAGTACAGGGTGAGATTGCGAAACCACATAACGTGTGTCCAGTTTATTTAAGGTTGCGTGACCCGTTACCGGGTCACATGTCACTGATACCAACTGGTATGAGTGATTAGGCTATAACTGCAACATCAGAGAAAATCAGTATGCGCCGGACGCGAGCGGGTCGAGCAGGGCGGCGGCCTCGGCGAGTGCGGCCGGATCACCCTGGAAGCGTTGAACCAGCTTGAGGCGGTATTCCTCAACGAGGTTGTCGAACGCGAGCAGGTCGCGCACCATCGTGTCGATGTAGTTCTCATCGCGGCGCACGCGCCAGCGCACGAAATGGCCGTTGACCGCGCGCATGGCGGGGCAGTAGACACAAAAATCCCACCAGCGTTTGTTCGTGATCCACAAGCCGCCCATCACCTGATCCTCGAACTTGCCGTAGTCGTAGTCCAGATAGATCCTGCGCAGTTCAAGCGGGCTCACGAGGCACTTGTATTCGCTGCCGCCGTCGCCCTCAGGGTCGTTGTCGATGGCTCCGTCCGCGCTCGCGCCAAACTTGCGGTCATCGGTGAGCACGAGGCCCACCTGCCGCACGCGGCGGCCAATGTCCTGCATGTGATGGTCGCGCGCCTCAGGTTCGAGACGTTGGCCGCGCTTCATTTGCCATGTCTCGTGACCCTCATCGAGCGGCACACCGCTGATACGCTCGATGGCGAGACGGAAAGCGTAGTTCTTAGCCGTCTCGCTGCTTTCGCCACTCGCCTTGAATTTGCGGGCGGTCGAAAACATGCTGGCGGTGATGACGCCAGCACGCGACGCGTGCCATTCGGGCGTGCCCTGATCGCAGGCGAGTTCGATCACAGGTCATCCTTTTTCGGGACTTGCTGCGCCGGTGCCGCTGCCGTTGCTGCGGGCTTGCCGTTCGTAGCGCTCTTGCCGGTCGCGGTGGGATTGTTGTTCATCGGCGTGTCCAGTGCTTCAAGCAGGCGTTCATAGTGCGCGCGGTAACGGTCCTTGTTTTCCGACGAGAACTTGTTGAACGCCGTCGTGAGTTCCTTCACGCTTTTGGCGTCGCGCAGAATGGGAGACTCGGCCGGGTTCGAGGGCGCGGGGTTGCCGACCGACGGTGGAATGTAGCCGCGCATGGTCGGTTCTTCGTCGCCCGGCATGCCGTCGCCGTTGTCATCAAGGTCATCATCAGCGGACACGCCCAACATCGGCCCGACGATGTAGCGGCGCAGATAAGTGATGTACGCGCCAAAATCCTTCACCTCGCCCTCGCGCCCGCGTGGGACGTCGAGCACCGACTCCATGCGCGCGCCGCTGCTGTGTCCGAGAATCGTGCGGATCATCACACCGCCCTGATCGCTCGACTTGTTGGTCACCAGTTGCGTGAGCGCGAGATTGTTGGACGTGCGCCCGGCCTTGGTCTTGTCGAGAATTTCGGCGAGGTCGGCGTACTTGAATGTGTAGGCCTGCTTCGTCGCGTCTTTCGGCTTGATGCGCGCATCCTTGTTTTTCTGGATCTGTTCGAACGCGCCCTGCGCCGCCGCGAGGGCTGCGAAAAAATCGCCCATGTGGCCGCCCGGCGTCGCGGGGATAAGGTTGAAATCGAGAGCCGGGAAAGCGCGCTCTTGCGTCAGTTCGAGTGGTGCATTCATGGTGCTTACTCCCCTTGTGCGGATGCAACGGCGGTGTCGATGCGGTCGGCGAGGTCACCGGCCGGAACATGCGCGCGTGCTTCGATCAGCAGCGCGAGCAGCGTTTCCGCCACGGCCTCGGCGCGTTCGCGCGCGACGCGTGCGGCTTCCTGCTTTTCCCGCTCGATGCGCTCCGCTTCCTCGCGATCCTCGCGCTCTTTACGCTCTGTTGCCTCGCGCTGCTCGCGTGCGGCGTTCTCTGCGGCCGTCGCTGCCGCCTGCTCGCGTTGCGCCTTTTCCGCGCGCAGTGCGGCGAGTTCGGCCGCGTCCTCTGCTGCCTGGCGTGCTGCCGATTCATTTTTCAACGCGGCATCGAGCATCGTTTGCAGGACGTTGCGCGTGTTCTCGATGGCGGCCGTTGCTTCTGCTGCCATTTCCTCGAACGTGGACGGGTCGGTCTGTTCGAGCCGGTTCAACTTTTTCTGAATCGCTTCGCTCGTTGCGTCCGCAACCGTCGTCGGCGCAAGCTCGATGTTGTGGATGCGCTCGCGCAGCGCTGCCTTGCGCTCGTTTTCGCGGTCGGCTTCATCCTGTGCGGCGCGCATGCGTGCCACTTCCTCGCGCGCCTTGGCGTTTTCGAGGTGTTGATTGAGCGTCGCGATGTTGGTGCGAATCGCATCCGTTGCAGCGGGCAGGTATTCCTGCCAGTCGCGGCGCGAGAGAGAGTCGATCGAGGAAATCTCGGCGATCACCTGCTCGATGGTTTCCGACGATGCGGACAGATATTGCGTTGGCATATCGGTGAGCACCTTGACGGCCGCAACGTGCGCCTCGATGCGCTGGCTTTCTTCCTTCGCCTTTTTGTTGCGTTCTGCCGTTTCGATAGCCGTCTGAGCGTCAATCTGCTCTTTGATCGGTGCGCGCATCGCGTCCACTTCCGCGATGACGTAATCGCGCTTGTTGCGTGCATCCTCCTGCAGGTCACGAATCGGCGTGTTCCACGTCGTGTAGGTTTCCTCCACCAGCTTTTTCAGCTTGGTGAGGTTGCTATACGCGCCTTTAGCCTCTTTCATGCCATCAGGCGTTGCAACGGCGAACTGAATGCCGTCAAGAAACGAGTGCAGCGCGGCGATATGAACATCGCGAACCGGGAATTGCAGCGGCTTGATAGCCTCGATGATTTCGCCGCCTGCGGCCGTGGCCGGGACGTCGAGGTGTTGCGTGATCTTGAGTTCGGCGGGCTCGGTGACACGCGCGAGCGCGGTCGTTACGAGTTCGTTGGTGTCGGCGTGCGATGCCGCGTCGATGACTTCCGAAACGTCGCTCATGTTCGTCATATGTGTCTCGCGTGGTGGTTGCGATGGAAAGGGCCGGGCGACCTTACTGGGGCGTAACGCGGATCTTGCAGAGGCCGAATTTCGTTACGGCCTCATCCCATGCGTCAAAGCTATGTGCGGCGCGCGTGGTGTAGTGGCGCGCAATGCCTGCCCAGTTCGTTACGGTCACTGCAAACGTCAACATGTGTTCGCTCCCCAAGTAAGGTTTCCGGGTATAGACATAGTTATGTCTATGGGCGAATCTTATAGACATGTCTATATCGACGTCAATAGATACGTCGATGAGGTGTAGAAAAAAACCCGGTTTTTTTGCGAAGGGAAGGGGGTGTTGCTAAGAACAGACAGAGGGGGATGACGGGCTGATTTATTTCAGCCGTATGAGGAAATTGTTTGTTACCTGTTAGCAAACAATTGGGGACGTGAGCCAGCTTACTGTCACGAATACGACAACGATTCTCACATAGTGGAAGGCACTAGTAAGGTGCAACCGTTTGCGAGATTACGGCTCAGGTAAGGACTACCGATGTTTACTTATGCCCTTGAAAAATAGGGGATTCCTCATACAAAACGCCCGCGCAAACGGGCGTTTTTATGTGGTTAAATTCACATCTCGTAACACATTGGTAAGTAAATAATACCTGAATGTATGTTAGCCCTGACGATAAATGTAACGTCCGATGAGCATGAGGCCTGCAGCGGCTTCTGCTGTGTAGTCTTCATCGGGATAGCGAACTTTGTCGGGGTTATCGCACGAGAGAATGACGTGACCATCACTGCGGCGAAAGACTCTCTTTAAGCGAGGACCGTCCGGTGTATCGAGGACATAGATCAGGCCGTTTTCTAATCGGTCTGTCTGTGTAGTGTGAATGAGTACGGTGTCCCCATGCACGATGAAGTTTGCCCCGCTGTCGCCATCCGCGATGATGGCTCTAACGTCATCCGGCTTGACTCCAAGCCGGTCGAAAAACGTTTGGTCTTTGAAAACTGCGCCGACAGCTTTTTGAATGTCCTCTACGTCGGGCTTGCCGCCCGCGTTCCCTCCGCAACTGCCCCGCGACGAAGCCAGGAACTCGATTCTAAATTCGGGCTCGGTATCGAGTGCAAAGGTGCGCCTCAATCCTTTGGGGTGATTGGTAGGGTGTTTCTCTCCGATGCCTGTTTCGAGCCATAAGGCAGAGACACCAAGGACGTGAGCGTATTTGCCAATGCTGTGGGTGGTTTGTGATTTGTTCTGTTCCAAAGCCGATAGCGTTGGCTGTGTGACGCCTACCAGTTTGGCTAGTTGTCCCTGAGACAACTCCTTTTCAATTCTGCATTCCCGAATACGGTCGCCTAACCGCTGTTGTTTAGGCGGCTGTAGCTTTGGCGACGGCTGACGCTCGTTCTTCTTTGTCATGTGGCTCTCAAATATAGGCTCGGAAATATTCTTTTTATAGGCTTATCTATGTTCCTACAGGCGCACTTATAGCACGGAAAGTTGCGTCTATGGAAGGCCGGTAGACATTTCCTGACATTTATTAATCAATACCCTCAGATACAAACGCATCTATGTGCGGCTTGTCACAAACCATAGGCATGTCTATACTCTGCACCGCTGTATGTAAGGTCGTCTCGTTCGGACAACAACAGGTAAAAAATGCAGATAGCACAAGATATCGCCGCCCTGCGCTCGCTGGCGGGGCTCACGCAGCAGCAGATAGCCGACGCCATTGGCTGCTCGCAGGGGCACGTATCGCACCTGCAGAACAATCCCGCAAAGAAGCCGCGCACGAGCGCGGCGGTCGTCGCGGGCATCACCAAGCTCAAGCGCAAGTACGCGAAGAAACTCGCCGCTGCTCCGCAGGCATCGTAAGAGGTCCGCCCGATGCCCGCATCCAAAAAGCCTCGCCGCAAGTACAGGCCTAAACCGCTGGACCCGCTTTCCGCGCTCCAGACGTTGAACAGGTCGCACGTCATTGGCGAAGTGCTCACCAACTTTTACAAGCCGCTCGAAGCCGCCGATCAGCGCGACGTCGCGATTGCGTTCGGTTCGAGCATTGATGCCATTTCCAAAGGGAAGGGCGAGATTTCGCACGCCGAAACGCTGGCGTGCATGTGCAACACGTCACTCGTGTTGACAGAGCGCGGGTTTGGCCCGGAATACGAGGCCGACATTATTGCCGCGCTCGATGCGCTGTTCCGCCTGCAGTTGCGGTTCAAGCGCACCGGAAAACTGGGTTTTGACGCGCCGGGGCTGCAAGCGCTGCGCCGCGCGTATGACGTACACACCGCCCAGGTGGAAATCGCCGGGCAGGGTGAATTGATGGCGGCCGGTAACGAGGTCAGCCGTCGCATAAAAGAAGGTAACCACTATCGCGAAGCGGCCTAGAGCCGTGACCGCTTCGCCGGGGTTCGATTTGCGTTGTAAAGAGAGCATGCAACAGATTCATTTTCTTTTGGCCGGGACCATTGTGAACAACGACATAACAACCGCAGTTTCCTGTAACAACCGCTTCGCTCGCCGCCGCGAGCAAATGACCAACGTAGACGGGCATTTCACCATCGACTACGTGAGCAACTTCCTCGGCCGCGCCGACCTGCGCGAGCGCATGGCGGCCGACGGCATCATCGACGCCGATGGCATGCCGACCGCGCAGCACGCAAACACGTTCGCCGTTGTCGAGACTGACGACGGCCTGCCTGAGGTGCTCGTGACGCCGGACGGCGCTGTCGCACTGCTGCATCACTACGGCATCGCAGGCGATGAGCGCATCACGCATCAAACCGCCCTTGCAATCCAGTAACACGCCCGAATGAACGTCGCCGATCCGAACGCGATTGCGAAGTTCCGCGAGACGACTGCAAAGGCTTTGCAGTTGTCTCATGTTCGCAAGCGGTGTCCTGCGCCCTGTAACAAGGTCGTGACCTCTATCCAGTTGCAGCGCTACGGAATGTGCGAACGCTGCCGCAAGCAGAAGCAAAAGCAGCAGCAAGCCGCCCAGTAGTACCCAATCCCATCACCTGAGAACACTGACGTGAGCCGAATCACAGAATCGGCACGCGGGGAAGCGTGCACCCTGAATTTCCCTCTCGTCTGCAATTGGGACTGGGAGACAACCGTTTGGGCGCACTCGAACTGGCACGACGGCGGCAAGGCAAAGGGCAAGAAACTCGCGCGCGTCGATCACCTGGGCTGCTACGCCTGCTACGCGTGTCACAAGGTGCTCGACGGGCAGGACCGCTTGCCCGCGCACCTGTCGCGCGATTTCGTGATGACGCGCTTTGCGACCGCGATGGCCGCGTGCGAGGTGATGCTCAGGCGTAAGGGATTGTGGCCGTCGGATGAGTTTCTGGCGGCAAAGCCGGTGACGGCACACAAGCCGATCCAGAAGAAGGTCACGCCGCTGGCGGCACGCGTGAGCACGAAGAAAGTCACGCCGCATGAAGAACGAAGCCGCGAGCCTGTTGGCGCAGGTCGCGGCTTTCCGAAGGTAAGGAATGCTGTGTTCAACAACGCGATTGTAGCGGCAAAGCCCAGTAAGGAAAAGCCGACCACGCAGAGCGCAAACCGCTGGCCGAAAGGCCGCAAGCTCGTGTCGGCAAGCAAGCTGCAGTCACGTCCGTTTGGGAGTAGGTAGTGCATCACATGTTCGACACGGATCACGCGCGCCTCTATGGGCTTGAGGAAGCGGTGATGATTCACAACTTCACTTTCTGGATCGCGCGCAACCGCGCGAACGGTGAGAACGTTCGGGATGATCGCGTGTGGTCGTATAACTCGGTCGCCGCGTTCGCCGAACTGTTTCCGTACCTCTCGAAAGATCGCATCCGCCGCACGCTCGATAGCCTCATCAAGCAAGGCGTGCTCATCAAGGGCAACTACAACGAGCAGAAAACCGACCGCACGCTGTGGTACGCGTTCGCCGACGAAACCGCGTTCGTGCCCGACGGCAAGCATTTCGCAGATTCGCCAAATGGAAATGGCGATACCGGGAATGTCCATTCGGCGAAATTGCCAAATGCAAAGGGCGATACCGCCGACTCCCTATATAGGGCAGATGGTAAACCAGATGGAAAACCAGATAGAGCACGCGCTACGCGCCTGCCGAACGACTGGGAACTGTCCAAAGAAGCCCTCGAACGCACGGTAGCCGTGACCGTCACGTATGCCGAAAAGCTCACCGAATGGGCTGGCGGCGCGTGGTCGATCCAGCACACGCTTTTCGAGGCAGAGAAGTTCCGCGATTACTGGGCCGCCAAGTCGGGCAAGGACGCGACGAAACACGACTGGCCCGCGACGTGGCGCAACTGGATTCGCAACGCCGGGCCGATGCGCGCGGCAACCGGCAAGAAGGGCGGCGGCGGGTGGTGGTTGTCGCCTGAGTCGCGCAAAGCCAAGGCGCACGAAGTCGGCGTTGGCGATCCGATTCCGGGTGAAAGCGATGCCTCGTATCAGGCGCGCATTCAAGCCGCGATAGACAACGGCGGCAAGCCGCCGACGCCTCGCGCCAAACCCGTAACCCCTATGGACCCTGTGCCCGCGCCGGAAGCGGCGGCGATGCGCAAGGCCATGCCAGAAGAAGCCCGCGCCGCGCTGCGCGATCTAGCCAAGCGCAACAGCGTTCCCAAGCACCTTAACGGAGACTCCCCGCAATGACTCGACGTATCGTTTGCTGGCTCACCAATGACCCGGCATCGCTTGCCGCCACGAAGCTCGCCATCCGCGAAAACGAGCACGACGCGAACACTCTGCCGCTCGTTGTCGTCGCGCTGCGCGCCGATATCGACACCGACTGGCTGCGCGCCGCAATGGAATGGCTCACTGTGCCCGTCGTGCTGCTCGATGACCCGGCCGCCGCGATCACCGAACCGCTGGCGGCCGTCGATCAGACGGGCCTGTACCGGCTCGAAACGGACGCGCATGTCATTGGGGTGCCCGTAGAGGAACAAGGCCGCTATGACGCGTACATGAACGCGTACAACGGTTTCGCGGTGTATGCGAACCTCGCTGATCGCGGCATGTCGCGCGCCGACTGTGTCGAGTACGTCACGCGCGCGGGCATAGCGATACCTGAGGCGAAGCCCCTGCAGGTCGTCGGCCGCATCGACGTCGCGCAAAGCGTCGCGGGCCATCGGGTCGTCATCGAGGCGCTGGCGGCGGCTTACGTGGCGGACACGAGCGAGGATCGCATCGAGGGCGACGTTGTCGTTGGCACGCTCAACACGCAGCAGGTCGAGCTATACGGGTGGGGTCGTCACGTTGGCGAGCACGTCGATACGACGGGCTTCGTGTACCTCGTTGCGCTCACCGACGGTTTCAGCACGCTCAACGTGCGCACGCGCAAAGGTGAGATTTATTGTCAGCGTCTGCCGGTCGGCACCGTCGTTCGCCTGGACGATTACGAGGGGCACTGGACTGAGGACGAAAAGCCGCGCGCGTGCGCCTTTCTCGGCTCGTATGCGGCACCGTGCGACGCCGCGGCTGTTCGCCTGTTGCAGAACGCCGTCAACACGCTCGCGCGCGGCGATTACTACGGCGCGCCGCGCGTGCAGCAAGGCTTTCGCGCGATGCAGGCCGATGAGTGCTACGTCCCTAACGCGGACTGGACATTCTGCGACCCGATGCTGCTCGCGGATGCCCGCGCACAAGGCAAGCATGTCGAGACGTGCGCGCACTGTGACACGCCCGCCGTGCGCATCGACTCGAAATTCCCGTATTACAGCGACGCGAACGCCTGCGCCGCGCACCTCCACGCACAATAACTCTCACCATGTCCCATAAATACGCCATCGGCGAAATCCTCATCTTTCAGCATGGCCGCTTCGAGCCTGAGCGCAACGGCATGGAATGCCTCGTGATGGAGCACCGCACGCAATCCATCAACCCGGACACGATGGAGCCTGAGCAAGGCACGTTCTACGCCATTGAGTTCGAAGACTGCGCGCGCCGCTCCGCGCTCGAAAGCCAGTTGCGTCGCCGCGATGAGACGCCGCCGACGGACGCCAGCATGCGCGACGTGCACCGGCCCAATGAGGTGACCGCGTGACGTACTGGACCCATGCCGTCGATGACGTGCTCATTTTCCGGCCGCGCCGCGCGCCGCAGGGGTGGTCGCTCATCGGCCAGCTCTGCACAGTGATCGCGCTCGCCGATTTCATGTACCTGCCCTCGGGTGAGCGCGTGCCGTCACTGGGCGGCGTGTACGAAATCGCGTTTGAGTCGGGCGAGGTGTTTCATGCGTGGGAGCACGACTTGCTCGCATTGGGGGCGCGCCGGTGGATGCACTGACACGCTGCCCGCTCGATGAGACGTTTTCGGGCTTCTATAGCAACTTCTGCCGGTGCTGTCAGATCCGTTTGCTGGCGAATCTGCCTAAGGAAAAGCGGCGGCGCGAGTATGAGCGCATCCGCAAGCGCGAGGGCGGCGAGGAATCGCTCGCGCTCGTGATCGAACTGGTCAAGGCCGAATATCAGCGCGGTGTCGAGCACCAAGCAAAAACAGGGAAAAAATAGACATGTCTATGGGTTTGATGAGCCGTGAAACGATCCTGCGCCACCGGATCGACATGCTCGAAAAGACGATGTACGCGTATGACCGCAGGATGAACACGCAGGCCGTGGCCGCCGACCGCAAACGCATACAGGAACTGGAAGACGCGTTGGTAGACCTCTTGCCGCTGATCGACGCGCACGCCCCGGAAAAGCTCACCTTTGTGGCGGATCTCCTAGCTAAAAAAATTTGGCCCGGAATATAGACGCGTCTATATAATGTCGCGCATGAAATAGACGGGTCTATGTGCGCATGATTCAAACGGTAATTCTCGTGTCCGGCGCGCTCGCGATATGGCTCACGCAACTGGGGAGTCTGCGCGCGAGCCGCGCCGCTTGCGTCATCGGCCTGATTGGTCAGCCGTGCTGGCTATACGCCACGTTCACGGCAGGGCAGTGGGGCATGTTCGCACTGTCGATGTTCTACACCGGCGCATGGCTTGTCGGCATCCGCACTTACTGGTTCAAGAGAGGCCGTCGCGCATGAATCCCTCCCATAAACGCCGCCTGCGCGCGAAGAACCCGCGCCGGGCGCGCCTCACGGAAGCTGAGTTCCGCGCATTAGAGGCGAATCTCGCACGCAAACAGGGTCGCGAGCCGGGCGGCGCGCCGGAAGCCAAGCCGTCAAAGATGCGCAACAAGCGCGTGACCATCGGTGAGCGCACTTTCGCGAGCATGCGCGAGGCAGATCGCTTTGTGCTGCTCAGTGCCGCGCAGGACGCGGGCGAAATCACCGAACTGCAATGCCAGGTGCGCTTTGTCCTCGCGCCCGCCGTCGATATCGGCGAGAAGCGCAAAAAGCCCGCGCTGCGCTACTTCGCTGACTTCGTCTATGTCGTCGTGAAGACGGGCGTGTATGGCGAGGCAGGCCAAACCATTGTCGAAGACTCGAAGGGTTTTCAGACGCGCGCATACCGCGACCGCAAGCACCTCATGAAAACGGTGCACGGCATCGACATTCGCGAGGTGTGACGGGTGGAAGTGCTGCTCATCAAGCGCCCGGACGGCTCTTTCGTGCCCGCCGATGCCGAACAGGCCGAACTCGCCGCCAAGCTGCCCGTCGGCAAGCTCATCCGCTCCGATCTAAAGCGCGTGCGCAATCCGCGCTTCCATCGGAAGTTCTTCGCCCTGTTGCAGATCGGCTATGAGGCATGGGAGCCGCCGCCGCGCTTCCACAAGGGGTACGAGGTGCAATCGACGTTCGAGCAGTTCCGCGCCGACGTGACGATTCTCGCTGGCTATTTCGACGTGAGCACGCGGCTTAACGGCAGCGTGCGCGTGACACCGAAAAGCATCGCGTTTGGTTCGATGCCAGAAGAAGACTTCGAGCAGCTTTACAGCAAGGCAATCGACGTACTGCTGCAAAACGTGCTCGTGACCTACACCCGCGCCCAGTTGGACGCGGTTATCAACGAGCGGGTAGACCGCATATTGGGGTTCGTCGGATGAAAAACAAAACAGCCGTCACGGACGCGCAGCGCGACGCGCAGGTCCGGCAAGCTCTCAAGCGCTTCGTGCGCAACAAGAACAAGCCTGAGGACTTGGAGACGTTGCGTTTCAATCTGATCGTAGCGCGCGTCATGTCGGGTATGACCGCCGTAGAGGCGGCCGAACGCTTTGGCTACAAGAACTCGACGCAGATCAGCCTCATTGAGTCGGGTGACCGGCCCACGCCGCGCGATCACCAGTTCCTGCGGCAGGCATCCGACGTGTACGCCGTCTCGTGCGATTTCCTGTTGGGGCTCTCGCCGCACATGGAGTTTGACGGCCGCGTCGCACATCAGCACGCACTCATGCGCGGTGCTGAGTCGATATTGGGCGGGCTCGCTGCTCAGTTCGCCACGGTGATGATCCAGTACACCAGTCAGACGCAGCCGGTGCCTGAGGACTTCGAGCGCGTGAGTACAGCCGCGCATGAGGTCGAGCAGGCACTCGCCATCGCCCGTAAGCACGGCATCGAAGAAGTACGCGGCAGTTCCGCACTTGTCATCGCCGCCGAAAAGCTCTCGCAGGCCGTCGCTCCGCTTCGCCAGAAGGTAATGCGCTATCGCGCCATCGACAGCTATTTCGATGAACTGCGCGCGGGCCGCCTCAAACCGATCGAATACCTCACCGAACGCTACAGCCAGCAAGAGCTAGGGCTCGACGGCTAACGCACGCTCACACACGTAAGGAAACACATGGCAACTCGCAAGACACCGGGTGGGCGGCGCGCAGGTAAGAGCGCAAACGATCAACCTGAGAATCAACCCGCCAAGCAGCCGGGCAAAGATGCGCCCGCGCCTAAGGGGAAGGCAAAGCCTCAGGCGGCGCGCAAGGTGCCCGCAAAGAAGGCCGCACCGGCGAAGCAGGCACCGGCTAGGAAGGCCGCCAAGGCACCGGCGCAGCGTAAGGGAGCGAATCCGCTGAAAGCCGGCACGCCCGCACCCATGCCGCCCGTAGAGAAGAAAGAAACGGCCAGCGTGCTCAAGCGACTGGTAGGGCGGCCGACTGTCTACCGCGATGAGTTCGTAGACATGATCCTTGCGTTCTTTCGCATTGACGTCGAGCGCTCAGTAGAGGTGACCAAGGCCGATAAGGAAGGCAAGCCGATGACGGTCACTGAAACCGTGCTCAATCGCTTCCCGACGCTCGAACGTTTCGCCGACTCAATCGGGGGCACGCGGCAGACCCTTCACGACTGGTCTGTAGCGACCGAAAAGGACGGTAAGACCCTCAAGCACCCGGAATTTTCTTACGCCTACGCGCGTAGCCGGGATTTGCAGTCGGCATTGCTTCAAGAGGGCGGTTTGGGCGGCCAATATGAGTCGCGCCTCGCAACCCTTGCACTGAAGAACATCGCCGGATGGCGCGAGCAGGTTGATGCGCAGGTCACGACGGCCGTCACGACCGCCACAACCGACGAATTGAACGAGGTGTACCGGCAGGGTATCGAGCGGGCGGCGCGTGCTCGTGCAGAGGCAGAGGCCCGCAAGCAGGCGGAATTGCAGCTAGGCGAACAGAACGGGCAGGGCGAGTAAGTGGCGCAAACCCGTATCTCGCTGCCGCTGGACGCCCGCTATCGCTCGTTTGTCGAGCGGTACGCGTTCGATTGCGTGCGCTTCGCTATCGAGGTATGCGGGCTTGTGCCGACGTGGCAGCAGATCGAGCTATTCCAGAGCGTCAGTGATCCGGGCTCGCGCACCTCGGTATCGTCGGGCCACGGTACGGGCAAGACGTCGGGCTTTGCCATCATCGCCCTGTGGCACCTGCTCTGTTACTTCTGCTCGAACACAATCCTCACCGCGCCGAAGATCACGACCGTATCGGATGGTGTCTGGAAAGAGTTCGCCGACCTCTCGACCAAAATCCAGAACGGCCCGCAGTCGTGGATCAGGGAGTATTTCGAGATTGAGTCTGAGCGCGTCTATGTGAAGGGCTTCAAGCTCAACTGGTTTGTCATCGCAAAGACCGCGCCGCGTGGCTCCCCTGAAAACCTCGCAGGTGCGCACCGTGACTGGCTGCTGTGGCTAGGCGATGAGGCGTCGGGTATTCCCGACTCGAATTTCGGCGTTATCACCGGCTCCCTCACGGACGCGAACAACCGCATTGCCATTGCGTCGCAGCCGACCCGGCCGACGGGCTTTTTCTACGACACGCACCACAAACTGAGCCGCGATCATGGCGGCGTGTGGAATGCCCTCGTGTTCAACAGCGAGGAATCGCCGATTGTGTCGGCCGCGTTCATTCTGGAAAAGCGGCAGCAGTACACCGAAGAAGAATATTCGATCAAGGTGCTCGGCGAGTTCCCTGAGAACAGCAGCCGCTTTCTACTTGGTCCGAAAGCTATCGAGGCGGCATACGGGCTCGAAGTCATCAAGCCGGGCGAGCCTTACGGCTGGCTGCTGCCGCTCGACGTCGCAGGTGGCGGCTATCGCGACTGGTCGGTTATGCCTGCGTTCAAGGTCAACGGCCAGGGCGAATACGGCCCGGACGCGCGCCGTGCGCAGCTTACGACCGTGCCGCTGCACTCGAACACCATCAATCCGGCCGAACTGCACGGCCATGTAATCACGGAATCGCGCGAGCGACCGAACTCGAACGCACTGATCGACGCGGGCGGTATGGGCCTGATCGTGTGCAAGCAACTGGACCTTGACGGCTTCGCCAACTACACAAAGGTCAATTGGGGCGCGCCGAACTTCGCCACGGAATACAAGGAACGGTATTTCAACCAGCGTGCGCAGGCTATCTGCGGCCTCTCGCGCGCGGTGCAGGAAGGTCGGTTCGGTATCTCTGCGGACGTGCCTAAGTCGTTCGTCAAAAAGCTCGTGGAACAGGGCTCACGCATTCCCTACAGCTATGACGAAAAGGCCCGCCGCGTGATCGCGAAGAAAGACGACATGCGCAAAGAGGGCATCCCCTCGCCGGACATTTGGGACACATGCTCATTCGTTTTTCTGGAGAACGCGACCGTCTCGCTCGCAGAGGACTTTGACACCGGCGCGGGTGCCGACAACAAGGCCGCCGCGCGCGCTCGCGTGATGGAGAGATTGCAGCAACAGGCCGCACAAAACGCCGCGCCGGCGAACTAGGAAAACCGATGGACGGTAAGGAAAAACCCCTCTCGATAATCAGTCGCACCGATGCAGAAGCGGCCGGGCTCGTGCGCTTCTATACCGGCAAGGCGTGCCGCCACGGCCATACGGTCGAGCGCTATGTGAAGTCGGGCCTGTGCGTGGAGTGCAACCGCGCGCGCTCGCGTGTGACGGTAAAGGCGCACTACGGGCGGCACAAGGCCCGGATTCTGGACAGCAAACGCACGTACTACGCGAACAAGAAACAGCAGCAACAGGCCGCCACGCAGGCGACGGAATAACCCTCAACCAACCCATAACTATGACGAACAAGGTAATCGCGCTGACGGCTCTCGACGGCAGCAAGTGGCATATCCCCGCCAAGGTCGTAGAGGACTCGTACAACGGCTACTACAAGGGCAGGCGCGTTGCGGATGATGATGACCTCGCCGACTGGGCGCAGAACAATATGAACTGGTCGGACGTCAAGGCGCACGCCCTGCAGGTGCAGGGAGCCGACGAAAACAACATGGAAGACTCGTGGGCGAATGGCGAAATGGAAGTGATCGACGCGCCGCCGCCTGAGCCTACGCCGCCCGCTGTACCGGCCGCGCCCGCCGTCGCGCAGGCATTCCCGATCACTCGCAAGATGCCGACCAACGCGCTCGACAAGCTCTTTAAGAATGCCGGGCTCGTGCGCGGTGTCGAGACGTCGATTGTGCTGGCGCACGATGCGGACCCGCTCGAAGTGATTCAGGCCATCGCCGCCGATGCGCTCACGCAGGAAAAGACCAAAGAGCGTCGCCTCGTGCTCGAAGGAATCCGCCTGGCATGCGAGCGCACGATTGCCCTGCAACAACCGGCGCAGGTGAAGGCATGAGCGGCGATATGAATATCCGCATTTCGCCGGACAGCACCGGCCCGGTCGAAATCACGATCAAGGGCGGGCACCTCGTGCTCGGCGGCGTGGTGAGTTTCGACCGCGAGGCGCACTTTGATGGCACGGTCACCCTCGATGGCGCGCTGACCCATACGGTGCCCGTCTCTGATCCGGTTGTGCAAGAGACGTTCGCGCAGGTCAAGGCGGCGAGCGATGCCGATACGGTTTTCGTGACCGTCCCGATGGACGCGCCGCACCACTTCTGGACCGAACTCGCTGACATGATCCGCGCAGAGACGGACAAGGCGCACAACGAAGGCAGGCGTTTCCGCTGCATTCTGCTGCGCGGCTCGGACGTGACGCTGGCAAGCGAGGCGGCGCAACTGCTCACGCGCGCCGAAATGATCGGCCTTTACAACGGCATGAAAGAGGACGCCCGCACGATTCTCGCGAACGTCGAGCCGGGTGACCACGGAGACGCGATTCTCGAAGCATTCGGGCGGCGCGTTATCGAGGCAACCATGCAACGCCTGCACCGCATCGGGGAACTGGCATGAGCGGCTTTCCCGACGCACACACGGTCGCGCGCGTGCGCGTGCTGTACGAGGAAATCGACAAGAGCGAGTCAGAGGAAAGCGCCTTGCGTGCCGCCATCAAAAAGGCGCAGGCCGACCTCGCCACACTCGAAATGGCGCGCGTGGACAAAGAGCGCGAGCGCGCCCAGCTCATGCGCGCAATGGACCTCATTCCGGACAACAACGGCTATTACGAGCGGCGCGACGAATTTGTACGCCTGCTCATTGCGCAATCCATCGTCAATCCGCTCGCAATGGTGAGCAACAAAGGGGAAAAGTAATGGCCATCGCATTGATGCTCGCACTGAATTTTGTCGTTAGCTGGATCAATTGTTGGTCCGTCGGCGGCATCTGGCGCGAGTCGCGCGCATTGGGCGGCGCGTTCGTGCTCGTGGCGCTGCTCGTGGCGTTCGCCCTTGCTGGCGGCTTCATCCTCACGGCCGTCCTGATCCGGCGTTACTCGCGCCGCCTCTCGATGCCGCAACAGGTCGCGTAAGCATGGGCCTCAATCCGTGGCTCGTATGGGCCATTTTCTGGCAGGCCGTCGCGCACGGCTGCAACCCCTTCAATCCGCAACAGTCAACGCAACAGGTGAATAAATGAGCGACATTCGCGACGAATTGCTGGCGGCAAACCCGCACGCCTTTGACATGGTCCGCAATGGCGGCACGCACGATCACGGTTTCGTCACCGCTGTGCCGGGCCACTCGCATGGCATCGCACCGTTGGTTGTCGGTCACTCGCACGCACACGCGCACACGATCACTGATCCGGGCCACTCGCACGGTATCAGCGTGAGCCCGGCCGAACGCGCGCAGGCGCTGCTCGACGCCAATGGCGGCGCGCTCGATACGCTCATCGGCCTGATCGAGCGCGGCCCGCTGTGGGATGGCGACGTGCCTAGCAAGGCAGGCCGTGAAGCGCTGTTCGAGCAAGGGCTCGCGGCGCGCGTCATTGTCGATGGCGAGGACGGATATACGGCGGCCACGTATGCGGGCGCGGCGGCCTTTAAGCAGCGTTACGGCGGCGCCACCATCAGGCAGGCCATGCAGGCCCGTAAAACGGCCCGCAACGCGTCGCGCGCCGCCGCACCGAACATCAGGTATGCGGTGATGGTCGGTGACCTGTGCGCGGCATACGTGATCGGCCCGCTCGGGCGCGAGGGCAACGAGGTGCGGCTCACGGTTGACGGCTTCGAATCGACCGCACTTGTCGGCCGTCTCGTGGCTGATCCTGCGCCCACTGTTGCCGCTCAGACGTTTGAGCGCGACGGTGAGGTTTGCGACGCGAAAACGCACCGCTCGATTGGCGGCACCGGCGCGAGAGGCCACAAGGGTGATTTGGGTCGCGTAGTAGGCGGCGCGTGATGGTCGGTGCCGTCATCACTCTCTCAGTGCTGGCGGTGCTGGCTATCGCCGGGTGGGCGTGGTGCGCGGTCGCGTGCCACTCGCACCGCAAGCGCGCAGAAGACTTCCAGCACCAATACAACTGGCTCGAAACGCGTCATGCGCTCGTGTCCGAACAACTCGCCCGCGTGCGGGCTCAACAGAAGGAAACGCAATGAATTTCAGGGAAGTGCTGTTTTTCGTCGTCATCGTCATCGGCTCGTATCTCGGCAAGGCGTTGATCGTCCTGGCTGAATTGCTGTTCGCGGCGGCGCGCTTTGTCGGCGGCTTCATCTTCCGTCGCGGCGTGAGCGCGCTTGTCGTCGCGGTGCTCGTGTTCTCCGTGGTAGTGGTGATCGAAACCATCGGCGAGCCGGGTCACGCCTTCACGGCCGATAGCGCGTTGCGCACGCACGCGCTCGTCGTGTTCCTGTTGCTGATCGGCATTGGCGCAGGCCGCGAAAGCGCGCGAGGTGAGCAATGAAAGAACGCCTCATCGAACTCGCGGTAAATGCCTTGCTCTCGCCTCTGACGCTCGCGCTCATCGTGCTGACGTGGTGGCTCAAAGGCTTGACGGCCGCTGTCGTGTTTCTCGACTCGCATCCCAAAACTGGCACGTTCCTGATTGCCGTGCTGGCGCTCATCCTGTGTTGGCAGATCTACAGGGCGGGCGGCCTGCGAGGCCCGCACGGATGATCCGCATGTGGCTGTTGGTCGGCGCAGTGCTGTCGGGCTGCGCCCATGTGCAGGTGGTGCCGGTCATTAATCCCGACACGCTAGACGTCTCGTGTTGCGTGGCATACGCGGAAATCCCGCCATCGCCGCGGGTAAGCGCGACGGTCACCTATTCCGATGAGAAGGGCGCTAAGGTCAAGCTCGGCGCAAAGTGGAGATTCTGATATGCGAGGAATTGTCATTGTCTGTGGCTCGCTCTCGTATAGCGGGGATATCGTGCGCGAGATAGCGGCCGTCGAGAAAGCATTCGAGTGCGTACCAATGAGCGGCACCATCGAGCTAACCCCGGTGGACCCTGAGCAGTTCGACCGCTTCATCGACGCAATAGTCCGAATGGAACCGCCGCAAATGCCGCAGAAAACGCTAGACGGCTTGCTAGGACGGCTTGACTACCTGCGCCAGCCCGTCGAGTTCAAGGCCGAATGCGAGCCGCCCTATGAGCGGCGCAGCGAGGCCGGACAACTGCGGCGCGAGAACATATGGCGCGAGAAGCAGGCGCGCGCGCTGTTCAATGCCCGCGTGAATCAGGAACGGCGCAAGCGCAAGCAGATGCGCGGCATCGGTCGCCGATAGCGGCGGGCTGTGATAGCATCGCGTCTATCGGGCGATGGAACTACCGGACTGGACCGGCCAAAGCGACGGTTGTTTACAACTTCGTGAGTTTCAACCTAAGCAGTCGAAAAATCCGCCCGCGTGGCGGATTTTTCTTTTGTGCAGCAGGCGTGCAAAAAGCCTGATCGACAACTGTGTCGTTTTCGGGGGCGATAAATCGCTGAAAGCCAAGGCTGGCGGGGCTTTGGCCATGGTCGACAACTTTGCATGTTTTGTTGCGGTTGCGGCGCAATGGCGGTTCACGATACCCTGGAGGAATTATGGCGAGCGATGGCGGGAGTGGCGGCACGCGGTGCGACTACGAGGTTTTGCCGCGCGCGCCGGAAGTTGGGGGGGGATGGCGATTGCGCTTGCTGCAAGACGGTGTGGAAGTGGGCGGCGGCGTGTACCCGGCTGATCCGATGGCTGCGGCATGTACAGGCATTGCTTGGTGGAACTGCCTTGACGGGGAGACGCGCAGGGAATGGATGCGGGCGGCAGGAGATACCGGGCGCGTCGTGGATGCCTACGGTGCGTACCTTCGGAACGAGGCGCATTGCGAGGCGATGGACGCAGGCGACGCGTGGATTCTGTCTCTCTGAGGCGACATAGCGCGCCGCGCGAGCCCGCGAGAATGCGTCAAAATGTGGGTTCACCACAGAGGAGCCATAGCCATGCCCGCCCGTATTCCGCTTGACCCGATATTGCCGGATAACTTCGACAACACGCCCAATGAGGACCGCAGCGCAGCGGAACTCGATGCCTGGTGGGATAAGCCATTCGGCGTGACGATGGATGACGGCAAGATCGACGTCCGCTGTCTGAATGGCGGCGCATGGGACCGGCCGACGTACTGGGGCGTAGCCGATGACTACGAGGCCGCCTGCGCGCTCGCGGAACAGCAAATGACGCGATGGAACGAATACCGCTCGCGCCCGGTGCTCAGGGGTAGCGCTGATCGTTTCTTTGCGGTGATCGTATCGCTGCGTCCCGGCGTGCCGGAACAGGTGCTTGAGGAATTTGGCTCCATCGAAGAAGCGAGCGCGTGGATGCACAAAAACTATCCGGGGTGACTTGCCATGTCGCGATACCGCTACACCGTCGAGCCGCGCGCTGAAGCCTACGGCGGCGGCTATCACCTGCACCTGTATGTTGGCGATATGCGGGTGCGCAGCGAAATGTTTCCGGCCAATCGACACGAGGAACCCCGCAAGGGCATCGCGTGGTTCACTGCGCGGCCTGAGGTTGAGCGTGCGAAGTGGCTGAAAGAGGCGAACAGTGCGCGGCCGGTCGATGCCTGGGGCGCGTACCTGCAAATGCTGGCGCTCGATGAGGCCAGAAGCGAGGGGGATTTGTGGCTTGCGATGCGCCAATGATAACGCGGGCGCAAGGCCCGCGTGTGTGTCGTGCTCGTTGAGATTTTCAGCGAGCCTTGGCGATTTCAGACGCGGCCCATGCGGCGTGTTGTTTGGCTTCCTGCATCAGAGTTTTCAACTCAGCGGCTTGCGCAGGATCGTCCGCGCTCATTGTTTCGAGCACGGTCATGAACACGTTGGCCTCGGTGAAGGCGCTCGACAGAGCCTTTGCGCGGTCGAGCGGCGGCGCGCCTGCTTCCAGTGCTACTTTTCCTTCGATGACACTGCGCGAAATTTCCATGATGCCGCGCATCACGGTTGTATCGAACTTGACATGCAAGAGGTGGGGGCGATTCATTGCGGCCTCGTGTGGTGGATTAGAACGCCATTATGCCGCGCCTGACTAGTCGCCATGCGTTGAGAGTGGCCGGTGCTGCAATCCTTCCGGCTTTGCGGTCCAGAGTACACCGCGAACGGTACGGCCGCGCGTCAGCCCGCGCTATTCCCCTCTCACTGCTGGCGACTGGCCGGATTTGGTGTGCTGGCATTTAGGCCCATTACCGGACGCTGCCGCGCGTTCAATCGCCATGAGTGAGTGTGCGGACCCTTCCTCCGCTCGTGTCCCGGTAGCTTGGACTTTAACGCCATGCCCCACCACTCGCACGGTCTATTGCTTTCAGGCTCCGCGCCGAACGCTACATCGTTCAATCGACGCTTTCCTTACTGACTCACCGCCGCCCTCGGTTTCGCATCTGTTGAGAGTGCCGGGCGCTAATCCGGCTCTGGTATTCCGCGTCGGCTACGTGCCTCGTGTGCAGTGGGCTTCGACGGGCTTTCGCCCTCTACTGGTGTCACTGCTCGTCTCACTTCGCGCCTGCCGCTCCAGCCCTGCTCTATGGCGTGTCTGCTTTCCACGCTGACCCTCAGAACGGCCGACGGGATTCGAACCCGCGACGATACCGGCCGATACCCAGAGATACACAGGGCCGCTAAACCCTGCACAGCGCTCCGCTCCCCATACGAGGGGTGCTCTACCTGACTGAGCTACGACCGTTCTGAGAGTGCTTTCACGTTTCGCGCTCGACGCTCGCATATGGCAGCGTTAAGGAATTGAGAAGTGACCCTACGAGCAGCCGCGCCCACCGACTGCCGCCGAACCCTCGACGTGAAAGCGAGGCCAGTCTATCAGTGCACTCTCATGCGTCAACTGTTTTTCGCCGCCTCGCGGGCGATATGCAACAGCCCCTGCGCGATCACCACGTTCGCATTGTGCGCGACGTCGGCCGCACCGTTTTTCAGCATCATGAGCGGCATGTGCGCGGCTATCTGCTCCCACTCGGCGAGCAGTGCGGCCGGGTTCGGGTGCGTCTTGAACAGCACGCCAAGCGCGGCCGTGAATACCGTGGCCGTGTCGGCACCGTCTGATTGAGGCAGTTCCATCGCAAAACCCTCCATACTGCAAAATGCAGATACAGACCGGCGCAAAGATCGGCCTTTTGCTAATATCTATGCTATGAAAAATGCAGACTTCCAACATAGCCTTGCGGTGCTCGGATGGAGCCAGCGAGCATTCGCGCAACGGTTCGACGTCGATCCAACGACGGTGTCGCGTTGGGTGAGTGCGGGCAAGTTTCCGAAATGGGTGAGCGAGTATCTATCGCTCGCGGTGCGCGTGAAAACGCTGCTCGACTAGGCGGCGCGTTCATTGTCGATGAGACGGCGCAGGCGCGTTTCGTCGGTGTCGCTGACGTCCCAATGGCGCAGGAACCCGGTGAGAATCGTCTCTGCGGTGCCAAGGTATGCGCCGTGCTGTTTGCTGCCGGGCGGGTGCTCGCGGGCCTGTACGATGCGCCGCATGATCGCGGCGCGCACCGTTTCTAAGTGCTGCTCGTATGTCGGGTCCGGCTTCATGGTGTTGAATCGGGAATCCTCGTTGGGCGTTGACTAGATTCCGTCCGCCATCTTCTGTGGCGAAACCCAGTTGCCGAATTTCAGGCCGACAAAGGCGCGCATGCCAGCAAGCAGATATGTCTCGCTCCATTTATCGGTCCACTGCGGGCAGCGATACTTCATCGTGCCGTCACGTTTCTTTTTGCACTCGATAGAAAGGCCTTCGCGTTCAAGAATCGGTCCACCTACGCGCCAATCGATAGAGGGGTTGTAATTCATGTAATCATCCGGCTTGCGGTCCTCAAAATCTACCGAAGGGTCTAAATCAGGCAAAACCTCGTGCTCGAATGCGAAACTGGGTGCGAAACAGCCAGAAAACGGGTCGTCGTTCGGCCGGGACAATATCACCGCTCGCTCGATGCCGTCCGCACGCGCAACCCAGTAATCAAGTTGAGGACCGGAAAGGTCGGAGACTTTCAATCGCTTCATTTCGTGATGCTCGGTCCAAAATCACGAATTATAGGCTAGGAAAAAGAAAGCGCTCCCTCTGTTCGCGCCGTTGGAGTAGGCGAGGGAGCGCTTTGTGCTGCTAGAAAAATGTTTGTGGCTTTAGCCGCCGTGTGCGTGGCAGTAGCCGCCGTCTTCGCGAAGCTTTTTCCAGTCTTGTGCCGACAGGGCTTGAGGCCTCACGATAGGATTTTTGCAGCGCTGCCCCTTCACTGTCGTTCCTGAGCAGTAGACAAGCCCTTGCGATTCAAACCATTCGAGGTATTCAGCTTTCGTGAGACCGACGAGTTCGGCATAAATAGCCGTAGGGTCATCGGCCAGCCTTAGAACCTGCTCAGGGGTGGCGTCAATCCATTCAAAACCGCCCATTCCCGGCACGCCCACCGTAAGCGCACATTCTGTGTATCTTGCTCGTACATTACATCCTGCACCGTTTGCTCGTGCAAGGGCCTCAACAACCGCCTTGCTAATTTCACTTTGATTCATATCGGGTCATCGAATCATTCGAGGTCACTGGGGAGAGCGAACGAAATAGCGATTTCGTGGCCTGATCGACCAATTTTGTGCGTCACAAAATCAACCATCATCGAAACACTTCCGTAAATACCCAGTTCTTCGCCGAACTTTTCCTTCAATTTTTGCTCGGGATAATCGGATGGAAATAAATCACGGCTGATATCGAGATACTCTCCCTCGCGCGGAATATGATCTAGATCGATTGTAAAATCGATATGGTCGTCGCTCGATGCAAATGAATAGTGAAACTGTACTTTCATGCCGGTTCATCCTTTGTATCAAATTGAACGTCGTAGCCAAAGTGCGCCAGCACAACCGCACGACACACGGCAATCGCTGCCGTCTCGCCGAATCCGGTTCTCCAAAGGCCGTCACGGTGCGGGACGTTTGACGCCCACTCATTGATTGCCGGGCGGTATTCAAGCGTTGGCTTGAATCGCTCGATGACAGTCATAGCATCGCGTGGATTGCTCGAATACTGCGGGCACACGCGCGCCGCGCCGCGCTCGCCATAGGCGAGCCAGTACATATGCGGTGCGGTCTGATTGTGAATATGCCGCTCGCTGCGCTTTTCGCCCAGGGCGATAGCAACCCATACATCGAGCGTCGCGCCGGTGAGTTCAGACACCTTCATTCAATCCTCGCTAAAACGAAACGGTAATGCCGCCGCCAAGCTGCGCGCAGGCGGAAATGAACGTGCGAATCTGTCTAAGGCCATCGGTATCGAGTGCGGCTACAAACTCGCGGCGGCCGTGGCGTTCGAGGCAATACGTGCGAAACGCTTCTAGGTCGGTCGGCGCGTCCGCTTCGAGGCGTGCCGTAGCCTCGGGCGAAATGTTGTCCATATCGTCTCTGAACGGATCGCGTTGAGCGTGGTTGTCGAAAGGCCGGGCGAGCGCGATAACCAATCCGCCTGCATCGCGCCAGCGCAGATCCGTACTCAGATCATCTTTCGCCCAAAGGTGCATTCCCATTTGATCCTCAATGCAATGCGCGCAGGCGCTTCTGTTCCTGAAAATCCGCCCACATAACGTCGAACTGCTCGCGCGTCATGTCGGGCCTGAAAGAGCGAACCACGTCGAACCATTCGTTCGCGTCGTATTCGTTGAGCCTCGCTTGCTCGGCGTCCGTTTGCGTCATAACGTCCTCGCAGCATATCCGGCATAGTCGAACGTAGCGGACAGCGTGACTGTTTCTGCAAGATCGGCCCGCCGCGACACCTGCGCGCCGTGACTTTCGGCCGTCTCAATCTCAACCTCTACGCTCGCCAGTTCTTCCGGCGATAGAGCGTAGTACGTGGTGTTTTCGGTGAATGACATGTGCCACTCGTCGGAACCTGCATCGGGCTCGATGGGCTCATACGCCTCGCGGGTGAGTTTCACGAACGCGTAACGCCGCGTGATCTTCACGTCAATCGCGATCACGTTATAGCCTGCCTTGCGCTCGCCACGGCGGAACCTGTTACGCACGGAGCGGCCATTGACGATGATGGATTCAGGGATAGGATCACGGTGCCCGGCTTCAATTTGCTCAGGCTCACATTGTGGAAAGCTCATCAGCCGTTTCATTCGGTTTTCTCCGCTTTGGCGGCTTCGTGCTTTGCCTGAAACGCGGCCGTGACACGGTCGAAAATACCCGCGCGCATGGCCGTGTGAAGCACCGCGCGTAGGTAGACCTGCATCACCGTATCGGATGCCGCGACCTCTGCTTTCAGGCGGCGATTCGTGGCTTCGGCCACGCCTAGAACGATGGTTGCCAGTTGGTCGAGCGGATCAATCGGTTCCGATCTAGGTTTGCGCGTGCGGCCCTGTTTGCGCACCGCCACGGCAACGGCCTCGCTCGCGAGGTCATCTAGCCGCAGTTCGTCGGCGATGGCCGCCGTGCTGCCCTCGTGGTGCGGCGTCGCGGATTTCAGCAGCGCATCGAGCGCGGCTTTATCGACTAGGATTTTCATGCGGTTATCACTCGTGGCGGTCATTGAGCCTTAATTGTATGTTGTCACGAATGATTGTGCAATTCACTCAGTCCCATACTCGCTTGAAATTGGCCGTGCGCACGTATTTTTTTGCCCTCAGGTCATAGACGATGTTGTCGGGCGCGCACTCATCAATGTAGGTACGGATATCGTTAGTGGCCTGAGGCATCGAGATACCGAAATAGTCAATGAGTACAGCGCGACTGACCGAACCGTAATGCGCTACGAGGCAGTCGATGAAGCGTAGGCGTTGCTCAACTGCATATTTAAATCTCGGCACAACGGACTCCTTTTTCTGAGTGGGTTATTCAAATAATCCCGGCTGGCCCTTGATCGGCTCGAACACCACGCGCGCCGGGCGGGCCTGAATGATCGAATCGTAGCCGCGCATGTCGCGCACGGTGATATAGACGGGCGGGTAGTGGACGTTGTGCCCGGTTAGCCGCTCGCCCACATAGACCGGCTCGCGCTTCACTTCTGGCGTCCGTTCGTGCGATGGCGATTCAGGATTTGCTCGAACGACTTGGCAAGCTGGCCGCGCAGATACACGTATTCCTCATTGTGTTCGCCTGTGTCGTGCTGCAGGATGCGAAAGGCTTCCTCAAGCAAATCGCGCACGACGGGAGATTCCTTTTTCGTGCTCACGCTTACCTCACGTCGGGTTCAAGGCCAAGGGTCGAGAAAAGATCGCGGGGCGCGCCGCCGACAAACTCATCATCGACGGGCTTGCCAAACAGGTCCGTCGGGCAGGTTTTGTGTGCCATCTTGTCGTTGTCGTCTAGGATTGCTTCATGGTACGGCCGAATGAGGCCTTTGCATTTCGTGCATCGATCTTCGCTCACGGTGCCTCCTTTTGAGTGGGCGGGTTATTGCAGGTGTCGCAGGGGATGCCGCGCTTCGCGTCGCTGTAAGTGCACGTTACCCAGTCTGTCTTAGTGCCGCAACGCGCGCACGCGAATTTCGCGATCACTGGCGCGCCGTCATCGTCGCTATCGCCTGCATCTACTACGTGCATTCGAAGCACGCGCGGCGCACGCGGCTTTTCCGGCACTTCGCCGAATAGGTCAATCATGCTTAGTCTTCGCGGGTAGCAGGCCAAGGGATTTCGCGCACGAGGGGCAATAGTCCTTGCCCTTGTGGCGCACGAAACGATCTTTTGCGGCATTCGCGCGCGCCTCGCGCATGGTCGGCGGATCGGCAGCGGTCGCGCCATGTGTCCACATGCTGCAACCGTCGCCGTCGCAGAACACGTCAGCGGTATAGACGACGCTCATGCGTTGCCCCGTTTGCTTTCCCACAATTCGCGCAGCAACGCGTCTTTGTCACTATCCGTCAACTCCGCGAGCCAGTCATCGAACGTCAGTTCGTCAGCGTCGATATGGTCTAACTGCGGGTCCGCGCGCGGCTTGTTCGTCAGCACTTCGATGCGCGCGAGCGCTTCGTTGAAGTATTTCCAGCGGTCTTTCAACTGCACTTCCAGCGTGCTAATCCGCGCCTGCAATACGGCCTCACGGTCGAGCGCGTCCTGCGCCTTGACCCATTCACCATCGAACTCGGCGCGAGGCGTCACGCCCGTATCGCATTCGTCGCAGGCGCACCCGCGCAGGTCGAACCGCTCGAACTCAAATCGTTTGCTCATGATTTCCCTTGTCGTCGGGCAACGTTACCGGCGTGATTGCCGCCTGATACGCGTCCCACATGTCTTGCTTGTGCGCCCATGTGTATTTGCCATCGCTGCCGATAGCGTGCGCCGACGAATCAGGTTCAATGCCCTCGGCGCTTGGGTGCGTGCGGAAAAACGCCTCGAAGCGCTCGCGCAACGGATGACGCTGCATGCCCTCTGCCGTGTGCATCATACCGGCGCGCGCGATACGGTCGCTGCGTTGAAATTCGGTGAGCAGGTCGGAAAGATCATCCGTCGGGATGCTCACACGCGTTTTGTAGCCTTGCTCCAGAAGCGCGGCACTCAGGCGGCGCAAGGGGTCGGCGAAGGTGCTCATGCGTCGAGTTTCCTGAATGTGAGGAAAGGGGCTCGCTTGAGGTCAACAATCGAGGCGTCGAGCCATCCGCGCACATACGCATCGCCCTCAACGGAGCGCAGCAACTGGTGCGCCGCCTGGCCGATCATCGTCAGATACGCCGTTTTCTGCTCGCGCGTCATCGTGGCGACACCGCTTTTCGTGACCGCTTCGATAGCGAGATTCGCGATGCGCGTTTCCTCCGCTTCACTGAGCGGCGGGCCGGGCTCATCGAGCCATTCCGGGCGCGGACCAATGGGCGGCCTCCAGCGTTCCGCGCCATCGGTGTACGTGTAGCCAAGCCCTTCGAGCGTGAGCAGGGCAGTGCGCAGCTTGTTCTCACGCGCCGCCACGGCCGCGACGGCAACCGGGCAATCCACGTCATGCAGCGGGTGCTCACTGCGGCAGTCGTTGCAAATTTTGGTCATTGGTCTACGTCATCAAAGATCGAGCGGGTGCCGTCGGCGTTCATAAACGTGCCGTCCGGTGCGTAGTAATTCAGACCGCGCGAGCGCAGCATTTCCGCGTTCGCATCGAGCGTGCTGCCGTGCGTGTACAGCTTGGTTCCGACGTTGAGCGGGCGCGATGCTTCGATGATCGTGCCGATATCGTCGGGGTTTTCGCGCACGATGGCGGCGGGCGCGCTCGTCGGTGCGGCTTGCTGGCTTGCCTTGATTCGCAGGCTAACGACGGCTTGAATAGCTTCGAGTGAGCCGTAGACCATATGGCCGCCTGCGGTCGTGGCTGCTTCATGCGCGCTCGCACCGCTCAACTGCGGCACATTCGCATCGAGCCATTCCTGCACCTCGCGACCGCTCCACATTTTGCGCAGCATGGTGGGGAAGCGGGGCGGCGCGGCGGGCGTGGATAGTGCGGTTCTTGCAACTTCCGCAATATCAATGATGTTGTACCGGGTGATTTGCAACAGTTGGTACAGTTCACTTTCTGGCAAGGCCTTCATTTCCTCGGGCTTTGCGTCGCGCCACTTTTCAATGTAGCCCTCAAGCCATTCAGCGGTTACGCTAGATTCGAGTCGAGCATGGTCGCCGATGACGGCCGGGGATTCCGCTCGCTTGATGGCTGTCTCTGCCTCATCACGGTCAAAGCCGGGCATAGCGGGCAGAGCATCCGCAACCTCGCGCGGAATGTGGTCGATCCAGTCGAGCGCAGCGCGCAGATAAAACGCGGCATCGTTTCTTTCAGACATTGCGGCTCTCCTGTGCGGCAGTCATGGGAGTCAGCAGCGCGCCCTTAGGCAGGAATGCACGCAGCCGTTCGGCGAGGTTTGCGAGGTCGCTCGCCGCCATCGGCGAATCGTCGCGATTCGCCATGTACCCCGCGAGCGAGTGAAGCATGCGAATGTCGGTATCGGAGACGGCGCGCGGGCCTGCGCTTGCATATGCAGGCGCTTCACTGCAAAGCGGGTGGTGCAAGCCATTCCAGTCGCCAAGGCGGCGGCATCGGCACGGCTTGCTATCGGGCATCGGCATCCAGTGCGAGGGGCCGCCCGGCCCATCGACGGCGCGATTAATCATCCACGTAATGCCGTCGTTCGTGTCGATGAAAATCCAAGGCCACGCCCATCCCGGCGTGTACTTCGCCTGAGAGACACCATCGCTGCCGAACTTAATCAGGATGTTCGAGCCGTCGCGCGGCGCAGTCGCAATCGGTTGCCATAGATCAGGCGCAGCATTGGCGGCGTTGCGGTCGAGTGCAACCTGAAACACCCCGCCCATGTATTCGATGACGTCGTCGGCCGTCGAGCATGAGCCCTTGAATACCTCGCGCGCCGCGTCTTTCGTGCGCGCGATCAGGTCGGCCGATATTATCGGCTCGCGTTTGGTTGTGTCCGTCATAGCTCCCTCATGCCCGCAACAACGTGCGAGCGTCTTTTACGTTGGTGTCCTGCGGGCCGCGCTCGATGACGATGCCGCCCGGCAGGATGATGCGCACCGCGCCGCCCATTTCGTTAGCCAGATCCTGCGCAACTGCGACAGTGAGGCGTTGGATCAGCGGCGGGGTGACTCTGATTGCGCGCGAGTACGCGTTAATCGCTTCGTTTAATTCTCTGGCCGATGGCCTCATTTTCTTTCCCGCAATCTATATGTCTGGAGACTTACGTGTGCGGTGCCTCTGATACAGAGGTCTTATCTCAGACAGTGCCGCTCGGCACGCCTGGGCGGAAGCGCTGCGCACAAACTGCACACGCAGCGCGGTCATTATTATTGAGTGGTCGCGATAGTTGAATGAGCGCAGAAGCATGGGAATCCTCATCTAGTTCAAAGCAGCGAGATTGCTGCTAGGGCTCAAATGTATGTTGTCACGTTTGGTTGTGTCAAGCGGTTTTTAGGGCCGTAGGAAAACCCAAGCCGTATCAGGCCGTATCGAGCCGGACAATTGACGTCGAGTTATGGGGACCAACCGCAGCGCGAAGTGCCGCAGAACAAACGCAGGACATGCGCGGCATAGCCGCTCGAACGTGGGGACGGTCGAGCGGATCAATGGGAATTGATTCGGATTCGCGCACTCTCACCGACTCGCATTTGAGAGTTTGATAATTTAGTTTATGTCAAATGCCTTAAGTAGTCCTAACGGGTTATCACGCAAGCGCGCCGCCCCGCCGCACGTTTCCGCGATGGCCTGTCTCCCTGCGCTCACGCACCAAGCTCGGCTACGGCACTTCGCAACGATGCTCCGTAGTTGATCCATGTGAGGGCAACCGTGCAGAGGCGTACAGGCAGGCCATCGCCCACCTTCCAAGGCTTTGCACACCATGCCAGCAGCTATCTTCAATATCGACTTCGAGCAGGGCATCCCGCGCGACTTGACCGTGTCCGACTGGCGCGACAAGGACGGCAATCTGTTCGTGCTCGACGGATGCAAGTCGCGCGCGCAGTTCTTCGCGGACGCCGATGACCCTACGCCCCTGCTCGACCTCTCGACTGAGAACGGGAAAATCGAGATTCTCAACGGGCGTATCACCCTGCATTTCGATGAAACCGACACCGGGAAAATGACGCCCGTAGACGGCGCGGCTCCCATTGCGCCCGTCATCGAGTGCGCGAAAAAATACAAGGCGGGCGTGTGGGAGTGGCGTATCTGGAATACGCAGAACGTGCCTTTCGCTATGGCGCGCGGTGAGTACAACATCACGCCCGCCCTCTTGCGCGAGGTGACGCCGTGAGTCTGACGTTTGATGACCTCGAAAACGGCGGCTCGATTACCGTTGATGGCGTGAAAGTCTTTGGCGGCTCGCCGAAAGTCGTCGCGGTGACCGTCAAGGGCGAGCCCTCTGCACCCCAGTTCGAGACGTTGCCGCCCGGTGGTCTGTATGGCGACAAGGGCGAGACGGGCGACAAGGGGCCGCCCGGCGATAAAGGGCCGACGGGTGACAAAGGCGCGACCGGCGATAAAGGCCCGACCGGCGACAAGGGCGTTACTGGCGATCAGGGGCCGGACGGTGATACGGGCGATAAAGGCTTGCCCGGCGATAAGGGTGCGACGGGTGACAAAGGCGTCCAGGGCGATGCGGGTCCGCGTGGTGCACAAGGCATGCGAGGCTTTCAGGGCGACAAAGGCCTGCAGGGTGATAAAGGCCTGCCCGGCGATAAAGGAGCGGACGGCGACAACGGCGACAAGGGCCCGACGGGCGACAAGGGCGCGACCGGCGATAAGGGCATTCAGGGCGACACCGGCGATGAGGGTGCGGTAGGTGACAAAGGCCCGACCGGCGATAAAGGCCTGCAGGGTGACAAGGGCTTGCCGGGCGACAAAGGCGCGGACGGCGACGTCGGCGATAAAGGCCCGACTGGTGACAAAGGCCTGCAGGGGGATAAGGGTCTGCCGGGCGATCAGGGCGTGCAAGGCGACGTCGGCGATAAGGGTCCGACGGGAGACAAGGGCTTGCAGGGCGATAAGGGTCTGCCGGGCGATGCTGGCGCGCAGGGTGACACCGGCGACAAAGGCGCAACGGGAGACAAGGGGCCGACCGGCGACAAGGGCGCGCAGGGCGACGCAGGCCCGCAGGGTGAGCCCGGCGATAAGGGCGCAAGCGGCGACAAAGGCGCGACGGGTGATAAAGGCGTTCAGGGCGATGCTGGGCCGCAAGGCGACGTCGGCGACAAGGGTGCGACCGGCGACAAGGGGCTGACGGGCGACAAGGGCTTGCAGGGTGACGCAGGGCCGGACGGCGATCAGGGTCCGCCCGGTGACAAGGGTGCAACGGGCGATAAAGGTCCGACGGGCGATAAAGGTCCGCAAGGCGATGCAGGCCCGGCAGGCACTGAGCCCGGCCCGCAGGGCGATAAGGGGCCGACGGGCGACAAGGGACCGGACGGCGATCAAGGCCCGCCCGGCGATCAGGGTTTGCCTGGCGACAAAGGGCCGACTGGCGATCAAGGCCCGGAAGGTGATCCGGGTCCGGCCGGAACTGAGCCCGGCCCGACGGGCGACAAAGGCCCGACCGGGGACAAGGGGCCGACGGGCGATAAAGGCCCGACGGGCGATCAGGGCGTGGACGGCAATCAAGGCCCGGTAGGCAATCAGGGGCCGGACGGCAACAAGGGAGCAACGGGCGATAAAGGCGCGACGGGCGACACCGGCACCAAGGGATTGACTGGCGACAAAGGCGTCGCAGGCGATAAGGGTGCCACTGGCGACAAAGGGGCAACCGGCGACAAGGGCGCGACGGGTGATCCGGGCGCGGGCGCAACGCCGCTCACGGCAACGGAGTACACCGGCACTGCCCTATCGCTCGCGCTCGTGCACGCACCGGCACCCTCTTACGCTGGCCTCGTGAAAATGAACAACGCGGCAGCGAACACGCTCACGGTGCTCGCCAATGCGACGGTCGCATTTCCGAGAGGCGCGGTTATCAACGTCGTTCAGAAAGGCGCGGGGCAGACAACCATTGTTGCGGGCAGCGGCGTGACGATCAGCACGCCAAGCACGCTCAAAACGCGCGCGCAGTTCTCAACGATTGCGCTCGTGCAAGAGGAAATTGATTCGTGGGTGTTGATGGGTGACATGCTGTGATGATTCCCGCAGTAACGCGCTATCGCGCGCCGCCCGCAGGCTCGGGCATTCAGGTAGTGTCTTCGTCTAACGGCGGCTCGCAGACAAGCAGCGCGACGATTCCGGCACCGTCCGGCATCGTCGCGGGCAACCTGCTCTATGCGCTGTTCACCTGCGATGACACGAAAAGCCCGCTCTCGCTCGCGTGCGCGGGGTGGACGCTGCACACGTCGCTCATTTTCACCACGCACAACGACAACGGCTTTATCGGCGGCTTCTACAAGATCGCGACCGCGAGCGAGCCCGCGTCGTACACATTCAGCGGCGCGACGGTCAAATCCGTCAACATCGGCATTCTGAATCTGTCCGGCGTCAACCAGTCCGACCCGATCAATTCCGTCGTTCCGGTGACGAAGAAGGCGACGGCTGCGACGTCGTGCGTGTTCCCTGCGATCACGCTGCCGAAAGCGCTGTATCTGCTGCTGATCGCGGGGCAAGGGGGGAGTTTTTCGGGCAGCGTGTCGAATGTGTTCACGCCGCCAGCCGGTTATACGATGGGCGTCTCATCGACGTCACAGTACAACCAAGGTTCGAACTACGATGCTGAATCGTCGTTCGGCGCGCTCTCTAACGCGGCTGTCGCGGCCGGTGCGCAGACTCCCGCGCCCGGCACGTTCAACGTGTCGTATGCGTATGGCGCGATCAACGTCGCGCTCAATCCCGCCTAGAAAAGCGCGTCCTGTCTGTCATCGACGGGCGCGCTCTTTTTCTTGACCGGCGCAGTCAGCCCGGCCTTTTCATTGTCGAAACGTACCTGGCTGATTTCACTCGCGACGCGTCCAAGCATCGCGTCTGTGTGGGCGACGTCGCCCGGCACATCAGCCTTTGGCGCGGCGGCCTTTTTCTCATACACCGTTCCGCCCGCTTTCAGGCTCGAAACCAGCCCTTTGATGGCATCGAGCGCGCTGGCGTAGGCTTTGGCCTTGCCGGGCACGAACCAGCCCGCGTTGTGCGGGATATCCTCGTTGCGAACGCATCCAAGCTCGCCCGCGAGCACGCCAAGCGCTTCCTCTGTCGATTCGAGCAGGCGCGCGGACGGCGGCGCGGTGAGAACCGGGCGCGACGGCGCAGCGGGCGCGGCGATAACCATCGGCGGCGCGCTGACGGCCTGCGCGGCCGTGCCGATAAGCTCATCGCCGATTGCCTCATCGGGCGGCGTGTTCGGGCCTTTCGTGTCCTGCCATTGCATTACGCGCGTGAAATCCTCGCGATTGGGAAGCCAGCGCACCGCGCCTTCCTCAACGATGGCCTTGCGCAATTCCCATGTGTCACTGAGCACGTACCCGGTAATGTGGAACCGGCAGCGCTCGATAACGCGCGCCGCCCTCTCGTTCGTGGTCGGCGAGACACGCGCGAGCGACGGCTGCGCGGGCTCGTGCGGCATGAGCAAGGGTATGTCACCGTGCTCGTACGCGCGCTCGAATGCCGCGCGCAGTGCGTTCGCGGCCGTGTTGTTCATCGGGTAGTGAGTCATGGGGCGAAAAGGGAATGCAGGTTAGACGTCGTCGCGCGTCAGCCCGGTCGCATACAGCGGCACATAGCCGCCGCTGATCCAGTACGGCGTACAGCACTCGGCAACCGGGCACGCAATCTGTGCGAACTTCTCATCGGGTGCCAGGCGAACGAGGTCAACCGGCGAGCCTTCGAGGTCCGACAAGATGCCGGACAGTTCATTGGTTGTGAGCGCGTGGCCGCATGTCGGACATACGGGCGTGGGCTGACGACGGGTGTCAAATTCAGCGGACATGATTATCTCCTGTTGTGGGAGATAGCTTTATAGCTCCGCTTTCGCGCGCTCGCGGGCCTCGTGTTCCGAAACCTCGCGCGCGTATGCCTTCGTGAGCATCGTGTTGTCGCGCGTGACCGTTGCGCCGGTGTGCGTGACGGGCACCATAATCGAGAGCCATTCGACGGCCTTGCGACTCACGAGCGCGGGCCGCTCGCACGTCTCGCACAGGTAGTCGGTCGGGTCGGTCGAAGTGTTCTCATTCATGGTGACGCGCTTGAAATCGCCCTCCGTTGCGTCGCGCAGAATGAGCGTTTCGCCGGGGCATACGTCGTGCCACCAACCCCACTCATCGCGCGGTATGGTCTGCTCCATTTCCTTGCGGGTTTTCAGTTTCGCGAGATAGACGATCACTTCAAATGCTCCGGTGTGACGTCGCGGACAGCCCAGTCCTTAAACGCCTTCATTGTCATGTAGCCGTGCGGCCGGTCATCGCGCTCGCTGTAGAACACGGCTCCCTTGCCCTGTTTGTAATAGTCCTCATACGAGACGCTATCCCACGTCACGCCGTACCCGCTGCCGGGCTTGTGGATGCTATGGACATAGCGCACCTCGCCGGTGCTGCCGCGATACGCGCCGCCGCGCCGGATCTTGAAGCCCTTGCCGGTGTCGTGCTCGTGAATGATGTTCATCAGTCAGTGTCCGCTGCGACGTCGGGATAGTCGGCCGCCAGCTTTTCGACGTCGGCTGTATGGCGCGCAAGGCTCGCGCGCGCGTCGGCAAGTTCCTTCTCAAGCCGCTCAATGTGCTCATTGGTGAATCTGACGGCCAGATGAGCGTTGCGCTTCGCCCACGCGACAACCTCTGTCTTTTTGGTCGAATGCGTGTTCTCGTACATCATTTCGCCGTCGTGCGTGGCGTTCGGCCATCCCGGCACTTCACACTTGCGCTCAATGATTTCGCCGCCGTCATAGGTGTAGACGGGAATCGAGGCCTCAAACGTGTCCGCCGTCGCGATCAGGTGCGCGAGCGTAGCGGGCTCGGCTTTGAGCAGTGCTGGATAGTTCTCGCGCAGAAAGCGCGGGAACGTCTCGTTTTCCGTGAGCGCGCCCGTTTTCGAATTGATCGTTGCGAGATTGCCGACATAGCTTGATCCGATCAATACGTTGTCGCCTACGACCTTCATATGATGCGTGATCGCGAACGTCTCTTTCAGCAGTTTCCAGCCCATTTGATTCTCCTTTGGCCTCAGGCGGCCGGTGCGAAACCCATTGCGAAGCGCTGCGCTGTGGCCTGAAATGCCGCCAGCGTGGCCGCCGCGTTAAACGAAATCGGTGCGCGTGCGGGCGCGGCGGGCGGCGCGACGTCTTCGCAGATTGCCTCGTACAGGTAGACCGTCGAGCCCTCGCGTTGGCCGTCGGCGACGCGGTGCAAACGGCCGCTCATTGCGAGCGCAGTGAGGACCGGACCTAAGCGCTTATGGTGTACGTGCACGATGGCGCAAAGCGGCTTGAGCCGCATCGAGCCGTGCTCACGAAGCGCGGCGATTGCAAGCCCCGCGATTGCCTCATCGGTTTGTGGTGGTCGCTGAGTTTTCATGGAAAGAGTTTGGTGAGCACTTCGTTGATGCGGATAACCGCGTCGCGATACGCAATGAGTGCTTCTGTGTATCGCCTCTCAAACTGCAGGTGCGAAACGTCGCGGCCGTTCGCGAGCCGATCAGCGCGGATGATCCGCTCTGCCTTGATGCGCAGGTCTATGCTTTTGTCGCTGACCATCAGAAAAGCCCTTCGAACAAATCACCCTGTACGGGCGCGGTGATGACGGGCGGCGTGCGTAGTGTTTCCGCGTAGCGTCGCCGCCTGTTTGCCGCCCATTGCATCAGAACCGCGTGCGCGCCGGGCAGGTGCCGCTTTGCCCTCGCCTGCGCGAGGAACACGCGCGCCATGTACGCGTGCCCTACCCGCTCGCTCATTGCGGCGTGCGCAAGAGGTAGTAGCAGAACGCCGACGTGTGGCCCTCTTTGCGGCACTGGCGGTAGTCCTGATACATCGGATAGAACCAAGCCGCCGCGCAGAGAATCAGCGTGATGAGGCCTGTTGCAATGCTGAATGCGTTGTGCAGCTTGTGCACTTCGCTCACGTCGCCTGCGCTCATTCGGAACCCCGTTTGTGTGTAATGAGCCTCAATCGTATGTTGTCACGGTTGAGGCTGTCAATAGACATGTCTATGGGTGTGGGCGAATTAAATCGCGGCGGATTCGAGCAACGCGCCGCCCGGCACGAGCATTTCCGCTGCGCTGCTCGCCGCCGCCCTGTAAATCTCCAGTTCCTTATCGCGCAACTTGATCGTATTCGCCTGCTCGCGGATCAGATCGAACATGGCGGCGATGTTGGCCGGACGCACGAGCGTGATGTATTGCGCCAGCGCGTAATCGTCGGCCTCATCCATCGAGTAATTCGAGACGTAGACGTGAATGAACTCGTTAAGCGAGTCGTCCTCGTGACGCGTGCCGACACGAACGCCCTTACCTTCCGGGTCCGATTCGGCTGCCCACTGCTCGCTGTAATGCCGGGTGATCGAGCGCGCGGCGTTTTCCAGCGTGTCATGCTCTGCCGTTAGTGCGCCTTTGCCCGCGAGCGACTTCAGCTTGCGGATTGCCTCAGGCAGTTCGCATTCGTCGCCCGCCTCGATGCCGAAATGATCCATGCTCATACGCAGGTATGTGAGCATGCGCTCGGCGTGATCGCGCGCCATCATTACGCCCTGTGCGACGTTGTCGGGCGTGCGCGTGAGCGAGCCCATACCCAATGCGTCGGCGATCAGCGCGAGCGCACGCGCGGCCGGTTCGCGCTCGAAAGTCGTCAGACGGCGGTGAATCTGTTCGAGCATCATCGCCGTGACGTTTTCGAGGTTTTCACGCGGCACCACGCTCAGGGCGCGCTCGGCGGTGATGAGTGCAGGCAGTTGCGTGAGATTCGCGTGATTCTGCAGAAAGCTCGTGAGCCAGTCGGCGAGGTCTTTCGCCTCGATGTTGATATGCCCGTTCGCCTTGAACTCGACATAGGCGCGGTGCATCTGCGATGCCGCCTCATACGGGTCCATACGGCCGGTGAGCGTGCACAGGCCCGGACAGAGCAGCGTCTTGACGTTGTGCTGCCGCGCCTGCCTGAGTGCCGCGCGCATCGCCTGATAGGCGTGATCCGTGCCGCTAACGATGCCAGGTACGCGCATGGTCGGTGCGGCGATCAGAAGCGGCACTTTGGCATGGCCGGTCTTTACCGTGATGGCCTCGCCGACGGGCAGGCCATCGTCATAGAAGGTTCCGATAGCGGCCTGCACGCGCCGCTGAATCTCGATACCGAACTGGCGGACATACGCCGCGTCGATGCCGCCATCCATCCGGCCGAAACTGTTGGCCGGGCTCACGATGGCATCGCCGGTGAGCGTCAGAATGTTGCCGTTCATCACGGTCACATCGGGCACGCCTGCGAAAATGGTGTGCAGCGCGTTCGCAACGTTGGCATTGGTGTCGCAGAATTTGATTTTCATTGTTTGCTCTTGCGGTATAGGGAAACAAAGGCGTCAACATCGTCGGGATGGACAGAGGCAGTCGATTCGCCGCTGATCCAGTGCACCGAATACTGGCCGCCCGGAAACGTGAAGTGAAGCTCGATAGGCATGCGCTCATCGCTCTTGACGCGAGCGACGTGGTGCAACACCGCGCCCGGATAGCGGGCCGCCAGAAGCTCGCAGGCCATGTCTTCGAAATCGGCCTGATCGCGCTTGTCGCGTTGGTAGTACGCGTGACACTCTTTGCAGCAGAACACGAACTGTCCAAGGTAGACGGGCTCAGGCGTCTCATCATCGACCCAGTCTGTGCACTCCATGCACTCGAATCGCCAGTTGCCCGCCTCGATTTGCGCTTGCGACGGCACCGGGCCGGGTGCGTACTCATCGAACTCTGGCGCGCGCCAGCAATACTCGACGTCCTCGAACCCGCAATTGAGTTCGTTTGCGCCTCTGGCGCGCGCCGCCCCATTGGTGCGCCCGAACACCACGGTATAGCCGTCGTCACCGTCGTGGACGGTGTACGCGCGCAGGGGCTTCTTTATATCCGGCGCGCTCATGTCAGACGATCCTGTAAGAGTCGCAACGTTCTTCGTCGGTCATTTCGTAGGCGTCGAGCACGGCCGGGCGCGGCGGCACAACAACATCATCGTTGTCCGATGCCTGCATGTGCACGGCAAGCGCCCAGTCGTGTACCTGAATGCACTGCTCAAGCGTCCACGTTGCGATCACGTCGAGCGGCACCTCTTTGATATCGCCGACCAGCATCAGCGCGGTTTGAATGCTCTCGTCGTCGCGGGTGTACTGCACCATGTCAAGCACGGCCGTCTGTGCCGGGACAGCGGCGGCCGTCGGCCATGCGCCATCAGACGCCTCCGGGCTTTTCGTCAGCGGTAGCTCGGCGTGAAACTTCGAGCCCTTCGGGCACGCCTGCGCATGCGGGCGATCACCGCCGTTCACATGGTCTTTCGTGCGCCCGATAGTCACGATCACGCCGCGTTTCTCCCACTTCTGAGCGAGCGCGAGCGCTTCCATGCTCGCCTCGTAAGGCGTACCGCGCAGCATGTCCGCGCAGTCGTCACCGGCCAGAACATCGTTTTCGGGAACTGCGCCCTTGCCGGTCGAGCCAAAGCCGCCCGCGCCGCGCGCCGTTTCCGAAAGTTCGCCGACTTCGATAATCTCGAACGGCGGCGCATATTCCAGCATTGCCTGAGCGATGCGGTCACCGTCGCGGACCTTGTAGACAGCCTTGCTGTCGTCACCGTCGGCGCGCAGGCTCACCATAATTTCGCCGCGATAGTCGCTGTCGATCACGCCGACACAGTTCGAGAGGCGTACCGCGTCCTTGAAACCCTGCCCGCTGCGCGAGTAGATTTTGAGCACATAGCCGGACGGGATTTCGACCGCGAGCCCGGTGCGGAAAATGCACGCGTGCATGTCCGTCGGGTGCGGCTTAAACGAATCCGCCTCGATGGCGTGCAGGTCGATACAGGCCGCGCCCGCCGTGGCGAACTGGGGGATTTGTGCGTCCGGGTGCAGACGCTTGATGCGAAGTTGAGTCATGGTGTGTGTGGTGATGAGTGAGAGGGTTAAGCGACGCTAGCAAACAGGCGTTTGAAGTCGGCCGACGGCTTGTGTCCAAGGGATTCGATCAATGCGTGCATTTCCTTGATGAGCACGGCCGACGGGTCGAGCGTGGGCAACCAGCGATCAGGTGTCGCGGTTCCGGTGACGTCCATTGCCTCGCGAATAGCGTCCTCGCTGACGGTCTGCCCCATAACGCCCGAAACGCGCATCGCGTAGGCTTCAAGGCTCGAATACTGGGCCGGGCCTTCGCCTTGCTCAACGAAAGAGCAGAGCCGGTAAAACTCTTTTTGCGTCAGTTCCTGCGCGGCCGTCGAGACGGGAGCGGCAGCGGGTGCCGGTGCTGCATCGGGCGAGATAGGTGTGCTGTCTGCTTTCTTCACGGTGAGCGTTTTGCGTTTAGGGGTTTCAGGTGTCGGCGCGGTCGGTGCCGGGTTCTCATTTACGAATCGCTTCATTCGCGCTCTCTCGTTCACGTCGCCGCGTATGTCGTTGGGTGACTTCGTGATGTTGAAAGCGCGCGTGACGCCGTTCGCTGCGCGGGTATCAACAAAGATGCGTGAGTCTTTCTGGTAATGCTTAATCACGTCCAGCCCGACGGCCTTTGCCATCTGTACGAGGTCGCGCGTGCGGTTTGTCATGCGGTCAGTCTCCGTTGTGGGCCGCGTGAGCGTCGATCATGTCGCGGGCCTGCATGTACACCGGCGCGCTCATGTCCAGCTTGCGTTTGTCGTAAAACCCAAGGCGGTACGCAATGCGCATCATCTGATTGGGCCGCCGCATGTGTTCGAGCATGATGAGTGCGCCCGCACAGTGCTGATCCTTGTCCGTCGGCAGCGCGCGGCCTTCATCGTCGTGCGTGAGCGTCTTGTGACACTGAAACGTCTTGTCGTGGCGCACGATGGCATCGCACAGTTCTTCGACGCGTTCGGTGCGCAGATACGGCTCGACGTCAGTGCGAAACGGGCATTGCGCGCACGGCTTTTTGAGGTCGAAATTCATCGCCATTCATCCCGTTTGTTGACCAGCTTCGTCTTTTCGCGCAGGTGGGCGACGGTGTTTTGCTTGCGCCACTCTGCGATGCGCGCATGCCGTTGAGCGTCGAGACGTTGGGTAATCTCGCGCTCGCATTCCGCGATGAACGCCTTGCCTTCCCTCATGCCAAGCCAGAGCACAACGTGCTCGACGGCCTCATAGTCCTGTTCGGTGAGGTCCGGCAGACGTTTCAACGCGCCGTATTGGTAATGGTCCTTAGGTGCGAGCGCGGCCTCGATGGTGCGCACGCCGCCATTGATCCCAAGGTGCCGCACGTTTTCGAGTGCCCAGGCGGCCGCGTAGGCGTCGTGCCGGTTGTCCAGTGCCTTCGCCGCCTTTTCAGCGTCGCCAAGGAAGCACCGGCCGCAGTTCGTGCCAAGCCACTGAATGAACGACGCCGCGACGGTCGCGAGACGTTGCGTAAGCGGAAACGGGAATGAGGCCATCAGCGAGCGGAAGCCGTATTCGTCGCATTCGTCGTGAATCGACGGGGCCAAGCGCTGCATGTACTCTTGCCACTTTTCCGCCATCACGACCTCGCCGATAACGTCGGCGCGCGGCGCGCGGATAGCCACATGGGTGAACGAGAGCAGTTCGATTTGCTCGTGCCCGAACATATTGAAAATCATTGCGCGGGCCTCCGCTTCTGTGCGGCGCGCAGCTTTTCGTGATGACGTTTGAGCGCGGCCTTGTAGCTTGCCTTCGCCTCTTTCATCGTCTTGCACCAGTCGCCCTCTACCTCACGAACGCTCGACCAGTGACCAATCCACGCGGTACGGCGGAACATGCGGTATTCATAACCCCTGCGGTCGCGCGGGGCGTTGCCATACGCCTGTCGAGACTCATATTCAGGCAGACGGCCGCCGCAAAGAAACTCGCCGAAATTGCGTCCGGCGCAACCGTCGGCATCGAGGTAATCCTCATACTTCGTGCGCGGCTTGGGTTCCGGCAGAGCCGCAAGCGCTGTCGAGCGGCCGATATCGGTCGCGGCAAACACAATGTCACCGTCCACGAGAAAACCCGGCGACGGGCGGCGTTCCATCAGGCCCAAGCCCTCAAGCGCTTCGAGGTGCTTCATGTCGTGGTGCCCGTTGCCCGCCACGAAGTGATTGCGGTGCGGCGTGTGATTGCCGCGCGTCTTGCCAGAGAGCCCTAGTGTGTGCTGCAACAGTTCTATCTGATACGGCGTTGCCTGCGTGCTCATTGGGTCACCTGCGCCTCTGCCGCGTGCTTTGCTGCGTGTGCCTGCGCCTGCTCAGGCGTGGCAAGCGCAAAGCGCGGGTTCTTCGCGCCGTCGGGCGTCACAACCTCCAGTTCGTGAAACTGGAACAGGCCGCCAAGTGACCAATCGCAGGGATTGCCGTCCGGCTCTTTGCGCGACGATCCCGCGCCGGTAAAGCGGCCGTAGCACGAGAAAGCCAGATACTTATCGACCTTGGCGAAATCCGCACCCGCGCCCGCCGCGATCAGGTCGCGCCCGGACTGGACCGTTTTGCACATCGGGCAAACGAACGCGAAGTCAATGTGCGACTTGACGCCTTGCGCCTTGAGTGCTGCGTGAAACTGTTCGAGCGTCATCGTGTTCATTGCTTGCCCTGCCCCTTTGCTTTCTTCCATGCCTGGTATGTCGGATCACGGTGTATCGAGGACGCCGATACGCCGGTCTGCTTTGCCGCCGCATAAGCCGTCGGGACTCTGCCCTTTACGACCAGCGCAACGGCAACCTTGACCGCGTCTGTCTTGTGCGCTGCCATTGTTGCCCCGTCTTATTGGTAGTCCTCATCAAATGAAATTGAGGGCCGCGTGTGAAACCCGTTCGGATCAGAAAAGCAGCGTCTGTCCGTCCGGCTCGACCGCTACAGGGCGCGCGGGCGGCGGGCCGTCGTCAAAAAGCCGCGTTTGGCCTATCGACTCCAGCTCATCCGCCGTCAATTCCTTGCCCGTCGAGCAGCACTCGACGGCATGATGCTGCCGCTTGTGTGGCGTGCTGCAGACGCTGCAAAGGTATCGCGTGGTGGTCATCGCTTCCCCGTATCGGAATATCGACATATTAATGACCAAGCGCAACTATGGCAATAGACATATCTATATTTTTACAGTTTCTCGCCGGTAGGAAAACGACACGTCTATATGTGACGGGGCGGCCGTAGCATTCACGTATGGCAAAAATCCCCGCATCCGACCTCGTTGATATGACGACGCACTGGCTTTCGACGCCCCTCAATGGCTATTTGGGGAGCGATTACGGCCAGATCGTGACCGACATGTTGCAAACCCCGCTCGCAGCGGGCCTCGCTGACGCGACTATCGCCAAGCTGCGCAACGACGTGCCGCTTATTGCCGCGCTGCCGCGTGGCAGCGTCAATATCTACGCCGAAGACACCGGGCCGGACAAGCGCAATCTGTACATCGAGGTCGCGGGCGAATTTGTGCCCGTACCGAATGGGAGCGACAACTAAATGGCTTTGACCCGCGACGACTTCTGGACCGCCGTACAGGCCGCCGCACAGGACTACCCGACCGCCGCCCTGTACTTTCAGGCGAACGACCCGCGCCTGCTCATGCAACTGTCTTCGATTGCAACCATGCTTGCTATGGTGTCGTCTCAGATCGATGTTGAGAGCACTGAGGCGTTCAGCAAAACCCGCGATACGACCGTGCTCGCGGATGCCGCATTGAAGGGCATCCTTCCGTTCGCGGTGCCGCCGCGAGCCGTGCTGACGGGTAAGAACCCGGACGTCGTGGCGCTCAACGTGGTGACCGGCCGCCGCTTTCTCGACTCCTATGGCCGCGTCTACGTCGCTGAGTCGGCCGCGATCATCCCTGCAGGCGGCACGGCACCAGTGACCGTCAAACAGGTGACTGAGCGACCTCTCACGCATACGGTGTCGGGCTCCGCGCCCTTCTACCCGGTGCAGATCACGCCGAACACGGACACCGAACAGCAGATCAGCGGCCTGCGCGTGAGCGTGGGCGGCGTGCTGTTCCCATACACGCCTGAGTTCGCCAACCTGCTCGCGGGTGATCCCGGCTACATCATCGAGACGGATGAACTGCGCCAGCTATGGGTCAAGTTCGGGTGGGCCAACACGTTCGGCGTGCAACCGGCGAACGGCACCGTGATCGACTTCGTCGTTGAGGAAACCTACGGCAAGCTCGCGGTGGACGTGAACTCCGTTTTCACGTTCGAATCGACGGTCGATTCGCACGACCGGCAGGCCACGTTCGCAATGACGGCCGTCGTCAATCCGGGTATGGACCCGATTGATATCGAGACGCTGCGCGAGTGGGCGAGCGTGCCGCCGCAATACGATTCGTCGGCTGTCTTTCTCGGCAACTTTGATGCGCTTATCCGCCGCAACCTGAACAACCTCGACTTTCTGTCCGTCTGGAATGAGCAGATCGAGGAAAGCGTGCGCGGTGGCAGCGTCAACAACATCAACCGCATGTTCGTTGCGTTCGCGACGTCGGACGGCAGTGATCCAACGTGGATGCAGACGCAGATTAAAAAGGTGATCGCGGCGGCCGACGATTCGTACTGGGTCAAGTTCGTTGATGAGGTCGATACGCCTCTGCCGATGACGATCGATGCGCAGGTGTCCGTCGTGCACGACACGGCCGACGTTGAGGCGCAAATCCGGTCCAAGGTGCTCGCGCTGTACGGCAAGGGCTCTGCCGCGACCAAGCGCGGCATGCTGACGCTTTCCAGCAAGAAAGTGAATACCGCGCTCACGAACACGACGGACGGCATTGTCGCGCTGCAGGATGACGGCAGCGACGTGCAGATCCTTGTTCCGGCGCAGGCCGCGCCCAAGCCTGAGCAATACCGATACGTCACCAACGACTCGCTCACGGTGAACGTGACGCAGGCGACGTACAACGACGGCCTCTGGAGTCATTGACGTGGCGGCGAACCTCATCCCCATCGACGCGCCCGCGCTGCAACCGCTTGCGAACAGCGCGGAATACGATCAACTGGAATCGGACCTGAAAGCGATTTTCACGTCCGTCTACAACGCGCTCATCCGGCCGCGCGAACGCCAGTTGAACCTCTACGGTATGCCGCACCTCGGCGATACCGAATTGATGGAGCGCGTGCTCAAGCTCAACGGCCTGCCGATCATCCGCCGCGATGACACGCGGACCTCGTTTCTCATGAAAGCGGCCCTCGCGCGCAACCCGCGCCGGGGCATGATCTTTCTCAAACAGTATCTGCAGGCGACCTGGCCGAATGTATGGAAGGTCGAGCCGCTTTGGCATCCGATTGCGACGGCGGACCAATACCCGGCCGACGTCACGCCGCGCAGCGTGATCGACCTGAGCCCGTCCGTGCAGGCGGTGTATGACCCGAACAGCGAGGACGGTCTGCCGACGATCTACCGGACGGACTGGCGCGGCGAAAGCCAGCTTTATCCGACGGCACGCACGAACCTCATCAAAAATTCCAACCTCGCGAACAACGGCGCGGGATGGACGCTTTCTAACGCAACCGTCACCTCCAATGCGACGGTCGCGCCGGATGGCACACAGACGGCCGCGAAGGTGTCGCGTACCGCCGTCGGAAACGACTGGGCGGCGCAGATTGAATCTGACGTTGCAGCGGCGGGCAGGCTATTCACTGGTTCGGCCTACGTGTATGCCGCTGCGATGCCGGGCAACTACACCTTGCGGCTGCGCGACAGTACAGACGTCGAGTTTGCCTTTCAGACCATCACGCTTGATGACTCTGTCGGCTGGCATCGTATTGCGATCAGCACGACCTTTCCCGCGACGGCCATCGGCGGCGCGAAATTCACCGTTGATCCGACCTCCGACACCGGCGCGGCGGGGGATTCGTTCTATTTGTGGGGCGCGCAGCTTGAAGCGGGCGAACTGACGCCGCTGATCGAGACGCCCGTAGGGGCAACCGCAACCGTCACGGACTACACCGTTGATGCGAACGGCGTTGCAACGTTCGCCGACGGTGAAACGCCAGCGACGCCTATCACGCACTTTCGCACGAGCCGCGTGCGCGTCACGCGGCCCGTCACGAGTGACAACGGCTTGGGGCTGCTCGAAGTCGCCAAGGCGTTCCGTTCCGTGCTGGCGGCGCGCCTCATGCTCGAACTGCAATTGTCCACTGTGTTCGAGGGTATCGGGGTAACGGGCGGGCTTGCCGTGGCAAACGGTGCAATGGGTGTCATGCCGGTGCTGTGCATCGGCACATTGAGTTAATGGGGGAAAGCATGGGAACCAAAACGGGAAAGATCACTTACAACGTGCACGACCGGGGCCGCAACTTCACCGGCAAAGATCGGGAGTTCAACCTGCCCGCGCTCTCCGCGCTCGTGAATGGCCGCGAGGTGCAGGAAAAGGTACGCAACCGCGACCTCACCGGCTTTTACGGGCACTGGATTCGCGCGCGCTTTGGCCTCACGCCGCCTGAATCCGTTGTGTTTGACGGCCGCATGGTCAACATCGAGCCTGCTTTCGTCACCACGCACCTCGAATGCGACGACAAGGGCAACATCACGCACGAGGCGGAATTTCTCGACACCGATTCGGGCTCGATTGCCGAACGGCTCTTTTCGAGCAAGCAAGGCGGGTTCTCGTCGGCGATTCACACGCTGCCGCGCCTGAGCCCGTCGGTGCCGGACATTTTCGCGGGCTTCGATTACGTGTTCGAGCCGAACTACACGACCAATCGCGGCTACATGTTCGATAGCGCGGCATTCGATGACCAGACTTTCCTCGATTCCGTCGTGCAGGAATGGCAACTGTCCAACGCCATGATGCGCACGCTGTTCGACTCGATGCAGGCGGATAGCGCGCTCATGATGCAGACGATTGAACGCCTGCAGGAAGAAAACGCGGAACTCATGTCCATCGCCTCGCGCGTGCCCGGCAACGGTACGACGCTGCTCGATAGTACGGGCGGCTTCGTCGCGCCGTTGTCTGTCAGTTCGAGCGCGACGGCAGAATTTCGCGCCCGCGCCCGCTCGTTCAGTACCGGCACGCTCGTTGAACTGGAAGCGCTGCCCGATGAGCAGGAAGCCGCTGCAACGGAAAGCCCGGCCCGCTCGCTCGCGCGCCGCGCGTGGGGGGCGTAACGTTGAGCCTGTTCTCTGCTCTCGAACAGGCGTTCGGCCAATACCTCGGCCGCTTTTACAGCGGCCTTGTGGCCGACACGCCGCAAATGCAAGAGTACGTCGCGCGCGGGCTCTCGAAAAGCATCGTCTATGCGCCCGGCCGGATGATCGACAAGATTGATGAGGTGCTCAACGAGTGGCGAAAGAATCAGAACGTGAGCGGGCCGGGCCTGTCCTCATTGCTGCCGGTGTGCATCGTCTGCATTGACGAAGACTTTACGCCGTCGATGGTGGACTACGGCGTCTCTGTCGCGTCGCCGGTGGACGTGATGCTGCCCGGTGACGAACTGAACCGCGCCTACAAGATGCGCCTGAGCGCGAATGACTACCGCGCGCAGATCGCGTTTATCGCGTCTGAGCGGCACTCGGCGCACAGTCTCGCGCTGCAGTTCGACCTCTTTACGCAAGGCCCGCAGGGGCGGCGCTTCCAGATGGCGCACCAGTTCGCCGGGCAAAGCCTTCCTTTCCCCGTCGTGCTCGAAGACATTAACGTTGGCGCAATCTCGCAGGAAGTGCAAAAGAACCTGCGCGTGAACGTCGCGGACTTCGTGCTGCACGCGAGCATCCCAGTGTTTCAGGCACCGGGCGCGGGCGAGCCGAACGACGGCAAGGCGGCACCGGCAGGCTACAAGGTGGTCACGGAAGTCACCGCGGTCAACATGCGCGCAGGCAAGATGATTGATAACGCCGTGGACGTGGACGGCAATTACAGCGAGGTGCGCACCGACACGCCGCCGACGTGGCGCGTCCCGGTTGTCGGCGATGATGACGATGAGGTGACCTCGTGAGCGTCGTTACACTCCAGGCGGAAATCAACGGCTACAAGGGGCAGGCCGTCAACCTGCTCGCGGCCGTTGATGCCGGTGATCCCGGTGCGGCGGACGGCACCGGCCTCGTGATCGTCTCGCAGGAACTGCCGCTAGGCCATCGCGAGCCTGGCGCAATGATGACGTCAAACGACCCGCGCGCGCCCGCGCGTGACCTGCTCTTTGACGAAAGCATGATCGCGGCGGCCATCGACCTGTACTTTCGTGCCGACTCTACCGGCATGATCGAACTGCTCTCGCCGGTGCAACGGTTCAATCCGGGTGGCGCGGTGCAGGTGCGCGGCGTCGCGGCAACGGGCACACGGTATGAACTAAACCCGGAAATCACCAACGGGCAGATTGCCGTGCTCGCGCTCATGTACGCGGCCAACCGCAGCATGTCGGTTGCCGATACGTCGGAGTTTGCCGACGAAATGGCAGAGATGTATTTCACGATCTAGCGTAGGAAAACCCGCGCCGGTCCACTGCATAGGTGACCTGAGAATCAGAGCATCCATTCTGAGGCTCACCTGTGACGCTATCTCTCAACCCCAAAATCACTTCTGCCGGTTTGGCTCTCATGCCGACCGACGATGCGACGGGCTTTGCGGTCCAACTGACGCACATCGCCATCGGCACCGGCCTTTACTCGCTTGGCGGTACGGGCGACGCCGCCGATCAGGCCGCGCGCGCAATGGTCGCGCTCAAAAGCGAAATCGCCCGCTATCCGATTTCGAGCGGTTCGAACGTCTCGCCGACGTCGATCCAGATTGGTACGACCATCACCGACACCGCCCCGAACGGCAAGAGCCCGAACGGCAAGGCTATCGGCGAAATCGGCTTTTTCGCAGGCATTACGCTTGGGGCGGTATGGAGTCGCGGCGACTCCGCGCTGTTCGTGAAGTCGGCCAGTTTCGATATCCCGTTTGCGTACACGCTCGATACGTCGGCCTGTCCTGAGGACAGTGTGACGGTCACCGTCGCGACGGACCCGCAGGGCATGGCTGCGCTCATCAATCAGCACGAGGCGAAAGCCGACCCGCACCCGCAATATGCGACCGATACGGACGTTGCCGCGCTCGCGGTAGTCGTTGGCACCAAGGAACCGGCCATCGGCTACAAAACGGTCCAGCAAGGCGGCGGTATCGGCCAGGGCGCAAACAAGATTTACATGGGCGCGGCACCCGACGGCAGCGGCAACGTGAAAGTCACGGTGGACGGCGTGGACAAGGGCGGCATTGCCTTCCTCGGAAGCCCGGCATTCACCGGCATCCCGACTGTGCCGACGGCCGCCGTCGGGACAGCAACCGCTCAGGCAGCATCGACCCAGTTTGTCGCAAGCACCGTCTCGAATACGCTCGTTGGCACGGTCACGTTCGAGCCGCGCACGACGGCACGCACTGGCTATCTAAAGGCAAACGGTGCCCTGCTCAATCGCGCCGACTACCCCGCCCTGTGGGCGTATGCGCAAACGAGCGGCGCACTCGTGTCTGAGTCGGACTGGACAGCGGGCTCGTGGGGCTGTTTCTCGTCGGGCGACGGCGCGGCAACGTTCCGCATTCCCGAACTGCGCGGCGAGTTCATCCGCTGCTATGACGACTCGCGCGGTATCGACACGTCGCGCGCGATTGGCACGTATCAGGCCTCGCAGAACATCGCACACAAGCACGTTGCGACGTCCGACACCGTCGCGGCGCACACGCACACGGCAACCACTGACGTACAGGGCTATCACGGTCACGGCGTCGCCGATGGCGGGCACGCGCACGGCGTGGGTGATCCGGGGCACTCGCACGGCCAGCCTAACTACGGTTCGGCGCAGGCCGGTGGCGATAACGGCGGTGTCGGTGTGGCTGTCTCGACGGGTTCCGGTTCGAGCCGCACGCAGGCGAACGTCTACGGTTCCGGTACTGGAATCTGGATCGGCGCATCGAACGCCAACATCGGCATCTACGGCGACGGCAACCACGCCCACAACATCGCTGTCGCTGCTGGCGGCGGCCATACCCACGTCCTTACCGTCAACAACGACGGCGGCACAGAAGCACGTCCGCGCAATGTCGCCCTCACGGCGATGATCCGCGCTTTCTAACGGAGAACCTATAACCATGATGCTCTATCAGTTCGACCCGCATTCCGGCCAGTTCGTCACGGCGCGCCTGGCCGACCCGGACCCGCTCAACGCGAATCGCTGGCTCGTGCCCGCTTTCTGCACTGAGATTCCGATTCCCGACCGCCCGCGCCTGACGTGGCCGTTTTGGGTTGATGGCGCATGGGTGCTGCAACCGGACTATCGAACCATCCCGCTCTATCAGCAGAGTAACGGCGACCCGGCTGAAATCCTTATGGCGGGCATCACGCCCGCACAGGCCGGGCTTACCGACAAGCCGCGCCCGTCGGATGAATACAAGTTCGACGGCGACGACTGGGGCATTGATGCGACCGTTGTGGCGGCCCGCCTGCGCGCGGCAAAGATGGCTGAATTTGACGTGCGCATGGAGCGTGCTCGCGCCGCCAACTTTGGCAAGGGCGATGCGCTCATTTCGGGTGTCCTGAGCCCCGGTGACCGCGCCGTGTTCCAGGCATGGGCGAACTATCAGATGAAGTGCACGGCCATCATCCACGCGCCTGAGTTCCCGAATGTCTGCGACTGGCCGGATGAGCCCGATGAGGCGGCCGTCTATGCCAAGGGTGTCGCCGACGACGCGGCAGAAGAAAAGGCCCGGCAGGACGCCGCTCAAAAGACGCGCGACGAAACTCAGGCTGCGATGGACGTGGCGGCGGCAGCGATGGCGAAAGAGCGCGGGCTCATTTTCTCGGCTGACGAAGATCCGCAGGCGCAAGCGGCGGCTGAGTTGGCCGCACAGAACGCGGCAGCATCCGACGGCAAGGCCGCCTCGTAATGGCTATCACGCCCGTCTCGACGGCTGCATTCGTGCGGGCGGTGCGCAAGTTCGCGGAACAGACGCCGGACTGGTCTACCGCGATCCGGTATCAGACGCTGCCCGATGAGCGTTTCGATATCACGCTCACCGCCCGCCGCGTCTATGGTGACCGTGCGCAATACATGGTCATTTTCGCGGCGGCCGGGCTCGATACCCTCGAACAGGAACTGCCGGAACAGGCGCTAGTGCTGCCGAACTTCACGCAGTTGCAGACCATCAAGCGGCAAACCGGCTATCTGACTGACGATGAAGAACGAGCATATTCAGCGCTTGATTAACCGGGCAACCGCGCGCCTGCCCTCCGCGCGCGGTGAAGCCCAACGCAATGCGCAGGCTGACCTCGAACAGCGGCAAGCCGCCTCAACCATCCTCAACCCGAATGAGGTATCGGGCGAGTATGACGGCGGCCGGTTGCTGCAGACGTCGCTGCGCGGCGCGCTGCGCCCGATCACACAGAAAGACCTGCGCGCGTTCCAGTCGAACGTCACGAACCTCAAAAAGAAGTTCATCGGCGGCATCACCGCGCAAGGTGTGATCGACCTCGCGCTAGATGCCGACAAGCAACGCGCGAACACTGAAATCCGCGTTGCCGTGCCCGTCTCGCTGCGCGGCCCGCTCGTGCATTTCATCACGAACGCCGGGCCGGATTCGAACGTCACGCGGCACCATGTGCACGTCGAGTTTATGGATTTCGAAGCGACCGTCGGCGCGTCGGCGAACGACCCGAAAAAGATCGGCAAGGCGGTTGCGCAGGGGCGGCTCAGGTTCGACTGCGATTGCGGCCGTCACCGCTTCTGGTTCCGCTACATCGCGACCATCGGCAAGTACAACTATGGGCGCGCGGAAACCGGCTATCCGAAGATCCGCAACCCGAAACTGCATGGCGTCGCGTGCAAGCACGTACTGCGCACGATGCACGTCATTCTGAAAGATGCGAACACGCAGGCCAAAATCGCGCAGCAGGTCATCAAGGCCCGCGCCGCGCTCGATGGCACGAAGCTAAAGGCGGATCGCACCAAGGCCGCTGACGTGCGCGCGCACGCGGCAGAGCAGCAGGCCAAGCGCAAGTCGAGCACCAACCTCAAGACGACGGCGCAAAAACAGGCGGCCAACGCGGCGCGCCGCGCGCGCGAGTCGATGAAAAAGGCGGCCGTCGAGAAGGCGAAAGAAGAAGCGAAAAAGCCGTCGGCGAATGCCCGCAAGATCGAGCGTAACGCGCGCACCCTGCTCGCGCTCGGCGCGATCACGCAGGAACAGTTCAACGACATTATGAAGAACGCGAAATGATTAATTCCGTACCCGTTGCGATCACGAACGCGGCGCGCGCGGTCGCGCTGAAACACCCGAATGCGCTGGACTGCTCGCTTTATCGCAAGGTCATTGATCGCGTGGCCGATGACGGCTCGACTGAGGGCGGTTTGCCGACCATTGGCGGGCTTGGCGTGCTCACGCCTGAGGACGAACCGACGTTCGAATACAAACCGCTTGGCGAGGGCCGCCTGCTCATTACGAGCCAGTTTCAGGGCACGCTCGATCTTACCGACCGTGGCGACGCGCTCGCGCCCGATACCCAGTTGCTTGAGGCACTGGTTGAGCCCATCGACGTACCGGGTTTTCAGGTGAAAAAGTACGACCTGATCGCGGCGATGCCTGGCGGCGGCGTGGTCATCGCGTATGAGGTGGTGGGAATGGTGAGCGCGGTCGGAATCTCGCCCTACTCGAAAAAATGGATTCTCGCGCCGCGCGATGAACTGTCGGACACTACGCCTTGGGAAAGCGAGTGAAACCGTTGTCTGAAAAGATTTCCCGCATGGCGTGATTCGGGTCCGCGATGAACACGACCCGATCAGCCATGCTCGATTGCTTCACCTTGCCCTCGCGCACGTAGCGCGGCGGCACCAGTTCCATTTTGAACGTCGGCGGCACGATCATCACGTACCGCTTTGCGAGGTCGATGTTATACGCGCCCATGATGAGCGTATTGAAAGCCGCTTCATAGTCGCGCTCGGCTTCTTCTGCCTTGTCGATGATGGCTTTGATACCCTTGATATCCGCCAGAACTTCCTCACGCGACTTGTCAGCCAACGGATTGACGGCGGCCGTTGTTGCGGCTGTACCGAACGCCGCATTCATCGCTATCTGATCGAGACTGGCCGCGACGTGCGGCGGCAGCTTGAACGGGCTAAAGAACGGGTCAAACACGCTTCCTCCGCGCATACGCAATCAGGGCTTCATTGACAGCCTGCGCAATCGCGCCGCGCGATGCCTCAGGCCCGGTCGCGAGGTCGAGCGATTGCGCCGCCTCAGGACTGAGCCACATATTCAGGTGACGCTCGCCGCGCGCGACCTTGTCCGCGTTGGACTTCGCGCGCCGCTCTTTCGGCGTCATCGGCTTGTCGTTAATCAGTTTGCGAATCATCGTTCTCTGCATCCGTTCCAAAAATATTGATCCGCTTTGCGGCCCGTCCCGACGTCACACAGTTGCGGCAGTAGTCTAAATCACCCGGCATGCGCTTCCAGCCGTACACGCTTTTCAGTAGTTCCCGATAGTCGGGTTTCGACGTGTTCGGCGTACCGGCATTGTGCGTCGAGCCGCACCCGTTGCACGTCGCCTGTAGCCATACCTCAATCATTATTCGGCCGCCGTCAGTTCGCTTTCCTTGAAATCGCACGCCTGATACACGACGTTCGCGACTACCTTGCCGTGCTGATCGTAGTAGCCGACGTAAGCGAGATACCCGTCTTTCGTGCGCACGAGGTCACCGCGATCAAACGCGCGCGGCGGCTGCTCGCCGCCCTCCGGTTCTTTCGCGGGCTCGCCGCCCGGCTTGAACTGTTTGCCGAACAGCGCATGTCCGGTTGCAAAGCGCTTGCCCTTCACGTTGTTGAGCAGCATTTCGAGCCGTTCGAGCAACGTCTCGCGGTCGGCCTCGCCTGCCTCTACCGCGTCCATCGCGAGGTTAAGCTCGCGCTCGATGTTTTGAAAGTGCTTATCCATCACCAAGCTCCTACGCCGTGGCGGCTGTATGTTTTGCACGATGCAATGATGTGCTTCTGTCGGCTACTCACGTTCGCGCGCTTGTCCGCCGTATCGTCGACGTCCATCGCGTGAATGCCGCCGTCGGCCTCGAAAAATACAGATGCTTCCTCGCCGAACTGCGCTTTCAAGTCGGCATCGAGCCGGGTGACCATGAGCGCGATCTTTTCGAGCCGGTCGGCAATCTGTGCTTTTGTCATCTTTGCCATGCTCGCTCCGATGCGAAAAATCCCGCGCGATGGCGGGACGTGATCTTAGTGACGCGGATGGCGCGTAAGCGCTTCGTGTCTGTGTGTCCAGAGCGCGTGAAGCGCTTCGTTGCGGCTCTCGAACGCGCCCAACTCGCGGCAATCCGTATCGGTTTCGCGATCAAGCGGCTTCTGAATCTGCGCGTGCCACTTGCCATCGACTGTCAGGTCATAGCCGCCAACGCACTCCGCACCTTCCGGCGACGTCATCGACACCGCGCAGCGGCGCATCAAAAAGCCGTTGCCCGCCGTCGGCGGATAGTTGACGTTGTGCTGCACGAAATACTCGCTGTCATCGAGCAGGACCAAGCCGTTTTCTGTGTCGCTCACTTTTTACCTCCCGTCAGCAGCATGTCGATACGCGGGGCCATGCCCGGCCAGTTCGCGCCCGGTGCGAGCACGGTACGAAATTTCGGTTCCGGCGCTTTGGCGCGCGGCATCACCGTTGCGGTGCTCGCGGCTTTTGCTGCCGCCAGCACTGTTTTGTGCCGCCTCACAATGGACAGCGGCGACTTGTTTCGATCTACCACACCGTCTCCTTAAAACCCGTAGCGCCCGGCGCAGATCGGGCCGATGCTGTTGGCGATGCTTTCCGGGTCCGTCAGTTCGCGCCCGCAGCAGGCGCAACGGCCGGTTTCTTTGCCGAATGCCTCGGCGGCCTGTTTCGGGTCCGCGCAGACGTCGAGCACCTTTGTGCGCTCCGCTGCCGTGCATGCGTCGCTCGCGATGAATTTGCCGTCTGCAACCTTGCCAAGGTAACGGCCGCCGCGCTTGAACCCTTCCGTGACCCAAATCGAGCCCGCGCTGCGCCCGCTCATCGCGAGCGCGAACGTGAAATCAGCCAGGAACATTTTCGGGTATTTCAACCCGCTTTCCTGCGCGTTCGTAAACGCGGTCACGATGCGCTCGACGCCCGCTGCATCGACCGTGGCGGCTGACGCATTCTGCGACACGATGCGCGCGACGGCCGCAATCATCGGGTCCGTGAGCGTGCCGGTCGCGAGCAGGCGGTTATTGAGGGAGCGCGCGAAATCGTTGCGGTCGGCGTTGTGGATGATCCACTTGATTTCCGGTGCGTTCGATTTCAGTTGCAGCATGGCGCGCTCCTTTCGGGTGAGACTCGATTGTATGTTGTCACATTATCCGACGCAAGCGATCAGGCCGCGACCGGATCAATCTGGCGCATGAGGCCGCGCCAACTGCTGTTTTCCCCGAAAAACGGCTTGCGTTCTTCGTCGGTGGTGCAGTTCGCCAGCGATGCCTCCAGCGCGGCGAGGCGCGCCGTTGCGTGGCCGCGCAGGCGTTCGACGTCGGTGTCAGCCACTTCGAGGCTGATCGAGCCATCTTTCGCGATGCCGCCTGCCGCCCACACGCCGCGAATGAGCGCTTGCAGCAACTCCGCGCCCTCGAACGGTGCCGTACCGGCCGCCTCGCCCTCCGTCGGCAGGATGAGCGATTGAAGTTTCTTCGTCAGTTTCAGTTTCATGGGTTTCCCCGGTGTGTGAATGAGCCTCAAGTGTATGTTGTCACGTTTGAAAATGCAACGGATTCCGTAGGAAAAGCCGCGAGGCTCGCGCGCGCGCGCGACCTGAGAATGGCTCAATGGACACCTTTTCGCACATCGAGCAAGCCGCGCACGACAGCGCATACGGGCACAACACGCGCCCCGCGCCGACCATCGCGCAGCAGGACGCCGGAAACTACAAGAAGGGACGCGCCGCCGTAGCGGACATTCCCGTCGTGATTGAGAACCCACGCGGCTCGCTGCGCGAGTGGCGCGCCGCCGACGGCACGAGCGGCGCGAACCTCATGAAATTCCACTACGGCTATGTGGAAGGCGTGACCGGCGCGGACGGCGATGAACTGGATTGCTACGTCGGCCCGTACCCGGAAGCGCAAACGGCCTACGTCGTGAATCAAAACGTGCGCGGCGCGTTCGATGAGCACAAGGTAATGCTCGGCTTTCCCGACCAACGCACGGCAGAGGCGGGCTATCTGAGCAACTTCAATGCGGGCTGGCCGGGCCTCGAAAGCTGTGTGCCCTGCTCTATCGCGCAACTACGTTGGTGGATGACCAACGGCGATATGTCCATTCCGCTTACGCAAGATCAACTCCCACACGAGGAAAGGAACCCCATGCAAAAGGTGCTTTGGGATAGCGCGAACATGCCCGTCGGCAAGACCCTCGCGCAGGTGCTGTACGAAATTCGCTCGAGCGATGGCTCTGACGGCCTGATTTTCGACCCGGTGAGCATCGCCGATATTCTCGGCGATGCTGACGGTGTGGTGACGCTCGATGCGCTCGTGATCCCGTTCGCCAAGCTGCCGCAACGCATGGAAATCCTGCGCAAGGTGATGGACCGCAAGGGCGACGGTATCAGCGTGCTTTCTGTGCAGGTCACTGAGCCTTTCACGCAGCGCGGTACGACCAACGTTGCAGCCGTGTTCGAACTGTCGGACGGTCAAACCGTCTCGATCTTTTTCCACAATCCCGACGTCACGCCCAAAAAGATCATGGCGACTGACGACGTTGTTTCGTGGAAATGGATGCTCAACAAAAAGGACATTACGATTGTCGTCGCGCCGGAAAAGGGCCGCGACCTCAATGTCCAGAATGTCGCCGCGCGTGTGATGACGCTCGCCGGTCGCAACAGTTCGCGCTTCGCAGAGACGAACACCAAGCGCGCCGAACGCATGGAGAACATCGCAGGCCTGCAAAAGCAGTATGACGATGGTGTAGTGACGCTCGAAAACCTCAACGCGGAAATCTCCGAACTGGAAATCGAGGTCGAACAAAAGCGCGTGCTGCCTGTTGTGGCTGAACCGGCACTGGCCGCTGTCGCTGTCGCTGTCGCTGTCGCTGAACCCGAAAAGACCGTTGCTCAGACGGCAATCGACAATCAGGACAATGCGACGCTCGACGCAATTCAGGCGGCACTCGATGCGCAGATCGACGCTCTTTCGCTCGATGACCTGCGCCGCATGGCGACCTACGAGCCGACGTCGATCAATGGCGGCGAAAAGCTCGATGAATACGACCTGCGCGCAAAGCTCAAGCAGATGCACCCGGATGACATTCAGACGAGTCTGGACTATCTCGCGAAGTATCAGGAAAGCGTAGCGAACGCAGAAGCCGAAGCCGCTGCAGCCGCCGCCGCACAGGGACAACTCGCGCTTGATGCGCCTGACGCCACGGCCGCCGCCAACGTCACGCCTGATATCTCGTATGCGCCGGTTGACGACATGTTTACCGCGTTCTATCCCGAAACGCCCGCAGGTGAAGAAGCGTGGAAAAACATCGCGGCGCACACGGACGGCACGGGCAAGGTGCTTCACACGCAGGTGGACGATACGATCCAGCAATTGCGCGACGCGGGCTATACGGTCGCAGAGCGCAAGCCGGACACGACTGTTATTGACGATGACCTGCTCAACGCGCTCGCGAACGACCTTCAACCGGACGCACAACCCGACGCGAGCGAATCCGCGCAGGCCGCCCCTGAGCCGGAAGCGCCGCACAAGTCGGAACTCGTGATTGCCGCCCTCAGGGAACTGGGCTGGCGCGAGAGTGCATCCCCGATGATTGTGCAGAAGAACGTCGGCGGGGCCGTGCCCGGCGAACTCAACGAAGGCGGCGACCGCATCGTTTTGGCGCAGTTTGACGACACCGCGCGTTACCTCTCGCTCGTGCTCGGATTCGACCAGGTATTCGACGTAGACACGCGCGACGGCGACGCCAGCGAAATCGCGGCGGCATTCGACGCACGCACGATGGAATGGGCCGCAAGCACCGCCTTTAAGCCCGAACCCCAAGTAGCGGAAGCCGCGATTGCTGCGCCGGTGGAACAAGCCACTGCGCCGACCGTGCCTGATCGTCTTCGCAAGAATGTCGAGTTTGCTCTCGAAACGCTGCGCGGCATTGCCGACGGTATCGAGGCGGCGAAGTCGCTCGAACAGCGTATCGGCGGCAATGGACGGTATCAGGCCGACGCGCTTCGTAATCGCCAAAAGGACATTGACCGCGCGCACGAGATTCTCGCGGATTTCCGCGAACTCGCCCCTAAAAATGGTATCGACCCGGAAGCGTTCATTGCATCGCTTGGTGGCGAGCCCGACCTGACGCCCAGCCCGGAAGCGGCTGAATGGCTCAAGCCGACTGCTGAAAGCGCTGCCGCCCCGGCTGTCGATCCGGCCGCCGCCGCGCTCGCTGCAGAGGCCGACTTGGACCGCGCCGCGACGGAAGGCTACAACGCGGGCCTGCAGGGTGACACCACGCCGCCCGACTGGGTCACGAACGATGAGGACACGCTGCAGGCCGCGTGGATCGTCGGCAACAAGCGTGGCCGTGAAGAAGCCGCACAAGCCGCCGCCGATGCCGCGCCGCTGCCGGGCGATGCTGCGCTCACGACGGACCAACCGACCGGCGAGGAAAGCGCGACCACTGTCGAGACGCCCGCCCCTGCTACTGTGACGGCCTCCCCTCTCTCTGACGAAACCATGCAGAAGTACATCGCTATCGCTGCTGACTCCATCAACGCGCTGCGCCGCATCGACGTCTACCGCGTGCTCTACTCGCTCGCGTCCGACAACGAGGACGGCGTGACGCGCTCCGCGCTCGCAACGTGGATTGCTCAGAAGCGCCCTGACCTCGCCGCAGAGGTGACCGCCGTAATGGCCGAAGAATGGCCCGACGACGGCTGGACGCTGCCCGCTGCTGATCCCGGTGCGCAGGTGACGGACCCGCTGCCGGAAGGCATCACGGAAGTGCAGCCCATCGAGCCCGAAGTGAACAGCGAGCGCGCTGCCGACCTCGCGTTTCTCCAGACGGTCACCGCGCAGAGCATCGACATGATGGCCGACGGTGTTGCCGAACGCATCGACACGACGCTCGGCAAATATCCGGGTGATGCCGATATCGAGGCGGCCGTGCGCGACGCGGTCAACTCGTACACGGACTACATGACCAAGGCAATCGCCGGATAGTAAAGCAGCATGGAAAAGCCCCTGAAAACGGGGCTTTTTCGTAGGAAAAGCCGCGCCAGTGAAGGCATAAACGGCCGCGAGAATTTAACGCGCCCACCTACCTTTATTGGCGAATATGACCAATCTACAAATCGACCTCGGACGCCTGAAACTGGCGAAAGAGGCGCGCGACCTCATCACTGAGCGCGCATCCCTGTCGGCCGATACCGCCGACGTGATCCGGGCACTCAAAATCGGCAAGCGGCTGCGCGATATCGCCCTGGCGCTCGGCGTGCGCCCGGCCGCCGTCGAGCCTGCGCCGGAACCCGCGCCGGTGCGCACGGAACCGACGGCAGAGTATTACCCTGAGGAAGGCCGTAAAACGCTCGCACAGCGGCAGCGCGATAACAACGCGGCTATCGACCTCATGCGCGACCTTAAGGCCACTGGGCGCGCCGTAACCGACGAAGACCGCACTGTGCTCGCGAAGTATTCGGGCAATGGCGGCGGCCTCACCGGCGCGGACGGCCTTACCGGCTCGCCGCACGAGTATTACACCCCGAAGCCCGTTGCTCAGGCGATGTGGGATTTGCTCGGCGAACTGGGCTTCAATGGCGGCAGCGTGCTCGACCCGTCGGCAGGCAGCGGCGTATTTACCGCGACGCGCCCGGCATCGGCCGTGATGACGCAGATCGAACTCGATGAAACGAGCGGCACGATCAACGGCCTCATCAACGATGGCCCGACCGTCAGCACGACGGTATCGCCGTTCGAGGCCGTCGCGGCTGCTACGCCCGATGAGATTTACGACGCGATCATCACCAACGTTCCGTTTGGCGACAACGCCATGCGCGGTGATGCGAAGCTCGCCGACAAGCGCTTCCAGAAAGCGAACCTGCAAGAGTATTTCATCCTGCGCTCGCTGCAGAAGCTGCGCCCGAACGGCCTCGCTGCGTTCATCGTGCCGCCGTCGATTGTCAGCGGCAAGGGTGCCAAGGCTCAGAAACTGCGCCTGCAGGCGTCGTTGATGGCTGAATTTGTCGGCGCGTATCGCTTGCCGAACAAGATTTTCAGCGAATCGGCCGCCGCCGACACGATCACCGACGTGATCGTATTCCGCAAATTCTCGCGCGACACCGCGACGAAAATCAGCGAACTGGAAACGCAGAGCCCGGACACCCTGCGCGCGGCAAACGTGCTGTGGGATGAGTTTCTGGAAGGCCGCTATTTCACCGGCACCGGCAAGCGCTTTGTGCTCGGCGAGGTCGGCACGACCAACGGCAAGTTTGGCGAGGTCGCAGCCGTCATTTCCGATGACTCGATCAGCAACATCGCCAAGATGATTCGCCGGTTCCCCGATTCGCATATCGTCTGGGACTTGCTCAACGCGGCGGAAACGGCACCCATCGTCTACAAAGATGGTGACGTGATCCATAAGGACGGGCAGACGCTGCAGTACAACGATGGCGCGTGGACGGCGCTCGATTCGTCGGTTGCGGATGATCGCGCCATGCTCGACGTCGGCACGAAGATCGCGACGGCATTCGAGGCCGTGACGGCGTCCGTGAGCCTCGCCGATGCGCAGGCATACGCGCGCTACAGCAACGCCAAGGGCAGCTATTCCGACGTGCCCGCGTGGCTTACGGCAACGCTCAAGGCTATCGACTCGCTCGGCGAGGGCGACATGCAACCGTGGTGGGAAGCGGTCACGGCGGGCATGGCCGCGATGCAACTCATGCAGGACGCGGACAGTGTCGAGCCGTTCAACTACCTCGAAGCGTACCCGGTTCTTTCCGCGCAACTCGCCAAGGTCCAGAACTACGGCAACAAGACCATCGGCAAGGCCTCGCGCCTCGAAAAGGACGCGCTGCTCTCGATTCGCAACGCCCGTTACAAGAATGAATTTACGGCATTCTGGCGCGGCTAAATCAAGGCCAACGTGAGCACCGTCGCGCTCACGCCCACGCAACTGTACGAAAAGACGAAGTACGAAAGCGAAGACGAAACCGGCTATGTGTCCGTCGAGAAGATGCGCGAGGCGTTTTCCGATTTCGACCCGCTGGCATCCGATGAGTGGTGTGTGTCGGCCGACGGTCAGCATGTCACGCATGCGAACGACTATTACACCGGCTCCTATGCGGACTTCCTGAAACAGGCGGACGCGGCGCTCGAACAGTGCACGGACCCGGATATCCGCGCCAAGCTCGTGAAACAGCAGGAAGCGGCAAAGTCGCGCGTGAACATCGTTGACGTCTCGAAAATGACGTTCAGCCTTTTCACGCCGCATATCTCGCCGCTGCAAAAGCTGGATTTCCTGAAACAGTACGTCTCGCCGGATATCTTTCTGACGACGGACGCGGAAGGCCGCGACGTTTTCGATATCAAACAGCCCTCGCTGTCGAAGTGGGCCAACGACGAAGAAAAAGCCGCCTACAAGGCGATGCAACGGTTCGTGAAGGGTTACCTTCGCAACCAGAACATCACGACCATGTCGAAGCAAACGGACGTCGAGCAAGATCCTGCTCGCGAGGCCGCATTGCTTCGCCGCATCAAGGAAATCACCGACAACGCGAAAGCCCAGTTCGATGCGTGGGCGCGCGCCAACGATGAGATTCAGGTAAGCCTGCGCAACAAGCTGAACGCGCCGGAAGCGCTGCGCTTCATTGAGGAACCGGACGGCACGCCGCTCGACATTCCGAACCTCAACACGGTCACGTTCCGCCCGCACGCGTACCAGTACGCCGCCGCGCGCCGCTACGCCCGCCAGTTTTCGGGCATCCTCGGCTTTGATGTGGGCCTTGGCAAGACGCTCACGGCTCTGGCATCGGTGCAGTACGCGCAGAGCATCGGCGTAAAGAAGAAAACCATTTTCGTGGTGCCTAACGCGACGCTCACGAACTGGAAAAAGGAAGCCGGTAAGGCGTACCTCGATACGTCGGATTGCCTCTTTGTCGGCATCGTGCAGGGCAAGGACGGCAAAGACAAGGTCGATAACGCGCAGGTCAAGCTCGACCTGAACACGATCCGCGAGAACCGTCACAGCAAGATTTTCATGACGCTCGAAGCGTTCAAGCTCATCCCGCTGCGCGATGAGACGATGGACGCCTATATCTCGTATCTGACAGAGCACGATGACGCGTATCTGCTCGCCGAAGAAGACGCGATGAAAAAGCGCGCGAACATCGCCGCCGCGAGCAAGCAGGGCAACGTTAAGGACGTCGGCGAAAAGTCGGGCGCACTGCCCTACTTCGAAGACATGGGTATTGATTCGCTCGTGCTCGATGAGGCGCACAACTACAAAAACTCGAAACTCACGTCGAGCGAGTTCAAGGGCGCGAAATACCTGGCTGATCCGGCGAAGTCGCAACGCGGCATGGATATGCAGGCGAAGTCTTGGTACGTGCGCGGGCTCTCGACGCGCAATGATGGCGTGCTCGCGCTCACGGCAACGCCCGTCACCAACAGCCCGCTCGAAGTCTATTCGATGCTCACGCTGGCGCTTGGCGAGCGCGAAGTGAACGCAATGTACGGCGTGAATGGCGCGGATTCCTTCATGGCCGCCGCGTGCGATATCGAAGAACGCGAGGAAGAAAACATTGTCGGCATCATGCGGCCGGTGCGCGTCTTTACGGGCCTGCAAAACGCCGGTCTGCTGCGCCGCCTGTTGCAAACGTCCGCGCTCATCAAGACGGCCGACGACGTCAAGGCCGACGGCATCGACATCAGCGTCCCGGCATACGATGAGGTCGCAACGGGCGTCGCTATCGGGCAAGCGTCGTATGACACCATCATCGACTACAAAAACCGGTATCTCGAAGCCGTCGAGCGGCTTAAGGCTGGCGGCGGCGATGCAGAGGACAAGCTGACGGGTTCGCCGTTCAACCTGATCCGCAAGATGCCGCGCGTCATCAATGACGCGGAACTGGACACCGGCATTTTCACGTTCTCGTTCGCGGCCGATCAGCGCGACGGTGCGCAAAAGGCTATCGACGCGTTCAACAAAAAGAACGTCGTTGAGGAACGCGACTATTGGGACAACAACGCGGACCCGGCCGACATTCGCACCAAGGTAGTCAAGGACGCGGAAACGGGCGAATCCGTCTCCAAGTACCTCGTGACGATCCGCGCACGCATGGCGCAGGCGGGCTCTGCTGTCGAACTGCTCTCGACGGACTACAGCACGCAGGAAACGCTGTTGAAGCTGCTCGGCGCGAACGACATTACGCCGTCGATCACTGTCAGCCCCAAGCTCGCCGCGCTGGTCGAAAACGTCAAGCTCGAAAACCTGCACCCGCGCTATCAGGGCAAATCGAAACAGATCATTTTCTGTGACGAACTGAGCCTGCACCACAAGATCAAGCTGGCGCTTGTCGAGCAGGTCGGCATTCCGGCCGCGAAAATCAAGATCGTCAATGCTGTCTCGGTTGACGTCGCGGGCATGCAGGACGTGCAGGACGGCTATAACGCTGACGGCGACGAAAACAAGTATTGCATCGTCATCGCCAACAAAAAGGCAGAGGTCGGCATCAACCTGCAGAAGGGCACGCAGGCTATCCATCACATGACGATCGGATGGACGCCGGACAGCATCCACCAACGCAACGGGCGCGGCGTGCGCCAGGGCAACCCGGTGGAGACGGTCAAGGTGTACCACTATGACGCTGACGGCACGTTTGACGCGTACAAGCGCAAGCTGGTCGGCATCAAGGCGGACTGGATTGGTGCGCTCATGCGCGGTGATTCGTCGCGCGTGAAGATCGAGGGCGACCTGTCGGCGGCCGATTACGAAATGCTGGCCAACGCCGTCGGCGATGCGTCCGCAATGGACCGCATCAACGATGAAATCGCCGCGCGCAACAAGCGCGAAAAGATCACAGCCGCCAAGGTGTCGCAGTTGCAGGCCGTGCGCATCATCGAAGCGCAGCAGAACTGGCTTGCGAAATTCGGCATGGGCGGCCCGGACGCGCGCGACACCGACGGCCGCAAGGGCTTTGCCGCGTGGATCAAAAACAAAAACGGCGCGGCGCAGCAAACGGCGTACAAGATCGGCGAACTGCAAGAGCGTCTGGACAAGACTGAGTCGGCTCTCATGTCCAAGCGCCTGAGCACGGAAATCTCGAACCTGCGCGCCAAGCTGCAAACCCAGCTCGAAGTGCTCGACGGCCTGCAGCGCGATTCGCGCGGCCTCGTTGTCGTGCGCTCCGAATGGTCCGCGATCAGCGACGACGAAAAGGCGACGACGGCTTACGCGAACTGGCAGAAAGACCTCGCGATGGCGAGCCGCATGCGCGATGAGGCAGGCGTGACGTTTGGCAACCGCACCGACGACGGCTATTCGGGTGAAGTGCTCGACCAGTTCATGCGCGGTGATGCTGCTATCGTGACCGGCAACCTCGTTGCGCTCGGCTCGTTTGTCGAGTATCAAAACAAGCTGCTCGTGATCGCCAAGCCGCGTAAGGCAGTGGACGCCGCCAAGGGCTTCGTTGGCTACAACCCGGCCGACCAGTCTGAAACGGAAGTGCTGCGCATGACGGGGCCGGTGTTCGTGGAAAAGAACACGCCGCAGTATTCGGCCGCCGTCTCGCGTGCCGCCGCCGCTGACGAACAGGTGATCGCGAATACGACGTCGGGATTCTCGGCAGAGAGCCCGTATCTGTATTCGAGTCTGAATGGCGACGTGCGCGAAGCGCTCACGGTTGCGATTCCGTCGATGATGGTCGATAGCGACACGATTTCGCTCGCGCCGCCGCTGTTCCCGTTCATCCTCGTGAGCAACGCGACGGGCAGCGCGTTTATCGAGCGCATCAAGGCAGAGCAGGAACCGCTCATCGCAGAGCGCGATTTCCGCGATAACGTGCGCCTGAAAGACATGCGCGTGCTCGGCCCTAAACTGGCGATGGACGTGCCCGGCCGCTGCGCTGCTATCCGCGACTATGCCCGCGCAACGGGCCTGCGCGCGACGGCTCAGGACGTGGCGTGCGTGTCGTCTTATATCTCGATGGAAAAGTGCCTCGATTCGCTCAAGCTGACGGAAGCGTTTTTCGACGCCCTGCCCGATGGCGTTGCATCGTCGGGCTCGCCGGAAGCGCTCGAAGCGTGGGCGCTGAACTGGTTCAACAGCGCGCAGGACTTCCTGCAGATCGACCGGCTCGAATCGGCACTCGGCTACGACATTTCGCGTTTCCGCCGCGAACAGTCGAAGATTGACGACGGTAAAGAGCGCTGGTATGTCGTCTCGCAGTCGCAACGCTACAAGCTCTCCGCGCCGTTCATCGCGGCAATGAAGTCGGCCATTGAGGGCGGTTTCCTCAATGACGAAATCACGAGCATGGCGAGCGCGTACACGTCCTACATGCCCGCCGATTTCACGCGCACGTATGGCCGCCAGTTGACGGAACTCGTGTTCGAGGACACCGGCGACTACATCGCCCTGAGAGTGGGTGTTGAGGACGCGCGCGCGGACATGCAACTGCCGCAATCGGCCCGCCTGTATGTGGAGTCGTGGGCCGATGCGCAAGCGATTGCCCTTGCTATCATGTCGCCGCAGTGGCAGGCAATGTGCCAGTACGCGAAGAAAGCGAAGTCGATTCGCGCGCTCGATGCCGCAGGCGTGGACATTCAAGGCATCCTGCAGGCTATTCGCTCGCTGCCGGGCGTGCTCGGTGCCGACGTCGGTACGACGGATGAGACGAAGTTTCAGGATCGTTGGTCGGCGCACTATGTCTATCATGCGAACACGTATATAAACATCACGTTTGTGCAGTATTCGCCGACGATGAAAAAGGTAGCCGCCAAGGGGCCGGACGGGTTGCAGGGCCGCACGTTTGACAACGTCCGCAAGGCTTTCCGCGTGACGATCAAGGACGGCGAGGTGTTCAGCGATGGCAAGCCGGTTGCATCGGTCAATGCCCTGTTCAAACACCTGGGCTTGAACCTTTCCGACTACCTCGTTTAATGATGCGCCGCCGCCTCGCAAGGGGCGGCGGCAACAAGGGACAACATGACTATCACGGCATTCAAGATCGACCCGGCATACCTCGCCGCGAAGCTCGCCGAATATCAGGCACAGGTCGGCGAGGGAAAGCCGCTATTGCCCGTTTTCGTCGCGCAGACGGCAAAGGTGCTCAATCACGACCGCTCCGCGTACCTGCGCTATGGCCCGTACTGGTGGGCGGTCAAGCGCGTGTTGCGCGCGAACGATATCGGCGTTGGCGAAACCGATGAGCCCATTTGGGCCGATGAGTTCGCGTGTGAGACGCCCGAACTGACACTGATCGCGGCATGGGAGTTTGCTGACGACAACATGGGCCAGTTCGGCGTGCAATCGAATGAGTACGACCTCGATGGCATTGACTTTCTGCTGTACGACCCGGATCAGGCAGAGCCGAAGTAAGGCCCGCTGCTACGGAAAAACCCCGCTCAGGCGGGGTTTTTTTGCATCAAAAGCTCGCGGCCTGCCCCGCTGTACAACGACGATAGCGCCTCCGCTTTCACCTTCGCCCAGGCATTCGGCGTGCTCGTGCCCTCGCCTGAAAACAGAAGCCCGGTAGGCTTGCCGTCGCTCACGATTTCAGCGATTACCTTGAAGGTGTTCGGGTCATCGGTTGCCCATCCGACAACCTCCGCCCTGTCGCCATACTTCGTGCGAGGTCTAAAATCGGCGGTGGACTTAGGCATGCGCCTCTCCCTCGCGCATCTTTTCGAGCGCAGCGCGCACAAGAAAGCCGCTACGGGTTTCCTTGTGGCTTTCCGCATAGGCATCAATCTGCACGAGCACGAAACGCGGCACGCTGATATTGACGCGCTCAGGCTTCGTGTCGAACTTCGTCGGATCAACATCGACCATCGCCCAAATCGCGCCCGCATAGTCCGGGTTATCGCGCAACTGCTCGACCGGCGTTGGCTCGAACTTCACTTCGTCGCCCGATTCGATGGACACCTCAACCCATCCCTCGATTGCTTCCAGCGTGCTCTCAATCGCCTGCTCGATGCTGTCGCCACTCGAAAAGCAACCCGGAAAATCGGGCACCGTCACGCCGTAGCTACTGCCGGGATCTTTGTGGATTGCGATAGGAAATTTCACGGCTTCACTCCAGGTATGTGAAAAACCCGCCGGGCTTTGCTACTGCCCGGCGGTACATCAGAACTTCATGCCTGACTGACGCTCGATGCTTTTAAGTGTCCCAATCGGTATGTCTTTATCGGGATGCTTCACCGTCGTTGTGCCCGGCTTCGTCGGGTGCCGGTAGTGGTGATGACTGCCTTTCACCCTTACCAACGTCCACCCGTCCGCTTCCAGCAATCGAATCAATGTTCTTGAATCCATGTTGTCTCCGAGTGCTGAATGTGTATTCTATACACACCGACGAAGAACACAAGAAAAATGTGTATCGCGTGTGTAAAAATATCGCTTGCACAATGAAACGTGACAACATACTATTGAGTCTCCACCACACGAGACGGGCACAACAATGGCAACGGCAAAAGAACTGATCGCGGCGATGACCGTGCAAGGTAATGACTTTTCGACCGCAAAACTTCTGACGCCTGCGGAACTTGCGCAGGTAGTGAAGTTCAAGGAACGCGGCTTTAGCATCCTCGTCGGGATCAGGCTCGACGCCCGCATCGAGGGCGACGAAGAACACTACTACCGTGACGGCATTACCGGGTCGGTTCCAGTCACGCAGAGCGACGCGCTCAACCTCGCGCGTAACGGCCTGAGCGATACGATGGTTGAAAAAGGCGCACGCTTTCGCTGCTACGTGACTGAGAGCAACGGGTGGGACCGCAAGACTATGGCGGACTTCAAAAAGCGCACTCTCTGGATTTCCCAGTAACCTCCGCGCCCGCTAAGGCGGGCCAACAACGTAGGGAGCACGGCATGGAAAACATGGCAACGATGGCCCGCGCAGAAGCGGCGAGCGACCGCAATTACGAACGCTTTGTTCGTACTGTAGAGAGAATCCTCGATTGCGACATTCTCGACGGGTCGGATGAGGAAGGCACTTGCGACGACATTTTCCGCGACGGTGGCACGCCTGAGGACGCAGCAGCAGAGATTGACATGGATTGGCAGGCCGCCGCCGACGTGTGCGCAGAGCGCCGCGCCGAACGTTGCCTGTCTCCCGGTTACGGCAGCTAAAATAACCCGCCCGCATCGCGCGGGCATAATCGCACCCATCATGGCTAAGAAAACAAAATTCACATTCACGACCGCCGACGGCATCACCGCGACGCGCACGAGCGAGCGACCTTACACGCATGTCGTCGTCGGCCGCCGTGACAATGTGCGCGAGCGCAAGGCCGTCAGATCGAAGCATGGCTACCACATGGAGAATTACGCATGGTGGGCACTCGTCGCGGCAACGCCTGTCGGCGAAGTACCGCCCGGTGGATACGCCAAGGTGACGCAGAAAAACATCGACGGTGTTCGCGAGACTCTCGACGCATACGCGGATGCGCAGGCGTATGCCGATGCGACTATCGCAAGCGAACTCGCCGCACTCGGCGACGGCGACACCGGCCCGCTCACGGTGCTGCAATGGTCAATGTCCGAGAACGCGGCGCACCGCGCCGTCGGAGGTTTCAGCAAGATTTTTCTTGATGTTCACGTTTTGCCTGTCAGCGAAGGACAACCGCCCGCGAGCAAAGGCGAATGATGAACACCAAACCTGCGCGTGAAAAACGAATCCCCCTGTCGGAACGCGAAACCCTGTTTTTGATGCAGAAGGCCGGGCATAGCCGGTCACTTGAATTGACGTTCGGCTCTCATGTCTGCCTGCGCGTAACCGACGGCAACGCGTGGGCGCTGCCCTACCTGATGGTTTGCCGACTTCAGACCATCGAGCAGATCATTGAATACGGCGTGTTGCATTAACGCAGGCGGCCCTTCCCTACACAAAGGGCACGCGTTATAGTTTGCCCGTCGTGTCGTGACTGTGGTGGTCCGCCTCGATATGCCGAACGGCCAGAATCGGCATACCCCGGAAAGGGTTTAGCGTTTGATCCATTGTTGTGCTCTCGAAAAGCCCCTGCGATAAGCGTCGCAGGGGCTTTTCTCTTTGGGCGGCACGCGAGGAAAACGCAGGCGGGCGGGTGAAAAATCAGCGTCAACAATGGACGCTGTTCTCATATCGCCCATGCCATGCAAACGACTTCTGAATTGTCCAGCAAGGCCAAACGCTTTCTGTCGCGGGTTCTCCCGACTCGCGCAGGCAGCAATAACGCCATTTCGCAAACTGAGCAATCGGACGCCCTCACGGACGGGCTGACTATCTCGATGCTGCTCGGCACCGGCAAGCGCGTCGCGCGCAACCGGATGCAGATTTACCTCAAGTGGATTGAAATGATCGGCGACCCGATCATTTCGACCGCGCTGCGCCTGCACGTCACGGCCGCCCTGGGCGGTCACGAGACGTCGGGCGACGTTGTCTTTATCGAGACGGCACCGACCGCCAAGGGCAACAAGCAGAAAGAAAAGATCGCGGCCGAAATCGCGAAAGACCTCTCCAGCATTTTCAACCGTATTGCGTACACCGTCGGATTCAACGGCGCAGGCTATGGCGACGCCTACGGGCGCGTCTATACGGAAGGCAAGCGCGGCGTGGTGGACGTCTATGTCGATGAACTCGTGCACCCGTCGATGGTGACCGCATACGAACGCGGCAATACGACCGTCGGCTTTGTTGTGGCGAGCGGCGCGAAGGCAACCGAACGGCTTAACCTCTTTCAGATGGCGCGCATGAAAATGCCGCGCATGGTGTATATCCCGCAGGTGCGCGCGATGGAAAAAGCTATCCGCGTGCACCTGAGCGAGGACAACCTGCACCTGTTGCCGCTCATGCCCTCGCTGATCGGCGGCAGTTTCCTCGACGCTGCAGAATCGCCATACGATCAGCTATCGGCCGCGCTGGTCGGCCGCGTTGGACAGCGCGTGCTCGATTCGATTGACGAAAGCATGATGACCGTCAATCAGCAGGGCATGACGAAAGAGCAGCGCACCACGTTTATGACGAACATCAAAAACGTGTTGCGCGCGAGCAAGGCCCGCGCAGAGGCCGCCATCTAGAGCGGTAAGCCGGTGCTCGAACGGGTGTACAACATCATCCCGGTCACCGATGAGAAGCAACTCACGGCGATCAACGGCTCGCTCACGAACGGCGGCGGCCGTGGCCCGGCCGGCTCGATCAGCATTGAGGACGTGCTCTTTCACGCCAAGCTGCTGTCCGGCGCAATCGGCAGCGACCTCTCGATGCTCGGCTTTTCCGAACTGCTGTCGGGCGGCCTGGGCGATGGCGGCTTTTTCCGCACGTCGGCGCAGGCGGCCGAACGCTCGCGGCTCATCCGTGTTGGCCTCACGGACTTTTTCAATCACATCATCAACATCCACACGGAAGCAAAGTACGGCGTCATTTTCGAGCCGGATGAGCGGCCGTGGCACGTCAACTTCTACGGCACAATCAGCGCACTCGAAAGCGAGCGGCAGAAGACGAAAACGGAAGCCATGAATACCGGCTTGCTGCTCGTTCAGATGCTGCAGCAGTTGCGCGAACTTGGGCTTGATGACAAGGCACTGACTGAAATCCTCGTGAAAATCGCGCTGCTCGATGAAGATCAGGCGAAGCTCATCGTTAAGGGCATGCCGAAAGAGACGCCCGATGACGGCGGCGGTGGTGGTGGTGGATTCGGCGGGCGCGGCGGCGGCAAGACCGGCGCGGCGGACACTGGCGAGGACGAATAATGTCGATCTTTGACGCGGTCGCGCGCGACCTGGGCGCAGGGTCCAATTCGTCGCGCTTTGATGACATCAACCAACGCCCGCAGCTTGGCGGCAGCACCGGCTCTGGTGGTCTGCTCGACAACGTCAACAGCGCGCTCAACGGGCTTAACAGCCTGAATGTGGGCGGCTTTTCCGTGGGCGGCGCAGGCACGGCACTGGTTAAAAACGCGGTCGGCAAGCTCGCGCCTCAGGCATCGGGCGCGCTGTCGAAAGCGCTGCGCGGTGACCTGCTCGGCGCGGGGCTCGATGCGTTCGGCCAAACGGCACTTGGCAAGCGGATCAACAACGCGCTCACGAGCGACACCGCGACGCAACTCCTGTTTGAGGCAACGGCCAATCCGCTGCTCGGCGGCATTACGCCGCTCGAAGCGCGGCAGATCATTCAGGAAATGCAGAGCACGAACTACGCGAAAAAGAACCTCTTTTTTCTCGAAATTCTGGACTTCTATCCCGGTAACGGTGTCGCGGGCAAAACCTCAGGCCTGTTCAACCTGTTCGCAACGAGCGTGTCTATCGGGCCGTGCACAGCAGAGGCCGATGCGATCAACGTTGGTTCCGCGCAGATGGACAGCGTGCACGGCAGCAGTCGCACGGAAATGCGCATCACCACGTTCGATGACGCCTACGGCTCTATCCAGCGCTGGTTTGAAACCCGGTTTGACGGCATGGCGCACAACGATGGCACGTTCGGCGTTCCGGCCGATTACCTCGTACAGGTGCGCCTGCTACAGGCGGCCGTCAATGACACGGTGATGCAGCGCTTTGGCGGGCTCGAACGCAAATGGGTGATGCGGCCCGGCACGCTCGAAACCGAAATGAATCGCGGCGAGGACGGCCTGCAGGAAATCCAGTTGTCGTTCACGCAGTTCGATACCTTCATGTACAACCCTTGACGATGAAAACCGATTCGAAAGGCTTTCTGATCGCGGACGCGCCGCTCGACACGGCCTCGCTCGCATCCGGCATTGATGCCGTGCATTCCGACACGAGCGCGATTCTCTCGCTGCTCAAATCGGGTAGTCGGGCATCGTTGATGCGCCAGCAACGGGTATCGAGCCCGGCGCGCGCCGCGCTCGCGGGGCCGTCGGCCGGTGTCACGGCGGCGGCAGCATCGGCCGTGCGCTCTGCCCTCGCGAAGTCTCGCGCGCGCGACGCGGGCGGCCGGTTCCTGCCCGGCGCGAGCGCGACCTCGCCGCCTGGACAACTGACGGACGTTGCCAAGGCCGTCGATTCGATGACGCGCAAGCAGGCAAGCGACCGCGCCGCAGAGAAGCGGGCAGAGTCGGCAGCAGCCGCGCGCGGCGATCAGAAGCGTGACGCAAGCGGCCGTTTCGTCGGCAGCGGCGGCGGTAGTGGCGGCGGCCGTCGCAGCGGCGGCGATGGTTTCGGCCTGCTCTCGCGCCTCAAATCGCTCACCGGGTTCGGCTCGAAAATCGGGTTGCCGGACGTCGGCGATTTTGACAAGGTGGACCCGTCGGTAGAGGCCGCGAAAGAGGTGCACAAGCTCGTAGGCACGCCGCTGGCGGCCGTTGGCAAGCTCACCAAGGCGGGTGTAACGCGTGCCTTTGGCGGCGGCGCAAACACGGCCGTATCGTGGTATCGCAAGATTTTCAACGTCCTGAAGTCATCGAAAGATCAACAGGGCGAGTTCGGGCTCGTGCAGACTCGCACGCTCAAAGAGATCGACAACAAGACGGGCGGTGAGAAAGGCAGCGGCGGCGGCCTGCTCGGCAGCATCGGCGGCGCACTGTCCGGCCTGCTCGGCAAGGGCGGCGGTTTGCTTGGCAAGGGCGGCGGCCTGTTGAGCAGCGTGCTCGGCGGTGCAATGAAAATCGGCAAGTTCGGATTGAAGCGCCTGCCGCTGCTCGGCGCGCTGTTCGCGGGCGGCTCTGCCCTCGCCTCGATCATGGGCGGCGACGATCCGAACAAGACCGCGCAGGAAAACCGCGAGGACCGTTTCAAGGGTGCCGGGTCCGGTATCGGCGCGCTGGTCGGCGGTGCCGTCGGCCTGATCGGCGGCCCTGTTGGTGCGATGATCGGCGGCGTCGTTGGCGACAAGGTCGGCGAACTGGTCGGCGGCTGGCTGGCTACGCTCGACTGGACAAAGATCGGCGCGCAGATCACCGGCGCATGGGATGACACAGTCGGGTTCTTTAAAGACTCGTGGAAGACCGTTACCGACAAGCTCGAAGGCGTCGCAAAGACCGTCGGCGACGCGTGGACGGCCATCGTGTCGGGCGCTAAGGCGTTCCTGAAAGACAAGTTCGGCGTGGACATTGATGCGCTGCTCGGCAAGGCAAAGGACGTCGTTGCGCCCGCCGTCGAAGCGACGAAGAAGGCCGCCGCGCCGGTGATCGACGCGGCGAAGAAAGGCGTTGATGCCGCTGCCGATGCAGGCAAGGCCGCCGTGGACTACGGCAAAGAGCGCGTCACCAAGATGGCCGCGCCCATCGCGACGGCCGCAGGCAACGCGCTCGACTGGGGCAAGGGGCTTTTCGGCAAGGGCTCGAAGGGCAACAAGCTCGCGCTCATGTCGGCGGCCGATAAGGCGGGCATCACCGACCCGAAAGAGCGCGCGATGTTTATGGCGCAGATGGACACCGAAAGCGGCGGTTTCCGCAGCCTTGAGGAAAACCTCAACTACAAACCCGCGACGCTGCGCAAGGTGTTCGGCAAGTATTTCAAGAGCGACGACGAAGCCAAGGCGGCGGCAGCGGGCGGCCCGGAAGCCATCGCGAACAAGGTCTACGGCGGGCGCATGGGTAACACCGAAGCGGGCGACGGGTACAAGTATCGCGGCCGTGGCTTCGTGCAGTTGACCGGAAAGGCCAACTATAAGGCGGCGGGCGAAGCGCTCGGCATCGACCTTGTGAATAACCCGGACCTCGCGGCGGACCCGGCCGTCGCGGCGCAGCTCGCGACATGGTACTGGCAGAGTAAAAGCGGACTCTCGGAAGCTGCCCGCGCAGGCGACGTCAAGACCGTGACGCGGAAACTCAACGGCGGGCTCAACGGGCTCGACGTGCGTGACGAAAAATACGACAAGTATCTGGCGCAGGGCAGCGCTACGCCTTCGCTTGGCACCGGCACGGCCGTCGCGCAGGCGGCACCGCCGCCCATCGCGACAACGGCCGCCGCCGCCGCGCCGAAACCGCCCGCGATTCCCGTCGCTGCCGTGCCTGCCGCGCCCGCTGCGCCGCCCGCGCAACAGGCCTCGATTCCGGTCCCGGTCAACAGCGACAAGCCGCTAGAGGTCCGCGTTGCCGATGATCGCGCCGTCGGGCAGGACTTGGGTAACCGCCGCCTCGCGCAGATCGCAACGGGCGGACTGTCGGGTTAACCGCAAAAGGGGCTAGGAAAACGTAAGGGCACATGGCACACTCGCCAAAATTTTTCAACGTGGAAATGACCATGCGCTACAAAAAGCTGTTCATCGCCGCCGCGTTCGCCCTTGCCGCCCTGCCCGCTTTCGCCGATCAGGCGAATCTGGACCGGGCAGTAAAGGACGCGCTGGCGACCTATAAAAGCGGCGGCGAGCAGGCGCTCGCGACGAAAGCCGACCTCTGCACGACCGGCGTAGATTTCAGCGGTGCGGCATCGAGCCCGGCCCGCGAGGTCGAATACTGCATGGCGCTCGAAGCGGCGGGCGTGGTGATGCTTCAGCATGACGGCAAGCTGGCACAGTCGGACTACTTTCAGCCGACGGACGTAATGGTCCGCGCGAAAGCGAACCTTGTGCGCGCGCATGTGATCGAACTGCCCGAACAGGACAACGCCTATGTCATCCCGCGCATGAAGTACGTGCGCGAGCAGGTTCTAAAGCGCATGTAAGCCAGGCAAAAACGCCCACACCAAGCCCGCCGCGAGCGGGCTTTTTTGCGTCCGCAGCTTTAGGAAAACACGCGCGAGTCAAGCCAGAAACGGCCCTGAAAATCAATCGGCACTCCAACATTTTCAGGTGACACGCACATGATTAGCACCGGCAATTACCTTAAAACGGTACTCGGCACGGTACAGGCAATGGGTGACAAGGCCATCAGCAGTGATGGCATGTTTGTGCCCGTCGGTTACGAGGACATGCGCTTGCTTTGCAAGCAGTTCCCGCAGCCGGTCCTGTCCTCGAACGGCGAAATCCCCATTCCCGGCCCGCTCGGCACGGAAACGTTTCAGTCGCAGCAGGCAAAGATCAACCATCAAGGTCAGATCGCGTTTTACGAAACCGAAGACGGTCACGTTCAGAACTTTATCCGCTCGCTGCAGGCGAATGGCGGCCGGTTCGACGCCGCGATCTATCACGGCACGATGGAACAGTACAAGCGCGGCTGGCGCATCACGGACTGTTTCATCCAGTTCGAGGACGTGGACCGCGACTGGGAAAACCGCTCGCAGGTCATTCTCCTGAGCGGCACGATCTTTTTCCATTACACCGGCGACGACATTCCGGGGAATATCTAATCGTGAAGCTCGTTGAACTCGCGAACACCGTCCGTTGGTCCTATGGCATCGTCATCAGCGATGACGATTACAACCAACAGGCGGTGAATGCTGCGCGCGTCTATCTCGGCTATGCGCACATCGCGAGTGTTGACCCTGTCGTTATGGTCGATCCGCCGCCGACGTGTCCGCAGCCGGACCCGGCCGCCGAAGTGGTGATCGGCTATAACGGCACGATTTTCGACGCAGCGCCGCGCCCTGCGCAGGTGCCGACCTACCCCGCGCCGACGTCGAAGCTATCGAAAGATTCCGATATCACCGATGGCGAATGGTTCGTTATCCGCCCGCTTTTCATGCTCTACGTTGAGCGTGAAAACGCGCGCGCGCTCGAAGCATCGAAACAGCTTGGCGTTGAGGTGTACGGCCGCACGGTCGATCAGGTAGAGGCCGACATTCGCACCTATGAAACGCAGGACTTGCCGCGTCTCGCGTTCGCCCAAACCGTCGAAGTTGTGTGATGCAAAAGCCCGCTACTCCCATGCTCACGGCCGCCTATCTCGCGGCCGTCACCGAAGCCGCGAAAGCGAACCGCGCGCGGCTCGACGCCTGCACGTCGCACGTTTTCACGCCCATCTTGCCGGGGAGTCGTCTGCGCCAGCGCTACGTCTGTGCGAACTGTGCGGGCGAGGTCGATAGCGCGTCCTATCGCTTCTACGCACAGGGCCGCGAGCACGAGGCGCGCAAGTGATCGAAGTCGCCAACATGCGCGGCGACATGATCCTGTCTGCCGTGCTCCGCTCCGACCTCGCACCGATCCCGTACACGTTCGAGGCACAGGTGCGCGTCACGCAGGACACGGCCGCGACGTTCAAGGACAACGCCGTCATCACGGTCAACTCGACTGCGTTTCGCATTGTCCACACTGAGCCCATTGTGAATGTCGGCGGCGGCCCGCAGGGTAAAGAGCCGATCAACGCCGTTTCGATCACCGCGTACCCGGATTCAATTGCCGACGTCGCGCGCCCGCGCTCCCAGGCTGTCGCCTTCGAGAACACGAGTCTTTCGGGTATCTATCGAGCGTGCGGCGCAAATGTCCCCATCAAGGGTGACTTGCCGGTGAGCGGCTGCGCCTGCCTGATCGGCAACATTCCGACGTTTCAGATTGCCCGCGTGCTGCAAGAGGAATCGTCTGTGCTTATGTGGCGCGGCGGCTCTCTGCAGTCGATGAGCCTGCGCGACCTCATGGCACAGGTGCCCGTCGATTCAATGGACGGCGTGGACTCTGAGGGCGTGGTGAGCGAGTTCATCGTAGCCGATGAGGTGCCCGTCTATTACTCCGTTGCCGCCGACGGTTCGATCATTTCAGGTCCGCGTAATAACCCGTGGCAGCGCTCCGAATACGCGCCGCGCAAGAGCGCTCGCGCGCTCGCCGCTATGGGCCGTGTGCTCGTGCGTCGCCGGGTCATCACCGGCAAGGTGCGCCCTACTATCCGCGCCGGTGACGTCGTCTCGATTCGCGGGACGCCCCTTGTCGCGATGACCGTCGCGCAGGTGATGAAAAACGGGACGGGCGGCGACGCGCAGCAGCAATACACCCGTATCTGGCTTGGGAGTCTTTCATCATGATCGGCGGACTTCTGCCCGCTGTCGTCGCGTCTGTGACTGACGATGACCGCGAGGGCCGTCAATACCGGATCAGCATTCCGGGCCTCACCGATGGAGCGGCCGTGATGCCGCTCGCGCAACTGTGCAATCCCATCGGCGACAACAGCGAGGAAACGGAGATCCGCATCAAGGCCGGTGACCGCGTCTGGATCGCGTTCGAAGCGGGCGATACCCGTCACCCGGTGATCGTCGGCTATCGGCCAAAGAATCAGGAAAACGGCATCGACTGGCGGCGTTTCTTCCACGCAAACTTTCAGTTCAACGCTGACAACACGTTTGAGGTCATCGCTAACACGCTCGTGCATGTGAAGGGCGAAACCGTGCACGTAGAGGCGACGACAACGAACGTAGACAGCACCGATACCAACGTGAGCGGAAACCTCACGGTGGGCGGCCTGCTCACGTTTAACGGCGGTATGACGGGCAAGGCCGGTGCGGGCGGCGGCAAGGCGATCACTGTGCAGGGCGGCGCTAACTTTAGCGAAGACGTGACCGCCGCAGGCGTGAGCGTAAGCGGCCACAAGCACCCTGAGACGGGCTCAACGACGGGCGCACCGATCAAGTCATAAGGCAACCATGAAGAACCTGATTTTCGACATTTACAACCTCTCCCACAAAGACAAGTCGATCAAGGACGCGGTGCGTGCATTCCAGCGCGCCGGTGCGACGGTCGCGACTGTGGACGTCGATCCGAAAACGAAAAAGACGCTTGGCGTCGAGTATCGCGAAGTGCAGTTCGCGTTCTCCGACTCGCAACAGGTGCGCTTTGGCGTGAACGCGTCCGGCGACGTTGCGCAGGTTCGCCTCAACGGGCAATCGCTGCCTTTGAAGAACCCCGACGATCACGCCGCCGCGATCAAGGAAATCGTTGCGGCGATGGATAAGGGCCGCTCGAAGTTTCAGCAGAAGCAGGCCCGCCAGAAGGTCGCGCTGCCCGGCACGATTCGCACCGCCGCGCCAAAGATCGAGGCGGTATTGCAGCACAAAGTTACCGCCCTCAACGCTCAGATTGCGGATGCAACGACCAAACGCGACTCGTTGAAAGCGCAACTCGGCATCGTCTGAGAGCCCCACCCCGCCTCGTTGTGAGAGGTGTTCGTGACTTAGGAAAACTCGACACGGACACCTGAAATTTCGCTCTGAAAATGAAATCTCGATCAGAGCAAGTTCCCTTGCTCTTGTTTGAGAAACCATCTTTCAAGGTTAGGACAATGAGCGGAACTCCGAACGCAGGCAAATTCAATCTCGCCGATCAGTCGGCAATCGAAAAGTTCGTGCATAGCACCGTCGCGAACGTCGCAAAAGATTCGGGCACGACGATGTTCGACTCGGCGGCAGCGGCCACGCATGCTGGCACGGCACTGGCAAACGAACCGGGCAACACGCCCCAAATCCTCACGGAAGTGCTCGGCAAGGTCGGCAACACCGACGGCGAGAAAGACCTCGTTGGCGCGCTGTTCGACGGTGTACGTCAGTACGAGCGTCAGCACGGCATGTTGCCGTCGGGCGACGTGATTCTGTCGGCGCTGCATCAGGCCGATACGCTGTTCGACTCGTTGACGAACAGCCACCACGATCAGATTTCGCTCGCACCGAACGCGCCTGTTGTCGCGATTCTCGGCGCGCTCGCGGAAGCATGCCCGTTTGCAGGCTATCTGCCTGCCGACCGTGGCTCGAACGAGGCGCGTCTCATCATCGTGACGCACCAGGCAGGCTCGAACTTTGGTGATTACAACCAAGGCGACCTGATGGACGGTATCAAGCAGGGCGGCTCGTATCTCGCTTCCTCGCGTACCTCCACGCTGACGGCACCGAACGCGGGCGCGGGTGTGACCGACTATCACTTCGCATTCACGGCGCAAACGGGCGGCGGCAACGCAAACATTCTGCTGCGCGGCCGTTCGATCATCTACGTGAATGGCCTTGTGGCAGCAACGGAAGTTGCAAACGGCCCGTCGTCGGCCGCTCAGGTTCCCATCGTCGGCACGATCAACCTCAACGGCACGGACTACGCGCTGTCGGGCATCGTGAAGCCGGGCACCGGCGAAGTGACGGTTACCCCCACGCCTGCTTTCCCGGTCGGCACGGCTGTTACGGCTGAATCGTTCCTGGACTACGAAGCGGACGCGAGCGTCACGCCGCGTATGCAGGTGCAGGCGCAAATGTTCCAACTGTTCGCGTCGCCGTACCGTGCGCTGTACCAAGTCACGCCGGAAGCTCGCTCGCAGTTCGCGAACGAAGTCGGCGTCGATGCAGGCGCAGAGGCCATGCTGACGGTGCGCGGCCAGTTCGCGATGGAGCGTCATTACGACGCGCTGCGCAAGGCGAAGATGATCGGCCAGTTCCAGAACACGGCCACGTTCGACTACCAGTACAGCGTGCAGATCCAGCAAAAGGTCCGTGCGCAAATCTGGCAGGACTTCGCCGCAGTACTCGGCCTCGTGTCGCAGAAGATGGCCGAAGACACGGCAGATCACGGCGTCACGCACCTGTACGTGACGAAGTCGGTTGCGGCGCAATTCCGCTCGATGCCGCAGGAACTGTTCGTTTCGTCGGGCATCGTGGACCGCCCGGGTATCTACCGCGTTGGCCGCCTGTTCGGCCAGTTCGAGGTGTACTACTCGCCGAAGGTGGTCAACGAGGCACCGGACGGCTCCTCGGCTGAAATCCTGTGCGTGGGCCGTTCGACGCAGACGGCACGCTGCCCGATCATCATGGGCGACGCTCAGGCACCGATGCTCGAACAACTGGGCGTGACCGAAGCGCTCAAGTCGGGCTACGGCTTCACCTCGCGCTCGTTCAACGCGGTCAACCCGCACCAAATGTCCACCAAGGGCGCGGCTCGCATCACGGTTACCACCCTCAAGTAAGCCCGCACGGCTCCGCGCGCCGTGCGCGGGGCACCTGACGGCGGCACTGGCTTTTCGCTAGTGCCGCCGTTTCCCAACCTGCTCCGATAAGGAAACCGCAATGCCTCCGCGCAATACCACTGCAGCACCGAAGAAGCCCGCCGTTGCAACGGCCATCGCCGAAACCGTCGATACGTCGCAGTTCCCGCGTCACATGCAGATCGTCAACAACACGGCAATCCCGCGTGTGATCGGCGGCACGTATGTCGAAGCCAGTTCGAAGGAAAAGATCCACATTCAGGACGCGGACGCACTGACGCGCGCGAAACAGGATTGCCTGTTCCTGCTCGAACTGAGCGATCACAACAAGCCGGAAAAGGACTCGGACCCGGAAACGCACGCGCTGCACGTCACGGAACTGGACAGCGACGATACGGCAGAAGTGGCGGAAACGGCTGAATCGACGGGCGACGACAAGGGCGAAACGGCCTAAGGCAAGCCGCACGGTTTAAACGCATCAAGGGGAAACCATGTCTTTTTACGCGCATACCCGCTCGCTCGGCAATCAGCCGGGCGTGCAACTGAATCCGAAGCGCGACGAAACCGATGGCTTTGTGACCGATCAGAGCGATCAGGTCATTTCGGTCATTGGCCGTTTCAAGCGCGGCCGGATTGATGCACCTTTTCTGGTGGATCGCGGCAACATCAAGCGGCGTCTCGGCAAGCCCGAATCGCTGCGCGTGTCCGCGCTCAACGAGGCCTATGTGCAGACTTACGAGGCCGTCAACAACGGCGCACGTAACGCTGTCGTGTGCCGCCTGAGCCCGGAAACCGCGACCAACAACTATCTCGTCTATCGCATCGACTCGCAAACCGGCGCATCGTCGTTCGCATCGGTTCCGGCCCTGCCGACGGACGCGTATGTCTTCGCGCTGAAAGACCTCGAATGCTACAACGACGGTTCGATCTACACCGTGAGCGCGTTGAAGACAACCGACGGCACCGGCGCAGTGATCGCGAACAAGGAAATCACGCTCACGATCTATGACCCGGACGGCACGACCATCCGCCTGCAGGAAACGGGCTCGCTCGACCCGGCTGCTGTCGATGAATACGGCAACGACTATTTCATCGGCTCGCTGATCGCGGAACAGACGGACCTGATCGAAGTGACGGCATACGCTGGCGCGAGCATTCCCGCACTTGCAGACTGCTACGGTCGCGCGACGGACGGCACGCAAAAGACCGCATCGAGCGGCGTGATGGTGCTGTTCACGGAAGGCGGAACCGGGTACGTGAACGATGACTATGACCGCGTCATCGCGGCTCTGGAAAAATCGACGCACGACTACGGCTACATGATTAGCGGCGGCACGCAAACCGTGGCGCTGCTCGCGAAGCAAGCCGCGTTGAATATCCGCGCAAACCGCCTGTTCATCATCGACGTTCCGGGCGGCCTCACGGTCGCGGCCGCACAGACGTTCATCGCGCAGCTTGGGCTCGATACGGAGTATGTGAGCCTGTACTGGGCTCCGCTCAAGACCGATGACCCGGTCAATGGCGGCAAGGCGATCATCGGCGTGGGCGGCCTGCAGGCGGGTCTGCGCTGTGCACGCAACGCACAGACGAACGCCAATGGCCTCGCGCCGAAGAACTACCCGATTGCGGGTAAGGCGTTCGCGCTGCCGCGTACCGGCGTCAAGCAGATCACGACGCCCGATGACATCACCGAAAAGAGCGACCTCGCGGCGGCAGGCTGCAACCCGGTGCTGTACGAAAAGTACAACGGCGGCGGCAAGTTCGTTTTCACCGATTCGATCACCTCGAAGAAAACGACCGGGTATCTCAAGCTGATTTCCGTCTCGGAAATGTCGGGCTCGATTGACGACATGATTTCGAAGTACGGCAAAGAAGCGCTGCAAAACCCGATGGAAGTCGCTCTGAAAAAGATGAATGACTTCCTCAAGGCGCTGTTTGACGGTGCGCGCAGTTCGAACTGGCTGGTCGAATCCGACGAGCTAGGCAACGACGGCTACACATTCACCGTCGCTCGCAACGTGCAGCGTCCGGCCGACCGTATCGACGTCGGTTACTGGCTGCATTTCGACGGTGTCGCACGCGCGATCTACCTCACGCAAACCGTTTCCAAGTAAAGGGAAATCATGAGCATCAATCACATTCATCCGGCCTCGGAAATGCTGCGCCGGGCGCTCACGCCGGTTGCGCCTGCAAAGCCCGCGCCGCAAGGCACGGTGTTCGACGGCGCAAATGACGACGATTCGACGGCCGATCCGAACGGCTACGCATCGACGGACCTGCGCATCAAGGCGGCCTCCATCGTGCAGGCATGGGCGGCAACGGATGCCGACTCGCTCGGCGACGGTGAAACGCTGGCCGACCGTCTGCTTATGCTGGTCATCGGCGCAATCGACGTCGATAAGGACGGCGAGATCAGCGATGACGAATCGCAGGTCGCTGCCGTGCTGATCGACTATATCTGGGACTACCTGAGCAGCAAGGGTGTCTCCGATGACGATTGCGCAGCGCTGCTCGATGACGGCGACAACGACGCGGCTAACCGCGTGAAAGACCTGCTCGCGGACTCGCTGCCGACGGATGACGAATCGGCGGCTGACGACGTCGATTCGTTCGCGTTCGATGACGAAGCGCAAACGGCTGTCTTCGATAGCGCTGGCGAAGTGATGTTCGACGCCGCGTACAAAAAGAAAGTCGCGTTCCGCGCCGGTCACAAGGTGCGCATCAACAAGCGCGTGTCGGGCACGGTTCGCCTGTCGGCAAAGCAGAAAATCGCCGTGAAAAAGATGCTGCGCAAGTCGCACTCGGCATCGGCAACCATCAAGCGCATGAAGTCGATGCGCATGCGCTCGAAAGCCGGTCTGTAAAGACTGACTGAGCCGCCGCCCTGCCTCTGGCGGGGCGGCTCTCCCCTCTCCCCTACCGGACTGCTGCCGTGTCGTTCAATGACTCATCGCCCGCCGCCTCGGTGTCCTCTGGAAGCCAGGCGACATACAAGGTTCTTTCTTCGAAATGGGATGGCCTCAATCCCAGGCTGATCGCGGTGTTCTACCCGGTCAAGCGTTCCTCATCGGGACAAGGGTGGGAACAGAGTTTCGCCAAGCGCACCGTATCGTCGGCCGACAATTTCGTAGTCGATGACGGCTTTGAGGTGCACACACCGATCACGGACGGCTCGCAGGAAATGTCGTTCAACTGGAATAGTCCGTTTGAGGGTGCGGGCGCAGAGTCGAAGATCCCGACGCTGTCGAGCATGCTGCAAACGGGCACGCTCACGGCCGACCTGCAGGCGCTGCTCGGCAACAACGTAGCGAACAACGACGTCGGCAAGGCGCTGCGCGACGTGACCGGCCGCACCGGCATTACGAAGCTCAATTCGACGCAGGTGTTTTCGGGCATGCCGCCCATCAAGTTCAGTTTCACCGCGCATTTTCGCGCGCTCACGGACCCGCAAAGCGAGGTGCGCGATCCGCTGACGCAGCTCGAACAGTGGGCCGTTCCGTCGTATCTCGCCGATCAGGGCGTGATCGCGGGCGCGCTGCAAAACGGCCTCAAGCAAAGCCCGCTCGAAACCATCTATCCGTCTGTCGCGCCGCAATTGCTCGCGATGAAATACGGCGATCAAACGATCCTGCCTATCGTCATCGAGAGCATGTCCAAGCCGATCACGGTCCCGCGTTCGCGCGATGGCGCGGTGCTCAATGTTGCCGTTCAGTTGACCGTTGCGACGCTCAACGCGATTGATCGGCGCGATATCGCGAGTTACTACAACACATGACCATCCTCTTTCAGCCTCTGCGCACCGCACGTCTCGACGTGCAATTGCGCGAACTCGCATTCGGCGACGAAGTCGCGCTATGCCTCACACCGGAAACGGCGCACGAGGCAACCATGACGGAATACCTGCGCCGCGCTATCGGGTCGGCGGGCGTGCCGACGGCCAATCACGTCGCGGACCCACGCGCGTGGACCGTGTCTGAGCGCCTGCTCGCGCTCGTG
>NZ_QBUY01000023.1 GCF_003121405.1 Paraburkholderia sp. C35 | reverse complement strand
CCCCCTGTTTAGATGCAAGCCGAAGCCCGCTTCCGAGATTCGAGTCCGTCTCGTGGGGTCGGAGATCTGAATAAGAGACAGCACCCAACCCCACCCTGGGTCGCTGACGCTCCGGGCACTTCACCCGCGCACGCCACCGGCGATCGAAGGCGGGCTCCACCCTCCAGGTGCGCTTCAACCTGACGCATCACGACCTCCACGGTCCGGGTCCAACCCGTCGTTCCGTACGTCCGTGCGACCCCTTCCATCCCTTCCATCGCTCAATCAGACCGCACTCAGGTGCTTCACACCCTGTTACAAAGTCGTGCAAAAAAAGTGAAAAATAATCGCACGAAGCTCTTGTGCGACCTCCGCTCTAGAGTCATATTGAATGTGTAGGCAGCGCAACACACCACCCCGCAGGCACCCGGAGCACCATCATGACGACCCTCACCTTCACCTCTTCGACGCTCAACGGCGACCCGCTGTTCATGGCTCTGGTGACCGGCAACTTCACTGAGATCTCCCGCCTGCTGAAAGCGAAGACCCGCACAGAACGTCGTGCGTTTCTCGCAAAGACCGACTACCTCGGCGACACCCCGCTGATCAACGCGTCGAAGAACGCCGGTTGGGCGGTGGTGCACGACCTGCTGAGCTACGGTGCGGACGTCAACGCACGCAATCGCGCCGGCCGCACCGCGCTGCACTACGCCATCGACCGTGCGACCGACGTGAACAAGGACCACGCCGTGCGCAACCTCATGGCTTGCAAAGCGGACATGACCATCGCCGACAACAACGGCATCACCGCAGGCGACCTGCTCGCGGCAAAGGGTTACGCCGCGCTCGCCACGCTGAAAGCAGCCGCGTAAGAACAACCCCGGCAGGGGAGGACAACGCCACGAGGCGTGGAGGAGGAGAACACCGCGCAGACGGTGACAAAAGCAGACCCGGCAATGACCGGGGAGCAACGAGGAGAAGGAGCATCGCGATCGACGGTGCAGCGTAGGAAGAACAAAACACCCAGCAGAACATCGACCGGGTGAAGGGGAGACCAGGAAGCGCTGCAAAGACCAGCGCGCGATGGAGACAAGGAAAAAGCGGGATCACACGATCCCGCTTTCCTTTTTTGGCGTCGTTCAGGGGTGGGCTGACACGACGACGAAGGATGGCAGGACGAGGACGGATCAGATGGGGCAAGCGAAGGTCAGCGGATCGAACACCGGTGACGAGCGCGAAGCAGCATTGGGTCAGGCATCGAAAAACAAAGATCGACCGAAAAACGGGATGACCGGGGTTATAGGGATCAGGCGATGGGCGGTGTGGCGTTGGAAGGGCTGGTCGAAATCACCGGGGAGGCAGCACCGCGGAGGGCGCGGTGGCTCAGCAGGAGACGGAGAACCCTCGTCGTCCCACTATCGCGTGGGCTCGCGGGGCTGCGCCCCGCACCCCCACGATACGGCTCTGGTCGGTCGGTTTGAAAAACAGGATCGTTTTGCTCGATCCCATGACCCACCACCCCGAAACTAGCGAACACGCAACCTGGGGCGCTGCGCTCCCAGGCGATCAACGGCAACAGCGCCGAAGGCATGATGCGAAGCGGGAACGGGGCAGGGAGAAGGACCCACCGCCCCGTTGGACACCCGGTTCAACCTCGGCAATACAAACGGCGGGACAGCGAACGCTTCGACCAGGGGCACGGGGCGCGGGTCTGCGCGTGGACCATCGGAACCCGGTAGCGCTCGTCGTCGTGGGGGAACTCGACGTCGCGCCATGAAAAGGCGGGCAAGATCGGAACAACGACGTACCCCATCTGCTCGAACCGCTCCGCAAGCTCGTCGATGTTCGACGGGTTCGACCGGTAGACACGGAACTTCCCCCACGCCTCACGGGTGCTGCTTTCGTCGCGGAACACCTCGCGTTGCGCCTGCAGTTCGGCGTGCGGCACCAGCCCCCGACGCACGTGGCGATTCAGCGTGCGAAACGCAATGGCTGCGCTGTGCTTCGCCTCCTTGCTCGTCGCCCGGGCATGCTGCTTCTCCAGCATCTTCACCCGGGCATCACGGTCCGCCTCGGTCATGGCGGAACCGGCAACGCAGAGCACCGACCAGTATTCGGACGGCACGGTGAAGTAGAACGCGCAAGTCGGACCGACCGGCGGCACCACTGGCTTACAGACTGGTGCGCCTTGAACAGAGGCGACCCGGCGTCGGGCGGGCAGCGGCGACGCGCGCACCACGTCGGCGGACACCCAATCCGGCACAAACACGTCCGAACGCCCCAGTTGCTGGTGAAGCAACGGGCGCAACCACCGGACGACGTGGGGATTCTCCGGGAGCGACAGGCGTTCGACGGTATGGGAGGTCTTGTTTCGCATCACACGACCTCCCGGAAGATGGCAGCAATGGACGCGCTCGCTTGCACAAACCCCTGACGGACCGGAGCAAGCGCGGCGCGCACCAGTTCGTCGCGCTCCATGTCGCGCTGCAACGGCAAAGCGTCTTTCGACCATTGGGCAACACGGCGAGCTTCTTGCTCCCAACGGCGACCCGGGAGCGTCACCCACCAGCGTTCCTGATGTTCCGCGTCCAGGGTCGGGCTGAACGGACGGTATGCGACCGCAGCCGGTCCGGTCAGGTCCACACGGCGCAGCAGGACGTTTTCCTCGATCAGCATCCACGCGGCGGCGTGAAAGGCATCGCGGGGCACCTCGACGACCAGCAGATGCTCCCCATCGTTCGACACCTTCCCACCGAACCCCATGCGCAGCGAGAGCGTCACCTCCCCGCTGCGTCCGGGTGAAACCGTCCGGGTGTCCCAGGCGAAGACGCCACCGGTCCGGAACACCCCAGCGAAGGTGACGAAGCGCGGGCTTTCCCAACGGCGGGCGAACACACGCTCAGCAGCACGCGTCCCCTTCACCGTCAGGGGCAGCACGTGGTTGTCGGCGTAGCGAAGGGCTTCGCGACGGTTCTTCGTCAGCGCTGCAGGCTGAACGGCTCGACCGAAGGAGAGCCAGTCCCGGTTCCCCTTTTCGGCGTAGCAGGTCGTACATGCCACCACCATGTTCTCGACGATCCGCGTTCCACCAGCGCTCTCCGGGATCAGGAAGTCGATGAACGCGCGACCAAGCTCAACGTCACCTTCTGACACCGGGCGGGCGCAATACATGCACGTCCCAGCGGTGTTGCTTTTCACGCGTGCGCGGACCCACCGCTTTTGCGGAACGCGGGGCACCACCGCGAGACGTGCGTTCACAGCAGCAAGGAAGGCTTCGCGCAACGACGGGACGGGTTCGACCTCCACCGGCTCGGGCTGCTCGACCTGGGCGTCGTCCTGCTCCTCCAGGTCGAACTCGTCGTACACGGGCACCCGACGCTGGGTCGGACGGGCGAAAACACTGGGCATGGCGTTCCTCCTTTTATCGTGGGGTGCATTGCACCCGATGCACCCACACTAGCAAACGGGAACCGCCGTGCAAGTTTTGAGGATGCAAATGTCATACGGCAAAAAGCACGGGACACCGGGGCGCGGAGCGTGGCGAGGCAGGACCAGGATGTACGTTCGACATTGATCTGTCATACGGTCAAACAACCCGGGAACCGGGAGCAGCAGCGCGCGGGCGCGCAGGGAGGGATGTACACCACCATGCTGGCGTCATACGGCAAAACGGGAGGAAGCGGCTCGCCAGGAGCGCTGGCGATGGGGGGGATGCGAAAACGGCGGAACGGCAACGGCGGTACACCGGGACGGGGGAAAGGCGGGCGTGTCCATTCGCCGGGGGCGCTGTACACGTACAGGCAACGGCGGGACCAGGCGCTGCGCGCTGGGGTGTTGCACCGGGCGCTGGGCGCGCGGGATTCGGTGCACCACGAACAACCACGGCGGGACCGGACCGCTGCGCGGTGGAGGGTGGCTCCATCGCTGACGCGCTCCGGCATGGCAACGGCACGCATCGACGGAGGACCCACCCGCTGCGCGAGCGAGGTCTACCGTCGATGCGCAAAGCAAGGGCGGACCAGCAAGGCGTAGAAGCGGGACCACCTGGCGCTGCGCGCGATGACAGCGTGGCTCCGCAAGCGTGCTCACCCGGTCAGTCCTGTCACTCCCGCAGAAGAGCTATGCGATCGTGAAACGGACAGGGGGACGCACCCGGTGGGATGCGAAAGACGGGGGGACTCGAAGCGAAAACCGAGGCTGTCGCTGGTGGTCGGATTTGCTCCCGTCGTCATCGGAAAAACTCGGATGTCGTCGAAAAGCGGAGCTATCCACCCCCCAGCAACCACAGACCTGTCCCACCGTTGGTGGTTTACGTCAGACCCCTGAAAAGCCGCCGCAAGCCTTGCCCCTCGCGGGGCGCGTCGTAAACGCGGCGTACAACAAAATCCACGTCAAAACCCTGCGCGCCCATGCTGGGCTTACCTTTCGGCGTAAACGCCGTTGACTTCTCGCCACCGTTTGCTACCAGTACAGGCATCACGACCGAATCAGGAGGAGACCATGGGCACCGTCCAACAGCAGGAGAAGCGAGACCAGGTAGGCGCACAGCGCTACACGAAGAGCGAGCAGGCGTTGCAGGAGGCACAGGCGAAGGCGGAAGGCTACGCCAGCGTCGATATTTGGCGACGCGACGTGACGATCAAGGCGTCGGAGTTCGGCAACATCGTGCGCGATGGGGTGCGCCCGGTGATCGAGCAGGCGCAGAACGGGATCGTCGATCTCGCACGCGAGGTCGCCAGCAGCAACCGGGCGATGCTAGACCAAGGGCTGATCGAGATCCGCGGCGCGGCACAGGCGAGCGTGAGCCCTGCCGCACTGGCGGAGGCGTTCGAACCGGTCCTCATCGCCATGGAGCGGCGCATGAGCGCACGCAACGAGGCGCAGATCAAGGAAGGGATCAACGCCATCCAGACGCTGGTGATGCAGAGGCTCGACGTCATCCGGGCATCCAGCGAAGCGTTGCGCGCCGACGTGTACAACTACGTGAGCGCGCTGGTGAACGGACCCGAAGCCCCCGCCGAAGAAACGCCGCCGCAGACCGTCAGCGACATTCACGCTCAGGCAGCACGTCGCGCTCAGCGTGGCGCCTGACCAAAAAAAGTTACGGAGACGAGCCATGAGCACAACGACGACCCGCACGGGTGAGGGCAACGCCGACGATCTCGGCTACGACGACCTCACACCGTTCCTGATGGACCTGGCGCGACGGATGGACGTGGACTCGCACCGCGCGGCGGGCGCGGTGGTCCCGATTCAGCAACCCGAGCCGGTGACGGTGGACGTTCCGGCGATCCCGCTCCGCGCGCTCGCACCAACGCCGGTTCGGCGTGTTCGCAAGCAGGACGACCGCCGGATGCGTTTCACCCTGGCGGTGAGCGGCACGGTGGACCCGCTTTCGCTCGGCATCCTCGTGCTGGCGATCGGGATTCTCACCGCCATGGTCATCGGCTGACACGTCCCTTCGGAAACCCCGCCTGGGCGGCGGGCACTTTCCCCGGAACCCCGCTCGCGCACCTCGCCGGGCTCCATCCTTCCGGGTCACAGGCGTCAGCGGGTCGCCCGGAGCCGAAGGCTCCCATCCGGTTGTGATCGGTTCCGGGGTTGGCACCCGCTCCACCGCATCACCCCTCCACCTCGTTTCGAGCAACGACCAGGTGCATCGCACTCTGATCCGTCCCCACCCGCTTGCGTAACGCCCTGGGCTTGCTACCGTGGATTCCCACAAACTGCGCCACCGAGGACATCATGGCCAGCCCCAAGCCTCCGAAGTATTTCGCCTTCGCTCCCCCCAAGAACCTCGACAACGACCAACCGTACTTCTTGTACGGCGTTCCCATGATCACGGCCGGGCTTGCCGGCGTGGCGACCTGGAGCGCGAGCATGGTCGGGCTCTGGCACCTGGCTGGCGACACGGGGTGGCTCGGCGGGACCAGCAACATGGGGCTTCTGGAACACTCGAAATACTGGTTCGAAGGGATGGCGGATCTCTGGCTGCGTCACAAGCATCCCTTCGCCGCGGATGTGGCGGCGTACCAGAACGCGCTGGACCTGATGCCCTGGATGCTCATCAAGGGTAAGGCGCTGATCAGCGCGATCCCGGCGGCTGGCGTTGCGCGATGGGTCGTGCGCAAGTTGACGAAGCGTCACGTCTACGAAGAGCAGGTCGGCGGCGTCCAGTTCATCACCGGACCCACTGCCCTCCCCGAGGCGGTGAAGGCAGTGGACAAGCTCAACGGTCGGACGGAGACCGACCGGCATCGTTGGTGGCGTGAACGCGGGCTCCCGCTTTCGGTGAAGGGGCTCGGTCGGAAGGGCTTGCTCACGATTCACCCCTTGCTCCCGGACTTCTGCGAGCGCGCGCTGTCCCGGTCGATGCTGATCTTGGGCAGCGCAGGTGCGGGGAAAACAGCAATGCTCGCGCACGCGTTCTATTCCGCAATGCGCGGCAAGCAGTTCCTCGTCGTGCTCGACGTCAAAGGTGACCTGACGTACGTGTTCCAGCAGATGGCAAAGCGCATGAAGCATGGGAAGAACCGCGTGGCGGTGATCTCGATGTTCTGCGACACCGACCACGGTTGGGATCTCGGACGCGATCACCGGTATGCGGCGGACGCTGACCAGCACGCGGAGCGCTGGGTGCTCGCGGGCGACGGCAACCCCATCTGGCACCAGGGCGGTCGGCTGGGCTTCGCGGTGATCGAGCTTTCGCTCATCAACGAGTACAACGCCGCGCTGAAAAAGCACGCGCTGCGGATGGCGGCGTGGGAGGCTCGCAAGGAGGAAGCGCGGCTGGCAGGTACGCCGTTCACGGAGAATGCTCCTCGGGCTCCGGTGCCGTGGCACGCAGGTCACCTGGCGTTTCGGCTCTCGACCTACGACCTCCCGAAGATCGTCGAACTGGCGAAAGCCTACGACCCGATCGCGGCTCAGGTCTACAAGAACTACGACACGAACACGGCGGTGCAGAGTTTCGAGACGACCTTCCGGGTCTTCTCGAAACCGCTCGTGAACATCGGCAACGCCTGGGGCGATGCGGCTCCCGGTCAGAAACCGCGCAAGCGGATTTCGCTGCTGGACTTCGTCAACGGCATGGGCGACAAGAACTACAAAGGTCCCCGTGTCCTGATCCTGCGCTCGAACGAGCGCTACAAGGAGATGTCCCGCGGGTACATCACGGCGATGCACGCCTTCCTCACGGAAGCGGTGCTGGCGCTCCCGGACAACCCCAGCGACGGGACGGGACGCAACCTGACCGTGTTCCTCGACGAGTTCGCAGCGCTTGGCAAGGGCATCAAGGACAGCATCGAGAGCGCGCTGGCCCGTGGTCGCTCGAAGGGCTACAAGCACATCATTGCGACGCAGACCGAGGCGGCGATGATCGAACTGTTCGGGGAGAACGGTTTGAAGTCGATCCTGGGCAACCTGGGGCTGCGCATCATCGGCATGGCGGCGAACAACCAGGACGCGAGCGAGATCGCGGCGACGTTTGGCACGAAGAAGATGCGGGTGAAGCGCCCGGACGACGACGAGCCGACGTTCCGCGACGAGCCGGTGCTCGAATCCAACTTCCTCTCGTCCTCGGACAACATGGGTCCACAGTCGAACGGGGTGAAGGCACTGCTCCCGCTCGGCGACAAACTTTTCCACCTGGAATGGCCCTTCGCATCGTCGGACAAGGTTCCCCGGGCGCCCTCCGACAAGGCACCGTACGAACTGGCGTCGTGGATGACCGGCGGCGAGACCGCACCGCTGTCGGATTACAACCCGTGGCCGGACGGGGACCCGGACGAGCAGGAACCGGAGGAGCCCGAGGAACCGACCGAACCGCCTCCTCCGGAAAGCGATGGGGTGAGCGGCGGTCCGTCCATCGTCGTCACCACCGTCGGCAACCCGGACAAGAAGGGCGTCAGCATCGACCCGGACAAGGCGGCACGGCTGCGCGAGGCACTGGCGCGCAACCCGCTCGCCCGGACCCGGACCGAGACCGCCACGATCGAGGCGGAGGCGCAGGCGGGGTCCCCGGAATACGAGCAGGCGGTCATCCAGGCGGTCGAGGACCAGCGTGCGGCGGAGCAGAACGGTGACTGGATCGATCCGGGCGAAGAGGACGAGGGCAACTCCATGCTGTTGAAGGTCGCCACCGACGCGGCGCTGGACGCCGTCGTCCCGGGCGCAAAGTTTGTGCTCGATGCGCTGGAAGTTGCCGAAGGCTTGCAGGGTCCGACGCAAAAGATCGAGACGCGCATCGACAGCGTTGGCGACGTGCGCACGGTCGCGGTCACGCCGCCGACGGTGACCCAGGAGGTCGTTGTCCCGGAAAAGACCCCCCGACAAATGCAGGAGGAGCAGGACCGCGAGCGCGACCGGATCCTCCGGATGCGGCCGGGCGTTGCGTTTCGTCCCGGGCAAGGGCTGGAACGTTGACCCACCGCTTGGGTTTGCTAGTTTGGTAGGACGATGAGCCGCTGGACGCGGTGCTGTGTCGAACACATGGGTGCAAAACACCCTACTCTATAGAGGAGACCAAGACCATGTTGACCGTGCAACCGCTCAACCCGAAGGGTGAGAACAAGAACGGGATGTCCGCCCGTCAGTATTTCGAGGCGGTGGAGTACCACCGGGACGCGCTCACCGGCGTGATGTATGCCCCAACCGCCTGGATGGGCAAGGGGGCTGAAGCGCTGGGGCTGAAAGGCACCGTCAACTTCAACGACTTCGAAAAGCTCTTCGACGGGTTCAACCCGATGTCGGGCACCGCGCTCACGCAGAACGCGGGTCGTGACGATCGCCGTCCGGGATGGGATCTGACCTTCTCGATGGAGAAGTCCCTGTCGGTGGTCTACGCTGATCCCACCACGTCGCCAGAGGACAAGGAGCGCATTCTGGCCATCCACGATGCGGCAGTCGAGTTGGCGCTCAAACACCTTGAGACCTTGGTGGAGGTCAAGCTCGGGGCGGGCGGTCATCAGCGCCGCGGCGATGTGAGCCTCGTGTTCAGCCGCATCCGCCATGCGACCTCGCGTGAGGGGGATCCGGACGTGCACTCGCACTGTGTTCTTCATAACATCGGCATGACCGTGGATCCGGACGGCACGATTCACTGGAACAGCATCGACGCAGCGGTGCTCAAGGAGAACGAGCGCGGGCTCGGTGCGTTTTACCGCGCGGCGGTGCAATGGGGCATGCAGCAGACCAGCGATCTGAAAATCGACCGGGTCCGCGAACTCGACGACGAGGGATACGAGACGGGGGAGGTCTACTACCGTATCGCTGGTGTCGGGGAGTTTGCACGCGACAAGTTCAGCAAGCGCACCGAACAGATCGAGGAGTACATGCTGGACAACGCCGGGGTAGGTCGGCAGGCGGCAAACCTCGCCACGCGCAAGGCGAAGGACGAACTGAGCTTCCCCGACCAGGAGATCGCGTGGGCGAAGGAGTTCGAGGAACTGCGCGACAAGTTCCCGAATATGTACCAGAGCCGTGCAGAACTGAGCAACGCCAAGTCCAACATGACCGAGCCCGGGAACCAGCCTCGCAGCGATGAGGAAATCCTGGACGCATGCCTGGAGATGGAGAGCTTCTTCACCCATGGCGAACTGCTGCGTCAGGTGTCGCAAGAGTACGGTGGCATCAAGTCGCCGGAGGAGATCATCGCGCACACGAACCAGATCATCGCGTCCGGGCAGGTGCTCTACTACGGTCGGGACGATCACCAACAGCACCGGTTCAGCACCGAGAAGATGCGGCTCGCCGAAGAGGCGATCGGCAAGGCAGCGCTCGCGCGTGCGGGCGACACGAGCGTGCGCATCGACGCGTCGTACCTCGACGCGGCGCTGGAACGCTTCGTGAAGGAAAAGGGTTACCGTCCGTCCGAGGAACAGTTGGAGGCGGCGCGCTACCTCGCCTGCGAAAGCGGTGGCGTGGCGGTGTGCAGTGGCTACGCGGGCGCAGGAAAGACCTCGGGCATGCTGTTGACGAAGATGGCTCTCGAGGACGCGGGAAAAACGCTGCTCGGGGTAAGCACCGCCTGGGCGGCTTCCAACAAGCTCGCGCAGGACGTGGGCATCGAATCGGTGTCGAGCATGGCGATCATCCGTGACCTGGACAATGGGAAGCTCAGCCTGACCAAAGACCACGTCGTCGTGTTCGACGAGGGGGGTATGGCAGGAATGCACCTCGCGCAGATCCAGAAGTACGTGGATGCCGCGGGTGCAAAGCTCATCGTCTTGGGCGACTGCCGGCAACTGGTGCCGGTCACCGCTTCGAATCCGATGCGCTTGATCGTTGATGCGATCGGCGATGCGAAGCTCACCGAGATCATGCGCCAGAAGCAGCAGAAGAACCGCGACCTCGCCGGAACCTGGTACGGTTTGCAGAACGCGGACGGTAAGCCCGACGGTCAGCAGATCATGAAGGAGATGGTCGCGAACGACCACATTCGGACCGCCGAGAACGACAGGGACGCAATGCGTGACCTGGTGAAAGCGTACTTCGCCGACGAACGCGCGGTCGAGCAGAAGCTCGTGCTCGGGGGCACCCGCGCGGAAGTGGCAGGGCTCAACCATCAGATCCGCGCCGGCTACAAGGCGAACGGACTCCTCGAGGGCGAGGACCACAGCGTGCGCGCGATCGTGGACGGTAAGTTCCGCAACCTCGACCTCGCGGTCAACGACCGGATCCGTTTCAGCCGGCGTAACGACGACCTGAAGGTGGTGAACGGGGACGGGGGCGTCATCACCGGCATCACGGCGAACGAGGACGGCACCGGGCACTTGCTCAACGTGCGCCTCGTGTCCGAGATCGAAGATCGCAACGGGCGCGAACTCGTCGTGGACACGACGGAGTTCAAGTCGTTCTCGTACAACTACGCGATGACCACGCACAAATCCCAGGGGCAAGGGGTGGATAGCGTCTACGCCTTCATCGGCGAGCGCGGTGCAACCATGGTCAACAACAACATGGCGATGGTCTCGTACACCCGACACAAGGTGGACTACAAGATGTTCGCGGCCGACGCAACCATCCATGGTTACGTTGACGAGCATGGCGCGCGACACGGCGGGCTGTCGAAGCAGTTTGAGGAGATCAACGTGAAGTTGACCACTCAGGACGTGGCGATCGTTGCGGAAAAGCCGGTGTTCGCAGAATCGGAACCCGTGGACCTGCGTTCTTACACGGAACGGCTGGATGACGCCCGTCGCAACGCGATCGACCAGGCGCGTGAGGTCGAACTCCAGTCCCGGCAGGAGCGGGACGCGGACCGCGAGGCGATGGAGCGCGCGTTGCGCTCCGCGATCGGGGAGCACGACGCGACGAAGACGCAGGTCAGCGCGTTCATGAAGAACCTGCCGGCGGTCATCGAGCGTCAGGCTCAACGCCTGGCACCCATCGAAGGACGGGGCGAACCGATCCGCAGGTTCATCCAGGACGTGGAAGAGTGGCATGCGGCGATCGAGAAGATCGACCAGGAGCGGGGCGGCGTGCAGTTCGCGAACCAGCAGGAGAACGAGGACCCGGCGAAGATCCTCCGCGTGCCCGATCCGAAGGATCCGGCGCGTCCGCGGTTTGCGACCCAACTCCCTCCGAAGGCGGAACCGACCGCAGCGGTGGTCGAGGTCATCGCGCGCGCGGAAGCGGAGGCGCCCCCGCCCGTGGTGACGCTCGAAGGCACGGTGGTGAAGCACATGCGGGCAACCGAGGAATGGCACGCAGCGATCGACCAGATCGACCGCGAACGTGGCGGGGCGCAGTTCGCAAACCGTCAGGTGCAAGAGGACCCGGCGCTGGTCCGTCGCGTTCCCGATCCGAAAGATCCGCCGCGGCCGGTCATCGGTGAGTGGACCCCCGGTCAGGAACGGACGGCGGACACGACGGAGCCGGTGAACGGAGCACGGGCGCCCCGGGCAACGCAAGCGAAGGTGGACTACCTGCACCAGGGCAAGGCTGCGGAGAGCGTGTTCGACCTTCCGCAGGCGGTCGGCACCGAGGTGGTGGTGCACCCGGTGCGCAAGCTCCCGCTCCCGGTCGTCGCACGGGTGAAGGCGGAAGCGGCGCCGACCCCGGCACCGACCACCGCGCTGGAAAAGGACCAGAAGCTCGAAGGTCCGACCCTCACGAAGCCCGATCCGAACGGGCAGGGTCCCAAGCCGGGCGGTCCGACGCTGAAACGGCAGCGTCATTCCATGTAAAGCAAAACGCCCGGGCAACCGGGCGTTTTCTCGGGTTCCATGCTTCGAGGGGGTGACGCGTCACCCATCGCGTCCGTCCGCGTCCGCATGACGGGCGATGTAATGCCGCACCAGTGCGCGCGTCACGTCCGACATGGCAGCACCCACCTCGACGGCTTTCAACTTCTGAGCGTGCAGGTCGGCCGGCGACCGGTTCAGGATGATCCGGTCCAACGGTCCGTCCGCGTCGGTCGGTGCGACCTTGGGCACGTCGAGCGCGAGGCGACCGGCGGTCCAGTCGTCGAGGAGCAGGTTCATGACGGCTTGCTTCGTCGTGTGCGCCATGGCGCACGCGAGGGTGAAGGCGGATTTCTCCTCGACCGTGACCCACACGTGGTGACGTTTGCGGGTCAACTGCGCAGGTGACGGCTTGCGCTTCGGACCCGGTCGTTCGACGAGCGCCACCGGCTCGACGGCGACCGGTGCGCGGCGCACGGGGCGTGAAAACTTCAACGTCGCCATCGTGCACCCCTCACGCTGCGTGAAGCGACGACACGCTCGGCGGCACGAAGCGCGGAATCACCGGGAGATCGTCCACCGGCTTGCCGGGCTTCAGCGCATCACCCGCCGACGGCTGCACCGCAACCGGATGAAGCAGCGCGCGGACTTCCCGGGTCAGGCTGGCGATCTCCTCCTGAGCGGCGGTGTCGCGCAACTGGAAGACCGTGCGACCACGGGCGGCGGCTTCGGCGTACGCTTTCCGGCGACCGATCACCGTGTCAAGGATGGGCAGCCCCACGACCTCTGCCAGTTCCTGGCGCGCTGCGGCAACGAGTTGGCTGCGCGGTGCGGCTTGCGTGATCAGCAGGGCGGCTTGCAGCGCTCCACCCGTCACGGTCTGACGGTGGCGGATCATGGTGGCGAACTGTTCCAGCGCCCACGTGTCGAGCGCACTCGCCTGCACCGGGATGATGACGAGATCCGCGAGCAGCACGGCGGACGTCATGGCGGGGTTCTTTTCCGCAGCCATGCCGGCGGTGTCGATCACCAGTTGGTCCGTCGGTGCGTTCATCGCAGCGACGACCTTGTCCACGTTCGGACGCGGGCTGGCGAGAACCGGGAAACCGAGGAGACCTTCGGCGCAGGCGTCCGACCAGACGGCGGCGCTCATCTGCGGGTCGGTGTCGAGCAACGCGGTCACAGGGGCGTGATCGGTGGAGAGCGGAACCTTGGCGTGTGCGTCGAGCATCCCGGCGGGGATGTCCACGGCGTGGTGCAGACCGTACGCGAGGTGGAGGCTGGTGGTGCTCTTGCCAGTGCCGCCCTTCGGGCAGGCGATGACGATCGTCTTCATGTGGTGCTCCGTTTGTTGGTCGCTGCGTTCGTTGTTCGTTGGCCCTGGCTGGGTGTTTCGTTCCCCAGCAGGTGGTGCAGGACGGATGTAACCGTACTTCAGACGACGTCGTCAACAGTTGCTTTTGCACCTGGTGTGACGTTGGTGAAAAAACATCAACAACCGGAGAGGCTTGAGGGGCGTGGGTTTCAGCGGTGCGACGTCCTTGCGGCAAACACCCCGGAAGCGAAGGGCACGCACCCGCGGACGCCACCGGCGATGGACGGCGGGCTCAGGTCGGGGCGGACACGCTCGACCCGGCACCGAAGGATCGGCGCGGGAGCGGGGTGCCCGGGCGCTTGCGCCCCGTTGCTTTTGACGTTGGCTCGCGCTCCGGGCGCCCCCATCCTCGATCCCGGTGCACCACCCCACGGGCGCTCTCACGTACGTACACACGTGGCGCACGCACGGGCGCATCACGATGCACCCAGCGTCGGGCGTTGTGGTGCGAAACCGGCGACGGGTCGCAAAAATATAGCGCTTGAGTTTTCCTGGGCGTCTGCCAGTCTAGAGATCAACGCAACCCGACCGAGGAGATCACGATGTCACGCTTCAACCTGTCGCTCGTGTTCGAGCAACCGAGCGCAACGCAACTGAACCCGCTGGCGAAGGACCTGAACGGCTGGACCGTCGAGGACTGGTTCAACGACGGCTTCATGGGATGGGACCCGGAAAACTGCACCTTTTTCCTGCACCTCGAAACCACCGTGTCCACGGACGGCGAGGACAGTGCGGACGTGCTCGCCTGGAACTTCGGTCAGCACGGCGGCGACCTGAAGACCCCGTTCGAGGTGCAGGCGATCCTGGGCGCGCTCTTCAACGTGGACGCAGCCGTAGCGTTCCCGTTCAAGTCGGGCATGGTTCTGCGGCTGGTGGACGAACGGGACCGGGTGTTCGAGGACGACCCGGCGGTGGTGAACGCTCTGCGGGCGATCGACGAGCGGTTCGCTCTGGCGCGCAGCACGCCGGCACCGTCGCCCGCATGGATGAACTGGCTCAACGTTCACGCGAAGGCGGGCGTGAAGGCGTCCGAGCGGTTCGTGGAGCCCACCGCATGAGGCGCGGTGGGATGGTGAAGCAGGAACGAACGTGGGTGCTGCGGCACCCACGTTTCGCTTCAGGCGGTGTCAAACGTAGTTCTTGTAGTGCGCGGTCCAGTCGTTCACCAGGGCACCGAGCACTTGCGTGACCGTCAGACCACGTTCGGCGCACTCGGCTTTGAACTTGCGCTGCAACACGGTCGGGATGTCCACGCTGATACGAGCGAGGTCATCACCGACGACCCCGGAGCGACGGGGGCTTTCCGCGACCTTCCCAAGGTCCACCTTCCCTTTCAGCCACGCGTGGACCTGCTGGGTCAGGACGATCGCTTGCGTGCTGTACGCGGCTTTGACGCGCTGCTCGAACCGCTCCTTCACCTTCGCCATGACGAACCCGTGGACACGGGTTTCCGGCTCGCGGTTCACGGCGGGCGCCAGGCTGGGCGTTACGAACGGCTCGGGCTTGAACCCGCGTTGATACCAGCCCTCGTTCAACGAGACGGTCTTTGACGCACCGCTGGTCGCCGGCACCTTGGGCGCTGCGGCTTTCTTGGCGGGCGCGACTTTCTTCGCAGCAGGCGCTGCTGCTTTTTTCACAGGTGCGGCTTTTTTTGCCGGCACCTTCTTCGCCGGTGCGGCTTTCTTCGCCACCGGTTTGACCGCCTTGGCGGTCGTGGTCTTCTTCGTCGCGGCCATGCGGCTCTCCTGGTTCGAATGGCGTAAGCCTCTCAAGATTCGAGGACGCTGTAAAGCACTTTCAACCAAGGTCAGGTGCAACGCCACCCCGAGGCTCGATGCTCCCGCGTGCGTTCGATCTCCAGCCCTTCGTCGTCGTGCGTCCGTGGGCCGCCTTTCCCGACGCATAGCCCAACCCATCACGTTCTGGCCAAGGGTGCGTTTCACCCCGTCCCATCACCCGTTCCCGTCCCTTGCGGTCCGCGCGTGCGGCTTCCGTCCGGTCCCTTGTCCCGTTCCGGGCAGGGCTCTGTATGCGTCAGGCGGCTCCACCGGACACATCTTCAACGACGAAAGGACGACGATCATGACCTCGAACGCACAGCACCTCACCCAAAGCGCAACGGCCCTGGCCCACCACCGGACACATGTTGGTCAAGCGCAAGCAACCCTCCGGCACAACCGCGTGGACGACGGTGACATCGAAGAATGGGTGATCGACGGACGTACCTACCGCGTTCGCATCAACGTGCAGGACGACATCGACCACGGCGCACCCTGGGAGGAGCACGACGGGCACGGTCCCGTGAGCGACTGGACCACCCGCGACAAGCGACCGGGCGAGCGCGTGTTGAGCAGCGATCGGGGGATCAAGCGCTTCTACGACGTGCAGGAGGCGAATCGCATCGCAGAGCAAGACGGCTGGGGGCTGACCGAGGAGCACAAGGCAGCACTGCTCCAGCGTCTGGCGAAGCCCCGCGTCGTCCGTCGTCCGGTGGGCAAGGCGACCGTGACGCACCGCTACGGCGGGTTGATGCAGGAGTTTCATCGTTCGACCGAGACCGTGACCATTCCCGGCCGCGACCCGAACAAACCATTGACGTCGGGCGAGATCCGCGCAGAAGCGGTGCGTCGCGATTTTGAGAACCTGCGTGGCTGGGCGAACGACCAGTGGCACTACGTCGGGGTGATCGTCACCCTGCTCGGCGAGGACGAGGACCAGGACGACCAGGTAGCGACGGACTACGGGCACGCCTTGTGGGGCATCGAAGACACCGACCCGGCTTACATCCGCACGACCGCGGACGAACTGATCGACGACGTGGTCCGTGAGGCACACAACGAGTACCTCGAGGCGCAGCACTGGGCGGCGCGCGACGTCACCACCCACTAACCATCTCGCAGCATCTCGGCGCCCCGCTCCAGCGGGGTGCAACACCACCCAACATCAGGAGAAGGACCATGGCACGCACGAACGCTCGCACCACCCGCACCCAGGCGATGCTCGACGACTTCCGCGGTTCCGCTTCGGAAGCACAAATGCTCGCGGGCGTGCTGACGATGGCGCACAAATGGCCGGACGCGGACCGTCTCCGGTTCTACAGGACGGTGGACACGACCTTGATCGCGAAGCGACTGGTCGAACTGAACCAGCACGCGATTCGGGAGGACCCCGGCGCCTAACCCTTCCCCATTCACACCACCTTCCAGCGCCCCGCTCCCGTCGGGGTGCATCGTCACCCCACCTCAGGAGAACGACCATGGCACGCAAGACCGCGCGCACGGCCCGGACGCAAACGTTGATCAACGGCTTCCGGGGCAACGACCACGAGTTTTCGATGCTGAAAGGCGTGTTGTGCATGGCGCACGACTGGAGCTACGCCGACACCCAGAGGCTCGCAGCCTTGATCGACACGTCGCTCATCGCTCAGCGCATGGACGACATCAACAACGAGGCGCGCGCCCGGATGCGGGCGGAACTCGATGCGATGAAGCAGGGCGAGCAGAACGGTCCGCAAGGCGCGTGACCCGGGCGCCCCGCATCGGCGGGGTGCGCCACCACCCAGCACACATTGACCACGGAACGGCGCGGGCAGGCGATTCGGACCTGGATCGCTATCGACGCCACGTCGGTGCTGCATACGCTCAACCGTCCGGAACCCGCGGGGTACAGCACCGATCCCCGGATCGGGAAAACGTCGCTCGAACCGTCCGGGACAAACGGTCGCTCCGAGCGGGGTGATGGAGCACCCAGCGGGCGCTCCAGACAGCAGCGGCAACACCGCTCGACCGTCACACGTCCGAGCATCGACGGGCGGCCACGGCCCGTCGGCGGTGGTGCCAGACGTGGCGATGCGATCCCTGGCTCAGTGGGGTGAAACCGTTCGTTGCTCGGCGGTCCGCCTTTTGACCGACGCATAGGCCAGACCGTCCACCAGGTATGGCAAGGGTGCTTCGCAGTGTGAACACCTTGATCCTCTCCCGTTCCCCTCTCTGCGTTCGGCGCATGCGGCATCCGGTCATGCCCTGGCCATGGTGTCCGTTCCGTCCTCGTTATGCGTCAAGGCGGCTCCGACGAGCAAACGAACTTCACCCACCACTGAGAAGGAGAAACACCATGGCTCACATCACCGACACCACCGCTTCCAGCGCACAAGCCAAACCGCGTCGTTCCCCGCGCTCCAAGGCTTCCCTCGAGCAAGTTTCAGGCAACACCGTCAACCCCACGTCCAAGGAGGACAACGCCATGACGACCGCTACCAACGCAGCAGATGCAACCTTCGCCGACGTCGCGGACGCGACCGCAGGCACGGCACCGACGGGCAACGCTCCGGAAAAGGCTCCGGAAGCACCGAAGGCGAACGCGACCGACGGCTACATCAAGGTCCGGGTGTTCGTCCTGGCGACGACCCAAGAGGGCACGCCGGAGTTCTTCACCGCGATCGTCGGCACGACCGCCGAGGAAGTCGCGGCCAAGAAGCACCACGGCAAGGCCGCACGCAAGGCGGCGAACGAGGGCTACAGATGGCCGATGACCGTCTTTGACGAAAGCTCGACGGCCGCTCGCCAACTCGAAGTCATGGCAGGTCGCCAACGCGATGCGATGAATCGCGCGTAAGGCTTCCCCGGCGGGGTGCAACGCCACCCCGCTGGACCATCCACCTGACCCGAACGGAGAACGCCATGAATCACCCGACCCACCTCGTGAAGCGCTACGCCCCGACAGACAGCGTCGCCCATGTCATGCGCCGCACCGGTTGCAGCGAGCAGGACGCCGTCGCAGAACTGATCGCCGAGGAAGGCGACATCGGGGACGCGGTGCTGCACATCAACGGCGTGGCGAAGGACGACCAGCGCCTGCTTCCGCGCGCGGACTGGCAAACGCAGGCGCGCGGAACGAACGACCAGGAGTATCGGATCTACGCTGACAACGCGGAGGCGCTGGGCTGGAAGGTCAAGTCGTACGAGGAATGGCTCGCGAGCTAACCAGCAGGGACCGGCACACGCCGGTCCAAATCGCGTCCCCGCACGCTACGGTTTGACGGGGACGGTCCGCTCGCCCACCCCGGCGATGATGGGCTGGTCGAGCGGGAACGCTGGGGGACGCTGCACCCAGCGCGTTGAACACCAAAAGGCTGGGCGGCTGTCGCCGCGGGGCACTCAACCCCACCCGCGCAACACCTCCGGTGATGGCACGCGGGCTCCCCCTCGATCGTGGACCGAGGCGGTCCGCTTTCCCGTGGCGGCGGGCGCAAGCGGGAGTGCCCGGACGCGCGGGCGTCCTGGTGGGGGTTGGGGTTCGTTGCACCCAGGCACCACCACCGGCAGCGCGCACAACCCTACCCCGCAAGCTCTACACCGACCCCCGCACCGCGTTCCCCCGGAACCCGGATCCGACGCACGACCACGTCCACGGCATCGCGACGCGTTACCCACGCTCGGTGCGGGTCCATCCCTTTCGCGTGACTGCTCCCTTTCGCCTTCCGACCGACGTGTAGCCCAACCCGGTCCCCCTATGGGGCAAGGCATCGCTGGCGCTCGTCGTCCTCTCCCGTTCTGTGCTCACTCCGTTGCGCTCCGCGTGCGGCATCCGGCGACGGCCTGGCCCCGGTTCCCGGGCAGGGCTTTTCACACGTCACGGCGAAAACGGGAAGCAGAACCCACTTGAAAGGAGAGAAACGATGACCCGCACCGAGCAACGCATCACGACCCAAGCCGTCCTGTTCCAGGACGTCCCTTTCTCGATTCCGGCTCAACAAAAAGCAGCAGTGGTGAGGCTCGACAGCGACACCTGCGACCGCTTCGGATTGACCGGCGGTCCGGTCTACGTGACCCGTGAGGCAGCGGAAAGCCCCTACATCGAAGAAGCGCTGGACTGGTTCAACGACGCACCGGAGAGCATCGAAACAGGGATGACGGTAGTCATCGCAGCCGGTATCGAGTGCTTGTTCGGCTACAACCCGGGCGCGGCGCCCCGCGAAGCGTTCTTCCTCTACATCTGGAAGAACTAGCTATCCTTCCGCTGGGTGATGCGTCACCCAGCGGGCAGGGCACTCAGGGCGTCGGGACGTCGTACCCGAAACCGTTCGACGGCGCGGGCACGGCGGGCAGACCCATCGCCTTGCGCAGGCGATGGAGATTTGCGGCGACGGCCGCTTTACCGTCCGTCACCTTCGGGCTCGCGTGAAGCTCACGCCATTGCGCTGTCACCTGGTCGTCCGGTAGGTCGAAGCGCTTCAGCCAGGCTTCCGTGGCGACCGTCGTATCCAGCAGCGGGGCGGTGCTGTCCAGCGTGCCGCCTTGAAGGACGTCCATATCGGTGGCGATGATCGGACGCAGCGCTGCGTTGAGCAGGACGTACGCAGGCGGCGGCAGCGGTGATTTGCCGGGACCGGCGGAGACGCCGGACTGCGGCGAGGCACCCGCTTGAAGAACCACACCCCCTTCGCCCAACGGCTGGCGGACGAACCAGTCGGGCGGCAGCGTCCATCCGGACGGACCTCCGGCGGCGCGCACGAGGTCGGCGTCGAGGGCGACGAGCCAATCGACCGTTTTGATCTTGCCGACGAGATCGACGGTGCTCACCCCCATCGGATCCCCGACGTCGATTCCCGGACCGTAGCGGCGGGCGTACGAATACTCGGTCGCCTCGTTCGCCTCGCGCTCGATCGGTGGGAGGTTGACGGCAAAGCCGGCGTGACCGTGCACGGTCGGAAGCGCCTCGCAGAACGCCACGAACAGCGCCTGAAAAACGCCCGGACGATGTTCGAGGAACGCTCGGGGCACCGTGAAATCAAGCACGTCCTGCCCGCCTTTGGGCGTGACGTCCCAGTCCGCGACGGTGAAGGCGGCGAACTCAAAAAAACCCGTCGCGAGCTTATGCTCGGCACTGGTCATCTGCACAACCAGCGCTTCGTCGGCCGGCACCGACGTCGCCAGTGCCGCGAGCCCTGGCGCTTTGTCCAACGGCATCGGCTGCTCGCCCTCCTGGTAGAACCAGCGCAGAGGACCGTCCTTCGGCGGTTGTTCCTTCAGCGCACGGGCAAGCGCCTCGCTGTACTCTGTGATCGTCGCGTTGTACTGCTCGAAGCACTTCACCAGTGCGGCGCGGACAGCCTGCGTGTGACCATCGCGGAAGTAGACGACGCCCCGCACGACCAGCGCGGCACCCGTGATGCCTTTCCGGTACGCCGGTTCGTAGAAGCCAAACGGCAGCGTGTCCGCCCGTTTAGGGTCCGCCACCCATGCTTTCAACTGCTCATCAGTCATGTCTCTTCGTTCCTCATGCGGTCAAGGCAGGATTCCGCCCGGGGATCCGCCCGGCATCGGAGGCGGAAGACCGCCACCAGGGAGCAAGTTTCCACCATTGCCACCACTTTGGCCTGCAAGATCGTCCAGGTCCGAGTTCGAGGTCTTCGACTGACGCTGCGTCGATTCCTGACCGTCCTTGTCCTTGTCGTCACCGCAACCGCATTCCGCAGGGCCAAGCGAAGCGTACTTCGATCGCGAGCCCGCGATTCGGATGTAGTCCCGTTGCTGGTTGCGACCAAAATCGTCCGGTGGATACTTGAACTCGACGACCTTCCGGATGTTCGACTGCACCGGCGGTTGCGACGGATCGTCCACGATCACCACGTCCGGACGGCGCAGGTTCCCTTGTCCAGCCCTGTACTTCTTCCGACCACCCGGCCAGAAATCGTCGATCCATTGCCGAATGTCGGAATGCGGGCGCAAGGGGGCGTCCGGGTCCGTCACGGGCTCCGGCGGTTTCGTCTTCATATTGTAGGTTTGCTCGGGCTTGTATTCCGTCGGCGAACCGGTCTCCAGCCGCGACACCTCGTTCGCGAAATCGAGCCGCTGCTGGACGCAGCGCTGGCGAAGGATTCGACCGTTTCGCGTCGCGACCCCGATCTTTTTGCACTTGCAAAGCACCTGGCACAGGACCACGCGGTCCTTTTTCGACAGCCGCACCCTCGCGCCGACGGGCGTCGTTTCGCCATCGGGGGTCATGCCACCCGTTGCGGAGCCCGGTCCGAAATCGCTCATGCGCTTTCGCTCCCGGAATGGCTGAACGTGAGCGACGATGCTTGGGTCGAGTCGTGCCACTGGGTGTAGCCGTTGGCGTCCGTCGTGCCCTGAATGACCGTTCCGTCCGAGGCTTTGACCGTGTAGGGGTGGTTCGCCAACGGCTCCCGGGTCGCGTCATCGACCACCTGGAAGCGACCACGGTAAGGCGTTTCGGGCGACGTCTGCGACGTCACGCTCTTGCCGCTACCCACCGAACCACCGCTCGTCGGCGAAGCCGTGGCAACGCTTTGCGTGGCGATGAGCGTCGCCCCGCAAGCGGTTTTGTCACCTTCAGAGGCGACCGGGCGACCGTCGAACGTCATCCCGAGACTCTTGACGTCAACGATGGGGTAGACGCCGCCGCACTTCGGGCACGAGACCATGTCGCCCAGCAGGGCGAGGGGTTTGCCGTGCACGATGTTCGTGGACGTGCACGCGAGGACCTTCCCACCATGGGACGTCGTGTCGCCTTCCCGAATGAACGAAAAACCCATTACGCATTCCTCCGACGAAAACCGGTCACGGAATGTAGCACGCCGGGTTTTCCCTAGACCACCCTGTCAACGTTGACAGGTGACAGCCGCCGACGGCATTCCCCCATCCCGGCGGAGGGATAGACCACATCGCCTGAGACCCTAAACGGCGCGCTTCGCGCTGGTCCCTCGCCCGCGTTCGCCGTCGGCGCATGGTGGCGGGCGAGGGACGAGAAGCGACGAGAAAGGCTGGGTGCTGACGCTCCCAATCCCGAGCACCTATGGCGCTCAGGGCGCGAGGTCTTACCCGCGCGCGTCGTTGCTCCATGTCCTTCGTTCAACCCGTGCTCGCTTCCTGAACCGCCGTTCAACCGACGCATAGTCCCGTCCTGCCCGTGGGCAAGGTTGCGCGCGCGGCGCCCGTTTCCTTCACCCGTTCCCCGTCCTCCTTCGTCGTCCGGCGCGTGCGGCTTTCGGTCCGTCCCTGGCCCACGGCCTGATCGTCCGGGACTCTTTTGCGTCCACGGCGGCTCCAGAAAGCATCTCAACCACGAAGGAGAAGGATCCATGAGCAACGACGCACAAGACCTCGCGAACTTCACCAGCCACTTCCCGGCTCACCAAAAAGCATCACAGGTTCAACGGCTCGACCAGGCGATCAGCAAGAAGCATTGGGTGGACGTCCCGGTGTTCGTCACGACCGAGGTGCAAAAGGACCCAGCGCTCGACCAGGCGTTGACGACGATCGGACGGGTGCAGGGCATTCAGGTGGGCGAGACGATCGACGTAGGGCAGGGGCTGCAGGCGTTCTTCGGCTTTTCCCCAGACGCTCCGAACGGCGAGGCGTTCTTCGTCCTGGTCTTCAAGCCCACCGCGTAACGGAACGACCTTGGGTGCTGCGGCACCCAGCATCACCACCACCACGGAGATCACATGCAAATCACCTTTCTTCCGAAGATCGTTGTCGCGCTCAGCGCCGACGAATGGGAGCTTTACAACCACCCCGGCCGGGACGAGGCAGCGCAGACGCTGAATCAGGCAGCGAGCGACGCGCTCACCCAAGCGTGGGCGCTCATGAACGGGCTGCACCCGGTGGCGCTCAACGAGGCGCACGCGTATGCGCTCAACGGATGGGAGAAGCGGGCGGACGCGGTCGACGGGTTCGGCGCCACGGACACCGAGCCGCGCAGCGTGATGGCGGGGCTGGCGCGGGACTACCTGGTCGAAAGCCCGGCGGGCGCGCTCGACCGTCTCGCCCGGCGCACGGCACGCGGGCACGTCTGAGCCCATCGCTGGGTGCTCCACCACCCAGCGTCACCCACCACATCCAGGAGCAGGGCGATGAAGAAGAGCACCATGAAAGAGCGCACGCTTTACTCGGTTCGCTACTACCAGCCGGACCACGTCATCGGCACCGCTGTCGGCTACAAATGCCGGCTGGTCCCGCGTCGGGTGGCGCAGAGGATCGCCCGGCGCTTGCGACGCAACGGGCTGGACGTGCAGATCGCCCCGCTGGCGGTCCGGCTCACGCAGCAGCAGGCGGACCACCTTGACCGCCGCTACGCGTAAGGGGTCACGCTTCGGCCGGCTCGACGAACGACGGGCTGTCGTTGCCGGCGCCGCTCTTGTTGACCTGCTGGGTGACCTTGTACCAGGCGAAATCGTCCGAGGTCTTGCCAGCGGTGTTCGCGAGGTGGACCGCTTCGTCGAAGGTCGTCTCCGGGTCCAGCCAGATCCGAGCCTCCTCGAGCGTCAGCACGAGAGGGCGGCGGTCGTGCACGTCCAGCATCCCGCTTTCAGACGGGGCGGTGACGATGACGAACCCGTACACGGTCCCGGATTCCGGGGGCGGGGCGTCCGGCGCTGGGTGCTTCGGCACCGGCTTGGCGCTCGTGAGCCCGGCGAAGTAGATCGGTGGACCGTCTTTCGAGTGGATGAAGTAGGGCTGCTTTTTCCCGCCCTCCGGGAGCCATTCGTACCACCCGTCGGCGGGAATCAGGACGCGACCGCGCGTGAACATCGACTTCCAGGCGCTGCTGGACGACTTGTCGAGGCGTGCGTTGATGAGCATCGGCACCTTCCGGGCGACCGCCCAGCCCGGCCGGTAGCCCCACGGCTCGACGCGTGGTCCGTCGGGCGTGATGATGGCTTGCTTCGTCCCGGGGGAGACGTTCCAACTCGGGCGGAACAGGTCCGGCTGGCCTTTCCAGCGCGGATCGTTCGCGTCGCTCATCAGGGGCTCTATATAGAAGAGATCCCCGCGTCCTCGGGCGTATCGACCACACATGGTGCCTCCTCCCTTGCTGGGTGCATAAGGACTAGGGTAACCCGGGCAGCGGTCGGGGAGGGTGACGCGGCACCCAGCACCGGGCGGACGCCCGGCGGTGCAACGTCACCCAGCGTGGTCCTGCGACCGGAGGAGGTCCGCCAGGTTGTGGGCGTTGGCGAGCACCAGCGCGCGTTGCGTCGGCGAAAGGTCGGCGATGGCGCGCACGAGCGCGTTCGCTTCGTCGGAAGGGTGCGCCGAGACCTGCAGCAGCACTTCTTCGAGCGTGAGGTCCAGCAGGTCGCAAAAAGCGATCAAACGTTCGATCGTCGGGGTGACCCGACCGCTTTCCAGCCGCGACAGGCTGGCTTCAGCGATCCCCATGCGCTCCGCCATGACCGCTTGGGTCCACCCTTTTTGTTTGCGGCGCTCAGCCAGGCGTGGACCGATCTTGCTGATCAATCTGCGCGACCGCTGAACGTTTTCCGATGCTTCCACGACCACCCCACATGCAACGTCAATAAACGACGAGCAGTGTCAATCAGCCAGATTCGGAATAGAATGAGGCGACACGTCATGTCTTGACGTTCAGTGTCAGTTTAGGTACAGGGACTGGAAATAAAAGCAGGGTTTGCGCGGTGCACAGCATCCGACGCGTCCCCGCTCAACAAAAAAGGACGCGTTATGAGCTTTCAACAACAGATCGACGAAGCGATCAAAGAGGGGGCGTTGTACTTCGTCGGCGACGCATTGCCCCCGGACTGGTACGCAGGTTTCAAGCAATGGCTCCCGCTCGCGGAGGGCGGCGACGCGAAGGCGGCGTTCAACGTCGGGACGTGCTACCTGCGCGGGGACGGCGTGGACCGCAGCAGCACGACGGCGCTGGACTGGTACCGTCGGGCAGCGAACATCGGTGACACCCGGGCGATGCTCGCGCTCTACGAACAGATGCGTGCAAGGACACCCAGCGAAGCGGAGGAATGGTTGCAGCGCGCGATCGCGGCCGGCGATGAACGGGCGCTCAAAACGTTGAACCAGCGGCAGGCGGACGCGGAACGCAGTGCGCGGGAGGCGGACGCCAAGGAACGGGCGCGCACGTTAGCCGCCCGCTCGTCGGCGTCCCTCAAGGAGATCAAGGCGCTGCTGGAACGACGGGACCTCGCGGGCGCACGTCAGCGTGCGGAGACGGCGGTCCAGGACGGCGTGACGTGGGCAGGGGCGGTGATCGCGGCGCTGTCGTTGCGTGTCCACGCCCGGAAGCGGGTGCGAAAGGAGTACACCGTCCTCAAGGGTTCCGCAACGACGCTCCAGGGCGTCCAGGGCGTGTACCAGACCACCGCAAACACGTCTTCGACGAAGTATCACGACGTCAGGGGTGAGGCGACGAACCCATCGCGCTACACGGTGAACGTGTCGTTCGGGGGCGGTAGCGGGTTCGGGCTGCTGGCAGCGGGCGGCACGATGCCGATCTACGCCGAGCGCTTGGGCTCGGTGAGGGCGTGGGGGAAAAGCTTCAGCGTGCTGCTCGACGATCAGGCGCACACCGTGCTGACGATCCCGACGGCACCCGGACAGATCTCGTTCCGGCCGGACATTTCCCTGTCGTGGGGGCTGGGTGGCTCGTCACTCAAAGCCAGCACCCTGCGCTGGGGCGGCGTGATCCTGGCGGTGTGGTTCCTCCACAAGGTCTGGTGGCTCTGGACGATGTGGCAGATCACCCATCACTGACGGGAATCCCGTCCCCGAAAGCAAAAGGCCCAGCGATGGGCCTTTTTTTCGTCCGGGAAACGTCGATGGGTCAGAGGCGACCACCGTTCGGTTTCAGGTCTTTCAGGGACGGCAGGTCCTGCGGGACCTCGGCGTCCGCGTAGGCACGGACCTCGACGGCTTCCCGCGCGGCTTCGCGAGCCCAGGCGGCTTGCCGGCGCTTCGACAGGTAGTCGTCCAGCGTCAGGATCGCCGCGGTGTCCTCGTCCGACAGTTCGTCGGGCTCCATCTCAAGGGACTTGAAGAAATCGACCGGCACCCCGTCGTGGACGATGAAGGGCCACTGGTCGTTCGGACCGGCATGGACGAGGAAATCGTCGAAGCGCATGAGCACCGCGAGGTCGTCTGAAGCCGCGAGAACCGCTTCCGCCGTGTTGTTCCGCGGGATGAGCGTTGCCAAATACTTTCGCACCTCGCCGACGAAGTAGCGCGTCTCCCCTCGTGGACCGTAGGTGTGGGCTTTGGGTCCGTTCCCAAGCGCTCGGTCCGACTCCTGGGTCTTCGTTTTGCGCTGGCACACGAGGTCCAGTTGCGCAGGGGTGATCTGGACCATATCGGACAGGATCTCGGGGTTGCCGATGTGCGCGATGATGATGCGATCGATGTCGCTCAGCGAGAGCGGGTGATGGAGGGAGGATTTCTTAACGATCGGCATGGCGTGCGGCAGGAGGGTTTCGTCAGAACGAATGGTACGACGATCCCCGGTGCCTCGGAAACCGGTCAGCGCGCGAAAGAGGAGCGACCCTCCCGGTTTGCCCCGTTTCCTCGGTATCCTGGTGGTATCCTGACGATTTGACGCTTGGGCGCGTGGCACCCATCAATCCTTGCTATACGGTCTTCTAGGCGATTTGTTATGTCGTTAAGATGATGATCATGAATCCGCTGTCGGGCGGCGGCATCCAGAATCTGTTCTCGACGCACCCGGCTACCGAGGAGCGCATCGCGCGTCTGATGGAAATGGCGCGGACGGGGCGCTTCGACTAAGCGTGCGGGTGTCCGGCGAGTTTCGGCGGACACTCAAGATGACAGCCAATGCAAAAAGGGGTGAGTTCACGACTCGCCCCTTTTTCTTTCCAGTCTCCGTTTCGCGACGAATGATTTGAAAGCGTCCGCACTCCGCCGGTCCGCGACCCGCATCACGCTACAATGTGGCGTTTGCGCGACACTTTCCGTGCGCGCCCGTTTTCCGCTTCTTCATGACCCGAAAGCCTTCCCAGCGTCCTGCTTCGCCGCCGCGTTCGCGCGATACCCGTTTCTCGACGCTGCATCTCGCACCTGAATCGCTTGGCTTCGCGCTCGATGGCGCGGCGCAAGCCGTCGGCGCGGTTCGTCAGGGTGCGGCGCTGCCCGCCGCCTTGCATGCGATTTTCGTGTCGCTGCCGGACGGCACTGCGTCGGCAGCGCGCGGCGCCGTGCAGGACATCGCCTACCGGACGATGCGCCGGCTCGGCATCGCCGAATGGCTGGTGGCGAAACTCGTGCGCAAGGCGCCGCCGCCGCATGTCGCTCATGTGCTCGCGTGCGCGCTCGCGCTGCTTGTCGATGAAGAAGGCAACGCGGCCTACGCACCTTTCACCGTCGTCGATCAGGCTGTGAATGCAATCGGCGCGCGTCGCGAGATCGCGTTTGCGAAAGGGCTGGTCAACGCCGTGCTGCGCAACTTCTTGCGCGAGCGCGACGCGCTGCTGGCCGAGGCGCAGAACAACGCTGTCGCGCGCTGGAACTATCCCGTCTGGTGGATCGACGCTGTGCGCAACGCCTGGCCGGACGCCTGGCAAGCCATGCTCGAAGCGGGCAATGCGCAAGGGCCATTGACGCTGCGCGTGAACGCACGCCGGGCCACAGTCGACGCCTATCTCGAAACGTTGCGTGAGCATCAGATTGCCGCGACACGCGCAGGCGACCACGCGGTCCGCCTCGACACGCCGATGCCCGTCGACCGTATTCCTGGTTTTGCGGAAGGCGTCGTGTCCGTGCAGGACGCAGGTGCGCAACTCGCGGCGCAGCTGCTCGACGTGCGCGACGGTATGCGCGTGCTCGACGCGTGCGCGGCGCCGGGCGGCAAGACAGGGCATCTGCTCGAACTCGCGGACATCGATCTGATCGCGCTCGAAAGCGACGCGACGCGCGCTCGCCGTATCGGCGAAAACCTGCAGCGACTGGGTTTGCAAGCGCACGTGCGAGTCGGCGATGCAGGCGATCCGTCGCAATGGCACGACACCACCGATCAGCCCTTCGACCGCAGTCTTGCCGACGTGCCCTGCTCGGCGTCGGGCATCGTGCGCCGTCATCCCGACATTCGCTGGCTGCGCCGTGCGTCGGACATTCCCGCGCTGGTCGAAGAGCAGCGTCGCATTCTCGAAGCGCTGTGGCCGCTCGTGAAAACGGGCGGCGAGTTGCTGTACGTTACGTGCTCGATCTTTCCGGAAGAAGGCGAGTTGCAGGCTCAGTGGGTTGAAAACCGACACGCGGATGCGGTACGATTGGACGCGCCGGGGCAACTGCTCCCAGCAGTCGCCCGCGCGCCCGCCGATGTTTCGGCTGGTTCCCGCGCCGGACAAAGCACTGGTTCGAGCTTAGACCACGACGGATTCTTCTACGCGCGCTTTCAGAAACGGTGATCATCAAACGCTTTCTTCCGCTACGGCTCGTGGCCGCGCTCTGGGTTGCGCTGGTCCTTTGCCTGATGGCAGCCGGGCCGGCGCGAGCCGAATCGATCGCCGTGCAGCGCGCGTCCCTGCAATCCGACGGCAGCGGCTGGGCGCTCGACGCACGTTTCGAGTTCGAGTTGAACAGCAACCTCGAAGACGCCGTCAACAAGGGCAGTCCGCTTTACTTCACAACGGACTTCGAACTGAGCCGGCCACGCTGGTACTGGTTCGACGAACAACCGGTGAGCGTATCGCAAAGCATTCGGCTTTCCTTCCAGCCGCTCACACGCGAATACCGCGTGTCGACGGGCGGCTTGCAACTCGGCTTCGCTTCGCTGAACGAGGCGCTGGCCGTGATCAAGCATGTCACGTCGTGGCATGTGATCGATCGCAACCAGGTTCACACGGGAGAAACGTACACCGCATCGGTGCGCATGCAGCTCGATATCGCCCTGATGCCCAAGCCGTTCCAGATCGACGCGGTCAACAACCGCGACTGGAATCTCTCTTCCGACTGGAAGCGTTTTACCTTCACGGTGACCGAACGTGCTAAATAAAGTGCGCCGCGCCACCAGTGTCGGCAGCCTGGTCGTCAGGCTGCTGGTATCGACGGTGGCCGTGACGGCTGTCCTGCTGCTCGTGCTGCTCGCAGCCGCGAGCGCGAACACCGAATTCTTCGATCGTTACTACGGCTGGCTCTATGCCGCCAACGTGGCGGTCGCGCTGATCTTCATGCTGATCGTCGCGGTGCTCGTGGTGATCATCGTTACGCGACTACGCAAGGGCAAGTTCGGCACGCGATTACTGGCCAAGCTTGCTTTCTTCTTCGCGCTGGTAGGTGTGGTGCCGGGCGGCATCATCTACATCGTGTCGTATCAGTTCGTGTCGCGCAGTATCGAATCGTGGTTCGACGTGAATGTCGAAACGGCGCTCACGTCCGGGCTGAACCTCGGGCGCGGCATGCTCGATGCGTCGCTGTCCGATCTGCAGACCAAGGGCCGCCTGATGGCCGAGCAGCTTGCGAGCGCGGATTCCGCCGGCACGACGCTCACGCTGCTGCGTTTGCGCGACCAGTTCGGCGTGCAGGACGCGACGATTGTCGAGCCGTCGCGCAGCATGTCGGGTGCGTCGCCGGATATGCACGTGGTCGCGCAGGCAACCAGCAATTACGCGTCGCTCGTGCCGAGCGATCTGCCGACGCCAATCATGATCGAGCAGGCGCGCGGACGTGGCTTCGCGTCGATCGAAGGCGAAGTGGACGGCGATCCGAAAGCGCGTGGCGCGAAGGGCGCATTGCGTCTGCGCATCGTGCAACGTATTCCCGACGCCAACGCCTCGCAGTTGCAGCCCACGGAACGTTTCCTGCAACTCACGCAACCCGTGTCGCAATCTCTGGCGCGCAATGCCGATGCCGTGCAGCGCGCGTATCGCGAGTATCAGGAGAAGGCGATCGGGCGCACGGGCTTGCGCAAGATGTACATCGGCACGCTGACGCTTGCGTTGTTCCTCGCCACCTTCATCGCGATGATGCTCGCGCTCGCGCTCGGCAACCAGCTTGCGCGGCCGCTGTTCCTGCTCGCGCAAGGGACGAAGGAAGTGACCGAAGGCGACTACACGCCGAAGCGCGAAATCAAGTCACGCGATGAACTCGGCTTCCTCACGCAGTCGTTCAACGCGATGACACGGCAGTTGTCCGAAGCGCGCCTCGCGGTGGAAGCGAACCGCGTTGCACTCGAACATTCGAAGGCGTACCTCGAAAGCATTCTGGCCAATCTGACGGCAGGCGTATTCGTGTTCGACCGCCAATTCCGGTTGACTACAGCCAATCGCGGCGCGGAGCGGATCTTCCGTCAGCCGTTTGCGTCGGTGTTTGGATCGTCGCTGGATCGTATTGCCGTGTTGAGCGAATTCGGCGCGATGGTGCGCAAGGCGTTTGCCGATCTCGAAGCCGCAGGCGGCGACGATCAGCGCGACACGGGCCATTGGCAGCAACAGATGCAGTTGCAGATCGCAGGCGAGACCGATCCTTTGACCTTGCTCGTGCGCGGCGCGCGGCTGGTTTCGGCGGCGGGCAACGATAGCGATGATGAAGAAACTTCCGGCTATGTCGTAGTGTTCGACGATATTTCCGATGTGATCTCAGCACAGCGTTCGATCGCATGGGGCGAAGTCGCGCGGCGTCTTGCACACGAGATCAAGAATCCGCTTACGCCGATCCAGCTTTCGGCTGAGCGTCTTCAGATGAAGCTCGCCGACAAGCTCTCGCCTTCGGATGCCGACGTATTGAAACGCGGTGCCACTACAATCGTGAATCAGGTCGCGGCGATGAAGCAGATGGTCGACGATTTCCGCGACTACGCGCGCACGCCGCCGGCCGTGCTGGCGAACCTGCAGCTGAACGAACTCGTCAGCGAAGTGCTGACGCTATACGGAATTGAAGAAGGCAAGAGTCCGATTGTCGTCGAAATGGCGGCCTTGCCCGTTATACGTGGTGACGCGACGCAATTGCGTCAGGTGATCCATAACCTGCTGCAGAACGCACAGGATGCTGTGTCCGAAGTCCAGCATCCACGTGTGTTGCTCGAAACGAGGACAGTAGAATATGGCGATCCCGACGCAGATGGCAAAGTGAGCGTCGCGGTGCGATTGACCGTGTCGGACAACGGTGCGGGCTTCCCCGCGCGCATCCTGACGCGCGCGTTCGAACCTTATGTGACGACCAAGGCCAAAGGGACAGGACTTGGACTCGCCATGGTCAAGAAGATCGTCGATGAACACGGCGCACGAATCGACATTCGCAATCGCCTGAGAGCGGGCGATGTGATCGAGGGCGCGCAAATTTCGATCCTCTTCCTTCAACTCGCAGACAACAAGGCTGCGTCGCCCGGAAGCGGGCCGCAGGCGGCACGTGGCAGCAGCAGCGCGTCGCAGGGAAAGACAAAAGCAACAGTGCAGACAAGGGCAGCGTAAATGGCAACCATCCTGGTGGTAGATGATGAAATGGGCATCCGGGAATTGCTCTCGGAGATCCTGAGCGACGAGGGACATGTCGTGGAGGTCGCTGAGAACGCGCAGGAGGCGCGCGACTACCGGCTTCGTCAGGCACCCGATCTGGTGCTGCTCGACATCTGGATGCCCGATACAGACGGCGTCACCTTGCTCAAAGAGTGGGCCGCACAAGGCACGTTGACGATGCCCGTCATCATGATGTCGGGGCACGCGACCATCGATACGGCAGTCGAAGCAACCAAGATCGGCGCGCTCAACTTCCTCGAGAAGCCGATCGCGCTGCAAAAACTGCTGAAGGCGGTCGAGCAGGGTCTCGCGCGTGGCAGCGCGGCGCCTGCGGCGGGCGGCATGGCGGCGAAGCCGTCGATGGCGCCAAATGCGTCGGCTGTCGCGTCGGCGGCTGCGTTGCCGATGATGTCGGCCGATAGCCTGGGCGGCGGCATGTTGTCTGCGCAAACGGCGTCGATTTCGTTCGACATTCCGCTGCGCGATGCCCGTGATGCCTTCGAGCGCGCTTACTTCGAGTATCACCTCGCGCGCGAGAACGGCAGCATGACGCGCGTCGCGGAGAAGACCGGCCTCGAGCGGACGCACCTGTATCGCAAGCTCAAGCAGCTCGGCGTCGATCTCGGCAAGAACAAGGGCGAATAAAGTCCCCTGAAATTTTTTTCGCGAAGGGCTTGAGAAACGCAAAACTGCTTGCTATACTCTCGCTTCTTCGTTGGCCCGGTAGCTCAGTTGGTAGAGCAGCGGATTGAAAATCCGCGTGTCGATGGTTCGATTCCGTCCCAGGCCACCAGAATTTGGCCCCAGGATCGCAAGATTCCTGGGGCTTTTCTTATTTGCGGACACGATATCTGTCCGTTGCGAATCCCGGGTGGTGTCGCGGCCGTGAGCGTGCTCCGGCGGTGCATGATAAAATCCCGCCGTATCAAGGACTTGCCGCTTGTTCTTCGCAAGTCCTTTTTCGTTTCAGGTCCGAGGCATCGCATCGCGTGAAACACTCTGACGGACGATCAGCGGTATAAGCGAAGGCAGATTGGCGCGTGAAACCCGCCGCCTATACTGCTTGAGCCGGTGTCAGTCCCGGCCCGCGCCGGAAACGGCGCGAAGCAGGCAGTAAGTCGGCGCTTGCGCGGCTGCTGCGCACGCAATCAACCTTCACGGAGTTTCACGGTGACCCGCAAAGACGCCAAGAGTAGCGCGCTGGTGCTGTTTTCCGGTGGCCAGGATTCGGCCACATGTCTCGCGTGGGCGCTGGATCGATATGAAACGGTCGAAACGCTGGGTTTCGATTACGGTCAGCGCCATCGTGTCGAGCTCGAATGCCGCGATGGCTTTCGCAGTGCCGTAGCGCGCACGTTCCCCGAGTGGGGCGAGCGCCTCGGCGACGATCACATGATCGATCTGTCGGTGCTTGGTTCGATCAGCGATACCGCCATGACGCGCGAAATCGAGATCCACGCAGCGTCTAACGGTCTGCCGAATACGTTCGTGCCCGGCCGCAATCTGATGTTTATGACGATCGCCGCTGCCATTGCCTATCGGCGCGGTTTGCGCGTGCTGGTCGGTGGCATGTGCGAGACGGATTTCTCCGGCTACCCGGATTGCCGCGACGACACGATGAAGGCGCTGCAAGTCGCGCTGAATCTCGGCATGGACAGCCGCTTCGTGCTGGAAACGCCGCTGATGTGGATCGACAAGGCCGATACGTGGCGCCTCGCGCATGAGTTAGGCGGTGATGAACTGGTCGAACTGGTGCGCGTCGAGACGCACACGTGTTATCTCGGCGAGCGCGCGGAACTGCACGCCTGGGGATTCGGTTGCGGCGAGTGTCCTGCCTGCCGTCTGCGCAAGCGCGGTTACGAAGCGTATCTGAACGGCGAGCAGGTCACGGAACCGGCCTGAACGGCAACGAGCAGCCATAAGCAGCACAAGTGCACATCAACATCGCTCCACGGAGCATTGGGCAGAAAGCAGCATGACGTACGCGGTCAAGGAAATCTTCTACACGTTGCAAGGCGAGGGCGCGAATGCCGGGCGTCCGGCCGTGTTTTGCCGGTTCGCCGGATGCAACCTGTGGTCGGGCCGCGAAGAGGATCGCGCTGAAGCCGTGTGCAAGTTCTGCGATACGGACTTCGTCGGCACTGACGGCGAGAACGGCGGCAAATTCCGTACGCCCGAAGAACTCGCCGCGATGATCGCTTCGTTGTGGCCGGAAGGCGAACAGCAACGCTTCGTGGTGTGCACGGGCGGCGAACCGATGCTGCAGATCGACCAGCCGCTCGTTGACGCATTGCATGCGCAAGGTTTTGAAATCGCGATCGAAACGAATGGCTCGCTACCCGTGCTCGATACGATCGACTGGATCTGCGTGAGCCCGAAGGCCGACGCGCCGCTCGTGCAGACCAAAGGCAACGAACTCAAAGTGGTCGTGCCGCAGGACAACCAGCGTCTTGCCGACTACGCGAAGCTCGACTTCGACTATTTCCTCGTCCAGCCGATGGACGGCCCGTCGCGCGACATCAACACCAAGCTCGCGATCGACTGGTGCAGGCGGCATCCGCAATGGCGGTTGTCGATGCAGACTCACAAGTACCTGAACATTCCCTGATTTGCCGTGCTGACCATTACACGAAAACTCGAATTCGACGCGGGTCACCGCATTCCCGATCACCGCAGCCAGTGCCGTAATCTGCACGGCCATCGCTATGTGCTCGAAATCACGCTGCAAGGCGATCTGGTCGAAACGGAAGGCGCGCCCGACCGCGGCATGGTGATGGATTTCGCCGACGTGAAAGCGCTCGCGAACGAACATCTCGTCGACAAGTGGGATCACGCGTTTCTCGTCTTTGAAGGCGATACGCAGGTGCGCGGCTTTCTCGATTCGATGGCCGGTCACAAGACGGTAGTGCTCGACCGCATTCCGACGGTCGAAAACCTCGCCGCCGTCGCGTTCGACATTCTCGCGAACGTCTACGACGCGCACTACGGCATCAATCTGCGGCTGCACAAAGTGCGTCTGTACGAAACGCCGAATTGCTGGGCCGACGTAGTCCGCGACTAAACGGGTTATTGTCACGGTATGATCGTTTCGATAACCACACGGAGCGAGACATGCCGGTCACCGCGCTACGCTGCGGGCTCAGCGCCCGCCACTACCATCACGCTTTAAATAGCGGCCTTTCAGGTTCGGGCCGCGTCGTCTGTTGCTTCAGCCTTTCTGCGGCTGCGCGTCGTATCCACGGAGATGCGCGATGAGCACGTTCACCAATCCACTCAAGCTGCGTCTCAAAGACCCGGATCCGCTGTTCGGCCTGTGGCTGTCGCTCGGCAGCGATAGCGCGGCGGAAGCGCTCGCGCATGCGGGTTTCGACTGGCTGCTGATCGACATGGAGCATGCGCCGAACGATAGCGGCGATGTCGCCGGTCAATTGCGTGCCATTGCTGCAGCGCATCTGCCGACCGAGCCCGTCGTACGCTTGCCCGCCGTCGAGCCGTGGCTGGTCAAGCGCGTGCTCGACGCAGGCGCGCGCACGCTGATGTTTCCGAATATCGAAACGGCTGAAGAAGCGGCCTATGCGGTTCGTCTGACTCAGTATGCAACCGCCGATGCACCGGACGGTTTGCGCGGTGTAGCCGGCGCGGTCCGCGCGGCCGCCTATGGCATGCGGCGCGATTATCTGCAGAACGCAAACGCGCAAATCGCCAACATCGTGCAGATCGAATCGCAACGCGCGCTGTCGCAACTCGAAGAAATCGCGGCGACGCCGGGTGTCGATTGCCTGTTCGTCGGGCCGGCGGATCTTGCTGCGAGCCTCGGCCATCTCGGCGACTCGAAGCATCCGGAAGTCCAGGACGCGATGAAGCATATTCTGGACGTCGCGCATCGTGCGCGCGTCGCTACGGGCATTTTCGCGATGGACGTGGCGAGTGCGCGGCAATACCGGTCGGAGGGCTTTCGCTTTATCGCGCTGGCCGCCGACGTGATGTGGCTGTTGCGCACCACGCGACAAGCCTTGCAGGAGGTTCGGTCATGAAGCTGTTGTCGTTGCGCGCGATGCGCATTGCATCCCGCGCTATTGTGCTGACTGCATTGGCGGCGAGTGCCACTGCACAGGCGCAGAGCAAGACGCCGCCGGCGTCGGATATGGAAACGCAAACGGCCGTCGCCGATTACAACGCGGGCAATTTCACGTCCGCGCTCGCCGAGTTTCGCAAGGCTGCGCAGCGCGGCAGCCGTCTCGCCGAGTTCAATTACGCGATGATGCTGCTGAACGGCGAGGGCGGTCCCGCGAATGTCGACGAGGGCAAGAAGTGGCTGCGCAAGGCCGCCGATGCCAACATGTCGCACGCGCAATACGTGTACGGCAAGATGTACGACGATGGCGAGTTCGTCGGGCGTGATCCGGCGGAAGCGCATCAATGGTTTTTGAAGGCGGCGCAGCAAGGGCATATCCAGGCTGAACTGGCGCTGGCGAATCAGTTTCTCGACGGACGCGGCACGGCGCGCGATAACCAGCAGGCGTTCTTCTGGTACAAGAAGGCGGCCGAAGGTGGCGATATGACCGCGCAGTATGTGACAGGCTCGTTCTACGAACGCGGCGGCGATGGCGTTGCGCAGAACCTGAATGTTGCGCGTGCCTACTACGCGGCTGCCGCTGCGCAAGGTGATCCTGCGGCGCGGCTCAAGTATCAGCAGCTCAGTGCGCAGTTACGCGAATCGCACGAAGCGAAGCCACAATGAAAAACGGCGCCTGAGATTCAGGCGCCGTTTTTCTTTTCAGGCAGCGAGCGGACGGATCAGCTCTGCATCAAACGCTTCTGCCGCGCGACGCTCATGATCAGGCCGATGGCGAAACCGAGTGTGGTCAGCGCGGTGCCGCCGTAACTCATGAACGGCAACGGCACGCCCACCACGGGCAGAATCCCGCTCACCATGCCGATATTCACGAACGCATAGGTGAAGAAGGCCATCGTTAGCGAACCGGCCAATAATCGCCCGAACAACGTTGCGCCGTTCGCCGCGATAAACAGGCCGCGTGCGATCAGCGCCATATAGAGCGTCAGCAGCACCAACCCGCCTGCCAGTCCGAACTCTTCCGAGAACACCGCGAAGATGAAGTCGGTGTGCTTCTCAGGGATAACTTCCAGGTGCGCCTGCGTGCCCTTGAGCCAACCCTTGCCGAGCGGACCGCCCGAACCGATCGCGATCACGGCCTGAATCGTGTGGAAGCCTTTGCCCTACGGGTCCGATGTCGGATCGAGCAGCGTACAGATGCGGTGTTTCTGGTAATCGTGCATCAGCGGCCATTGCACTTCGGGCTGACAGATCTTGTCCTGGAACGTCGCGATTGCACCGACGGCAATCACGCCCGCAATCAGCACCGGGACGATCAGCTTGAAGCTCAATCCCGCGAAATAGATCACGAAGAAACCCGACGCGAACACGAGCACGGCGGTGCCGAGGTCCGGCTGCTTGGCGATCAGACCAACAGGCACAGCAAGAATCAACATCCCGACGATGTAATCCCACCAGCGGATATTGCCTTCGCGGCGCTGGTAGTACCACGCGAGCATCAGAGGCGTCGCGATCTTCAGGATTTCCGATGGCTGGATCACCACACCCACATTGATCCAGCGCTTCGCGCCTTTACGTGTAAGACCGAAGAGCGCGACGGCTATCAGTAACGCGACGCCGAACGTGTAGAGCGGAACCGCGAACCGCATCAGCGTGGTGGGTGGAATATTGGCCAGCACCCACATCAGCGCGAACGTCAGGATGATGTTGCGCAGCTGGTCCTCGACTCGGCCCGGCACATCGAGACTCGCGCTATACAGCGTGACGATACCCACGCACAGCAGCAAAAAAACGATCAGTGCGAGCGGGCGGTCGAAGCCCGCGAACATCTTCTTGAAGCGTTCGAGCCAGGCGCGCTTGTCGATTTGCATGCCTTTCTCCTTACTCGTCGATACCGCCGGACACGGGGCCGCGCGGTGCGGCCTGCGAATCCTCGTTGCGCGACGGCGCGGCGGCGACCGGCCGCGGCTCGCTGGCCGGTCGGGGTTTGCGTGGGGTTTTATGGGCGTCGGATGCTTTCACGGGTGCAGCCGCCGTTGCCGCCATGTCCGAAGCGGCGCGTGACGGTGCAGCCGTAGCGGACGCGACGCGCGGCGCCTTCGCAGACTTTGCTGCGGACGCGATTCGCGGCGCAGCCGCCGATGCCGCGACAGGTGCCGAAGCCGTGTCGGCTCCCGAAGCGGCCACAACGCCAGATGCATCGGGTGCAGCCGCCGCGTGCGGCGTCGACGCGCCGACAGGCAGCGGCAGTGCCGTGAAGCCAGCCGCGACGGACACCGGCTGGATCTCGGCTGTGGGCGCCACCGGCGCGCTGCCGATCACGGGCGCCGAGGTTTCTTCCGTCGCCGAAGCCGCCGCCACGACAGCGGCCTGCTCGACGCCCGGTTTCATGCGATCGACGAGGTAATAGTCGAGCACGCGACGCGCGATCGGGCCTGCCGCCTGCGCACCCCAACCGCCGTTTTCGACGATCAGCGCGATGGCGATTTTCGGGTTGTCGGCGGGTGCGAACGCGATGAAGAGCGCGTGGTCGCGCAGATGTTCAGCGAGCGCGTGGCCGTGGTACTTCGCGCCTTGCAGCGAGAACACCTGCGCCGTACCCGTCTTACCCGCCGACAGATACGCCGCATTGCGGAACACCTGATACGCCGTGCCCGACGGATTCATCGTGACGTTTTCCATGCCGCGCTTGACGACATCGATATCCGATTGCTTCACGTCGATACGGCCGTCATCCTTCGGCACCGTGGCGCGCAGCGCGCGGGTAATCGGATTCTCGATTTCCTTCACGAGGTGAGGCTTCATCACCGTGCCGTTGTTCGCGAGCGTGGCCGTTGCGTGCGCAAGCTGGAGAATGGTGTACGAGTTGTAGCCCTGGCCGATGCCGAGACTGATCGTCTCGCCTTCGTACCACTTCTGCTGCTCGGGCTTGCGATACGCCTTTTTCTTCCAGTCCGTCGAAGGCAGGATGCCGCGCGCCTCGCCCGCGATGTCGATGCCCGTGATCTGGCCGAAGCCCCACGGTTTCATGAAGTTGGCGATCGCGTTCACGCCGAGATCGTGCGCGAGCATGTAGAAATACGTGTCGTTCGACACCATGATCGCGCGGTTCATGTCGACCCAGCCCTGACCCTGCGGCACGTCGTTACGGAACGTGTGGCCGCCGAACGTGTATGAGCCCGGATCCTGGAAACCCCACTGCGGCGTGCGCTTGTGCAGCGTCAGCGCGGCAAGCGCCATGAACGGCTTGTACGTCGAACCCGGCGGATAGGTGCCGTGCAGCGGGCGGTTCAGCAGCGGGTGATCGGGCGAGTTGTTCAGTTCGTCCCAGGTCTGCTGGTCGATGCCGTCGACGAACGAGTTCGGATCGAAGCTCGGCGCGGAGACGAATGCGAGCACGTCACCCGTCGAAGGCTCGATTGCGACGAGCGCACCGCGGCGGCCCGCGAACGCCTGCTCGGCAACCTGCTGCAAGCCGATATCGAGCGACAGCACGAGATTGTTGCCCGGCGTCGCCTGCGTGCGCGACAGCGTGCGCACGGGCCGGCCGCCGGCGGTCACTTCGACTTCCTCGAAGCCCGTCAGACCGTGCAGCTCGGTTTCGTAGCTCTGCTCGACGCCGATCTTGCCGATATAGTCGGTGCCCTTGTAGTTGTTGGCATCGAGACGCGGATCGTAGTGATCGGGATCGCTGTCGTTCTGGTCGCTGGCGTCGTCGATCTTGTCCTGATCGCGCTGCGAAATACGGCCGATATAGCCGATCACGTGCGCCGCCGTCGGCCCGAGCGGATATTGCCGGAACAGACGTGCACGCACTTCGACACCCGGAAAACGGAAACGCTGTGCAGTGAAACGCGCGACTTCGTCATCGGTGAGGCGAGTGCGGATCGGCAGGCTCTCGAAGTTCTTCGAGTCTTCCTGCAGCTTGCGGAAACGGCGACGATCGCGCGCGTCGATGCTGATGACGGTCGCGAGATTGTCGATCACGTTGTCGAGTGTGTCGTTGAGCTTCGAAGGCGTGATTTCGAGCGTGTAGGCCGAGTAGTTCTTGGCGAGCACGACGCCGTTGCGGTCGGTGATGATGCCGCGGTTCGGCACGATAGGCGCGACCGAGATGCGGTTTTCATCGGCTTGCAGCGAATACTTGCTGTAGTGCCAGACCTGCAGGAACAGGAAACGGAACGCGATCAGCCCGAAGCAGACGAACACGAACAGCCCCGCCGCCGCGACGCGCAGGCGGAATTTCGTGAGCTGCTGCTGGGTGTCCTTGAATTCGGTCATGCGGTTGGGCAGTGACTGCCGGTTATGCGGGTTGAATCAGTTCGGCGGCGACGCGCCTTTTTACTGCCTGGGCTTTGCGCTGGGTCATGCAGCTGCGCGGCGGTTTGCGCGGCTGAACGCTCGTGAAGACGGTGACGACATGGCGTGTTCATGAGCGGACAGGGAGGCGCGGGCGGTCAGATGGGCCGCGTATCGTCCGGATCGGCCGGGCGGCGTTGCGGCATCAACAGCAGGATGCTCGCGACAGGCCAGAGGGCTGCCTCGACGAAACCGTCGATCAGATAGCCCCAGCCCGGAAATGCAGCGCCCGTCAGCAGGCGGATCACAAAAGGCACGAGTTGCGCGACGACGAGCAGTGGCATCACTGCAAAAACCTGCACGCCGATCGACATCCACAGCACGCGGCGGTGAATCGTGATCGCGCCATAAGACAGCAGCGTATAAGCGAGCGCGTGTTCGCCGAGCAGGCTGGCGTTATGGACGTCCATCAACAGGCCCAGCATGAACGCGATGCCCATGCCGACCTTGCGCGGCTGATGCACGTTCCAGAACAGCAGCACGAGCGCGACGAAATCGGGCACGGCGATCAGGCGGCCCCACGGCATCATGTTCAGCAGGAACGCCGCGGCCAGACTGAACGCGATGAAATAAGGATTAACGGGCTGCAGAATGTACTGCGGGCGATTCATTGCTTGGCCCCCTCAGCGGTGCCACGAGCGGTTTGCGGCTTTGCGCTCTTTTCAGCGGCTGGCTTTTTCTCGACAGGAGACTTGCCAGCGGGTTTCGCCGACGACGCAGGTTTCGCCGGCGCGGCTGCCGCAGCGGCAGGTGCCGACGCGGCGCCCGCCTTGGCCGGCTCAGCAGGTTTCGTGTCCTTGCCCTTGTCCGGCGTTTTCGCGTTCTTCTTTTTCGCTTCCTTGGCGACGGTCGCGGGATCGGGTTCGTCGGCGGGACGCGGCGGCACGTTGTTCTCGTAGTGTAGGACAAGCAGGTCGCGCGCGCCGCGCACTGGCGCGATGGGCTGACACACCACGCGGGCGAACGCCGTATCCGCCTGCTTGTCGACGCGCACCACCTTGGCGACCGGCAAGCCCGGCGGATACACGCCGTCGAGGCCACTGGTGACCAGTTCGTCGCCGGCGAGCACGTCGGCGCTGATCGGCACAAAACGCAGGTCGAGCGCATCGCCCTTCGGCGTGCCGTAGATCACGCTGCGCAAGCCTGTGCGAACGATCTGCACGGGCACGGCCTGATCCTTGTCGGTGAGCAGCGTCACTTCGGATTGCATCGGGAAAACGCGCGTTATCTGGCCGATCACGCCGTCTTCGTTGACGACGGGCGAGCCGTCCTTGATGCCCTGCTGCGAACCGCGACCGATCACGACCTTTTGCGTAAATGGATCGCGTGTGTCGTACTGGATTTCGGCGGGGATCGATTGCGTTGTCATGCGTTGCGACAACTGCAGCAGATTACGCAGATGCTTGTTTTCGGCATCGAGCTGCGCGGCTTCGTTGGCCTGCTGCGACAACTGCAGGTTGCGCGCGTGCAACTTGTCGTTCTCGGTGCGCAGCGTGGCGCTGGTCACGGCGAGATCGGCGGCACCCATGAAGATGTCCCGCGGCACGAGCGCTGCGCGTTGCAACGGATACAGGCCAGCGCCGAGCACGCCGCGAACGATTTCGAGCGTGCGGAAGCGCGCGTCGGAAATGAGCAGCGCGAGCGCTATCAGCACGAACAGAATCAGTCGTGCGAGTGCCGATGGGCCTTGCTTGAATAGGGGCGGCGGACTGTATTCCATGGTCGCCGGGAGCGTAAGCGATTGGGTGAAACGGCGGCGCGCCTAAGCGCGCGCGCGATGCACGAAGCGCACAAAGGCTGGCGGAGCCAGCCTTTCAGTGCGCGCTGCAGACATGGAGATCAGCAACCTTACTCGTACGAGAAGATGCTGCCGAGCTTGTCCATGCGTTCGAGCGCCATGCCCGAACCACGTACGACGCACGTCAGCGGATCTTCGGCGACCAGCACGGGCAGGCCCGTTTCTTCCGCCAGCAGGCGGTCGAGGTCGCGCAGGAGTGCGCCGCCGCCCGTCAGCATCATGCCGCGCTCGGCGATGTCGGCGCCCAGTTCCGGCGGCGTCTGTTCCAGCGCGATCTTCACCGACGACACGATCTGGTTCAGCGGATCGGTCAATGCTTCGAGAATTTCGTTGCTCGAAATAGTGAAGCTGCGCGGAATACCTTCCGACAGGTTCCGGCCCTTGACTTCCATTTCCTTTACTTCCGAGCCCGGGAACGCAGAACCGATTTCCTTCTTGATGGCTTCAGCCGTCTGTTCGCCGATCAGCATGCCGTAGTTGCGGCGGATGTAGTTGACGATCGCCTCGTCGAACTTGTCGCCGCCGACGCGCACCGAACCCTTGTACACGATGCCGCCCAGCGAGATCACGCCGACTTCCGTCGTGCCGCCGCCAATGTCGACGACCATCGAGCCCGTTGCTTCCGACACCGGCAGGCCTGCGCCGATTGCCGCTGCCATCGGTTCTTCGATCAGATAGACCTGCGATGCGCCCGCGCCGTGTGCGGCTTCCTTGATCGCGCGGCGTTCAACCTGGGTCGAACCGCACGGCACACAGATGATGATGCGCGGCGACGGCGAGAACATGCGCGATTCGTGAGCCGTCTTGATGAACTGCTTGATCATCTGTTCGGTCACGGTGAAGTCGGCGATCACGCCGTCCTTCATCGGGCGGATTGCCTCGATGTTGCCCGGCACCTTGCCGAGCATCTGCTTTGCTTCCTTGCCGACTGCCTGAATGGTCTTCTTGCCATTCGGGCCGCCTTCCTGGCGAATCGAAACGACGGACGGTTCGTCGAGAACGATACCCTTGCCACGCATGTAGATGAGGGTGTTGGCTGTGCCGAGGTCAATGGCCAGATCGTTGGAAAAATAGCTGCGCAAAAAACCGAACATGCAAAATCCTGTCTCGCTGGGGGCCGGGCCTCGCATCGTAAGCGTAGGGCGGCAGCGGAAAAAAATTAGCAGCCTCATGTCCGGCCAAGTGCGCCGAGAGAAGCATGAAACTGCGAGGGAACGTACCGGAGGCTATAGCAAGGCAGCCGAGCTGTCGTTCAGCGATCTCTGAAAATGTCAGAAAGGCCTTGGTAAGACGGTCCGGGTTTGGGTCGAACGCGTAATGATACCTTATAATTTTGCTTGATTTAAAGGAAACGGATGGCACTTTTTGCCTTCGTTGGCCCCAATTTCGAGGGCCTGCTCCAATGACCTAACCTGCTGTCGCAGCATCGTTTTTTCATCGTTGCGGCAGACCGCCACTTTTCTGGTGACTGCATGGCCCTGACTCTGACCGATGTGAAACGCATCGCCCATCTCGCGCGGCTCGAATTGCCTGAAGCCGACGCCGAGCACACGCTCGCCCAGCTCAACGACTTCTTCGGCCTCGTCGAACAGATGCAGGCAGTCGATACAACGGGCATCGCCCCGCTCGCGCACCCGATCGAGCAGATTGAAGACGTCGCCTTGCGTTTGCGCAATGACGCCGTCACCGAAAACGTGAATCGCGACGAATTCCAGCGTCCCGCGCCCGCAGTGCAGGACGGTCTGTATCTGGTGCCGAAGGTCATCGAGTAAGCGCCAGGTCCATGATTAAGCACCGGGTTGTGTGTCAGGCGTGCGAAGGTCCGCACGCAACACGGCCCGCACTTTTCGGCGCGGCCTGCCGGCGGGCTGCCGGATGCCTACACGGCGGCGCAGCACGCCGCCGCGCTTTCCAGGAAAAACGCAATGCATGAAAAAAGCTTGACCGAACTGCGCGCCGCGCTCGACGCGAAGCAATGCTCCGCAGTCGAACTGGCGCAGACGTATCTGAAGCGGATCGACGATCACAAGGCGCTGAACGCGTTCGTGCATGTAGATGCACAGCAGACGCTCGCGCAGGCGCAAGCCGCCGATGCATTGATCGCCGCCGGCAACGCCGGTCCGCTGACGGGCCTGCCCATCGCGCATAAAGATGTGTTCGTCACGCGCAACTGGCGCTCGACGGCGGGCTCGAAGATGCTCGAAAACTACGTGAGCCCGTTCGATGCAACGGTTGTCGATCGTCTCGCGCAGGCTGGCATGGTGTGCGTCGGCAAGACGAATATGGACGAGTTCGCGATGGGCTCGTCGAATGAAAATTCGTACTTCGGCCCCGTGCAGAACCCGTGGGACCGCAAATCGGTGCCGGGCGGCTCGTCGGGCGGTTCGGCGGCGGCTGTCGCCGCACGCCTCGCGCCCGCCGCGACGGGCACGGACACGGGCGGCTCGATCCGTCAGCCGGCTTCGTTCTCGGGCATCACGGGGATCAAGCCGACGTACGGCCGCGTGTCGCGTTACGGGATGATCGCGTTTGCATCGTCGCTCGATCAGGGCGGTCCGATGGCGCAAACGGCCGCCGACTGCGCGCTGCTGCTCAACGCGATGGCCGGTTTCGACGAACGCGATTCGACCAGCCTCACGCACGCGCATGAAGACTACACGCGCTATCTCGGCCAGAACTGGTCGGGCGCGGGCGCCACGGCTGACAAGCCGCTCGCGGGTTTGCGCATCGGTTTGCCGAAGGAATACTTCGGCGCAGGTCTCACCGATGAAGTCCGCGCATCCATCGACGCCGCCTTGAAGCAATACGAAGCGCTCGGCGCGACGCTCGTCGAAGTCTCGCTGCCCAAGACGGAACTGTCGATTCCCGTGTACTACGTGATCGCGCCGGCTGAAGCATCGTCGAACCTGTCGCGTTTCGATGGCGTGCGCTATGGCCATCGTGCGGCCGAGTATCGCGATCTGCTCGACATGTACAAGAAGTCGCGCGCCGAAGGCTTCGGCCCGGAAGTGAAGCGCCGCATTCTGGTTGGGGCGTATGTGCTGTCGCACGGCTACTACGACGCGTACTACCTGCAGGCGCAGAAAATCCGCCGCATCATCGCGCAGGATTTCCAGGAAGCGTTCAAGCAGTGCGACGTGATCATGGGGCCGGTGGCGCCGTCGGTGGCGTGGGATATCGGCGCGAAGGGCGACGATCCCGTGCAGATGTACCTCGCGGACATCTACACGCTGTCGGTGAGCCTCGCCGGTTTGCCGGGCATGAGCGTGCCGTGCGGCTTCGGCGCGGGCGCGAATGCGCAGCGTCCTGTCGGCTTGCAGATCATCGGCAACTATTTCAACGAAGCTCGCATGCTGCAGGTGGCGGACGCGTTCCAGCGCGCCACCGACTGGCATCGCAAGGCTCCGGCAGGGGTGTAAACATGGCAACACAATGGGAAGTCGTTATCGGTCTCGAGACCCACGCGCAACTGTCGACGGTCTCGAAGATTTTCTCGGGCGCAGCCACGCAGTTTGGCGCCGCACCGAACACACAGGCCTGTCCCGTCGATCTGGCATTGCCGGGCGTGCTGCCCGTGATGAACAAGGGCGCTGTCGAGCGCGCGATCCAGTTCGGCCTCGCCATCGACGCGACGATCGCGCCGCGCAGCATCTTCGCGCGCAAGAACTACTTCTACCCTGATCTGCCGAAGGGCTATCAGATCAGCCAGTACGAGATTCCTGTCGTGCAGGGCGGACAGATCACGATTCAGGTTCCGGCTAACGAAAAGGCTGGCAAGGAAGCATACGAAAAGACCGTCAACCTGACGCGCGCTCACCTGGAAGAAGACGCAGGCAAGTCGCTGCACGAAGACTTCGCAGGCATGACGGGCATCGACCTGAACCGCGCGGGCACGCCGCTGCTCGAAATCGTCACCGAGCCGGAAATGCGCAGCGCCGCCGAAGCCGTGGCGTATGCGAAGGCCTTGCATGGTCTCGTCGTGTGGCTCGGCATTTGTGATGGCAACATGCAGGAAGGCTCGTTCCGTTGCGATGCGAACGTGTCGGTGCGTCCGGTTGGCCAGAAGGAATTCGGCACGCGTGCCGAGATCAAGAACCTGAACTCGTTCCGCTTCCTCGAAGAAGCGATCCAGTACGAAGTGCGTCGTCAGATCGAACTGATCGAAGACGGCGGCACGGTGGTGCAGGAAACGCGTCTGTATGACCCGGACAAGCGCGAAACGCGTTCGATGCGCAGCAAGGAAGACGCGCACGATTACCGCTATTTCCCCGATCCCGATCTGATGCCGCTCGTGATCGACGCGGCGTGGGTCGAGCGCGTGAAGGGTGAACTGCCGGAACTGCCGGCTGCGATGCAGCAGCGTTTCGTCGAGCAATACGGTCTCACGCCGTACGATGCAGGCGTCGTCACGTCGAGCAAGGCAATGGCCGCTTACTACGAAGCCGTTGTCGCCAAGGTCGGCGCAGCGCAGGCGAAGGTTGCAGCAAACTGGCTGATGGGCGAAGTGTCGTCGCAACTGAACCGCGAAGACCTCGATATCGCCAACAGCCCGGTTTCCGCCGTGCAACTCGCGCTGGTGCTGCAACGTATCGCCGACGGCACGATCTCGAACAAGATCGCCAAGGAAATCTTCCTCGCGATCTGGGAAGAGAAAGCCACCGACGAAGCCGCTGCCGACCGCATCATCGAAGCGAAGGGTCTCAAGCAGATTTCCGATACCGGCGCGCTCGAAGCGATCATCGACGAAGTGCTCGCCGCGAACCAGAAGTCGGTTGAAGAATTCCGCGCGGGCAAGGAAAAGGCGTTCAACGCGCTGATCGGTCAGGCGATGAAGGCGACCAAGGGCAAGGCGAATCCGCAGCAGGTCAACGAACTGTTGAAGAAGAAGCTGGGCTAAGTGTCGTAGTGGTATCGGCGTTTGCGTGCAGCACGTCAGCACGCAACTGCCATGACGGGCTGTTGTCGCATCGAAAGTCGCGCAACGGCCCGTTTGCTTTTCCACTTTTCCATTCGACATGATGGCCCGCCGAACAGGAGGAAACACGATGGCGAAAAAAATCGAACTGGACGACTATCGCGTGCCGTTCTTCGACGAAGGCAGCAAATCGAAGTTTTCGCTCGCGAGCATCGATCCGTCCACGAAGCCGTTTTCGACGGGCGCAAAAGACACTGACCGCGAACGGCTCGCTGAAATCGGCGCGGCGCTCGATGCGCAGCAGGAACGTCTGCATGCGCAGCGCGTGCAGCGTGTTCTGCTCGTGCTGCAGGGCATGGACACCAGCGGCAAGGACGGCACGATCCGCGCGGTGTTTCATGAAGTCGATCCGCTCGGTTTGCGCATCGTGCCGTTCAAGGCGCCGACGCCGATCGAGCTTGCTCACGACTTCCTGTGGCGCGTTCACGCGCAGGCGCCCGCTGCCGGCGAACTGACCATCTTCAACCGCAGCCATTACGAAGACGTGCTGGTGCCCGTCGTGCTCGGCTCGATGGACAAGGAGGCGCGGTTGTGCCGCTATCGTCACATTCGCGACTTCGAGCTGATGCTCGCGGAAAACGGCACGACGATCATCAAATGCATGCTGCACATTTCGAAGGACGAGCAGCGCGAGCGTCTTCAATCGCGTATCGACGATCCGACCAAGCACTGGAAGTTCGACGTCTCCGATCTCGACGCGCGCAAGCTGTGGAACAAGTATCAGGACGCCTACGACGACGCGCTCGCGGCGACATCGACGGAATACGCGCCGTGGTACGTGATTCCCGCCGATTCGAAAACGCATCGCAACGTGATGGTCGGCGAGTTGTTGCTGCGCGCGTTCCAGTCGCTGAAGCTTGAATTCCCGCCCGCAAAAGAATCGCTGAAGGGCGTGATTGTCGAATGATCTTCACCTTGTCGAATAGACGAAAACATAACGAAGGAAAAACATGTTCCGTGTGATCACCGCCAACCTGAACGGCATTCGTTCGGCGGCCAAGAAGGGCTTTTTCGAGTGGTTCGGCGAGCAGAAGGCCGATGTGGTGTGCGTGCAGGAAATCAAATGCTCGCAGGACGACATGACGCCGGAATTCCTCGCGCCGCACGGTTTCACCGGCTATTTCCAGCATGCGGTGAAGAAGGGGTATAGCGGCGCGGGTCTCTACACGCGTCATGAGCCGGATGAAGTCATCATCGGTTTTGGCAGCGAAGAGTTCGATCCCGAAGGCCGTTATGTGGAAGCCCGCTTCGGCAATCTGTCGGTGATTTCGGTGTACGTGCCGTCGGGTTCGAGCGGCGACGAGCGCCAGCAGGCCAAGTACCGTTTCATGGACGAGTTCATGCCGCATCTCGCGGAACTCGCGAAAGAACGCGAAGTGATCGTGTGCGGCGACGTGAATATCGTGCACAAGGAAATCGACATCAAGAACTGGAAGGGCAACCAGAAGAACTCGGGCTGCCTGCCGGAAGAGCGCGCGTGGCTCACCAAACTGTTCGATGAAGTCGGTTACGTGGATGTGTTCCGCACGCTCGACCAGCGTCCCGAGCAGTACACGTGGTGGAGCAATCGCGGTCAGGCGTATGCGAAGAACGTCGGGTGGCGTATCGATTATCAGATCGCGACGCAGGGCATTGCTGACACGGCCAAGCGCGTCGACGTGTTCCGCGATATCAAGTTCAGTGATCACGCGCCCGTGACCGTCGACTACGCGCACAAGATCGCGAAGAAGAAATAAACGCGCCGGGTGTCAGTCGTTCGCGGTCGTACGACGTGGATGACCGATGCCCGCGTAGTCAGGCAACGCATCGACTGTCTTGCCGATCGCCTTCGCGTACAGCGGCAACATGTCGGGCAGGCGCTTCATGATGTCCGCGCGCCGCGCCGGATTGTACGGATGCACGTAGATAAAGCCCTGATCGCGATTGTTGCGCGTCGCGACGGCGAGCTTGTCCCATAGCGTGATGGCAGCGCGCGGATCGAAACCCGCGCGCGACGCGATTTCGCTGCCGATCACATCGGCTTCCGTTTCATCGGCGCGTTCGTACTTCATTTCCAGCAACTGCGTGCCGATGCCGAGCGGCGCTTCGCCGAGATCGGCGAGACCGAAGAGTTGCGGAATCGTCCCCGAACCGAGTTGCGCGGCCTGCTGTTCGCCGAGTCGCTCGCGCGCATGCTCGCGCAGCGCATGCGCGATTTCATGGCCGAGCAGCATGCCGAGTTCGTTGTCGTTGAGCTTGACCTTGTCGAGCATGCCGCCGTAGATCACGATCTTGCCGCCCGGCAGACAGTACGCGCGGATGTCCGTCGAGCGCAGAACGGCAACGTCCCATTTCCAGTTCTTCGAGCGGTCGTTCCATTTCAGCGAATACGGAATCAGCTTGTCGACGATCGACTGCACGCGCGTCGTGTGCGCGTCGGAAGCCGGGTAAAGCCGGTTCATGTGTTCCGCGCCGCGGGCGATCTGATCGAATTCTTCAGCCGATTGCGCTTCGAGCATCGGTGAGGGAATCAGGTTGCGGAACACCGCGTAGCCGCCGTAACGCAATTGCTGATTCGGCTGGAATGGCGCGGGAAGCGTGGGCGGCGGTGGTGTTGGCGCGGGCGTGCGCGCGGTGACGGGCGTTTGAGGCGGCACAGAGCCCGCATTCGACGGCACGGAAACGCCAGACGTAGCAGCGGGTGCGGCTTCGGATTTCGGTGCAGACGGCGTAACAGGCGCCGCAGGAGCATTAGCGGCAGGCGGCGCGCTGACGTTGGACGGCGATTCCGTCGCTTGCGCCTGCCACGGTGTCAACATGCCGACAACCGCACACGCGGCGAGCACAGCTACATGCAGCGCACGCACCGACGCGCGCATGCGATATGCAGGCGATCGACGGAAAGCGGCGCGCACAGCCGGACCCATGACGGCGCGCCGCGACACGGACAACATCACGACTGCTTTCTCCAAGGGGCGATCCGGACCAACAGTAGCATGCCCGGTACAGCAAGCGCCGTGCAGAGGATGAAGTAATGGAACCAGCCGAACTCCGCGACGACGAAGCCGCTTGCCGCCGACGCCAATGTGCGCGGCACGGAAGCCAATGATGTAAAGAGTGCGAACTGCGTTGCCGTATAGCGCGGATCGGTCGTACTCGCGATATACGCAGTGAATGCGGCGAGCGTGAGACCGGTGGTGAACGTCTCGAAGCCGTACACGATCGCCAGCGCCACCGACATCGGTTCGAGCTTCACCGTCCAGCCGATACCGAGCAGCGACAGCAGATTCGTCGTACCCGTGCTGATTGCAACGGCAATGTCATACACGACAGTCAGCCCCGGCGACGTGGGCCCGACATGCGCGAGCCACGCGAAGCCGAGCGTCGACACCATTTGCAGGAAGCCGAAGATCCACAATCCGCGCCCGATGCCGATCTTCATCAGCGCAATCCCGCCGATGATGCCGCCCGCGAGACTCGCGCCAAACGCCGTCGTCTTCGCGATCACGCCGATCTGCGTGCGCGAAAAGCCGATGTCGAGAAAGAACGACGTGGATAGCGTGGTCGCCATCGTATCGCCGAGCTTGTACAGGAAGATGAAGCCGAGCACGAACAGCGCGCCGCGCCAGCCGTCGCGGTGAATGAACTCACGGAACGGTTCAACGATCGCTTCGCGCAGGTTCTTCGGCGGCTTGCCGTGCACTTCGGGTTCTTTCACGACGAGCGTCATGATCATGCCCGGAATCATGAACGCGGCCGTGACGATGAATACGGTGGCCCACGGCAGATGGTCCGAGAGAATCAGGGCGAGCGAGCCAGGCACGAGTGCCGCGATCTTGTACGCGTTCACGTGCACGGCGTTGCCGAGACCTTGCTCGGTGTCGTGCAGGAGTTCGCGTCGATAGGCGTCGATCACGATGTCCGAACTCGCGCCGAAGAACGCGACGAGCGACGTCAACGCCGCCACCGTCCAGATCGAATCGCGCGGCGACACGATGCCAAGCGAGGCAATCGCGACAGCAACGAGAATCTGCGTGAACAGCATCCAGCCGCGCCGGCGTCCTGGACGCCAGCCGGGCAGACGTGGCACATAGCGGTCCATCAGCGGCGCCCAGACGAATTTCCACGTGTAGGGAAACTGGATCAGCGCAAACAGGCCGATTTCCTTCAGGTTCACGCCTTCGGAGCGCAACCAGGCCTGCACGAGATAGACGAGCGTGAATAGCGGCAACCCCGACGTGAAGCCGAGAAAGACGCAGATCAGCATGCGCGCGTTGAGAAACGCGCGCCAGCCGGGATGTTCTTCGTGAGCGGTTAGTGCAGGCGCCTCGTGTGGCGGGTTCGACATGAGATGAATGAGGTTAGCTTTTCTTGACGCGATAGACCGCAAGACTACCACGCCAGTTCACGCCCCATCTCACTTGCTGGCCGCCATGCAGCACCAGGCGATCGAGAATATCGATGCCGACTTCCGGCGCGAGCGCTTCGAAATCCTTGATGGTCAGCACACGCACGTTCGGCGTGTTGTGCCACTGATAAGGCAGCGATTTCGACACCGGCATGCGTCCCTGCAAAACCGACAGCCGATGCGCCCAATACCCGAAATTTGGGAACGAAACGATGCATTCCTTACCGACTCGCACCGTCTCGCGCAGGATCGCGGCCGTCTGGTGAATGGTCTGCAGCGTTTGAGAAAGGATCGCAAAATCGAAGCTGCCGTCTTCGAACAGACGCAGGCCGTCTTCCAGATTCTGCTGGATCACGTTGATGCCGTTCTTGGTCGAGGCGAGCACGCCGGCGTCGTTGATCTCGATGCCGTAGCCCGTTACTTCGAGTTCTTCCATCAGCAGCGATAGCAGCGAGCCGTCACCGCAACCGAGATCGAGCACCGTGCCGCGTGGCTCGACCCAGCGGGCAATCGCGCGGAAATCCGGGCGCGTCGCAAGATAATCGAGAGCGCGCTGGTTCATGCGTTTACCTCCGCAGCAATGCGTTCGTAGTAGGCGCGCATCAGGTTGTGATAACGCGCGTCGTCGAGAAGGAAGGCGTCGTGGCCGTGCGGTGCGTCGATTTCGCCGTACGTCACCTGGCGCTTGTGATCGAGCAGCGCCTTCACCAGTTCGCGTGAACGTGCAGGCGCGAAACGCCAGTCGGTCGTGAAGCTCGCGATCAGATACTTCGCCTTCGTGTGCGCGAGCGCGGCGGTGAGATCGCCGTCGAATGCCTTGGCAGGGTCGAAGTAATCGAGCGCGCGTGTGATGAGCAGATACGTGTTCGCGTCGAAGTAATCGGCGAACTTGTCGCCCTGATAGCGCAGATACGATTCCACTTCGAACTCGACATCGAAGTTGAAGTTGTACGCGTCTTCCGCGCCTTCCGCGCGGCGCAACGCGCGGCCGAACTTGGCGGCCATATCGTCATCCGACAGATACGTGATGTGGCCGATCATCCGTGCGACGCGCAAGCCGCGCTTCGGCTTCACGCCGTGCGCGTAATAGTCGCCGCCGTGGAAATCCGGGTCGGAGAGAATCGACGAGCGCGCCACTTCGTTGAACGCGATGTTCTGCGCCGAGAGCTTCGGTGTCGATGCGATCACGATGCAATGTGCGAGCCGGTCCGGATACATCAGGCTCCACGCGAGCGCCTGCATGCCGCCGAGGCTGCCGCCCATCACGGCGGCGAATTTCTCGATGCCGAACTGATCGGCGACGAGCGCCTGCGCGTTCACCCAGTCTTCGACCGTCACAACCGGGAAGCTCTTGCCGTACGGACGGCCTGTCGACGGATCGATACTCATCGGTCCTGTCGAGCCGAAGCACGAGCCGAGATTGTTCACGCCGATCACGAAGAAGCGGTTGGTATCGAGCGGCTTGCCCGGCCCGACCATGTTGTCCCACCAGCCGACGTTCTTCGGATCGTCCGCATACACGCCCGCCACGTGATGCGACGCGTTGAGCGCGTGGCACACGAGCACGGCGTTGCTGCGCGCTGCATTGAGCGTGCCGTAGGTTTCGACGACGAGGTCGTAGTTCGCGAGCGAGCTGCCGTTCTGCAGACGCAGCGGCTCGGAAAAATGCATTGTTTGTGGAGTGACGATCCCGATCGATTCCATTCATTCCGCCTTCTGACATGAGGCGGCTAAATGGTGTCGGCGCGTGCGCGGAAGGAGAGTGTGCGCGGCTGACGACCTCTTTAGCCGCATTTATAGTGAACCGCGTAGATGGATCGAATCCACCCGCTGGTTCGCGCGCCCGCAATCGAGTCAGCAAATCGGCGCGTTGTGTTGTCTTGAACCGTCAAAAACGGTCAAGCGCAGAGTATAGCGGAAAATGTGGCGCCACTGCGTCGAGGCGCCTTACTGGAGAATCAGCCGCAGTTGCGCGTCGGCCTGTTCGACGGGTGCACGCGCGAAGCCGCTGCGCACGAAGCGATGCCACCGCCCGATGATGTAGCTGATCACCAGACTCGCGCGCACGACGGGATCGTAGTCGGCGGGCAGCGGAACCGCCGGATCTGCGGCGTGGCTCGACGATTCCATCAAGCCGAGCCGCAGACATTGCCTGAGCGACGCCTCGACGCGTTCGAGCAACTGATTGACACGATCGGTGAGCCGTTCGTGTTCACCGACGAGCGCTTCGCAGGTCAGCACGCGCGTCATGCCGGGGTTTTTCGCCGAAAAATTGAGCAGCATCAACGCGATCGCGCGTGCCTGCAGCACGCCGTTCGGCTCTTTCTCGACGATCTGGTTGATGAGCCCGAAAAGCGTGTGTTCGATGAATTCGATCAGTCCTTCGAACATCTGCGCCTTGCTGGCGAAATGCCGATACAGCGCAGCTTCCGATACGCCGATACGCGCAGCGAGCGCCGCCGTGGTGATCTTTTCGTTCTTCGGCGCTTCCAGCATCGCGGCGAGCGTCTGCAGGATATGCACGCGGCGTTCGCCCGGCTTCAGGCGTGTTGCGCGCGGCGCGGCCGGCTGGTCTTCGGTTACGTCCTCGTCATGCTTGCGGATAGGCTGCATGTCTGTCGTCCCTGATTTGGCGCGGCCGGTTCTGCGTCAGTTGTTCGATCGGCCTTCCAGGCGAGTGCCCAGTCTCAACGATTTTAGCGAACGAATGCGTCGATCGACATAGTGCGGGCGACCCGTGCCCGGCAATCGCGTCGGTGTGCCGTCGGCGTGCGCGTGGCGCGGCAGATGGCCGGTGATCCACACCGTGCGGATGCCCAGCCGCCGGTAGTTCTTCAAATGGCTGCGCGTGTCTTCGACCAGCACGGCATCGGTGAGACGTACGTGCGCGTCGCGCATCGCGCGGCGCAACATCGAATGATCGGGTTTGGCGCGCCAGAAACGGCGGTCGCGCATGTGCTCGATGGCGATCACGCGCTCGAACAGCCGCTCGATGCCGAGTTCTTTCAGCACGTCGAGCGCATACGCTTCGGGCGCGTTGGTGAGCACGATCTTGCGGCCAGGCAGCGCGTCGACGAGACGTTTCAGGCCGCGCTCGCTGCGCAGCATCGCGCGCAGATCGGGGAACGTGTGCACGTAGTCGAGGAAGTCGTGCGCGTCGAAATCATGATGGCGCGTGAGACCGAGCAGCGCGGCGCCGTAGCGCTGCGTGTAGCCGGTGCGCAGACGGTTCGCTTCGGCGCGTTCGACTTGCAGCGCGTCGATGATGTACTGCGTCATCGCGCTGTTGATGGCCGGGAAAATGGCGTGCGACGCGTGATGCAGCGTGTTGTCGAGGTCGAACAACCAGACGGGCGTGCCGGCGTGAATCTGCGGCCGACGGCGCTTCGGACGGTAAGTGCGCATGATGTTGCGGCGTGATCGTGGTTACGCGCGCGTGCAGATTCTGCCTTGTGATGCGAGGCGGCAGCGCGTGCAGGTGGAAACGTGAGACAGCGCAGCGTGCTGCGCGGGAGACGGAAGGCCAGTATGCCTTCTGCGAAGCACGACGGCCAGCGTGCCGTGCTTCGCGTGATGCGAGATTGCGTGTGATGCCTGAGATGACGACGCGCGCTCAGTGCGAGCGGATCATCGTGCCGAACGGCTGTTCCGTCAGGATTTCGAGCAGCACTGAATGCTCGATGCGGCCATCGATGATGTGCACCGAACGCACGCCGCTCTTGGCGGCGTCGAGTGCCGACGAGATCTTCGGCAGCATGCCGCCCGAGATCGTGCCGTCGGCGAACAGCGCGTCGATTTCGCGTGCCGACAGATCGGTCAGCAGCGTGCCTTCCTTGTCCATCACGCCGGGGATGTTCGTCATCATGACGAGCTTTTCGGCGTTCAGCACGACAGCCAGCTTGCCCGCGACGAGGTCGGCGTTGATGTTGTACGACAGGCCGTCTTCACCGAAGCCGATCGGCGAGATCACGGGAATGAATGCATCGTCTTGCAGCGCCTTCACGACAGCCGGATTGATCGCCTCGACTTCGCCGACCTGGCCGATGTCGATGTATTGGCCCGGATTGTCGCGGTCCGGCATCAGCAGCTTGCGCGCGTGGATCAGGCCGCCGTCCTTGCCCGTCAGACCGACCGCGTGGCCGCCGAAGTGGTTGATCAGCGTGACGATGTCCTGCTGCACTTCGCCGCCGAGCACCCACTCGACGACTTCCATGGTTTCTTCGTCGGTGACGCGCATGCCCTGGATGAACGTGCCCTGCTTGCCGATCTTCTTCAACGCCTGATCGATTTGCGGACCGCCGCCGTGCACGATCACCGGGTTGATGCCGACCAGTTTCAACAGGATCACATCGCGCGCGAAGCCCTGCTTCAGGCGCTCTTCCGTCATCGCGTTGCCGCCGTACTTGATGACGACGGTCTTACCGTGATACTGGCGAATATAGGGCAGCGCCTCGGCGAGAATTTCAGCCTTCAGCGTGGGAGCGATCTGGGACAGGTCGGGAGTGTCGGACATGGCGGCGGCTCGGACGAAAACGGTGAAAACAACGCCGGATTGTACACAACTGGCGCGGTGCAATAGTGAATTTGACGCGTGCCGCCGCGGTGATTGTCCGCATTTTGCTGCGATGCGGAATAACGCTATTCACGCTAGGCGGACGATGCGTTTGCGTGCAACCGACGGCGGTGCAACGGAAGGTTTTGGCTCCCGTTGCGCGGGTTAGTTCGCGCGAGAGCGCGATGAAGGCGAGTGACGGGAGACGAGCCGACATTTTGCTGACTTGCCGGAAGTGGCATCATGTTCTGATCGATTGACCTGTTTCATCTCTCTGTCATGAAACCGTCTTCATCCGGATCGGCTGAATCTTCCGCGGCGTCCAGTGTGCGCTGCCCGCGCTGCCGCCGGGTCTTCGATTGTGGCGCGCGTGGCGACCGTTCGGGCTGCTGGTGCATGTCGATGCCCGCGTTGCCCGCCGAGACACTTGATCCCGGCATGAGCTGTCTATGCCCCGAATGCCTGGCCGCCGCTATCGCACGCACGCGTGCTACTGAAGGCAATGCGGCGCCCGCTCCGGATTGAGACGTCCGGCAGCGAGCACTCAGGTGCGCGAATCCGCCAGTGCCGCGAGATCGCGCGTCAACTCGTCGAAAACGGGTTCCCATTCGGCGAACTGCGGTTGCCGGTACAAGGTCGCGCTCGGATACCACGGGCTGTCGGTGCGATCGAGCAGCCAGACCCAGTGCGGGTTCACATCGAGCAATACCCACGTGCGCTGACCGATCGCGCCGCTGAGATGCGCGACCGACGTGCAAACCGTGATCACCAAATCGAGCGCGCCGATATAAGCGGCTGTGTCGTCGAAGGTGTTGAATTCGGAAGTGTGATCGGCAATGTCGAGCCCGGCTGTGCGGGCCGCCGCCACTTCTGCGCCGGCGCCGGGTTGCAGTGAATAAAACGCGACATTGCCGAGTTCGCGGAACGCGTCGACGTACCGTTCCAGTCCGACGCGACGGTACGGATTGCGCTGGTGTCCGTGGCTACCCGTCCAAACCAGGCCGACCTTCAGCCGCTTCTCATCGACGAAGCGATGACGCCACGCATCGACGGATTGCGGATCGGCTTGCAGATACGGAACGGTTGTGGGAATCGTTTCCTCTCGTGTATCGAACAGCAGCGGCAACGACAGCAGCGAGATTTCATAATCGAAGGCGGGAAGGTGCTCGACGCCGCCGCCCAGCGAGAACTCGTCGGCATGGTGTGCGAGCGTGCGCGCGAGCAGCACGCCCATCTGCGGAAACGAATTCCACACCAGACGCCCGCCTTCGCGATGCACGCGCTCGGCAAGCAACGGCACATAGCGGCAGAACTGCAGCAGATCGCCCATGCCCTGTTCACCCCACAGAAGCAGCGTCTTACCCGCAAGCGGTTCGCCGCGCCACGCAGGGCCGGGCATCACGGGGCGCTTGCCAGCGAGTTCCTTCGATCCATCCCAGCGTGCTTCATGCTCGGGCCAACCGTCGGCGTAGTTGCCGCGCAGCAGGTGAATCATGCTCAGGTTGGACAGGTAGGACGCGTTGTCGGGCGCGGCGCGATGGGCGGCGCGTGTGAAGTGCTCGGCCTCTTCCCACTGCTGCGCTTCACGAAGTGTCTGGCCGTGGTTACCCAGTGCAATCGGATTGTCGGGATGAATCGCGAGAGCACGCCGCTCGGCTACGAGCGCGTTGTCGAGATCGAAGCTCGCAAGGTGAATCTTGCCGATATTGATCAAGGCATTGGCGTCGTCCGGACGCTGGCGAAGAGCGGCGTTCAATAGCTCGAGCGCTTCTGTCGACGCTGGATTGGCCACCATCAGCGCGGCGGCCAGATTGTTGCGCAGGCTATGCAAGTTGGGATCGATGGTAAGCGCATCGCGATACGGCGCAATCGCCTCGTCATGACGGTTCACGGATTGCAGTGCGTATCCGAGACGAAAGAGCGCTTCGGCATTTCGCGGCGTGAGCGTGCAGAAAGCTTCGGCGATGACCAAAGCCTCGGTGCCGCGTCTAATGGAGGTCAACTGCTGGATCATCGCATCGAGCGATGCCGTGTCTGTGGGGAACAGATGCGAAGCTGCCTGAAGCCAGATCTCGCGACCTTTCTGATCATCGCGCTGTTGCGCTGCGACAGCGTGACGCAGGAATGTCTGGAAGGAATCCAAAAGAACCTGATGTGGATCAAGCGTTGTCTTAAGCATTGTGGGTAAAGGGTTGAGAACACACGATAAGCGACAAAGAACACTATAGTTCCGAACATTCGCTAGATGAATCAGACCCCTCCCAACAGGTAAACTTGCAGGATGCACCGCATAACCGTCACTGGCCGGGTCAACCTCGGGCATCTCTTCTGGCTGCGCAGTCTTGCCATCATCGGGCAACTGGTGACGATCGCGTTCGTCCAGACCTTCGTCGGCGTGAAGCTGCCGCTGCCGGCGATGCTGCTCGTCATCGGTCTAGAGGTGCTCTTCAATGGCTTGACGTGGCTGCGCGTCGCGAGCCAGAAGCCGGAGTCGAGTCTCGAACTGTTCGGTCAGCTGTGGGTCGATCTCGGCGCGTTGTCCGCGCTGCTGTTTCTGTCCGGCGGCACGACCAATCCGTTTGTCTCGCTGTATCTGCCTTCACTGGCGATTGCGGCCGCCGTGCTGCCCTGGCATCTGATGGCTTGGCTCGCCGCCTTCGCGGTGGCCTGCTATGCGGTTCTCGGCTTCGATTCGGTGCCGCTCAATCTCGACAATCCCGCCAATCTGTTCGACTACTACCGCGCCGGCATGTGGGTGAACTTCATGGTCAGTGTCGGCCTGATCGCGTGGTTCGTGGCGCGCATGTCGCGCGGGCTGAGGCAACGCGACGCAGCGCTCGGCGACGCGCAGCAGCGTCTCTTGCGCGACGAACGCGCGGTGGCGCTCGGCGTGCAGGCCGCAACCGTCGCGCATGAAATGGGCACGCCGCTGTCGACCATCGCGATGCTCACGGAAGAACTTCGCGATGCCGCGCGCAGCGACGAAGGCCTGAAGCCTTACGCCGCCGACATCGATATCCTCGATCAGCAACTGACGTTGTGCACCTCGGCGCTCGCGCGCCTGCGCAGTCGCGCGTCGACGCAAGGCAGCCGTCAGCGCGTCGACGAGTGGCTCGATTCGTTCGCCGATCAATGGCGTCTGCGCCATCCACACGTCAAGTTCGAGCGCCTGGGCGAGCCGCCCGACAACGTCAGTCTCGACGACACTGTTGCCGTGAGCCAGATCCTCACCATCCTGCTCGATAACGCCGCGCGCGCGAGCCGCGATCACGTGACGCTTGCTGCAACGCTGGCCGATCAGGATTCGATCGACTTCGAAGTCTGCGATGCCGGGCCAGGCGTGCCTGCCGCGCTGCGCGGTTTGCTGGGCGCGGCGCCCGTCGACAGCACGCAGGGCGGTCATGGCGTCGGGCTGTATCTGGCGTTCACGGCAGCCGCGCGCCTGGGCGGATCGATCGATCTCACCGACATCAACGAAATCAAGCCGCGCGGCACGCGCGCAGTATTGCGGTTGCCTTTGGCCCGCGAGCAAACGGGCGCGGGCCGGCAGGGCGCCGCGTCGTCCAATACGGAGAAGCAAGCATGAGCGACATGAATTTTCTGGTCATCGACGACGACGAAGTGTTCTCCGGCATCCTCGCGCGCGGTCTGACGCGCCGCGGCTTCACGGTGTCCGAAGCACACAACGCCGACGAAGCGATTCGCCTCGCGAATCAGCAGAAGTTCGGACAGATCACCGTCGATCTGCATCTGGGCAACGACTCCGGCCTGAATCTCGTTGCGCCGCTGCGCGATCTGCAGCCGAACGCGCGCATGCTGGTGCTCACGGGCTATGCGAGCATCGCGACGGCCGTGCAGGCGGTGAAGGACGGCGCGGACAACTATCTGGCCAAGCCCGCGAACGTCGAGACGATTCTGTCCGCGCTGCAAACGGAAGCGAGCGCGCTGCAGGCCGAAGAGGCGATTGAGAATCCGACGCCGCTGTCCGTGGCGCGGCTCGAATGGGAGCACATCCAGCGCGTGCTCGCAGAGAACGGCGGCAATATCTCGGCGACGGCGCGTGCGCTGAACATGCATCGGCGCACGTTGCAGCGCAAGCTCGCGAAGCGGCCGGTCAAGCAGTAACGCTGCTTGCGTGCATGAAAAAAGGCGTCGCTCCGTGAGGGGCGACGCCTTTTACTTAACAAAGGTCAGCGCGCGTTACAGCACGTAGCGTGACAGATCTTCGTCTTGCGCGACTTCGTTCAGCGCACGATCGACATACGCTGCGTCGATCTGCACGTTCTTGCCGGCGTGGTTGCCCGCCGAGAACGACACTTCTTCGAGCAACTTCTCGATTACCGTATAGAGACGGCGTGCACCGATGTTTTCCGTTTTCTCGTTCACCGAGTAAGCAATTTCAGCAAGACGTCGGATACCGTCGTCGGCGAATTCGAGGTGCACGTCTTCCGTTGCGAGCAGCGCCTGGTATTGCTTGACGAGGCTGGCGTCGGTGGCGACGAGAATCGATTCGAAGTCCTTCCCCGACAGCGAATCCAGTTCGACGCGGATCGGGAAACGGCCTTGCAGTTCGGGAATCAGATCGCTCGGCTTCGCGAGATGGAACGCACCGCTCGCGATGAAGAGGATGTGATCGGTCTTCACCATGCCGTACTTCGTGTTGATGGTGGTGCCTTCGACCAGCGGCAGCAGATCGCGCTGCACGCCCTGACGCGAGACTTCGCCGCCGCCCGCTTCGCTGCGCGACGCGATCTTGTCGATTTCATCGAGGAACACGATGCCGTTCTGCTCGACGTTCTGCACGGCCTTCGTCTTGACCTCCTCGTCGTTGAGCATCTTCGCGGCTTCTTCGTCGGTGAGGAGCTTCAGCGCTTCCTTCACCTTCACCTTGCGGCGCGTCTTCTTGCCGCCGCCGAGGTTCGCGAACATCGAGCGGATCTGCTCGGTCATGTCTTCCATGCCGGGCGGGCCCATGATGTCCATCGTGGGCTGCGTCATCTCGATGTCGAGCTCGATTTCCTTGTCGTCGAGCGCGCCTTCGCGCAGACGCTTGCGGAAGGTCTGACGCGTGGTGTTCGATTCGTCGCCGCCCGTTTCGCTGGCGCCCGAGCCGAAGCCGACCGTGCTGCGCGTGCCGGGCAGAAGAATCTCGAGGATGCGGTCTTCAGCGAGATCTTCAGCCTTGGTGCGCACCTTGCGCATTTCCGTCTCACGCGTCTGCTTGACCGAGATTTCAATCAGATCGCGCACGATGCTGTCGACGTCGCGGCCCACATAGCCGACTTCCGTGAATTTGGTCGCTTCGATCTTGATGAACGGCGCGTCGGCGAGCTTGGCAAGGCGCCGCGCGATTTCCGTCTTGCCGACGCCCGTCGGCCCGATCATCAGAATGTTTTTCGGCGTGATTTCCTGACGCAGCGGTTCACCAACCTGCTGACGGCGCCAGCGGTTGCGCAGCGCGACGGCAACAGCCTTCTTCGCGCGATTCTGGCCGATGATGTGCTTGTCGAGTTCCGAGACGATCTCGGCGGGAGTCATGGTGCTCATCGTGTGTCCTTACTCGATCGTCTCGATGACGCGGTTGTGGTTCGTATAGATGCACATGTCGCCGGCGATCTCCAGCGACTTTTCGACGATGTCGCGCGGCGAAAGATCCGTGTTGTCGGCGAGCGCCTTGGCAGCGGCCTGCGCATACGCGCCACCCGAGCCGATCGCGCAGATGCCGCCTTCGGGATCGAGCACGTCGCCGTTGCCGGTGATGACCAGCGTGGTGGTCGCGTCGGCCGTGATCAGCATCGCTTCGAGACGGCGCAGCATGCGGTCGGTGCGCCAGTCTTTGGCGAGTTCGACAGCGGCGCGCGTGAGATTGCCCTGATGCTTTTCGAGCTTGGCTTCGAAGCGATCGAGCAGCGAAAACGCGTCGGCCGTGCCGCCCGCGAAGCCGACCAGCACCTTGCCGTTGTAGATGCGGCGAACCTTCTTCGCGCCGCCTTTCATGACGATATTGCCCAGCGTGACCTGGCCGTCGCCGCCGAGCGCGACCTTGTCGCCGCGGCGCACGGAGACGATCGTCGTGCCGTGAAATTGCTCCATATGCGTTCCTTTTGCAAAACCGCAAATACTTTGCGTGGGACCGGAACCGGCGCTGAAGTGCCGGTTCCAGGGACGCGGAGACGCCATTGCGCCACCACGGAATCCGAAAGCGGACGGCGCGCGATGCTGGGTGCCGCGCGCGCGTGCAACGCATGTCGGAGTTATTTTAGGGCGGGCGCAGCCATATCAAGAGCCGAAGTCGCTCAGGCGCGAGAAAAGGGCGGGAGGAGGGAAGATGCGGCGCGCGAGGCGGCCACCAAGGTAAAAGGTGCTACGGCGCTTTCTGAGTGTGCGGATATGCAATCCGCATTTACCGATTCACGTCACGGCAACGCGAACGAACCGGTCAAAGCGAACCTGAAAAGAAAAAAGAGGCGCACGAATCACCGTGCGCCTCTCACGAAGCGTATCTGGGGCGCGGACCCCGATTACCGCGCCGCCCGTCGATCAGTCGCCGAACAGCTTCTGGCGCAGTTCGCGGCGTTCCTGTGCTTCGAGCGACAGGGTCGCGGTCGGACGCGCGAGCATACGCGGAATGCCGATCGGCTCACCCGTTTCCTCGCACCAGCCGTAATCGCCCGATTCGATACGCGCGATGGACTGCTGAACCTTCTTCAGCAGCTTGCGTTCGCGGTCGCGCGTGCGCAGTTCCAGCGCATGCTCTTCCTCGATCGTCGCGCGGTCGGCCGGGTCCGGCACGATCACGGTTTCGCGGAGATTCTCGGTGGTCTGGCCGGCATTGCGGAGGATGTCCGCCTGCAGCTGCTCGAGCCGGTTCTTGAAGAAAGCGAGCTGATCCTCATTCATGTAATCCTTGTCGCTCATCTTCAGGATTTCGGCTTCGGTCAAGAGTCGTTTCGTGGTCATCTGGCTTGCTTCTTCAATGTGAGGCAAATCATTGCCCGCACTTTCGTGTTGCCCGCAAAGGCGCCTCGATGACGCTCAAATGAGCGCCGGCGAACACGGACGGTGGGCTGTCGTGACGCCGAAGCGCCGATGCGGGGCCGAACTCCTCTGGAAACCGATTCTTCCCATGCTCCTGAGGCAATGCTTCCCGGCAGCGCGTTATGAGCCGGAGTGTGACCGGCCGGCATATCGGCGATATCCCCGGATGAGATTTTCCGGCGCCGTTTTTCGGCCCGGCACGGCTGCGACGCGATTAGCGTTTTACACCGGGCAAATCGTTATCTTTCTCCAGTGGGGCCGTATTGTAACTGAATCACAATACGAAACTGCAAGCAGGGGAAATCCCTGCCGCAAACTCCACTTATCGTGAAAATATAACGCGCTGTTCACTAAAAAGCGATGGTCGGACACGTATTCTTGCAACAGGGTTTTCACGTGCTTTGACCGTCAGCCGGCTGTTTAATTGCCGTACCTGTGTTTTTAGGGCTTTCTGGCGTTCTGGAAGCGGAAATGCGACAGGCGGACAGCACGTGGAAGCGCCGCCCGCCCGAATAGAACGATTTAGGCGAGGCAGGCTTCAAGCCCGTCGGTGATCAGGTCTTGCGGCAGGTCGATACCGATGAACACCATCTTGTTGGTCTTTTTCTCGACGGGCTGCCATTTAGCGGCCAGATCGCTGCCCATCATCTGATGGACGCCCTGGAACACCACCTTGCGATCGACGCCCTTCATGTACAGCACGCCCTTGTAGCGCAGCAGGCGCTCGCCATAAATCTGCAGAATGCCGCCGAGGAAGTCTTCGAGCTTGTTCGGATCGAACGGACGGTCGCTGCGGAACACGAACGACTTGATCTTGTCGTCGTGATGCGCGTGATGGTGATGATGATGGCCGTGATCGTGGCCTTCGTGATCGCACTTGCCGTGATCGTGATCGCAATTTGCGTGATCGTGATCATGGTGCGCGTGGTCGTGATCGTCTTCGGCGAGGAAGTCCGGGTCGATTTCGAGCTTGGCGTTCAGGTTGAAGCCACGCAGATCGAAGATTTCCTTGATGTCCGCTTCGCCGAAATTGACGACGCGAATCTGCGCCTTCGGGTTCATGTGCAGCACACGGTGGCGCAGATCAGCCAGCACCTTTTCGTCAACCAGATCCGACTTCGTAATGAACAGCCGGTCCGCAAAACCGACCTGGCGCTGCACGACTTCGTGCTCGTCGAGTTGCGCGTTGCCGTGCTTGGCGTCGACCAGCGTGATGATCGCGTCGAGCAGGAATTCGTCGGCGATCTCGTTATCCATGAAGAAGGTCTGCGCGACGGGGCCGGGATTAGCCAGACCCGTGGTTTCGATCACGACGCGGTCGAAATCGAGCTTGCCTTCCTGCTTCTGCTTGGCGAGGTCACCGAGCACGCGCGCGAGGTCGCCGCGGATCGTGCAGCAGATGCAGCCGTTGCTCATCTGGATGATCTGCTCGCCCGTGTCCTGCACGAGGATATCGTTGTCGATGTTTTCTTCGCCGAACTCGTTTTCGATCACGGCGATCTTCATGCCGTGCTTCTCGTTCAGGATGCGCTTGAGCAGCGTGGTTTTGCCGCTGCCGAGGAAGCCGGTCAGGATAGTGACGGGAATCATGTTGTTCGCCATGTGAGGTCGCCTTGTGTTCGTCAATCTGGGGTGCGAACCGCGCGACGTGCGCACGGTGCGAACCGCATCAATTCAGCGGAATATTGAAGCATAAGTGCCGGGGCGCCGCTGCTGCACGGCCAAAGCCCCGACAACGCCAGGGAAATAACGCCTTAACTATGGGCGATCAGGCGATTTGCAACAATAGGCCTTTCAGATATTCGCCTTCGGGGAAAGCCGTCAGGAGTGGATGATCGACGCCAGCGCCCAGGCGCTTGAGGATGCGCGCATCGACGCGAGCGTCGGCAGCCGCGCCCGCGACGATCTTCTGGAACAGTTCAGCATCGATCGCGCCCGAGCACGAGTAGGTGAACAGCAGGCCGCCCGGCCGCAACAGCTTCAGACCGGTGAGGTTGATGTCCTTGTACGCACGCGCGGCGCGGTCCACGTGTTCACGCGAGGGCGCGAACTTCGGCGGATCGAGCACGATCAGGTCGAAGCGCTCGCCGTCGTCGTGGAGTTTGCGCAGCGTCTTGAACGCGTCGGCGTCGAGCCACGTGGCGCGTTCGGCGTCGAAGCCGTTGGCGACGACGTTCTGTTGCGCCAGTGCGAGCGCTTCGCCCGATGAATCGATCGATACCACGCGCTTCGCGCCGCCTTTGAGCGCCGCCAGCGAAAAGCCGCCCGTGTAGCAGAAGCAGTTCAGCACGTCGCGGTCTTTCGACAGTTCCTGCACCAGCGCGCGGTTGTCGCGCTGATCGACGTAGAAGCCCGTCTTGTGGCCGTTGCGCACGTCGACGTGATAGCGCACGCCGTTTTCGCTTGCGATCAGCGTTTCGGACGGCGCGTCGCCAGCGAGCACGCCGACCGTCTGTTCCAGCCCTTCCTTTTCGCGGATCGACACGTCCGAGCGTTCGTAGACGTTCGGGCAGCCCGTCGCGCCGATCAGCGCCTGCACGATGGCATCCTTCCACGCCTCGACGCCCGCCGCCATGAACTGACAGACGATCTGGCCGCGCTTCGTTTCATCGTCCTGGATGTAGTAATCGACGATCAGGCCCGGCAGGCCGTCAGCTTCGCCGAAGATCAGCCGCGTCGCGCCCGTGTTGTGCACCATCGCCTGACGGTGCGCGAGCGCGCGTTGCACGCGGCGCTTGAAGAAGGCGTGATCGATGGGTTCGGCCTCGTCGAAACTCCAGACCCGCGCGCGGATCTGCGAATGCGGGCTGTACGCGGCGCGCGCCAGAAAGCGGCCATCGTGCGCGCGCACCAGCACGGTGGCGCCCGCCGCGGGCTTGCCGTCGACGCGATCGATCGCGTTCGCGTAGACCCACGGATGGCGGCGCAGCAGCGACTTCTCTTTCGACGGTTTGAGCGTAACGGTATTCATGACTTCGTGAGGATTTCAGCAGAACAATATGCCGCGCAACGCGGCAAAGCGGATATGACTGACGGCCTGAGCCGCGTCAGTCGCGTTTTTTTGCGCGCGGATGCGCCTGATCGTAGATACGCGCGAGATGCTGGAAGTCGAGGCCGGTGTAGACCTGCGTGGCGGCAATGCTCGCGTGGCCGAGCAGTTCCTGCACGGCGCGCAGATCGCCACTCGATTGCAGGACATGCGTGGCGAACGAATGGCGCAACACGTGCGGGTGAACGTTGGCGGGAATTCCCGCCGCGAGCGCCGCGCGCTTCACGCGTTCGCGCACCACATTCGGCGACATGCGGTTGCCGCGCACCGAGACGAACAGCGGGTGCGGATCGAGCTTCAGCAGTTCGCCACGCACCGCGAGCCATGCGCGCAGCGCGTCGAGCGCCTTGGTGCCGACGGGCACGATGCGCCGCCGGTTGCCCTTGCCGAGCACTTCGACTTCCGCTTCGTCGAGTTTGAGCCAGCCCGCCGAACGATAGCCGTCGACATCGGCGTAACGCACATCGAGGCCGACCAGTTCCGACAGTCGCAGCCCCGATGAGTAGAACAGTTCGAGCATCGCGTGATCGCGCAGGCCTTCGGCGGTGGCCGCGGCGGGCGATTCCATCAGCTTGTGCGCGTCATCGACGGACAGCGCCTTGGGCAACGTCTTGGCACGCTTCGGTGCGCGCACCGTGGCAACGGGATTCGCGGGCAACTCGATGCGCCCGGCGAGCCAGCGGTAAAACGCGCGCCACGCCGACAGCCGGTGCCCAATCGAACGCGCCGAGAGCCCGCCCGCATGCGCGCGCGCAACGGCGCCGCGAATGTCGGTTGCGGTGAGGCTTTCGAGCGGCCTGCCGTTGGCCAGCGTTTTCAGCTCGCCCAGTTCGTGCGTGTAGGCGCGCAATGTGTGCGCCGACAACTTTCTCTCGTGCTGAAGGCTCGAAAGGTACGCAGTGATCGGGTCGGCGTCAGTCACGAGTCGGCGCTCAGCGCGGCAGCAGACGGCTCAGCGCCGCGCTTGCGAGCGCGCCGATCTGCGTGAGGAAATCGGTGGCCATGCCGTCGTGGAAGCGGCGCGGATCGGGCGAGCCCATCACTAGTAAGCCGAACGAAGAGGCGTCGTTCGACGCTTCCGGGTCGCGCAACGCGATCAGCGCAATCGATTCGGTGCCGCCCGCGGTTACGCCGTCGCCCGAAGGGACCGCGTCGCCGGAGACAGCGGTGACGGCGGGCGTGAGCCATTGCGCCGCCTCGAAGCCCGTGTTCGCGCCGCAGTACGGCGTGGCGAGGCTGTTCGCGAAGATCCGCACTTCCTCGCCGACATGGCGCGTGAAGTCCGCCTGCGAATACGGTTCGGCCACTTCCCACACGCGCAGCGCCGCTTGCGGCACGTCGAACACGTCGCGCAGACCTGTTGCGATCACGCGCGGCAACGCGCCCGGATCGCGCTCGGCCATCACGCGCGTGGTCCAGCGGCCGAATTTCGACGCGATGCTGTCGTTCTCATGGCCGTAGCGCAGCAGTTCGGCGAGGCGCCGCTCGAGATGCTTGTTCTTCTCGCGCAGCATGTCCATCTGACGTTCCTGCAGCGACACGGCGGCTTTGCCGTGAGGATTCGCGAGGCGCACGGACGCGAGCAGTTCTGCGTGCTCGGCGAAGAATTCGGGGTTGGCTAGCAGGTAGTCGGCGACTTCGCGATCGTTCATGGTTTCAGCTTAATGGTTGCGCGCTTCGTTGCTGTCTTGCTGCCACGCCGCGCGGTCCAGCCTCCGTGCGGCGGTGATGTGTTCAATCCGGATTCAGTCTGCGATTTCGATTTCGCCTTCGAACACGGTGGCGGCCGGACCCGCCATCATCAGCGGCGACGCGGACTGGCCGTCCCACGTGATGGTGAGTGCGCCGCCATGCGTGTGTACCTTGACGGGCGCGTCCAGCAGGCCACGACGGATGCCCGCCGCGACAGCCGCACATGCGCCCGTGCCGCACGCGAGCGTTTCGCCCGCGCCGCGTTCGTAGACGCGCAGCTTGATCTCGCTGCGGCTGACGATCTGCATGAAACCGGCGTTGACCCGCTGCGGAAAGCGCGGGTGATGCTCGATCACGGGACCATCGACCAGCACCGGGAACGCCTCGACATCGTCCACCACCTGCACGGCGTGCGGATTGCCCATCGATACCACCGAGATCCAGCGCGCCGCGCCGTTCACCTCTAGCGCGTAAAGCGTGTCGTTGCCGTCATGGCGTGCTTCGAGGCCGCTTGCATCGAACGGCACCTGCGCCGGTTCGAACACGGGCGCACCCATATCGACGACGACTTCGCCGTTGTCCTGCATGGTCAGCGTGATCACGCCGTTCTGGACCTGCACGCGCACGCTGCTTTTATCAGTGAGCCGTGTGTCGCGCACGAATTTCACGAAGCAGCGCGCGCCGTTGCCGCAGTGCTCGACCTCGCCGCCGTCGCAATTGAAGATGCGGTATCTGAAATCGACACCTTCGATGGTCGGTTTTTCGACTACCAGCAACTGGTCCGCGCCCACGCCGAAATGGCGGTTCGCGAGCGCGCGCACCTGCGTTTCCGTCAGGCTGAGCGGTTGCGTGTAGCCGTCGAGCACGACGAAATCGTTGCCCGCGCCGTGCATCTTGGTGAATTTCAGTTTCATGCCGCTATTGTAAGTGACTGTCCGTGTATCCCGCCCACTGTCCGGATGGCCAGGGTCAGTAAAAGCTCGGGTCGCCCGGCGGGCGCGTCTTGAAGCGCTTGTGCACCCAGTAATACTGCTCGGGAATGCGCGGAATCTGCTCTTCGAGAAATTCGTTCATACGGCGCGCGTCGGCCTCGTCGTCACCCGTGGGGTAGTTGTCCCACGGCTTGAACACCTTCAGCCGATATCCCTTGTAGTTCGGCAGCACCTCGCCGATAAACGGCACCACCTGCGCGTGCCCCACTTTCGCGAGACGTCCGACGGCCGTCAGCGTGCAGGTCGGCACGCCAAAGAAGGGCACGAAGGTCGAATTGCGCATGCCGTAGTCCATGTCGGCGCCGAGCATCACCGGCTTGCGGTCGCGCAGCCAGCGCAGCACGATGCGCGCGCTGTCCGCGCGGCTCGCCATTTCGGCATCGAAACGGCCGCGCTGCGCCTTGGCGACGGCTTCGAGCTGCTGGTGCGACATCGGCTGATACAACGAGCCGCACGGGCGCTTCAGCGAATAGTTGAGGAAGATCGAGCCCGCTTCAATCCCGACGAAGTGAAAGCCCAGAAACAGCGTGGGCGGAAGATTGGGATCGGTGAGATCGATTTCGCTGTCGAGTTGCACCAGCTTTTCGAGCTTCTTCGCCGAGCCGAACCACTGCACGCTGCGCTCGAGATAGCTGCGGATCGCGTGCCGGAAGTGCTTCTGCGCGACTTCCTCGCGGCGCTCGTCGCTCCATTCGGGGAAGCACAGCTTCAGGTTGATGTGAACGATACGGCGGCGGCGGCTCGGAATCTGATAGAGCAGCCAGCCGAGGCCGTCGCCCAGTCGCGCGACGAAGCCGTAGGGCAACAGCGCGAACAGCTTGAGCAGGCCAATGGCGAGGTTGACGCCCAGTCGGCTCAGCATGCGAAGGCTCCGTTTTGTGCGCGAAACCACGCAGGGTAAAGAAAAACAGCGGAAGAGACGATATACCGCACGCGCAGACACTCTGTGACAAATGAAAGAAGTCGCTATAATAAGGGCTTCGCCGAGTTAACTGACAACTTGCGGGGCGAAGCCGACGGACGTTTATCTTTCAGATAAGCCGGCCGACGGTAAGGAAATCCGCTAAAGCGTCGCCGCTTCAGGCTCGAAGCTGGCTACGTGAAACGCAACCGTAACCAAGAAAAGGAGCCTGTAACGTGGCTAACGATTACCTCTTCACCTCTGAATCCGTCTCTGAAGGCCATCCGGACAAGGTCGCCGACCAGATCTCGGACGCCATCCTCGACGCCATCTTCAAGCAGGACAAGTACTCGCGCGTTGCCGCAGAAACGCTGTGCAACACGGGTCTCGTCGTGCTGGCAGGTGAAATCACCACCACGGCCAACGTCGATTACATCCAGGTCGCGCGCGACACGATCAAGCGCATCGGTTACGACAACACGGATTACGGCATCGACTACCGCGGCTGCGCGGTGCTCGTCGCGTACGACAAGCAATCGCCGGATATCGCCCAAGGCGTCGACCGTGCACATGACAACAATCTCGATCAGGGCGCAGGCGACCAGGGTCTGATGTTCGGCTACGCGTGCGACGAAACGCCCGAACTCATGCCGCTGCCGATCCACCTGTCGCACCGCCTCGTCGAGCGTCAGGCTAATCTGCGCCGTGACGGACGTCTGCCCTGGCTGCGTCCGGATGCGAAGTCGCAGGTCACGATCCGTTATGTCGACGGCAAGCCGCATTCGATCGACACCATCGTTCTGTCCACGCAGCACGCACCGGAAATCGAACTGGCGCAACTGCGCGAAGCCGTGATCGAAGAGATCATCAAGCCGACGCTGCCGGCTGATCTGATCAAGGGCGACATCAAGTTCCTCGTGAACCCGACCGGCCGGTTCGTGATCGGCGGCCCGCAAGGCGATTGTGGTCTGACTGGCCGCAAGATCATCGTCGATACGTACGGCGGCGCGGCTCCGCACGGCGGCGGCGCGTTCTCGGGCAAGGATCCGTCGAAGGTCGACCGCTCGGCTGCTTACGCCGGCCGCTATGTCGCGAAGAACATCGTCGCAGCAGGTCTGGCATCGCGCGCGCTGATCCAGGTGTCGTACGCAATCGGCGTGGCTCAGCCGACGTCCGTTATGGTCAACACGTTCGGCACGGGCCGCGTGTCGGATGCGACCATCACGCGTCTGGTTCAAGAACACTTCGACCTGCGTCCGAAGGGCATCGTCCAGATGCTCGACCTGCTGCGTCCGATCTACGAAAAGACGGCCGCTTATGGTCACTTCGGCCGCGAAGAGCCGGAATTCACGTGGGAAGCCACCGACAAGGCACTCGCGCTGGCCGAAGCCGCCGGCACGGAACCGGTCGTCGCGCTCGCCTGAGCGAACAGGCGGTGAACGCGCCGCGCGGCTGATCGTCGCGCGGTGTCGGGAACACACGGCAGGAAACGAAAACGCCCTGCATGCGATAAAGCGCATGCAGGGCGTTTTGTTTTGTTCGTTGCTGTGGCGCTGCGTTGCTCAGTGAGCGAACGCGAACCAGCCTTCGCTCGTCGCCGACAGTCGGCGCGGACGGCGGCTTGCCGCATGCGGCACGGTTGCGGGCTTGGCCGCGCGCGGCGACGTGCCGAGCATGCGAACGGGCGTCGGACTGCGCAGCAGCGTACGCAGCGAGAAACGGCGTGACGCGCCTTGCATGCGCAGCGCGCTGAAGAAGGTGCGGAACCAGAAGCGCACGTTATCGACGGGTTTCGCGTCGCGCAACTGCTCGGCGAGCGCGCGCGTGCGGGCGGAATGATGACGCAGGGCACGCGCCATATGGCGGCGTGCTGGGCGCGCGGCGTTGAACGCGCGGCTGAGTCGGGTGCTCAATGGACTGTGCATGGCTTTAAAGATCAGGCAGCGTGACGCGCGTTGAAGGGTGCCGCATAAGCAGCACCATCCATGCCAACGGGTGGGACGCAACGACCTGAGGAATGGCGGAATGTACCGGCAGCGGCTGCGTGTGGCCGTGCCGATGGCGAAGTAGCGTGTGTTGCAATCGACATGCGTGACAGGCTACACGTGATTCGTGACCATCGAAAGTCCGGCGGGATCAGGGTTTTTACGAGGACGAAGCCTGCATGATCGCGCCCTTTGCGCTCGACGAACGTGCATGGCTGCCCAGCCGGCGTGCAGGTCGGCGCACTGCACCTGCACCTCGAAAGCGCGGGAAACGTCGAGGGAACGTTGAGGAAGCGCGCGACTTGCGGCGGTTCGATCGTGCCCGCTTTACAATGGCAGGCAGTTGTCGAACGAACGCTAGCTGAACGGAACGTCCATGTCAGTCCACTCGAAGAAAGAGCAGATCCAGGTGCTGCGGGAGCAGGGTTATGTCATCGTGCCGGGGCTTATTACGCCCGAGCGCTGCGCCGAGATGAAACAGATCGCGCGCCAGCAGCTGCAGGAAGCCGCCGAGCCGATCGAATTCGAAGCGGATCTGCGCTATCCAGGCGCGCCGGATTCGAAGCACGCGCCGGGCGGCCATACGGTGCGGCGTTTGCTGGATGCGTACGCGCGTCATCCGCGCTTCGCCGAATGGTCGACGGCGCCCGAAATCCGCGGCTGGATGGAGCTGTATTTCGGTGAAGAGCCGCGCCTGTCGCGCGCGCATCACAACTGCATGATGACCAAGCATCCCGCGTACGGCAGCCTGACGGGCTGGCATCGCGATGTGCGTTACTGGTCGTTCGAGCGGGACGATCTGGTGTCGGTCTGGCTCGCGCTCGGCGACGAAACCATCGACAACGGCGCGCTGTGGTTCGTGCCCGGTTCGCACGCTGCGGCATTCACATCGGACCGCTTCGACGAAGCGAAGTTTTTCCGCTCCGATCTGCCCGAGAACGAGGCGTTGATCAAGAAGGCCGTATCGCCCGGATTGAAAGCGGGCGATGTGGTTTTCTTCCATTGCAACACGCTGCACTCGGCGGGCAAGAATCTGTCCGATCAGGTGAAGTTCTCGCTGGTCTTCACCTATCACGGCGCGAGCAACGTGCCGCTGCCGGGTTCGCGCTCCGCGTCCAAACCCGAAGTGGCGTTCTGAGTTCCGATCGGCTCAGCGTTTCGACGACGCGAGCCCGATCAGTCCGGCGAGCGTCGCGACGATGCCGCCCGCAATCAGAAAGATGGTCTTGTTGGTCGGCGCGCCGGTGAACACGCGCGACATGTCGTTACTGAACGAATGAAACGACTGGCCGCCGAAGTACAGCAGCACCACGCCGCCGACGATCAATGCGAGCGAGATCGCTTTGGTCATGAACATTCCTCAACACAGGATTACGGTGGCCGAAAGTCTAGGGGATGCGCGGCGCCGAGTCCATGTCCGCTTCCCGCAATGTGGGCGTATGCAGGCCACGCGCCGATTGGCTAACATAGCGTGTTGGGCCGCTGCTGCCGCGTGATTGCATGCCGGCGTGATACCGGTATCAGCGCAGCGCTCGCTACAACGCTACCTTTACTACAACAAACTCGCTCTATTCACGCGATGCGCTTACTGCATCGCCGATTCCACTCAAGTTCTCGAGGACTCCAGCAATGGCTTACGAAGCAGCTTCAGCACGCTATTCGGACATGCAGTACCGCGTTTGCGGCAAGTCGGGTCTCAAACTGCCGGCGCTGTCGCTCGGCCTGTGGCACAACTTCGGCGACACCACGCCGATCTCGACGCAGCGCGAGATCCTGCGTACATCGTTCGATCTCGGCATCACGCACTTCGACCTCGCGAACAATTACGGGCCGCCGTACGGCAGCGCGGAAACCAACTTTGGCCGCATCTTCAAGGACGACTTCAAGCCGTATCGCGATGAGCTGCTGATTTCGTCGAAGGCCGGTTGGGACATGTGGCCCGGCCCGTATGGTCAGGGCGGCGGCTCGCGCAAGTACATTCTCGCGAGTCTGGATCAGAGTCTGCAGCGCATGGGGCTGGATTACGTCGATATCTTCTATTCGCACCGTTTCGACGTCGACACGCCGCTCGAAGAAACGGCAGGCGCACTCGCCAGCGCAGTGCAGCAGGGCAAGGCGCTGTATATCGGCATTTCGTCGTATTCCGCGCAGAAGACGCGCGAGATGGCGAAGCTGCTCGCCGAGTACAAGGTGCCGCTGCTGATCCATCAGCCGGCGTACAACATGCTGAATCGCTGGATCGAGAAGGAACTGCTCGGCGCGCTGGAAGAAACCGGTTCGGGCGCGATTGCGTTCACGCCGCTGGCGCAGGGTTTGCTGACGGGCAAGTATCTGAATGGCGTGCCGCAGGATGCGCGTGTCAACAAGGAAGGCGGCGGCTCGCTGAAGCAGGAACATCTGAGCGAGCAGAACATCGAGCGCGTGCGCAAGCTCAACGACATCGCGCAGCGGCGCGGTCAGAGCCTCGCGCAGATGGCGCTCGCGTGGACGCTGCGGGATCCGCGTGTGACGTCGGCGTTGATTGGCGCAAGTAAGGCCGAGCAGGTTCGCGAGAATGTCGCGGCGCTGAAGAATCTGTCGTTCACAGCGGAAGAACTGGCGGAGATCGACCGCTACGCGACTGAGGGTGAGGTGAATCTCTGGAAGAAGCCGTCGACGGATCAGCATATCTGAAGGGGTGAGCAGGGGTGCTCAAGTTGTTTTGAGTGCTTTTGCTCTGCGCTGGCATCCGCGATTTTTTAGAGGTTCTTCGTGCGTTGCCCCTGTGCGGGGCGGCACCTACTTTTCTTTGCAGCGGCAAAGAAAAGTAGGCAAAAGAAAGCCGCTCACACCGAACCGCTTGACGTTTGCCTGCGGGCCCCCAGCGGCCCCGTCCTGTTCGCGGCATCGATCTTCTCGTTGCCCGTTGCCAGCGCTCTTCATCAGCGCCTCACCCGCTCCAATCACCCGTAGTGCATCAAGCGGCAGCGACTCGCATATGCAGCCCAGGTGGCAAACGGTGTGTAGGTTGTCGCGCCTGATGCGTCGGCGATCCTACAAGACACACCGCCTTTGCTTTCCAGTCCGGAGTGATGCGTATAAGGCGCGAAAGCCAACACACAGTTTGCCACCTGGGCGGCCTGGACCAAACTGGTAAGGCGCGCTGAGACGCGGGAGTTTGAAGTGGGTGATGCGCCCTTGAAGAGCGTTGGCAGCGGGCATCGAGAAGATCGATGCCGCTGACAGGACGGGGCCGTTGGGGGCCCGCAGGCAATAACAAGGACTGGCGGTGTTAGCCCGCTTTCTTTTGCCTACTTTTCTTTGCGGCGGCAAAGAAAAGTAGGTGCTGCCCCGCACAGGGGCGACGCGTGAGGCACCAACACCAAACCGCGGATGCCACCGCAAAAACAAAAACAAAAACAAAAACAAAACAAGCTACACCAACGCAGGCAGCCCCTCCACCAGCGCAACCGCAAACATAACCCCTAGCAGTGCCCCAAGCACGCGCAAAGTGTTATGCCTGAACTCGGTTTTACATGGCAGCGCGCCCAGAAACAGCGCCCCAGCCAACGCCATAGGAATGACGAGAATGAAATCACCGATCGTGAAGTAGTGCATGCCTGTCTCCTTTGTGTACTCGTCGGACGCGACTGCATGCGGCGCGCCTGATACCAGTATAGGAGACGTTATCGCTTCATTATGTGGGCCGCAGCGCACGCACGGCTCTGTCCCTTCGGGCGCAACGCAAGGCGGGACAAGGCTTTCCGGCCAACAGACGGCAGCATGCAAAATCCCATCCCGCGTCGATGTCCGCTTACGCTCACCTTTCCGAATATGCGCCGTGCAGGTTGAACCGAGCGCGGGCGCAGCTTCCTTGCACGCAGCACCGCGTAACCTTTACGCCTTGTCAGCCCGCTCCCGTGCGTGCAGCCGCGCCGACGCCAGTATGCCGATCAGCAGCAATCCACCGACGAGCGTCGCGACGCCCGTCCACGCATAAGCCGCCCATACGCGCCCGCCATACGAGCCGACGATGCTCGACCCGAGGTAATACGCCAGCAGATACAGCGCGGCCGCCTGACCTTTCGCTTCTTTCGCCATCCTGCCGACCCAGCCGCTCGCGACAGCATGTCCAGCGAAGAAACCGAACGTGACGCACGCAATCCCGCATGCAATCAGCGCAAGCGACTGCGTCGTCGTCAACAGCAAACCGCACAGCATGATGACGATGCTGCCGATCAGCACGCGTCCGCGCCCGAACGTATCGGCCATCCGGCCCGACCACGGCGACGCGACCACACCCGTCAGATACACGACGAAGATCCCGCCGATGGCCGTCTGGCTCAGTCCGAACGGCGGTGCTAGCAGCCGGTAGCCGATGTAGTTGTACAGCGTGACGAAGCTGCCCATCAGCACGAAGCCCATCAGGAACAGCAGCGGCAGGCCGGGTCTGCGCAGATGCTTCAGCAGTGCCGAGCGATGATGCGAAAAGCCCAACCCGCGACGCGGCACGAAATGCCGCGACGGCGGCAGCAGCGAACGGAACGCGAGCATCGACAGAATGCCGAGCACGCCGATCGTGCCGATCGCCACACGCCACGAAAACAGATCCGCGACCACGCCCGTGATCACGCGCCCCGCCATGCCGCCGATCGCCGTGCCACCCACATAGAGGCCCATCGCCAGACCGAGGCCATCGGGATGCACTTCCTCGGCCAGATACGCCATCGCGACGGCAGGCACGCCACCGAGCGCGAGTCCTTCGAGCGCGCGCAGCAACAGCAGCGCGTGCCATTGCGGAGTGAATGCGACGGCCAGCGTCAGCAGCGAAGACGCTGTGAGCGATGCCGTCATCAGCCGGTGGCGGCTCCATCCTTCCGACACGAAGCCCGCGACGAACACAGCGAGCGCCAGCGCGGCCGTCGTCAGCGAAAGCGACAGGCTGCTTTGCGCCGGGCTGACGTCGAATGAAGCGGAGAACGCGGGCAATAGCGGCTGCACGCAGTAGAGCAGCGAGAACGTCGCATAACCGGCGAACAGCAGCGCGAGACTGGCGCGCCAGTAAGCACGCGTGCCGCGTTCGAGATACGGCGGGACGGAAGGCGAGGAAGAGGAGGACGAAGCAAAAGAAGAATCAGCGGGCCGACTCGGGTCCGACGATGCGGTCACAACACCACTCCCGGAAACGATGACTGGTGACGAAAAGCACGCCTGCCAAAGGCGCGCGAAGGGTCAACGATACGCCGATTGTGCGTATCACGTCTTCGAATCCGGCAGCTGGATGCGTGGCATCGCTTGGAGCAGCGGCAGATTCATCACGCGTCAGCTGCGCGTCGCAGCGGGTGCGCTGGCGGCCGGGCCGGTTGCGTCGGGATGCGTGAGCTGTTCATCGGTGGGCAGCGCGGTGGTGTCCCAGCCGCCGCCCAACGCCTTCACCAGCGCAACGCTCGCAGCCATCCGGCGACGTGCGATCGACACGGCTTCGCGTTCGTTGGTGAGCGCCGTCGTTTGCGCAACCACCACGTCGAGATACGTGATCGCGCCGTTCTTGTAACGGTTCGACACGATCGCGAGCGAGCGCTGTGCCGCCGATACAGCGTCGTCCTGTGCCTGCGCTTCCTGTTCGAGCACGCGCAGCGCGGCGATGTTGTCCTCGACCTGGCCGAACGCCGTCAGAACCGTCTGCCGATACTGCGCGACGCCTTCGTCGTAGTTCGCTTGCGCCTCGGCTTTCGCCGCGGCACGTCCACCGAAATCGAGCAGCGTGCCTGCCAGCGATGGCCCAAGCGACCAGAAGCGCGCGGGCGCGAGCAGCCATTGACTGAAGTTGGTCGCTTCCAGCCCGCCCGTCATCGAGAGAATCAGGTTCGGGTAATACGCCGCCGTCGCCACGCCGATCTGCGCATTCAGATTCACCATGCGCCGCTCGGCGGAGGCGATGTCGGGACGCCGTTCGAGCAGCGTCGACGGCACGCCGACAGGCGCAATCACGGGCATGGCAACCAGCGGCGCGACAGGCAGCGAAAACGTCGACGGCGTTTGCCCGATCAGGATCGCAATCGCATGTTCGAGTTGCGCGCGCTGCACGCCGAGATCGATCGATTGCGCCTGCGTCGTGCGCAATTGCGTTTGCGCCTGGGCGACATCGGCATCGGTGGCGATGCCGCCTTTGTAGCGGTTCTGCGTAAGTTCGACAGCTTCCTTGTAGGCGGCGATCGTGTCGTTGAGCAACTGCTGCTCGCGATCGATGCCGCGCAGTTCGAAATAATCCGTCGCGAGTTCGGCCTGCATCGACAGCAGTGCGCTCTGGGCGTCGGCGGCACTTGCCTGGGCGCTGGCGCGCGCACCTTCGACGCTGCGCGACACGCGGCCCCACAAGTCGGGTTCCCAGCTTGCATCGGCGCCGACGATCCAGTCGTCGAGCGTCTTGCCCGCCGTCGATTTGAACTTCACGTTTTCCGACGAACGCGCGCGCGAGTAGCCGCCGTTCGCCGTGACAACCGGGAAGAACTGCGAGCGGAACTGCGCGACCTGCGCACGCGCCGCGCGAAAACGCGCCTGCGCGGCCTGCACGTTCTGGTTCGCGCTGGCGACCTGCTGTTCGAGCGCGTTCAGCGCTAGGTCGTCGTAGACCTCCCACCATGAGCTGCGGATATGCGCGTCGGCGGGTTCGGCCGTTTTCCAGCCGGTGCCTTCGAGTTCCTTGTACGTCGCAGCCGTCACCGCCTCGGGGCGCTTGTAGTCGGGGCCGACCGTGCATGCAGCAAGGACACTCGCGCCCGCTAGCGCGAGAACGATCGAACGAAGGCGTATGCGTGGCGTGCTCACTCTGGTGCCTTCGCCGTCTGTTCGCCTTTCGGCGCAGCGGCACCGCTTGCGCCTGAAGCACCCGCAGCGCCGCTCGCTTTCGGATGCACGATCCGCACGGCCGCGCCATCGACGATCGAATCCTGCGGATTCAGGATCACCTGTTCATCGCCGGTCAAACCGGATGCTATCGCGACGCGCGTACCGTAATCCGTGCCGAGCGAGACCTTGACCAGCTTCACGCGCTGTTGCGCATCGACGGTGGCGACTTTCACGCCATCGGGCCGGAACAGGAACGCGTTGCCCGGCAACGTGAACGGCGCAGCAACCTGCGACTTCAGCGCGAAGTGAACCTGCGCATACGCGCCCGGCAGCAGATCGCCATTGCGGTTATCGACATCGACTTCAACGAGCATCGTGCGCTGCTGCGGATCGACGGCGCCCGACGTGCGCGCGACAGTGCCGGGATAGTGCTTCGCCGGTGATTCAGTGAGCGTCAGAAACGCAGTCTGCTGCGCCTTCACTTCCTGCGCATAAGCCTGCGGCACGTTCACGTAGACACGCAGCCGGTCGGCCTGCGCGACATGGAACAGTTCCTTCGCCGGGCCGCCCGAACTGCCTGCGTCGATCAGCGCGCCGACATCGACGTTGCGCGCGGTCACGATGCCGTCGAATGGCGCATAGACTTTCTGGAACGACTGCATCTTTTCGAGCCGCGCGACGTTGAAGCGCGCGGCGTCGAGCGTGCCTTTCTTCGCGAGCATGTCGCCGACCTTTTCGTCGGTTTCCTGCTTCGACACGGAATTGCTGCGGAGCATTTCCGACCAGCGGTCGGCAGTGCTTTTTGCCAGCGCGTAGTTGGCCTGCGCGTTGTCGAAATCGGCGCGTGCGGCTTTCAGCTGATCGTCGACTTCGGGCGTGTCGATCTCGGCGAGCAACTGGCCCGCTTTCACGTGCGCGCCGATATCCGCGTACCACTTCTTCAGATAGCCGTTGGTGCGTGCGTAGATCGGCGTGTCGAGGAACGCCTGCACGTTGCCGGGCAGCACGAGATCGAGCGATCCCGCCGATTTCTGCGGCTTGACCACTTCAACCGAGAGCTGCGCGGCATGCTCCGCTTCGCGCTCCAGCGCGGCGTGCGCATCGTGACGCGACCAGATGCCCTGCGCGGCGAGCGCGAGCACGACGACCGCCGCGGCGATCAGAATCCAGCGCGAACGTTTCGATGAGCTGCGCGGGCCTTCCCCGTGCGGCGCGGACTCATCAGGACGATTCCCTTCCATCTGCACTCCAGATACTGTGCTTGCGCATCGTTGTTATGAACGTCGGCCGCATCATTGCGGTTTCTGGACGACATGCACGGCGGCGCGGGCGCGCCGCTCCGACAGCCGTCGATAGATCATCGAAAACACCACGGGCACGAACACCAGCGTCGCGACCGTGCCGATCGTCAGGCCGCCGATCACCGCGCGCCCGAGCGGCGCATTCTGCTCGCCGCCTTCGCCCAGGCCGATCGCCATCGGCACCATGCCGATCACCATCGCCAGCGCCGTCATCAGCACGGGACGGAAACGCGTGAAGCCTGCTTCGATCGCCGCGCGCGTCGCGTCGCCGTGTTCGAGCAACTGTTCGCGTGCGAAGCTGACCACGAGGATCGAGTTCGCTGTCGCGATGCCGATACACATGATGGCACCCGTCAGCGCCGGAATCGACAGCGTGGTGTGCGTGAGGAACAGCATCCACACGATACCCGCCAGCGCGCCGGGCAGCGCCGTAATGATGATGAACGGATCGAGCCACGACTGGAAGTTCACCACAATCAGCAGATACACCAGCACGATCGCGAACACGAGGCCGGCGAACAGGCCGGAGAACGAATCGTTCATCGTCTGCACCTGGCCGCGCAGTTCGATCGACGAACCCTTCGGCAGTTGGGCTTTGGTCTCGGCGATGATCTTTTGAATATCGTCGGAAACGGCGCCGAGATCGCGGCCGTCAGCGGTGCCGTAGATATCGATCGTGGTTTGCGCGTTGTAGTGCGTGAGCACGGCGTTGCCTGCTTCACGGCGCATCGTCGATAGCGAGCCGAGAATGTTGGTGTGGCCGTTCGCGTTCAGCGGAATGTTCGCGAGCGATTGCAGCGAATCGATCGTGTATTGCGGCGCTTCCGTGATCACGTTGTAACTGACGCCGTTGCGCGGATTGAGCCAGAAGGTCGGCGTGGTCTGCTGGCTGCCGGAGAGCGTGATCAGCAGATTGCTCGCGACGTCGCGCTGCGTGAAGCCCGCCTGTTGCGCGCGCGTGCGATCCACATCGACGAAGATGCGTGGCAGATCGGACGGCTGCTGGATGCGTGCATCGGCGAAACCGGGGATCGCTCGCAACTTGTCGAGCAGCATCGCAGCGAACGCGCGATTGCCCTGCACGTCGCGCCCGACGATCTGCACGTCGATTGGCGACGGCATGCCGAAGTTCAGCGTCTGGCTGACGATGTCGGCAGGCAGGAACGCGAACTGCACGCCGGGGAATTCATCGGTGAGCGTGCGGCGCAGCTTGCGCACGTATTCTTCCGTCGGACGGTGATCCGGATTCAGGCTGATCAGGATGTCGGCATCCGAGGTGCCGATCGTGCCCGTCGCGCTGTACGACAGGTTGATGCCCGACACCGGCAAGCCGATGTTATCGATGATCGAATGTAGCTCGTTGCGCGGAATCAGCTCGCGGATGCGCGAATCGACGCGATCGGTCACGACGGCGGTTTCCTCGACGCGCATGCCCGTTTTCGCGCGCAGATGCAGTGCGATCGTGCCGGCATCGACGGACGGAAAGAAGTCTCGGCCGAGAAACGGCATCAGCAGCAACGACAGCAGACAGCACGCGAGAAAGCCCGTCACGAAGATGCCGGGCCGCGCAACGCGCGCCACCAGAAAACCGCGATACCGCCCGCGCACGTTCTCGAAACCACGCTCGAACGCGAGATGCATGCGCATGAACGGATTGCGCGTCGGCTGCACGTGATGATGGTCTGCGGCGCGATGGTGATGGCGCAGCAGATACTTCGCGAGCGTCGGCACCAGCGTCCGCGAGAAGAAGTACGACGCGAGCATCGCGAATACGACGGCTTCCGCGAGCGGAATGAACAGATAGTGCGCGACGCCCGTCAGCAGGAACATCGGCACGAACACGATACAGATCGACAGCGTGGAAACGAGCGTCGGAATCGCGATCTGATGTGCGCCGTCGAGAATCGCCTGTTCGAGATTCTTGCCCTGTTCCAGCTGATGACTGATGTTTTCGATCGCGACTGTCGCATCGTCGACGAGAATGCCGACCGCGAGCGCGAGCCCGCCTAGCGTCATGATGTTGATCGTCTCGCCGAGCGCGGAGAGCGCGATGATCGAGGTAATCATCGACAGCGGAATCGACACGGCGATGATCAGCGTCGCGCGCCAGTTGCCGAGGAACAGCAGAATCATCAGGCCCGTCAGGCAGGCGGCAATCAGCGCTTCGCGCAGCACGCCCTGCACGGAAGCGCGCACGAACAGCGACTGATCGGCGACGGGATCGATATTCAGCGACTCGGGCACCAGATTGCGCAGCGTCGGCATCATCGTCTTGATGCGATCGACGATTTCGAGCGTCGACGTGTTGCCGCTCTTGTTGATGGTCAGCAGCGATGCGCGCTGGCCATCCACGCGCACGATGTTGGTTTGCGGCTGGAAACCGTCGCGCACGTGCGCGACATCGCGAATATAAATCGTGCCGTTTGGCCCCGATTTGATGGGGATATTGTTCAGGCCTGCGAGCGAGTCGGGACTCGAATTCAGCTGCACCGAATATTCGGTCGAGCCGATTTTTGCCGTGCCTGTCGGCACGATGAGGTTTTGCGCGGTGATCGAATTCACCACATCCATCGGCGACAGATTGCGCTCCTGCAGCTTGCGCGAATCGATATCGACCATGATCTGGCGCTGCTTGCCGCCATAAGGCAACGGCGCCGAGGCGCCCGGCACGGTGGCGAGCTGCGTCTTCAGGAAGTTGTTACCGTAGTCGTACAGTTCCTGCTCGGTAAGCGACGACGAAGACAGCGACAGCCGCAGAATCGGCACGGTCGATGCGTTGTAGCGCAGGATGTTCGGCGGCGTGATGCCGGGCGGCAGCGAGCGCAACTGCGATTGCGACAGTGCCGTGACCTGTGCGAGCGCTTCGTTGATGTTCGCGTGTGGCTGAAAGAAGATCTTCACGACGGCAATGCCGTTCAGCGAAGTCGATTCGACGTGCTCGATATCGTTCACCGCCACCGACAGCCCGCGCTCGTAATTCAGCACGATGCGCTTTTCCATCTCGTCGGCGGGCATGCCGGTGTACGTCCAGATGACGGACAGCACGGGAATGTCGATGTTCGGAAAGATATCCGTAGGCGTGCGCAGGATCGTCAGCGGACCGATGATGAGCAGCAGCAGCGCGAGTACGACGAACGTATAAGGGCGCCGCAGCGCGAGACGAACGATCCACATGAACAGTGCGGTCCGGTGAGGGCGGTGGCAGCTGCTTCTGGCGGCAGCGATTGTGCGCGATGACAGCCCGGCCGGGCTGCGCGACAGGAATATAGCGCGTATCGTAGCTTACATCGACATTTTTGAGACTCAGGTGCGACCCGGTTTATGATGACCCTGTTACGCCCGGTTACAGTCAGGGTTTCGTAAGTCGAAATGACTGGTCAGACGCCTCACACAGACTTACTTTTTGCTTTGCCAAAAAGCCCAAAGGGGCAACAATGGGGCTGACAGACTTCGTTGCAGCGCAGGTGCGGCGAGTCGACGTTGGCCCAAGGTTTGGATTCAGGTGCGCATGCAACCATTTGCACGTTGCGGCGCTTTTATCAGCACTTTGACCGGCGCAGTCCCAAACAAGCCGGCATTGGGAGAACGGGGAAACATCATGCAAGTCGGTTCTATTGTTCGTTCCGTGCATATCGCCGTGCCACAAGGCGCACGCGGAATCGTGATGCGTATTCTGGGCGACATGGCGATGGTGGCGTGGTACGCCGGCGAGCCGGGCACATCGAAGATCCTGAACACGGAACCCTTTTTCCTCGAGGATCTGATCGATACGGGCGACATCGTCCGTCCCGCTGGCGCACAGGTACATTGATCGCGGTTTCGTTCCTGCTGTTGTGAATGACGCGGCGCGCCGCTACTGACAGGGCAGCGCATCGCGGGTGACACTTGTGCTCGTTTTTGCGCGCGGCACGGCGCACAATGCGGGCATGAACGAAGACACTCCCGACATTCCCACCTCGCCGGACGGCCACGCCGTTCCATTCGCCCGCCTCACACCGGAAGTGGTGCTCGACGCGCTCGATAGCGTGCTCGATTCCGTCGGCGTGCGTACTGACGGGCGCATGCTGCCGCTGAACAGCTATGAGAACCGCGTGTATCAGGTTGGCGTCGAAGACGGGCCGCCTGTCGTCGCGAAGTTCTACCGGCCCGAGCGCTGGACAGACGAAGCGATTCTCGAAGAGCACGCGTTTGTTGCGGAACTGTTCGCGCGCGAAATTCCCGCCGTGCCGGCACGCACCTTCAACGGCCAGACGCTGCACACGTTCGACGGCTTTCGCTTTTCCATTTTCGAGCGGCGCGGCGGCCGCGCGCCCGATCTGGATCGCAAGGACACGCTCGAATGGCTCGGGCGGTTTATCGGGCGCATTCATGCTGTCGGGCAGACGGCGGATTACGCGGCGCGTCCGACGCTCAATATTCAGACCTTCGGCTACGAGCCGCGCGACTATCTGATCGGGCAAGGTTTCGTGCCCGCCGATGTGCGTACCGCATGGGATGCCGCCGTCAAGATGGCGCTGGAAGGCGTCGAGCAGGCCTTCGAGCGCGCCGGCGATGTGCGCCAGCTATGCATGCACGGCGACTGTCATCCGAGCAACGTGCTGTGGACCGACGCCGGCCCGCATTTCGTCGATTTCGACGATAGCCGCATGGGCCCGGCCATTCAGGATCTCTGGTTGTTGCTGCCGGGCGAGCGCCAGGAAGCATCGCGTGCGCTCACCGATCTGCTCGCGGGCTACGAGGATTTCTGCGAGTTCGATCAACGCGAACTGCATCTGATCGAAGCGTTGCGGACCTTGCGGTTGATCCATTATTCGGCGTGGCTCGCGCGTCGCTGGGACGATCCTGCTTTTCCCGTCGCGTTTCCGTGGTTCAACACGCAGCGCTATTGGGAAGACCGGATTCTCGAATTGCGCGAGCAGATTGGCGCCATGCAGGAAGGGCCGCTCTGGCCCGTGTGATCCCCAGCGCGCGGCGCATCGCCTGCGTTGCGCCGTCAGTCCGCGGGTTGCGCGCGGGCTGACGATCCCGCCATCACGCGCGAGGGTATCGCGGGCGTCGACGATGCGCTTTGCGCGGTGTCGGCGAGTGTCGAGCGCACGATCACCTGGGCGCGCACGTCGCGGCTGATCGTTTCGATGCCCGCGCGCATCTGCGTGAACTCTTCAGGCGAACAGACTTCGCTGCCGAAGCGCGTGGCGCCGTCGCGAGTCACGGTGATGACATTGGCGCCCGCATCGTAGGCGTACGTCGAGCGATAGTCGATGAAGCGATCTTGTGCGGCCATGGCTTCCGGCATATCCAGCACGCGGAAGTTGGCAGGCAGCGTAATGCGCGTGCGCTCGTGCAGTTCGACGTTGCGGCACACGAAAGGCTGCGTGCGCTGCCGTTCGCCGAGCCAGTAGCGCGCGTCCGACTGAAATCCGCCGACGAAACTCGTCAACGCCGGAATCGATGCAGCCGTGCCCGGCACGACGAAATCTTCGAGCTTGCCCTTCATCGTGAGCGACAGCGGACCGTCCGACACGTTGAGATTGCTGGTCGAGAGCGTCGCCGCGCCGGACAGATTCACGAAGCGCAGCTCGCCCTGCAAGGACTCTTCGCGTTGCGCGGGCGTTTGCATGCGCAGCAGTGCGCGACCTTGTTCCGCCGCCCAGCCCACCGCCTCCAGCCGGTAGACGAAGCTCGCCGAGCCGTCGGCTGCGACATCGATCGACAGATCGGTGGTGCGCGACATCGTGGCCGTCGAGGGCGTGCGCGACACCACGCCCTGATTCACCAGCACGACGGGGCGATCCATGTCGGTGGATGGCAGATAGCCGAACTCGACGTTCGGCGCGGTCGAATCGGCGTAAAGCTGAAGGTCGGGCAGCCAGGTGATGACGTGGTTGAGCACGCCGTAGCCCGGCACAGCGGGCAGCGTGTAGATCGTGCCGCTGCTGATCAACGCGGGTTCGTTGCGAATGCCGACGGCATCGAGCAGCGCACCGTAGAGCGCGACGTGGTCCTTGCAGTCGCCGTAGCGCAGCGCGAGGATGTCGGTCGCGCGATGCGGCACGACCGCGCCGCGTCCGATGTTGACGGCGACATAGCGGATGTTCTTGCGCACCCAGTCATAAAGCGTTTTGGCTTTCGCGCGCGGCGTCGGATCGCGGGCGGTGAGCGATTGCGCCAGCTTGACTAGCGCGGCATCGCTGGCGCTCGGATCGGCGGCTGACTCGCGATACTTCGCGGCGAATGCGGCGTAGTCGGGAAAGGTCGACACCATTAGCCGGTCACCGTAGCTCACGTACGCAACCGACCCGTATTCGAGCCGCGCAAAGTGCGCCTTGTCATAGCGATATTCATAGCGCGTGCGGCCGTTCTGCGTCGTCGGCGGCAGCGCGACGAAGCCGCGTGCGTCGGCGTAAAGCGGCTTTTCGGCGGGCAAGTCGGAGATGAGCCGGATATTGTGGGTCGGCGCGAGATCGGGTGGCGTGAAGTCGCTGAAATGACCCGGCACGATCGGCTGGCTTTGCGTTTTCAGGTACTTCAGATGCACGCGCGCGCCCGGTTCGACGGCGGGGAACACGATCACCTTTTCGAGGATGTCCTGAAACATAGGCGCGTCGAACGAACGCGCTTCCTGCACGTCGCGGATCTGCTCGGGACGCACGTCGTGGCGCGTGCCATCGGCGGACGTGGTGTACGCCTCCAGAATCTCGACGCTCGCCATGTTGCGGTTGAACCAGATGTAGTACTGCGCCACGCGCGCGACACCCGCTTCGTTGTTCACGCGCAGCGTCATGTCGTCGAGCTTCGTGTAGGAGCCGTCTGCGTTCACCGTGAAAGTCTGGGTTTCGCGTTCGTTCGTGTAGGGCTCGACGGGGGCGCTTACTGATGCCGTCGTTGGCGTCGGGTGGTCCGTGCTGTCTGGCGCCTCGCCAATGGCGTGCGCTGTGCCGGCGCACAAGGCGCAGGCGGTCATCGCGATACGGAAGATCGTGAGCAGGCGCATGGGGATGAGGCGTCCGTAGGTATTGGTCTGGTTATGTCTGGTTCGCTCGCATCCCACAGTTCAAAGTCAGGCGACGTTTGTGTCAAGCGGGCCGGCCGCACAAAACCCGATGATTCGTTGCATAGGGCGCTTTAACTGTCGGGATTGAAAGAAATCTCGTTCTGTGTAATGATAGTTATTCTCATCTGAAGGGCGTCGCCAGCTAATCGTCATCTTTCTCCTCATGACGAAGAGCCAGCCAGCTCTTCGGTGACCATTCTGCTTTAGCCCAGAACGCCAGGCCGCTGTTTGACGCCAGCGCGCATCAGGCATCCGTCTTTCCCCTCCGGAACGACTTTTCCAGTTTCCATCCACAGGTTGCCGCCAGTCGGCGACGCACGACCCGCTTTGCCAGGAACACGATGAACGCGCCCGACACGATCGAACTGAAGCCTGCCGTCCGCGCTGGCGCAAAGTCCGCCTCCGTCCAGCAACTGGATGCCGGCGAACTGGCCGCGCGCCGTCAACGTTCGCGGCGCGCGACATTTATCAAGTGGCTGCGCAAGGTGCACGGCTGGGTCGGGCTGTGGGGCGCCGTGCGCGGCATGCTGTTCGGCGTGACCGGGTTTCTGCTGAATCACCGTGCGGGGCCGCTGAAGGTGTCGTCGGGCGAACCGCAGGTCGAGCAGTTGCAGATTGCGTTGCCGCAGAAAGGCGTCAAGTCGCCGGGCGAGATGGCGCACTGGCTGAAAAATGAACTGCATGTCGACGGCAAACCGGGCAGGGCGCGCCGCGAGCCGGCGCATCCCGTTGCGTGGGGCGATCAGAGCGCCATGCAGCCGGAGTTCTGGCAGATCGCGATCGCGTCGCCGGGGCAGAACGTGCAGGCGGAGTATTGGGTCGGCAACGGCTTCGTTTCCGTCAAACGCACGCAGAACTCGTTCATGAGCACGTTGAACAACCTGCACAAGGGAACGGGATTGAGCGTCGGCTGGGTGCTGCTGATCGATACGATTGCGGGCAGCCTGATTTTGCTGTCGCTGACGGGTGTGCTGCTGTGGACGGAACTCAATAACCGGCGGACCGTGGGCGTCGTGCTGATTGGCGGGTCGATTGTGGCGGCGGGGGTGTGTGGGTTGGTGTGAGCGTGAATAGAGCGGCGCTCACGTCGTGAACCGTGGCGCCGTCAGTCGTCTTGTGCTTCTTCGCGCTCGGGCGCTTCGATCTGCGAAAAATTGGTGATCTTCACCTCACCTTCCGGAAAACGCGCGATCACTTCCAGCTCGCCGCCGAGCGCGCGAATGTGATCGCGTAGCGTAGAGATATACATGTCGGTGCGTTGCTCGAGTTTGGCGATGCTGGGTTGCTTGACGTTGAGGCGTTTTGCCAGCGCGTCCTGCGAAAGTCCGCGAGCCTGACGCAGGCCGTGCAGGGGCATTTCGGCTAACAGTTTCTTCGCTAACGCTTCCGAGCGTGCCCTCGATTCCGGCGACATTTGTGCCCGCAATTCTGCATATTTTCTGGCCATCGACAGCTTCTCCTTAAATTAGCCGCATGAGGTGTAGTTGATACAGAACCTCCGCTCTCGGGACGTTCTGTTCGTACCAGCGGTCATGACCCGTCTTGTCGCCTCCCAGCAGTAGAACTGCCACTCGGCGTGGATTGAACGCGTAAAGTACTCGATACGGCCGTCCGCAGTGTTGAATCCTCAACTCACGCAAATTGCCAAAGCGCGACTGCACGATCTGGCTCGAATACGGGTAACGCAAAGTCGGACCACGCTCGGCGAGCATACAAATGATCGTATCGACGGACTCTCGTTCTGGTCCCGGCAAACCTTCCCACCAGGCCTGAAATGCATCGGTGTACTCAACTTCCCAAGTCATCGAAAATATAGCCTCCAAGGAATATTCCGTCAAGGGAATATCGGTGACCATGGACGAGCTACGACGCGACAACGAAGCCGCGTGCGCAGTCCAGAAAAATTCGATGCTAGGGATCAAAGAAACCCGGCGACAGTCAGCCGAATGGCTAACAACGGGTTGAAGACATCGACCGCGAACCGGTATGGTCCACGGCCGAAGAAAATTTAATCGGGAATACTACAAGCCGTCCCACCACTCGCCGCCACTTCCCTTGCGGCCTTGGCACCTTCGACCTGCAACAGCGTCGGCAGCGACACGCCATTCTTCGCCGCCGTGACCTCGGCCAGAATCGACACCGCAATCTCCGGCGGCGTCCTGCTGCCGATATAAATCCCAACCGGCCCATGCAGCCGCGCAAGTTCCGTATCGGTGAGATCGAACTCCTTGAGCCGTTCGCGCCGCGCCGCGTTATTGCGCCGCGACCCTAACGCGCCGACATAAAACGCCGGCGTCTTCAACGCCTCCATCAGTGCTAGATCATCGAGCTTCGGATCATGCGTCAGCGCGATCACCGCGCAACGCTCATCGAGCTTCATCTCGAGCACGGTATCGTCAGGCATCGTGCGAACGACTTTGGTGCCCGGCACATCCCACTCGTCGGTGTATTCATCACGCGGATCGCACACGGTCACCTGATAGTCGAGACCCACCGCGATATTGCACAGATAGCGCGACAACTGCCCCGCGCCGATCACCAGCATCCGGTAACGCGGCCCATGAATGGTCAGCAGACGCTTGCCGTTGAAATCGACGCCGTCCGTCGCCTGCGCAGGACCGAGGCGCGCGGCGCCCGTTTCCATATCGAGTGTGCGCGCAACGAGATGTCCGTCTTCCACCGCCTCGCACAGTTCCGCGATGCCGCTCGCGTGGGTCAGCGGCTCCATCACGAGCTGGATCGTGCCGCCGCACGGCAGCCCGAAGCGATGCGCCTCTTCCGCCGTAATGCCGTATTTGACGGCCTCGGGCTTCGTCTGCTCGATACCGCGCTGACGCACGCGATCGATCAGGTCGTCTTCGATACAACCACCCGACACCGAACCCACCACCGAGCCATCGTCGCGCACGACCAGCATCGCGCCTTCGGGACGCGGCGACGAACCCCACGTCTTCACCACTGTCACGAGTAGCGCGCGATGTCCCTGTTCGAGCCAGCGTGCGCTGGACTTCAGGACTTCGAGATCCACGCTGTCCATGATTTCTTCCTCTTCGTTTCTTCGCCACTGCCGTCGGTGGCGCTTTCGCCGTCATCGGCAGGACTCGCAGTGTCGCCGGAAATTATTGTTTCTGCCTGCGCCGCGTCACCGCCGCCCGTCAACTGCTCGCCGAATCGCCTGAAAAACTCGCCTGCGAGCTTGCGCGCCGCGCCGTCGACGAGCCGTGAGCCGATCTGCGCGAGCTTGCCGCCGACCTGTGCCGTGGCCGTATAGGTGAGCTTTGTCGCTTCGTCGCCATCGGGCTCGAGTTGCACATGGGTTTGCCCTTTGCCGAATCCCGCCGCGCCGCCCTGGCCTTCGAACACGATCGTATACGTGTGAGGCGCGTCGATATCGGTGAGTTCCATGCGGCCCTTGAAACGCGCCTTCACCGGCCCGACCGATGCGCTCAACGCAACGGCGTAAGCATTCTCGCCATCCGGCTCGATGCTGTCGCAGCCGGGAATCGACGCACGCAATATCTCCGTGTCGTTTAGCGCTTCCCACGCCTTTTGCTGCGGCACGGGCAGCGTGTAGGTTTCCGTCAGTTCCATGACGTTGCTCCTCCAGATAGTGCGGCACGCGCGGCATCGCGGGACACGCGCGTCAGTTGCGCGAGATCGCGACCAAACGCGGCCAGGCTGTCGAGATTGTGAACGGGCTTGTGTGCATCGACGAACGGCAGCATCGCCTGCACGCCGCGCGCTTTCGGCGAGAACTCGCGATAACGCAACAGCGGATTGAGCCACACGATGCGATGCGCGAAGCGGCGCAGGCGGCCCATTTCGGTTTCGAGCACATCGATGGCTTCGTGATCGAGACCATCGGTGACGAGCAGCACGGTTGCTCTGCCTGTCAGCACTCTACGTGCCCAGCGCCGGTTGAATTCGGCGAGCGCCGCGCCGATGCGCGTGCCGCCCGACCAGTCGAGCACCTGATCCGCAAGCGCCGCAATCGCGACATCCGGGTCGCGTTCCTTGAGTGCGCGCGTCGCGTTGGTGAGCCGCGTGCCGAACAGAAACACTTGCAGACGCTCACGCGATTGGAGCAGCGCGTGGCAAAAGTACAGCACCGCGCGCGAATAGCTGCTCATCGAGCCAGAAATATCGAGCAGCAGCACGAGTGGCGGCTTGCGGGCTACCACGGCGCGATACTTCCACACGGTCCAATCGCCGCCCGCACGCACTGCATGCCGCGCGCTCGCGCGCAGATCCGCATGCGTGCCATGCGATGCCGCTTTCAGCCGACGCGTCGGTTCCATCGCGAGCGGCAGGCGCTGCGCGCGAATCAGATGACGCAGCGTGCGCCATTCGTCGGCGGTGAGCGTGTCGAAATCGCGATGACGCAAACGTTCTTCCGCGCTGAACGTCACGTGCGCGTGCAACTCGTGACGGTCTTTATCGGCGGATGGTGCGGCCTGTTTGTTCTGTTTCGCGTGATGCGCCGCGAGCGCATCGGCGAGCCGGTTGTTGCGCTTCGGCGGCGGGATGCCGCCCGTCACCTTTGGCAGCAGCAGGGCGCGCAGCTTGCCTTCCCAATCAGGATCGCGCCAGAAGAGGTCGAATGCGGCATTGAAGAGCTCGCGTTCGTCGGGCGCGCACAACAGCAGCGCAGCGAGCGCGGCGCGTACATCGTCGCGCCGGTCGAGATCGATCCAGCGCAGCGCTTCGAGCGCATCGACGGCCTGCGCGGGCGACATCGGCAAACCTGCGCCGCGCAGCAGCCGCACGAAATGCACGACGTTGCGCGCGATGGTCGCAGAGCCGGAATCGCAGGTGGCCGTCATCGACGCTACTCCGCCGTCGCCAGACATTGGCGGATCTGCTCGGCGTCGAAGCGCGCGAGATCATCCTGATACTTCAGCAGCACGCCGAGCGTGTCCTGCACCGATTGCGGATCGAGTTCGGTCACGGTCAACGCGGCGAGCGCGCGGCACCAGTCGATCGTCTCGGCGATGCCCGGCGCCTTGAACAGATCCATGCCGCGCAGCCGATGCACGAAATCGACGGCGCGCTTTTGCAGTGCTTCGCCAGTTTCGGGCGCGCGCGCCGCGACAATCGCGAGTTCGCGCTCGCGCTCCGGATACCCGATCCACTGATACAGACAGCGACGCTTCAACGCATCATGCACTTCGCGCGTGCGGTTCGACGTCATCACCACCAGCGGCGGATGTTCGGCACGCACGGTGCCGAATTCGGGAATCGACACCTGAAAGTCCGACAGCAGTTCGAGCAGGAAGGCTTCGAATGGCTCATCGGCGCGATCGATTTCATCGATCAGCAACACGCGCCGCGCACCGGGATGATGTTCGTCGGGCAGCAACGCCTGCAGCAGCGGACGCTTCAACAGAAATTCATCGCGATACAGCGTGCTGTTATCGGGTTTTTCACCGGACACTTCGGCGAGCCGCAGCGCCATGATCTGCCGCGGATAGTCCCATTCGTACAGCGCGCTCGCGGTATCGAGTCCTTCATAGCATTGCAGCCGCAACATCGACGTGCCGAGCATGCCTGCCGCCGCTTTCGCCAGTTCCGTCTTGCCGACACCCGGCTCGCCTTCGACGAACAGCGGCCGCTCCATGCGCAGCGCGAGATAAAGCGCGGTCGCCAGTTCGCGGCGCGCGAAGTAGCCTTGCGCGGTAAGCTGGGCGAGGGTGTCGTCGATTGAAGCGGGCTGCATGGTTCTCCCTTGCACGTCGGCTTGCATCGCTCACGAACGGCGCAGACGCGAACGAGCCGATAAACGAAGCGGCCCGGACGCGCCGGGCCTCGCGATGCTCAACGCTTCGTGGCTCGCCGTGTCCGTTGGCCGCTAGCGGGTCGCTAGCCGTTCGCGGCCCGCACCGCGCGCGCCGTCAGCACCGGAATCAGATGCGCGCGATAGTCAGCGCTCGCGTGCATGTCGGTGTTGAGGTCGTCCGGTGCAATCGTCACGCTGCGCGCGGCGGCTTCCGTGAAGTTCGCGGAAAGCGCAGTCTCCATGTCCGTCGCGCGAAACACCGAGGGCGCCGCGCCCGTGATCGCCACGCGCACGCCGCTAGCCGTCTTCGCGACGAACACGCCCGTCAGCGCGAAGTGCGATGCCGGATTCCTGAACTTCTCGTACGCGGCTTTCTCGGGCACGGGAAATTCGACGGCGACGATCAATTCATCCGGTTGCAACGCGGTCTCGTACATGCCGACGAAGAACTCCGCCGCGGAGATGCGCCGCCGGTCCGTGACGACCGTTCCGTCGAGACCGAGCACGGCAGCCGGATAATCCGCCGCAGGATCATTGTTCGCGATCGATCCGCCGATCGTGCCGAGCGAGCGCACCTGCCGGTCGCCGATATGTCCCGCGAGAAAGGCGAGCGCAGGCAGCACGCGCTGCACGTCCGCGTTGTTCGCCACATCGGCGTGACAGACGGCCGCGCCGACCGTCACCTTGTTCGGCTCCACGCGAATCTCTTTCAGCTGCGGAATACGCGTCACGTCGATCAGTTGCGACGGCTGCGCGAGACGCAGGCGCATGGTCGGCAACAGACTTTGTCCGCCCGCCAGAAACTTCGCTTCGCCGTCGGCAGTCAGCACGGCGACAGCGGCTTTCGGATCGGCTGCACGTTGATAGTTGAATGTGTACATGTCGGCCTCCGCTTACGGACGTGCTGATTGAGCAGCGTGAATTGCGGACCACACGCGATGCGGCGTGGCGGGCATCTGCAGATCGGTCACGCCGAGCGGGGCGAGCGCATCGATGATCGCGTTGATCACGGCGGGCGGCGAGCCGATTGCGCCCGCTTCGCCGCAGCCCTTTACGCCGAGCGGATTGTGCGTGCACGGTGTGCCTTTCGCGGTTTCGACGGTGAATGACGGCAGGTCGGACGCGTGCGGCATCGCGTAGTCCATGTACGAGCCGGATAGCAACTGACCGCTTTCGTTGTCGTACACGCAGCGCTCCAGCATCGCCTGACCGATGCCCTGACCGAGTCCGCCATGCACCTGTCCTTCGACGATCATCGGATTGATCACGTTGCCGAAGTCATCCACGGCAGTGAAGCGTTCGATGCGCGTTTCGCCCGTATCGACATCCACTTCGACTTCGCAGAGATACGCGCCCGCCGGATAAGTGAAGTTGGTCGGATCGTAGAACGCGCTTTCGTCGAGACCGGGTTCGAGCTTGTCGAGCGGATAGTTGTGCGGCACATACGCGGCCAGCGACACGTCGGCGAAAGTCTTCGTGCGGTCCGTGCCCGCGACGCGGAAGGTGCCGTCCTTGAACTCGATGTCGTCGGCCGATGCTTCGAGCAGATGCGCGGCGATCTTCTTCGCCTTCGATTCGATCTTGTCGAGCGCCTTCATGATCGCCGAGCCGCCGACGGCAATCGAGCGCGAACCATACGTGCCCATGCCGAACGGAATGCGGCCCGTGTCGCCGTGCACGATCTCGATGTTGTCGAGCGGTATGCCGAGACGGTCGGACACGACTTGCGCGAACGTCGTCTCGTGACCCTGGCCGTGACTGTGCGAGCCGGTGAAGACGGTCACCGAGCCGGTTGGATGCACGCGCACTTCGCCTGCTTCGAACAGACCCGCACGTGCGCCGAGCGCACCCGCGATATTCGATGGCGCGAGACCGCATGCTTCGATGTAGCACGAGTAGCCCAGACCGCGCCGCTTGCCGTTCTTCTCCGATTCCTGTCTGCGGGCCGCGAAGCCTTTGACATCGGCGAGTTCCATCGCGCGGTCGAGGCAGGTGTCGTAGTCGCCCGTGTCGTAGGTGAGGCCGACTGGCGTTGCGTACGGGAACGTGCGGATAAAGTTCAGGCGCCGGATTTCAGCAGGATCCATCTTCATGTCGCGCGCAGCCGTTTCAACCAGGCGTTCGACGACGTACGTCGCTTCAGGGCGGCCCGCGCCGCGATACGCATCGACGGGTACGGTGTTCGTGAACACCGCCTTCACTTCGGCGTAGATCGCGGGCGTCGCGTACTGGCCGGCGAGCAGCGTCGCGTAGAGGATGGTCGGCACGCTTGAGGCGAATGTCGACAGATACGCGCCCATGTTGGCGATCGTGTGCACGCGCATCGCGAGGAACTTGCCGTCGGCATCCTTCGCGAGTTCGGCTGTCGTCACGTGATCGCGGCCATGTGCATCGGAGATGAAGGCTTCGGAGCGCTCGGCCGTCCACTTCACCGGACGGCGGATTTTCTTCGACGCCCACGTCAGCGCGACATCCTCCGCGTACAGGAAGATCTTCGAGCCGAAGCCGCCGCCGACATCCGGCGCGACCACGCGCACTTTCGATTCCGGCAGCGACAGCACGAACGCCGCCATCAACAGCCGTTCGACGTGCGGGTTCTGATTCGCCACGTACACGGTGTAGCTGTCGTCCTGCGGCGCGTAGCTGGCGTTGACGGCGCGCGGCTCGATCGCGTTCGGGATCAGGCGGTTGTTGACGATGTCGAGCGTCGTCACGTGATGCGCCTTGGCAAATGCGGCATCTGTCGCGGCCTTGTCGCCGTGGCCCCATGTGTAGCAGGTGTTGTCGGGCACTTCGTCGTGCACGGCGGGCTGACCGGCATCGGCGGCGTGCGGGGTGTCGATGACGGCGGGCAGTTCGTCGTAATCGACTTCGATCAGTTCGGCGGCATCTTTGGCGGCGTTCACCGAATCGGCGATCACCAGCGCGACCTGGTCGCCCACATGACGCACTTTCGTATGCGCAATCACGGGGTGCGGCGGCTCGTGCATCGGCTTGCCGTCGACGCTGTGGATCAGCCAGCCACACGGCAATCCGCCGACGTTTTCAGCCGCGAGATCCGCGCCGGTGAAAATCGCGACGACGCCGGGCGACTGCTTCGCAGCCGTCGTGTCGATGCGTTTGATGCGTGCGTGCGCGTGCGGCGAGCGCAGAAAAACGGCATAGGTTTGACCGGGCAGGACGATATCGTCGGTGTACTGGCCGTTGCCGGTGAGGAAGCGATAGTCTTCCTTGCGCTTGACGGGCATGCCCACCATGCGATGTGAATCGGGTGCGTTCATGGCGGGCTCCTCAGACGGTCGTGGTGGTTTTCTGCGGCGCGCCGGCTTTCATGCCGTCAGCGCCCTGAAGCACCGCCTTGACGATGTTGTGGTAGCCCGTACAGCGGCACAGATTGCCGTCGAGCTGACGGCGCACGTCGTCTTCCGTGAGGTTGGGTTGCGTGTCGACCAGTGCGGTGGCGCTCATCACCATGCCGGGCGTACAGAACCCGCATTGAAGGCCATGGCATTCGCGGAACGCGGCCTGCATCGGGTGCAGTTCACCGTTCGTCGACAGACCTTCGATGGTGGTGACCTGCTGGCCTTCGGCCTGAACGGCGAGCATGTTGCAGGACTTGATCGCGCGGCCATTCAGATGAACGGTGCACGCGCCGCATTGCGCGGTATCGCAGCCGACGTGTGTTCCTGTCAGCCGCAATTGTTCTCGGAGAAACTGGACAAGCAGGGTGTGCGGCTCGACGTTCGCGGTAACGGGTGAACCGTTCACCGTCAGACTGATGCTGATCGCCATGAACTGTCTCCTAGGGGACGCCCTTGTATTGAGCCCCGGATGGGGCGATACCGGCTCGGGCCCGCATTCACTTCCTACCGACTGCCTGTTTCTATGGGTCCGGTACGGTTGGGTTTTTTTTGTTTTTTTTTTTGCTTGCGCTGAAAAGTAAAACACAAAAAACGGGAGGCGGCTATTGGAGTCTGTGCCTCCGGCGGTTTTTGGTTTTGGTTTTGGTTTTGCTTTCGCTTTCGCTGTTGGTTTTGGTTTTGCTGGCGTCCGCGATTTGGTGTCGGTGCTTCACGCGTTGCCCCTGTGCGGGGCAGCACCTACTTTTCTTTGCCGCCGCAAAGAAAAGTAGGCAAAAGAAAGCGGGCTAACACCGCCCGTTTCGGTCT
>NZ_QBUY01000022.1 GCF_003121405.1 Paraburkholderia sp. C35 | reverse complement strand
CGCGACAGCCGACACACCGTTTGCCACCTGGGCGGCCTGGGCCGAACTGGTAAGGCCCGCTGAGACGCGGGTGTTTGAAGAGGGTGATGCGCTCTTTAAGAGCGCCGGCAGCGGGCATCAAGACGAGTGATGCCCTGTGAAGGATAGGACCGGCTGGGGACCCGCAGGCAAGGACCGTAGTGGGTGGTGTTCAGCGGCTTTCTTTTGCCTACTTTTCTTTGCCGCGGCAAAGAAAAGTAGGTGCCGCCCCGCACAGGGGCAACCCAGGCAGACCACTAACAAAAAGCGGATGCCAGCAAAAAACCGACACCCGCGCGACACAGCGCCTAATCCACTGACTTAACCATATCCTCGATCACCTTCTTGGCATCCCCAAACACCATCATGGTTTTATCCATATAGAAGAGATCGTTATCAAGCCCAGCATACCCAGCCGCCATCGACCGCTTATTGACGATAACAGTCCGGGCCTTATAGGCCTCGATAATCGGCATACCAGCGATCGGTGATTTCGGATCATTCTTGGCCGCCGGATTCACCACGTCATTCGCGCCAAGCACCAGCACCACATCGACCTGACCAAACTCGCCGTTGATATCTTCCATCTCATGAACGATCTCATACGGCACTTCGGCTTCAGCGAGCAGCACGTTCATATGCCCCGGCATCCGGCCCGCCACAGGGTGAATCGCGTACTTCACGTCTACGCCCTTCTCGATCAGCAGATCAGTCAGTTCCTTCAACGCATGCTGCGCGCGAGCAACGGCCAGACCATAACCCGGCACGATCACAACCGTTTCGGCATTGCCGAGCATGAACGAAGCGTCTTCCGCCGAACCGGACTTCACGGGCTTCTGTTCACCAGACCCAGCCGCCGTCGCCGCGCCAGCCTCGCCGCCAAACCCGCCGAGAATCACGTTGAAGAACGAGCGGTTCATCGCCTTGCACATGATGTACGACAGAATCGCACCCGACGAACCGACCAGCGAGCCAGCAATGATCAGCATCGCGTTGTTCAGCGAGAAGCCGATACCCGCTGCCGCCCAACCGGAGTACGAGTTCAGCATCGACACGACGACAGGCATGTCCGCGCCGCCAATCGGGATGATGATCAGCACACCCAACGCAAACGCGATCACCGTCATGATGATGAACGGCAGCCACGATTGCGTGAGGAAGAAGATCACGCCAAAGCCGATCATCGCGAGCGCAAGCAGCAGGTTGATCAGATGCTGGCCTGCATACACGACAGGCGCGCCCTGAAACAGCCGGAACTTGTACTTGCCCGACAGCTTGCCGAACGCGATTACCGAACCGCTAAACGTAATCGCACCGACGAACGGGCCGATGCACAGTTCGATCCGGTTGCCATAGGGCAGGAAGCCGGGAATGCCTTCCTCGGCGCCGAGCCCGCACGCGGCCGGCTCCGACACGACGGCATACGCAATACACACCGCCGCCATACCGATCAGCGAGTGCATCGCCGCGACCAGTTCCGGCATCTTCGTCATCTCGACGCGCGCGGCGACAAATGCGCCAATCCCACCGCCCACGACCAGCGCGACGAACACCAGAGACAGTCCAAGCCCAAGATTCGAGCCCAGTGCGGCAGCCTGCTTCGCGATCAGCGCAACGGTCGTGAGAATCGCGATCGCCATGCCGACCATGCCGAACATGTTCCCGGTTCGCGCGGTCTTCGGATTCGACAGCCCTTTCAACGCCTGAATGAAACAGACGGAGGCAATCAGATAAAGGAGCGTAACGACGTTCAGGCTCATTTACGCACCCTCCTTCGCGCCACCAGGTGCGGCAATCTTCTTCGGCTCCTTCTTCTTGAACATCTCCAGCATTCGTCTGGTCACGAGGAACCCGCCGAACACGTTAACGGCTGCCAGCGCCACGGCAACCGTGCCGAAGAACTTGCCCGTACCGCCGACCGTCAGGCCCGCCGCGAGCATCGCGCCGACAATGACGATCGCCGAAATCGCGTTCGTCACGGCCATCAGCGGCGTATGCAGCGCCGGTGTCACGTTCCAGACGACGTGGTAGCCGACGTAAATCGCCAGCACGAAAATGATCAGGTTGATCACGGTATGGTTGATGACTTCCATGATGCGTGTCCCCTCCAGCCTTGCGCGTGACTTCGCCGTCGCGTGCCAGCAGCGTGGCCGCGACGATGTCGTCTGCGAGATCGATATTGAGCGCGCCTTCCTTCGTGACGATCAGCTTCATGAAGTCGAGCAGATTGCGTGCGTACAGCGCCGAAGCATCCGACGCGACCATCGACGCGAGATTCGTATAGCCCGCGATGGTCACGCCATGCTTGACGACGACCTTGTCCGCTTCCGTCAGCGGACAGTTGCCGCCGCGCTGGCCTTCGTATTCGGCGCCGCGTCCCGCTGCAAGATCGATCAGCACGGAGCCGGGCTTCATCGCCTGCACGGTTTCGACGGAGAGCAGGGTCGGTGCGGCACGGCCCGGAATCAGCGCAGTCGAAATCACGATGTCGGCCTGCTTCGCGCGTTCGTGCACGAGCGCCGACTGACGCGTGAGCCATGACGGCGGCATCGGCCGCGCATAGCCACCGACGCCTACGGCTGCTTCGCGTTCCTCATCGGTTTCATAAGGCACATCGAGAAATTTCGCACCGAGCGATTCGATCTGCTCTTTCACGGCAGGCCGCACGTCCGATGCTTCGATCACGGCGCCGAGGCGCTTGGCCGTTGCAATCGCCTGCAAGCCCGCGACGCCCGCGCCCAGAATCAGCACGCGCGCCGCTTTCACCGTGCCGGCCGCCGTCATCAGCATCGGCATGAAGCGCGGATACAGATCGGCGGCGAGCAGCACCGCTTTGTAGCCCGCAATGTTGGCTTGAGACGACAGTACGTCGAGACTTTGCGCACGTGTCGTACGCGGCGCGGCTTCGAGCGAGAACGCAGTGATGCCCGCAGCTGCTAGCTTCGATGCGTTCTCCGCATTAAACGGCTCCAGCATGCCGACCAGCACCGTGCCTCGTTTAAGAAGCGGGAGTTCTGAATCGGTGGGGCTTTGAACCTTGAGAACGAGCTCTGCGCCAAACGCGGCAGGCGCATCGACCAGCTCTGCGCCCGCAGCTGTGTAAGCATCGTCCGGATAACTCGCGGGCGTTCCTGCCCCGCTCTGCACGCTAACCCTGTGGCCCTGCGACACGTACTTCTTGACCGTCTCGGGCGTCGCGGCGACGCGTGTTTCGTACGGCCGCGTCTCGGCTGGCACTCCGATGTGCATCGTGAATCCTCCTCGACCATCCTGTTATGAAAATCTGGAATCGCCGACGAGGGACAGCGCCGGCAATGCAAAAAGGCAAGTGCAACGGCTAGCACGGCTGGGGCTTCAGCCACGAGGTCCACTTTAACCGAAGTCCAGGGGCAGATCGAAATTGGTATCGATCCCGGTATTCAGGAAGGCGATCCTTATGTCTTTCCGTGCCTTTTTCGTCGATCTGTGCTAGATCCGGCCCGATCGCGCTAGCCGGGCACCGGCAAGCCAGGCCCATAAACGGTAAAATGGCGTCCCATGAAACCGGAAACCTGGGCTCCGCATGTCACGGTGGCGGCCGTCGTCGAAAGCGACGGGCGTTTTCTGCTGGTCGAAGAACACACGCCCGCCGGGCTGCGTCTGAACCAGCCCGCCGGGCATCTGGAAGCGGGCGAATCGCTGGCGCAAGCCGTGATGCGCGAAACGCTCGAAGAGACGGCGCAGCCGTTCACACCTGAAGCGCTGGTCGGCGTCTACATGACGCATTTCAGCCGGCCCGATACCGTCGATGGCCCGCAGGATGGCGTCACGTATCTGCGCTTCACGTATTGCGGCTCGACAGCCGGCGCACCCATTGAAGGCCGCGCGCTCGATCCCGATATCGTGCGTACCGTCTGGATGAGCGCCGACGAACTGCGCGCGTGCCCCGAGCGGCATCGCACGCCGCTCGTGATGCAGTGTGTCGACGACTACCTCGCAGGCCGGCGTTTCCCGCTCGACTTCGTGCAAACGCATTCGGTCGGGCCCTCCCGATAGAACGCGTGCTTCGGCACGACCCAGAGCAGTCAGGCAGAGTCAGATGAGCAAAAAACGAGTAGTGGTAGGCATGTCAGGCGGCGTCGATTCGTCCGTCACGGCATGGCTGCTGAAAGAACAGGGTTACGACGTGGTCGGCCTGTTCATGAAGAACTGGGAAGACGACGACGACAGCGAATACTGTTCGACCCGTGAAGACTGGATCGACGTCGTCTCCGTCGCGGACCTGCTCGGCATCGACGTCGAAGCAGTCAACTTCGCAGCCGAATACAAGGATCGCGTGTTCGCCGAATTCCTGCGCGAATACTCGGCGGGACGCACGCCGAACCCCGACGTGCTGTGCAACGCCGAAATCAAGTTCAAGGCCTTCCTCGATCACGCGATGTCGCTCGGCGCGGAAACCATCGCGACGGGCCACTACGCGCGCGTGCGCGAGGTCGATGGCCGCTTCGAGCTGCTGAAGGCACTCGATCATACGAAAGATCAGTCGTACTTCCTGCATCGTCTGAATCAGGCGCAGTTGTCGAAGACGCTGTTCCCGCTCGGCGAAATCCCGAAGACCAAGGTCCGCGAGATCGCCGAACAGATCGGCCTGCCGAACGCGAAGAAGAAGGATTCGACGGGCATCTGCTTTATCGGCGAGCGCCCGTTCCGCGACTTCCTGAACCGCTATCTGCCGACCAAACCCGGCCCGATGAAGACCACGGAAGGCAAGACGGTCGGTGAGCATATCGGCCTCGCGTTTTATACGTTCGGGCAACGCAAGGGCATCGGCCTCGGCGGCAGCAAGGACGGCAGCGGCGAACCGTGGTTCGTCGCGGGCAAGGACATTGCGTCGAACACGCTGTATGTTGCGCAGGGCCATGACCATCCGTGGCTGCTGAGCCATACGCTGACAGCCGGTAACACCAGTTGGGTCGCGGGTCACGCGCCCGAGGTCGGCCACGCATGCGCCGCCAAGACACGCTACCGCCAGGCCGACGCGGCGTGCACGTTCGGCGCGCCGGAAGGCGCTGACAAAAACGCGCTCTTTTCCCTTCATTTCGCCGACGCCCAATGGGCTGTCACACCGGGGCAATCGGCTGTGCTCTACGATGGTGATGTGTGCCTCGGTGGCGGCATCATCGAACACGCGGCGACGGCCCAACCCGTCGCCCGCCAGCCTCAGAAGGCGGCGCTGCTGACCGCGCGCTGAGCCTTGCCGTGAAAGGCTCGCGGACACATTCCGCGAGCTTTTCACGCCGACATCGCTGCACTGATTCCCGCTTCGTTGTATCTTCCGGGCGACGGTTGTCCCGCCGCCCGGTTTCGTCACGCTTACGGTTCCCTACATGATCCGTCAAACGCGCCGTTAACTGACGTGAAGCCGAGCTGAGGAAGAACAACCCGCCGTACCGTTTCGCAGCGCGATCCATCCCCACGGACGCCCGCTGATTTCACGAGAAGACGCCGACGCGCCCGCGCCGGATGCTTCCGCTGCGATGCAATCAACGCAATGGAGTTGTCATGTTTTCTCGACGTTATCTGGCGATGTGGGGTGCCATCCTGCTGCTCGCGGCCTGTGCTGCGCTGGCGGCAACCGGTCACATCGCATGGCTGTGGATCATCATTCCCGCGCTGCTGGTCGCGCTGGGTGTCTACGATCTGACGCAGGAGCGCCACGCGCTCCTGCGCAACTATCCGCTGTGGGGTCACGCGCGCTTCCTGTTCGAGTTCATCCGGCCGGAAATCCGCCAGTACTTCGTCGAAGACGACACGGAAGAGAAACCTTTCTCGCGCGCGCAACGCAGCATCGTCTATCAGCGCGCGAAGAACGAAGTGGACAGCCGCCCGTACGGCACGGAACTCGACGTCAAGGCGACGGGCCACGAGTTCATCAGCCATTCGCTGGTGCCGACCAAGCTCGATGGCCACGACTTCCGTATCGTGGTCGGCGCGAACCGCGCGAAGCCCTACTCGATGTCGATCTTCAACATCTCGGCGATGAGTTTCGGCTCGCTGTCGGCGAACGCGATCCGCGCGCTGAACCTGGGCGCGAAGAAAGGCAACTTCGCGCACGACACGGGTGAAGGCTCGATGTCGAAGTATCACCGCGAGCATGGCGGCGACATCATCTGGGAAATCGCCTCGGGCTACTTCGGCTGCCGCAACGACGACGGCACGTTCAACCCCGACAAGTTCGCCAAACAGGCCAGCGAGCCGCAGGTGAAGATGATCGAGGTGAAGCTGTCGCAAGGCGCGAAGCCGGGTCATGGTGGCGTGCTGCCTGCTGCGAAGATCACGCCTGAAATCGCCGAGACGCGCGGTGTGCCGATGGGTCGCGATTGCGTTTCGCCCGCTACGCATTCGGAATTTTCGACGCCGCGCGAACTGCTCGAATTCGTCGAGCGTCTGCGCAATCTGTCGGGCGGCAAGCCGACGGGTTTCAAGCTGTGTATCGGGCATCCGTGGGAGTTTTTCGGTATTGCCAAGGCGATGCTGGAAACGGGCATCCTGCCCGACTTCATCGTTGTCGATGGTGCGGAAGGCGGCACGGGCGCGGCGCCGCTGGAATTCACCGATCACATCGGCGTGCCTTTGCAGGAAGGGCTGCTGCTCGTGCACAACACGCTGGTGGGCGTCGGCTTGCGCGACAAGATCCGGATTGGCGCGAGCGGCAAGATGATCACGGCGTTCGATATCGCCAAGACGCTGGCGATCGGTGCTGACTGGGTGAACGCGGCGCGTGGTTTTATGTTTGCGGTCGGCTGTATTCAGGCGCAGACGTGTCATACCGGTCGATGCCCGACGGGCGTTGCTACGCAGGATCCCGTGCGACAGCGCGCGTTGATCGTTACCGACAAGTCGGATCGCGTGTTTAATTTTCATCACAATACGCTGCATGCGTTGCAGGAGATTGTTCAGGCTGCAGGGCTGCGGCATCCTGCCGATCTGCGGGCACATCACATCGTGCGGCGGGTGTCTTCCTATGAGGTTCGATTGATGTCGGATCTGTTGAAGTATCTCGAGCCGGGTGATCTGCTCGTTGGTAACTATCGCTATACGCTTTATGAGAAGTATTGGCCTGTGGCACGGAGTGATTCGTTTGCGCCGAATCTGGAGCCTGTTGCTGTTTGATGGTGGATTTTGCGGGTGTTCACGGTTTTTTTTCGCTGGCATCCGCGGTTTGTTAGTGGTTCTTCATGCGTTGCCCCTGTGCGGGGCAGCACCTACTTTTCTTTGCCGCCGCAAAGAAAAGTAGGCAAAAGAAAGCGGGCTAACACCGCCCGTTCTGGCATTTGCCTGCGGGCCCCCCACGGTTCCTATCCTTCACACGACAACCTCTCAGTCACCGCCCGTTGCCCACGCTTCGAATAGTCGCCTACCCCACTCCAACTACCCGTAGCGCCCCAAGCGGCAGCGACTCGCATATGCAGCCCAGGTGGCAAACGGTGTGTTGGTCGTAGCACTTCCCGCGCGAGCGATCCTACGACACCGCCTTTGCTTTTCAGTCCGGAGTGAAGCGTATAAGGCGCGACAGCCGACACACAGTTTGCCACCTGGGCGGCCGGGGATTAACTGGTAAGGCGCGCTGTAATGAGGGAGTTTGAAGCGGGTGATGCGCTCTTGAAGAGCGTTGGCAGCGGGCATCAAGAAGAGTGATGCCGTGCGAAGGATAGGACCGGTGGGGGACCCGCAGGCAAGTACAAGGGCTGGCGGTGTTTAGCGGCTTTCTTTTGCCTACTTTTCTTTGCCGCGGCAAAGAAAAGTAGGTGCTGCCCCGCACAGGGGCGACGCGTGAAGTGCGAAGGCAAATCGCGGATGCCACCGAAAAGCAAAGGCAAAAAGCGAATGCCAGCGCTAAGACAAAACCGCCGCCCGCCGCATGGCAAATAAAGAGGAACATGCAAAATGCTTGAAGTAGAAAACCTGAACCAGTACTACGGCGGCAGCCACATCCTAAGAAACGTGAAGCTGACAGTGCCGGACGGCAAGCTAACAGTACTACTAGGCCGAAACGGCGTCGGCAAGACAACCCTGCTAAGAACCCTAATGGGCGTAGTCCCCATCAAAACCGGCGAAATAAAATGGCGCGACACGGCGATCACAAAACTCGCCCCGCATGCGCGCGTAGCGCAGGGACTCGCCTACGTGCCGCAAGGCAGAGACATCTTCCCAAGACTGACGGTAGAAGAAAACCTGCTAGTCGGCGCAGCCAGCAAAAAAGCCCCGAAAAAAATCCCGGACCGCATCTACGAGCTATTCCCGGTCCTGAAGGACATGAAAGCGCGCCGCGGCGGCGATCTGTCCGGCGGCCAGCAGCAACAACTGGCCATAGGCCGCGCACTAATGAGCGAACCGCAACTGCTCATCCTCGATGAACCCACAGAAGGCATTCAACCTTCGATCATCCAGGACATCGGCAGAACCCTCCGCCAGCTGGTAGAAGAAATGGGCCTCACCGTTCTGCTCGTCGAGCAATACTACGACTTCGCCAAAGAGATCGCCGATCGCTACTGGGTCATGAGCCGCGGCGAAATCATCGCAGGCGGCGAAGGCGTCAACATGGACAACGACGGCGTACGTACCCTGATCGCGGTATAACGGCGAGACACCGATAACTGCTATCCTCGCCGCATGTCGCTGCACGAACAACACACCACACTCGCCACCATCGACGATCCGTCGCACGCCCACTCTCAATGGCGCGCACGGCTCGAACTCGGCTTCGCGAAACACGGCGAGCGAACCACGCTCGATCATCGTCTACATGAAGGCCCGCTGCGTCTGCAACGGCCGCTTTATCCCGAAGGGCAGCAGATCTGTCATGCCGTCATCGTGCATCCGCCCGGCGGCGTCGCGGGCGGCGACCGGCTCGATATCGATATCCGTCTCGATGCCAATACGCATGCCGTGCTCACCACGCCCGGCGCCACCAAGTGGTACAAGTCCAACGGACGCGAAGCACAACAGCACATCGCGATCCGCGTCGGCCAGCATGCAAAGCTCGACTGGCTGCCGCAGAACAACATCGTCTTCGATCACGCCAATGCGTCGCTCGACTTCTCGTTGACGCTCGACGAAGGTGCCACAGCGCTCGGCTGGGACGCGACTCAACTCGGCCGTCAGGCGGCCGGTGAAACGTGGTCGGCGGGTCATCTGCGAGCGGTGTCGCGCATTGTCGGCACGAACGGTCAACCGCTCTGGTTCGAGCGCGCGAAGCTCGCCGCTAGCGACGCGCTGCGCGACGCACCGCAAGGACTTGCTGGCTTCCCCGCATTCGGCACGCTGTGGGCCGTCAGCCCGCGTTGCAACGACGCGCTCGCTGAAACGCTCACCGCCTCGCTGCCCTACGACGACACGATCCGCGCCGCCGCATCGTGCGTGTGCGATGGCTTGCTGATCGTGCGCGCCGTCGCACGGTCGATGGAAACGCTGCAGCAAGCGTTGACGCGTTGCTGGCTGCAATTGCGGCCCATCGTGCATCAGGTCGACGCAAATCCGCTGCGCATCTGGACTACCTGAGCACGCTTCAGCTAACGCACCATATCCGGGCATCATCACGCGCCGACGTGGTGCATCAACACGCGAACGCTTCCGCCACGCCTTGCACAGCTTACATGGCATAGCCCTTGCTGCTTATGGCGCCTCGCGAACGCCGCCTCGGGCGGCACATCGCGAAGTCCGCTAAAAATCACACGCCGAAGCTGATCGCCAACATGACCAACGCAACCGTACATCGCCCGCGCCGCGCGTGGCTCGCCGCCCTGCTGCTCTCGCCGCTCCTGACGCTCGCCGCGCCCCTCGCGCACGCCGACGCGCTCGATAACATCACGAAGTCCGGCGTGCTGAAGGTCGCCGTGCCGGAAGACTATCCGCCGTTCGGCGCGGTTGGCCCGGATCTGAAGCCGCAAGGCTACGACATCGATACGGCCGCGCTGCTCGCGAAGTCGATGAACGTGAAGCTCGAACTCGTGCCCGTCAACAGCGCGAACCGCATTCCGTACCTGCAGACCAACAAGGTCGATCTCGTGATCTCGTCGCTCGGCAAGACGCCGGAACGCGAAAAGGTCATCGACTTTTCGACGCCGTATGCGCCGTACTATCAGGGCGTGTTCGGTCCCGCCGACATCAAGGTCGCCAGCCCCGCCGATCTCACCGGCAAGACGGTCGGCGCGACGCGCGGCGCGCTCGAAGAAATCGCCCTCACGCAGATGGCGCCGAACGCGACCATCAAGCGCTTCGAGGACAACAACGCGACCATCGCCGCGTTCCTGTCGGGCCAGGTGCAGCTGATCGCAGCGGGCAATATCGTTGCGGCTGCCATCCTCGCGAAGAATCCGCCGCGCCGTCCCGAGCCGAAGTTCGTCATCAAGAACTCGCCGTGCTTCGTCGGCATGAACAAGAACGAGCCGCGTCTGCAGCAGAAGGTCGATGCGGCCATTGCGCAAGCGAAGCAGGACGGCACCTTGAACACGATGTCGAAGAAGTGGTTCGGCGCGCCGCTGCCTGCCGATCTGTAAGCAGTGCGTTGGACGAGACTGGTATCGTGCGCCGATGCAGACGATGCGCGATACCGGTAGCATCGCGAGCGCATCCCGCCATAGAATGATCCGCGCGGCCCGCGCTCATGGGCATAACCAACAACGAATGCGATGAAGCTCACTCCACGCGAAAGAGACAAACTCCTGATCTTCACGGCCGCGCTGCTCGCGGAACGGCGCCGCGCACGTGGCCTCAAGCTCAACTATCCGGAAGCCGTCGCGTTCATCACGGCTGCGCTGATGGAAGCCGCGCGCGACGGCAAGACGGTCGCCGAAGTGATGCACTACGGCACCACATTGCTCACGCGCGACGACGTGATGGAAGGCGTGCCCGAGATGATTCCCGATATCCAGGTCGAAGCCACCTTTCCCGACGGCACGAAACTCGTGACCGTTCATCACCCTATTCCGTGACGAGGCGCGCATGATCCCAGGTGAACTGATTACCGACGACGGCGAGCTCGAACTCAACGCGGGCCGCGCGACTATCTCGGTCACGGTATCGAACACGGGCGACCGGCCCGTGCAGGTCGGCTCGCATTACCACTTCTACGAAGTCAACGACGCGCTTTCGTTCGATCGCGAAACGGCGCGCGGCTTTCGTTTGAACATCGCGGCCGGCACCGCCGTGCGCTTCGAGCCGGGCCAGGAACGCACCGTCGAACTCGTCGAACTGGCGGGCGACCGCGTCGTCTACGGCTTCAACGGCAAGGTGATGGGCAAGCTCTGATCCGCTGCTGACGCGGAAATTAGCGGGAAAGCGCGGGAAATAGCGGAAAAACTCGGGAACCTCACAACATGACATTACGCATTGGCCGCCGCGCATACGCGGAAATGTTCGGCCCGACCACGGGCGACCGCGTGCGCCTCGCGGACACGGAACTGCTGATCGAAGTCGAACGCGACTACACGATCTACGGCGAAGAAGTGAAATTCGGCGGCGGCAAGGTGATTCGCGACGGCATGGGCCAGTCGCAACGCGTCGCCGCCGACGTGGTCGATACCGTCGTGACGAACGCGCTGATCCTCGATCACTGGGGCATCGTCAAGGCCGACATCGGCATCAAGAACGGCCGCATCGCGGCCATCGGCAAGGCGGGCAATCCGGATATTCAACCGGGCGTGACGATCGCCATCGGCGCCGCGACGGAAGTGATCGCGGGCGAAGGCATGATCGTGACGGCGGGCGGCATCGACACGCACATTCACTTCATCAGCCCGCAGCAGATCGACGAAGCGCTCGCGAGCGGCGTCACGACGATGCTCGGCGGCGGCACGGGCCCGGCAACGGGCACCAACGCCACCACCTGCACGCCGGGACCGTGGCACATGGAACGCATGCTGCAGGCCGCCGATGGTTATCCGATGAATCTCGGCTTTCTCGGCAAGGGCAACGTCAGCCAGCCGCAGCCCGCGCTCGAACAGATCGCTGCGGGCGCCATCGGTTTGAAACTGCATGACGACTGGGGCACGACGCCCGCGGCCATCGACAACTGCCTGTCCGTCGCCGACGACACCGACACGCAGGTCGCGATCCACACGGATACGCTGAACGAAGCAGGCTTCGTCGAAGCGACGGTGGCCGCGTTCAAGGGCCGCACGATCCACACGTATCACACGGAAGGCGCAGGCGGCGGCCACGCGCCCGACATCATCAAGGTGTGCGGCGAATCGAACGTGCTGCCGTCATCGACGAATCCGACGCGCCCTTACACCGTCAACACGCTCGATGAACACCTCGACATGCTGATGGTCTGCCATCACCTCGATCCGTCGATTGCGGAAGACATCGCGTTCGCCGAATCGCGCATTCGCCGCGAGACGATTGCGGCTGAAGACATTCTTCACGACCTCGGGGCGCTGTCGATGATCTCGTCCGATTCGCAGGCAATGGGCCGTGTCGGCGAAGTGATCATCCGTACGTGGCAAACGGCGCACAAGATGAAAGTGCAACGCGGCGCGCTGCCCGAAGACAACGCGCGCAACGACAACTTCCGCGCGAAGCGTTACGTCGCGAAGTACACCATCAACCCGGCGCTCACGCACGGCATCGCGCATGAAGTCGGTTCGATCGAGCCGGGCAAGTGGGCCGATATCGTGTTCTGGGAACCGGCTTTTTTCGGCGTCAAGCCGGCGCTGATCCTCAAGGGCGGCATGATCGCGATGGCGCAGATGGGCGATCCGAACGCGTCGATTCCGACGCCGCAGCCCGTGCACTATCGCGAGATGTTCGGCACGCGCGGTGGCGCATTGGGACGCACGTCGCTGACCTTCGTGTCGCAGATGTCGCTCGATGCGGGCATCACCGAGCGTTACGGCCTGAGCAAGCGTATCGTGGCAGTGAAGAACTGCCGCAACGTCACCAAAGCGCACATGATCCACAACGCGTGGCAGCCGTCGATCAGCGTCGATCCCGAGACGTATCAGGTGATCGCCGACGGGCAATTGCTGACTTGCGAGCCCGCAAAAGTCCTGCCGATGGCGCAACGCTATTTCCTGTTCTGACATGCGTACGATCGACAAGTTGTTGGGCGCCCATATCAAGCTGGCGCCCGTCCTCATTAAACGCGCACCGACGCTGACGCTCGCGTTCGACGCGCGCTGCAAGAGCCGTCTTGCCGCCACGCTCGACGGCGGCGAAGAGGTCGCGCTGGTGCTGCCGCGCGGCACGGTGTTGCGCGACGGCGATGTGCTCGTCGCCGACGACGGCGGCCTCGTGCGCGTGGTCGCGGCGCCCGAATCCGTGTTGTATGTGCGCGCACCCGATGTGCTGACGCTCACGCGCGCGGCGTATCACCTCGGCAACCGGCATACGCCTGTCGAAGTGGGCGCGGATTATCTGAAGCTCGAATACGACCCGGTACTGGCCGATATGCTCAAGCGGCTCGGTGCATCCGTCGATCAGGTCGAGATGCCGTTCCAGCCTGAAACAGGCGCGTATGGCGGCGGTCATCGGCATGGTCACGACGAGACCTTCGCCGAAGACTATGCACTCGCTCAGCAGGTGTATGGCGAGCATCATGGGCAAGCGCATCCGCATGATCATGACCATGCGCATTCACATGACCATGCTCACGATCACGACCATGATCACAGCGAGTGCGGTCACGATCATGACCACGGCCATCACCATGCGCGTCGCTGAACTCACTGCACTGTTGCATCTGGCGTCGCCGGCGCTGCCGATTGGCGCGTTCAGCTATTCGCAGGGACTCGAAGCTGCCATCGAGACGCAACTCATCACCGATGCCGACAGCGCTGCCACGTGGATCCGCAGCGGCCTGTCGAATGTGCTCGCGCGCGGTGAGTTGCCGTTTCTAGCGCATCAGATCGAACGTTGGCGTGCCCATGACGCCACGGCGTTGACGGAGGCCAACCGCGAGTTTCTCGCGAGCAGAGAATCGGCGGAATTGCGACGCGAGACGGAACAGATGGGCTGGTCGCTGCGACAGTTGTGTGCATCGCTCGAATGGGGCGATGAAGCGCGCCGCAAGACGCTCGCATCGATGACGCCCGTCGCGCAGCCGACAGCTTTCGCATTCGCCGCCTTCGCGCACGACGCCGCCACCGATGCCGCGCTCGCCGCGTATGCATTCAGCTGGGTCGAGAACCAGGCGGCGGCGGCATTGAAGGCCGTGCCACTGGGTCAGCTTGCGGGTCAGCGGATCATCGTCGCGTTGCGCGAGCCGATCGACGCCGCTGTCACGCAGGCACTCGCCACCTCCCCCGACGACATCAACACCTTCGCGCCGCAACTCGGCATCTTGTCGGCGCGTCACGAGTCGCAGTATTCGCGGCTCTTCCGCTCATAGACTTTGGCTTTTGACGAACAGAACATGAACGCTCCTCATCCGATGCAACGCACGAAGAAACTGCCGCCACTGCGCGTGGGCGTAGGCGGCCCGGTCGGTTCCGGCAAGACGACGCTGCTTGAGATGCTGTGCAAGGCGATGCGCGACACTTACGACCTCGTCGCCATCACCAACGACATCTACACGAAGGAAGACCAGCGCCTGCTGACGGTGGCGGGTGCGCTGCCCGCCGAGCGCATCATGGGTGTCGAGACGGGCGGCTGCCCGCATACGGCAATCCGTGAAGATGCCTCGATCAATCTCGAAGCCGTGGACCGCATGCTGACGCGGTTTCCCGATGCCGATATCGTGTTCATCGAATCGGGTGGCGACAATCTCGCGGCGACGTTCAGCCCCGAGTTGTCGGATCTGACCATTTACGTGATCGACGTAGCCGGCGGCGAGAAGATTCCGCGCAAGGGCGGCCCGGGCATCACCAAATCGGATCTGCTGATCATCAACAAGACGGATCTCGCGCCGATGGTCGGCGCGAACCTCGAAGTCATGGCTTCCGATGCGAAGAAGATGCGCGGCGAGCGGCCGTTTGTGATGTGCAACCTGAAGGCGCTCGAAGGCCTGGATCAGGTGATTGCATTCGTGGAGAAGAAGGGACTGCTGAAGGTGTGATCCAGCAGTCCTGGCAGGCATCTGCGCGAGCTTACTGCGGCAGCAGCGTCGTCAGCACGTTCACGGTCCGAACGGTTGCCCCACGGTGGCTCGCGGCGAACGCCGACGCCGCGCCGCCCATCGCCACGCGGCGCGCCTTGTCCTCGAACAGTTCGCGCAGCACGCGCGCGAGGTCGGCGGGATCTTTCACCTGCACACAGGCGCCGGCCGCCACTGCATCGGCCGTCGCCTGCGTGAAATTGAACACATGCGGCCCGATCAGCACGGGCACACCCACACCCGATGCCTCGATCAGATTCTGGCCGCCCAGCGGCAACAGACTGCCGCCGATAAACGCCACATCCGACGCCGCATAGTAAGCACCCAGTTCGCCCATCGAATCGCCGAGCAGCTCCTTCACGTCGCGCGGCAGATCGGGCACGGTCACTTCACCGGCAGCCGCACCCGCAGGCGCCCACGCCGCACGGCGCACGCAACGCAACCCCTTCTTCTCGCCGAGCGCCGCGACCTCGTTGAAGCGCTGTGGATGACGCGGCACCAGCACCAGCAGCGCATCGTCGACACCGAGTTCAGCGAACGCCTGCAGCACCAGTTCCTCTTCGCCTTCGCGCGTGCTCGCGGCCACCCACACCGGACGCGTGCCGATGGCCGCCCGCCACGCATGCCCGCGCGCAGCGAGCTCGGGCGGCGTGCTCATATCGAACTTCAGGTTGCCGAGCACGGCGACATTGCGCGCGCCCAGTGCAGACAGCCGCGTCGCATCCGACGGACTCTGCGCGAGCACCCGCGCAAACCCGCCGAAGACATCGCGCGTCGCATTGCCGAACTTTGCCGCACGCCGGAACGAACGCTCCGACATGCGCGCGTTGGTCAGCACCAGCGGCACGTCGGCGCGCCGGCATTCGTCGATCAGCGTCGGCCACACTTCCGTTTCCATCACCAGACCGACGGAGGGCCGCCACGCCTTCAGAAAGCGCCGCACTGCGTGCGGCATGTCGTACGGCAGATAACAGCGCAACACGCGATCGCCGAAAATCTGCTCGCCGGTTGCGCGGCCACTCGGCGTCATGTGCGTGAGCAGAATGCGCGCGTCGGGCCGCGCCTTGAGCAGCGCTTCGATCAGCGGCTGCGCCGCGCGCGTCTCGCCAACCGAGACGGCATGCACCCAGATCAGCGGCGTATCGTCTTCGGGCACGCGGCCACGCACGAAGCCGAAGCGCTCGCCGATATGCTCGCGATACCCGCGCTCCTTGCGCGAACGGATCAGCAGACGCAGCACCGCGATGGGCGCGATCAGCCACCACAGCGTGTTGTAGATGAACCTCAGCATCGTGCCCCCGACAGCAGTGCACCGGGAGCAAAAACGTCTGCACGCATGGCAAGACGCACGATGATGTTCACGGAGAAAAACAGCGCGCCGCTCAAACCAGCGCCCTGCCCTTCAGACGTTCGAGAATGCCGAGCGGCGCGCACTCCGGCTGCGCCATCGACTTGACGGGCAGGAAGAAGGTCTGCTCCATCATGAACTGCCCGGACATCACGGCATGCGAGGTCTGATCCGAGAAGCACACCCACACGCAGCCCGGCGGAAACGGCATGGTCACTTGCGGCGACACCTTCTGATAGTCGAGATCGGCCTTCATGCCGTCGTGGAGATTGAGCATCAGATGGTCGTATTCGCTGCGCGGCGTTTTGGTCACATGCAGCAGGTTCAGCAGCCACGCCGAGCCGGGCATCTGCGGCTTGATGCGGGGCAGGAAGCGCTTCGCCATATCTTCGAACGGTTCGCCGACACGCCACACGCGCGGTGCGCCATTCGGGTTGATGTTGGTGAACACGCGCAGGATGCGTTCGCCGTAATTGGGCCGCGACGGGAAGGCATCGACGTGCAGACGGCTATCGTCCTTGCGCCACGATGTCTCGCGCGTTTCGACCTGATGCAGCCGCAGGCTGGTCGGCGCGACGCGCAGCTTGCCCTTGTACTCGGGAAACAGCCCGTCGACCAGCGATCTCGCGTTGCCCTGATAGCGCGCAATCAGCGCGCGCACGGCCGATTGCGTGACGGCATCGCCCAGCACGCCGTGCAGCGCGCCGCCGTTCGGCGCGAGGCTGATGTTCTTGCGTTTCGGATCGGCCAGCGCGACATCGAGCAAAGCGCGCTCGCCGCCTTCGATTGCGAAAGCGAGATTCGGAAAATACAGCACCTTGCCGCGCTCGACACCCGCGAGCAGCGTCTCGCGCGGGATGGACAAGCCCTGGCCGTGCCAGTCGGCGCTCGTTACTTCGATGATCTGGGATTCGTTCATGATCGCCTTTTCAAAGCGGATAAAGCTGGGCACAGCGGGGCTGCCGATGCGAGCCAGCCGCCGCGCGCGCCGTGCCCGTCACGGGCATGGCGGAACGCATGCGACATCTGCGACGCATCACAACAGGCCGAACCCTTCAAGCGCGGATTTGACCTGTTGCAGCGTGGGCGGCTGCCCTGCCGTGCCGAGATTCACGACGTTCGGCGACCAGTAGCCGCCCGTGCGCCATGAAGTGGCGAAATTGTACAACTCGACCGTCGGGCGTTTCAGCGCGGCTGCGATGTGAACCAGACCTGTATCAACTCCGACGGTTGCTGCCGCGCCTTCGATCAGGCCGACCACGGCGGGCAGCGACAGCTTCGGCGGCACGATGGCGGCGGCGCCGAACTCTTTGGCGAGGCGCTCGCTGGTCACGCGCTCGGCGTCGCTGCCCCACGGCAGCACGATCGACGCACCGCGCCGCACCAGCGCCTGGCCCAGTTCGATCCACGCGGCATCGGGCCATTGCTTGTCGGCGCGGGACGTGGCGTGGACGAACACCACGTAAGGCACGGGAAGATTCAGTTGCGCTTCCGAGAGCGCCAAGGCGGCGCGACGCGTGTCGAGACCGAAGTCGATGTCGTCGGTAGGTTGCGGCGCGGGGTCGCCGAGCGCGGCCGCGACCAGTTGCCGCGTGCGCTCGACGACGTGCGTGCGCGGCGGAATCGGCACGCGCCGGTCGTAGAAAAAGCGCACGGGCCATTCGTAGCCAGCCCCGTCCGTGCGGTTGCCGAGGCCGACTAGCGGCCCGCGCGCCATTTTCGCGACCCAGGCGGTCTTGATGAGGCCCTGGCAGTCGATCACGAGATCGTAGTTTTCGGCGGCCAGTGCGCGGCGGAACGCGCCGATTTCACGCCAGTTATCGACGGAGAGGATGCGCTTGCGCCAGCGCCTCAGCGACACGGGAATCGCGCGCCGCACGCCGTCGACGAGTTCGACCAGCTTGACGAAGCTCTCTTCGACGAGCCAGTCGATCTGTGCATCGGGGTGACGGCGACGGATGTCGGCGATCACCGGCATGTTGTGAACGACGTCGCCTAGCGACGACACTCTCACGATCAGGATCTTTTGCGCGCTCAAGAATGGTGGCGCCGTGGGAACGGCGTGGCGGTGCGGTGGAAAGGTCGCAATTTTAGCGCGCTCCGTGTAAGGCGAGCGGATTCTGTGTTTCGGGGCTCTTTGATGGTGGCTTGCTGCGGGCATGCGTGAAGGTGAAGCGGAATTCGTATTGCTCGCGTTCACGGACCTGCATCGAGGGAAGACTGCCCGTACTGTCAATGTGCTGACAACGTTGTCTGCGCAGTAGGCAATTCGTATTGCCCGTCGCGATGATCCTTTCTGGAAGCTGCGAAATGCGAACATTGCATCTTCGCGAGACAGTCACTGTTCGCCTTGCTGTGAAGCTGGCTGTGCAGATGCATGACTGCATGCAGGTGGAAATTTTTGGCCTATATGTCGGCCAGTTGTCGATCATCTGTCAGCCATCTTTAGGGTGCCGTCCGGCAATGATCTGATTAGTTGTGTGAGGAACGATCTGCCTGCAAGCACTGCATTTCCAGCGATGCCGGCGCTTCCGTCAAGCGACTGTTCGCTGCCTAACAGTTGCGTCTGCAGGTAAAGATTACTCTCAATGGCAGACGCTTCGGGTAGAACACCGTCGTCTGCAATTCAAGAGTCCGGTCATAGCGATGAAACTATCGCGCATCCGCATTTCACGAGCGATTCGTGCGCAGGCGCTTCTCCCGACGGGGCCGTCCGGGAGCAGCAATATACGACCTCATCACGAACACCGTAAAGAACATGGCACGCCCGACGAGTGTCGCGAACGCTGCGACCCTGTCGCGTACCTTCTGACATCTGGCGCACAGCCAGGTATGTTTACTCATCAGTGGGTGAGCAATGCGCAGGCTGAATTCAATAAGAATCCTTCGCGCAGTGACAGCGACGACCGTCATCGTGCACCACGTCCTGATACAGGGTGGCAGAGCCTTCGGCGAATTCCGCGTCGACGTGTTCTTCGTACTGAGTGGCTTTGTGATTGCACTCGCGCTCGAAGCGGGCACGACCAGCGTGCGCGAATTCGTCGTCAGCCGTGTCGTACGAATCGTGCCGCTCTATTGGCTCGCGACCTTGCTGGTGTTCTTCGGTGCGCTGCTCAGGCCAGATCTTTTCAATTCGACCACGGCCGACATTCATGAACTGCTGAAGTCGCTATTCTTCATTCCATACAGGAAAGAGAGCGGCAACATCTTTCCGATGCTATTCGTCGGATGGACGCTGAACTACGAGATGCTGTTCTACGCGGCTTCGGCGCTGGCACTGTGGCGGTTCCGGCGACACGCCACACATGTGTTCGTGGCGATCACGCTGCTGCTCGTCGCGCTGTTCGTGGCCGCGACGCTCGCGCATTCAGACCGGGCGATCGTCGTATTCCTTTCCTACAGTCGCCTGCTCGAATTCCCGTTAGGCTTCGCTGTATGGTTCGCGTGGAACGCGGGGCTGCGTATTCCCGTTGCAATAGCAGCACCAGGGGCCGTCGCGATGTATGCGCTGATGACCTGTATCGAATGGATCTGGCCGGGTGTCTCGCCCGTGCTGGGAAATGGCGTGCCGACTTCACTGCTGCTGATCAGCACGCTGAGTCTCGAAAGCCTCGTGGCAGACAACGCGCTCACGCGCGCATTGCTGTATCTCGGCGATGCGAGTTACGCGACGTATCTCAGTCATCCGTTTGTAGTCGAGGCAATGCGCAAGCTGATTCCAAAAGTCGTGCACGGTTTCGACGTGCGCTCGACAGTAGGAATACTGATTACTGTTGTGGTGGCTTCAGCGGTGGGTTGCCTCGTGTATCGCTATGTCGACAAGCCGTTGCATCGTGCGATCCGGCGTCTGATCGACGTCAAACGGCGCGTCGTGAGTGCGCCTGCGGGTGAAGAGGCGTCTATTCGTGTGAGGTGAGGATTGGAATGCGCACATGCGCATTCCTGTGACGGTAATCACGTGGCGACGCGTGTAGGGGTAGTCATATCGCGAACGCCAGCGATAAAACAGAACCACCCCAACAAGCGTCGCTTACAAACAAACCTTAGAACGGCAGCGCAGCGTCCGCCTTCTCCGCCAGAATCACACGACGGAAATCCTCCTGAATCCGCTTCAACGCGGCGTCATTGTCGGCCTCGAACCGCATGACCACGACGGGCGTCGTGTTCGAAGAACGCGCCAGGCCAAACCCATCCGGGTACTCGACGCGCAAGCCGTCAATCGTGACGACCTGATCTGCATCAGGAAAGGTCGCACTTTTCTGCAGCCGGGCGATCAGTTCGAAGTTCTCGCCTTCCTGCAGCTTCAACTGCAATTCCGGCGTCGAATGCGAATTCGGCAACGCATTGAGCACCGCGCTCGGATCGGCCACGCGCGCAAGGATCTCCAGCAGCCGCGCACCCGTATAGAGACCATCATCGAACCCATACCAGCGGTCCTTGAAGAACACGTGGCCGCTCATCTCGCCTGCGAGCGGCGCGCCGGTTTCGCGCAGCTTCGCCTTCACCAGCGAGTGACCCGTCTTCCACATCAGCGGCTCGCCGCCCTTCTCCTTCACCCACGTCGCCAGATTGCGCGTGCACTTCACGTCGTAAATGATCTGCGCGCCCTTGTTGCGCGACAGCACTTCTTCGGCGAACAGCATTAGCTGACGGTCGGGATAAATGATCTGGCCATCTTTCGTGACCACACCCAGACGGTCGCCGTCGCCATCGAACGCGAAGCCGAGCTCGGCGTCCGTTTCCTTCAGCGCGCGGATCACGTCCTGCAGGTTCTCCGGGTGCGCCGGATCCGGGTGGTGATTCGGGAAGTTGCCGTCGATTTCCGTGAACAGTTCGACCAGTTCGCAACCGAGCGCCTTGAACAGACGCGGCGCCAGACCGCCCGCCACGCCGTTGCCCGTATCGATGACCAGCTTCATCGGACGCGCGGGCTTGATGTCGCTCGTGATGCGATCGAGGTACGCGTCGGCGATGTCGTAGTCCTGATACGTGCCGTTGCCGCTTTCGAAGCGGTTTTCGGTGATGCGCTTGTACAGGCCCTGGATCTGCTCGCCGTAGATGGCCGCGCCGCGCAGCACCATCTTGAAGCCGTTGTAGTCGGGCGGATTGTGGCTGCCCGTCACGACGATGCAGGAATCGACGCGGCGTTCGCCGCCGTCGAGCTTGAGCGGCACGCTGGCCGCGAAATAGCCGACGGGTGTCGGCACCATGCCGACGTTGACCACGTCGACACCCGCTGCGCGCAGGCCATCGGAGAGCGCCTGGATCAGTTCGGGACCAGAAAGCCGGCCGTCACGCGCGACGACGACAGCATCGCCGCCCTGCGCGCGCACTTCGCTACCGAAGGCGCGGCCGATCGAACGCGCGGTTTCGGCGTCGAGCGTCTTGCCGATCACTCCGCGGATGTCATATGCCTTGAATATGGATTGCGAGATCATGGATTGGCTCACTTACGTGCAATGGAGAATTGGGTTGACACAGTGTGGTCACGGTACTGTGCCTTGCCGGAAGCGGTCCGGATACAACTTATAATTGCGCTTTTCAGCGTCGCCTTACTGGCGCCATTCTAATGCTTAGACGCCTCTGGCTCACAAAGTTGCCGCGCCGTTTTCCCGGCTGGACACGACAATTTACAGAATGCATGCACCTCCCGTGCCCGCTGACAACCCACGGTCGCCATGCGGATGCCCGCGCTTAAGCGTTTCGCGAATCCCGACGTCACCCGCGCTGTCGCCAACCTTGTCTGGCTTGGCCTGGAGCGTCTGACGCAGATCGGCGTGGCCATTGCGATCAGCGGTGTGCTGGCGCGCTACTTCGGCCCCGACCTGTTCGGCAAATGGCAGTACGCCAATACCCTTTTGCTCGTACTGTCGCCGATTACATGGGTGTGCGGCGCGGAAATTCTCGTGCCGACCATCGTTCATCGGCCGCGGGAACAGCTTGGCACGGTGCTTGGCAGCGCCTTCGCGCTACGTATCTCTGTCTCCGCCGTCGCTTTGTTGCTGACCTGGGCGGGCATCGCTGCGGGCGTCACCGATCCCGTCGTCGGCGCGATGCTGGCGGGGCTGGCCGTCACCATGCTGTTCCGCGAGCCGTTCGTCGGCGTGATCAACGCGTGGCTGCAAAGCATGACCTACAGCAAGCCGCAGCTGCTCACCAGTATGACCACGGCCATCGCCAAGGCCGTGCTGGTCTGGCTGCTGGTGCGCATGGCGGCGGCGCCGTCGCGCTTCGGCTGGCTGTGGGCGCTCGAATCGGCGGTGATCGGCGCGGTGCTGGTGATCTATTACATGCAACGGCATGGCGGCAAGCTCGGCTGGCGGCTGGATCGTGCGCTGTTCCGCCACTTCGCGACGGCGGGCACGGTGTTCTGGCTCGGGTTGATCTGCATGTATCTGTTCCTCAAGCTCGATCGCCTGATGCTGGAACGCGCCATTTCATTCGCCGATCTTGGCCGCTATTCCGCCGCGCAACAGCTCAACGAAAACTGGATCACGCTCGCCCTGATGCTGGCGCAAACGCTCGCGCCCGCCTTCGTCTACCGCGTGCAGAACGCCGCGCAACTGCGCCGCAACATGTGGCGCCTTACGGCGATGACGGCGGTGCTGATGATCGCCGGCGCATTCGTGCTGGATCTGCTGGCGGGTTTCATCATCCGGCGCGTGTGCGGCCCGGACTTCGAAGAAGCCATCGAGATTTTCCGCTGGGCCGTGTGGCTGTCCGTGCCGGCAGGCATCGAGGCGATCGGCAATCTGGTGGTGCTGAAGTATCAGGCGAAATTCGTGTTGCTGTCGAAATGGCTGCTTGCGCTCGCGGTCGCCTGCATCGTCAATCTGCTGGCGATTCCGCGCTTTGGCGCCTACGGCGCGCTGATCGGGCTGGCCGTCGGTTATCTGGCTGCGGCGTCCGTGAATTTTTATTACATCCGTTACAAGCTGCGTCCATGACGTCCTCTTCATTCACGCCGCCCGTGGCCGCCACGCTCGACGACGTCGCCGTGCTGATGCCCGCCTATAACGGCCAGGCCGACGTCGATCGCACGCTGGCGTCGTTCAGCGAAGCGGCGCGCATCCATGTGCTGATCGTCGATGACGGCAGCACGCCGCCCATCGTCGCGCCCGATCTGCCGAACATGTCGATCGACGTGCTGCGCATGCCGCAAAATGGCGGTATCGAACGCGCGTTGCAAGCGGGCGTTGAAGCGCTCGCGGCGCGTGGCTTTCGTTACGCGGCGCGCATCGACGCGGGCGATCTGACGGTGCCGCAGCGTCTTGCGCGACAGCGTGCATATCTCGAAGCGCATCCACGGGTGGCGGGTCTGGGCATGTGGACGCAAGTGGTATCGCGTGACGGCCAGCCGCTTTTCATGCTCACACCTCCTGCCGAGCCGGATGCCATTCGCCGCGTGCGTTTCATGCGCGCGTGCTTCGTGCATCCGTCGATGATGCTGCGTGTCGATGCCGTGCTTGCCGTCGGCAACTATCGTGAAGCGTACAAGGCGGCAGAAGATCTCGATTTGTTCCTGCGCCTGATGCAGCGATACGACTGCGCGAACCTGCCCGATCTCGGCCTCTACTACGAGTTGAATGAAGGCGGCATCAGCGCAACGAAACGTCGACGGCAGATTGTCTCGACGCTACGCCTGCAACTGCGCTATTTCAATGCACTGAATCCTTATGACTGGGTCGGCCTCGCGAAGAAGCTGCTGCATTTCGTCACGCCGTATAAAACGCTTCAGCGCCTGAAAAAGCGGCTCTATGCGCCGCGCGCAAGCCTTTAAGACCCGACCGATCCAACCTGCATCGCACGCATGAAGCAACCCATCGATTCCGCTAGCGCGCTACGTATCACGCTCGTCTGCAACCCCTCGTTTGCGATCTACACGTACCGGCAAGGGCTGATACGCACGCTGGTCGCGCGCGGCGTCGAAGTCACGGTGCTCGCGCCGCGCGACCGCACGACCCCGCTGCTCGAACAGATGGGTTGCCGTTGCATCGCGTTGCATGTCGCATCGAAAGGCACCAATCCGCGCGACGATCTGCGTACGATGTGGTCGCTCTACCGCCTCTATCGCTCGATCCGGCCGCACGTCGTGTTCCATTACACGATCAAGCCGAACATCTACGGCACGATTGCAGCGAAACTGGCGGGTGTCGATTCAGTTGCCGTAACGACAGGTCTCGGCTATGTTTTTATTCAGAAGAGCCGTGCAGCGCAAATCGCCAAGCTGCTGTACCGTTTTGCATTCCGCTTTCCGCGTGAAATATGGTTTTTGAATAAGGACGATGAAGCGGCATTCCGTGACCAGAATCTGCTGGCGCATCCTGAGCGGGCGCGGCTGCTGCATGGAGAAGGCGTCGACCTCGAACAGTTTGCTTTCACACCGCAAAAGCGGCATGCAAATACGCTGGAAAACAACCAGGAAAATAAGCAGTCTGCATTTTCTTTTGTATTAATCGGCCGTCTGTTGTGGGATAAAGGCGTGGGCGAATACGTCGAGGCCGCACGGCAATTGCGCGTGACCTATCCTGATGCGCGTTTTCAGTTGCTCGGCCCCGTCGGCGTCGACAATCCGAGTGCGATTTCGCAGGCGGAAGTCGATGCATGGGTGCGCGAAGGCGTGATCGACTACCTCGGCGAGGCGCATGACGTGCGCCCGCACATCGCCGCCGCCGATTGCGTCGTGCTGCCCTCGTATCGCGAAGGCGTGCCGCGCACGCTGATGGAAGCATCGGCGATGGGACGGCCCATCGTCGCGACGAACGTGCCGGGCTGCCGCGAAGTCGTGGCTGACGGTGTCAACGGCCTGTTATGCGAGGCGCGTAGTGTAGGGAGTCTGGCCGCGAAGCTCGCCCAGATGCTCGATATGAGCGACGCCGGGCGTCAGGCGATGGGCGAGCGCGGCCGTGAGAAAGTCGCGCAGGAATTTGACGAACGCGATGTCGTAGAACGGTATAAAGCCCTGATTCAGCAACTGACGGGCACATCACTCTAAAGGGAGCTCAGCATGACCACGAAGGGCACGATTCTGGTAACGGGCGGTGCAGGCTTTATCGGTTCGCACACGTGCGTGGAACTGCTCAACAGCGATTACGACGTGGTCGTGATCGACAATCTCGTGAACAGCAAGCGCGAATCGATCGCGCGTGTCGAGAAGATCACGGGCAAGAAGGTCGCATTCTACGAAGCGGACGTGCGCGACGAAGCCGTCCTCAACACGATTTTCGACAAGCATCCGGTCACGGGCGCAATTCACTTCGCGGCGCTGAAGGCCGTGGGCGAATCGGTGGCGAAGCCGCTCGAATACTACCGCAACAACATGGACAGCCTGCTCGTGCTGCTGGACGTGATGCGCGCGCGCAATGTGAAGCAGTTCGTGTTCAGTTCGTCGGCGACCGTGTATGGCGTGCCGAAAAGCTCGCCCATCGACGAGTCGTTCCCGCTGTCGGCCACCAACCCGTATGGCCAGAGCAAGCTGATCGCCGAGCAGATCCTGCGCGATCTCGAACTGTCCGACGCATCGTGGCGCATCGCGACGCTGCGCTACTTCAACCCGGTGGGCGCGCATGAAAGCGGCCTGATCGGCGAAGATCCCGGCGGCGTGCCGAACAACCTGATGCCGTATGTCGCGCAAGTGGCCGTCGGCAAGCTGGAAAAGCTGCGTGTGTTTGGCGGCGATTACGACACGCCGGATGGCACGGGCGTGCGCGATTACATTCACGTGGTCGATCTGGCGCGCGGGCATATCGCGGCACTCGACGCACTCGTCAAGCGCGATGCGAGCTTTGTCGTCAATCTCGGCACGGGCCAGGGCTATAGCGTGATCGATGTCGTGAAAGCCTTCGAGAAAGCGTCGGGCAAGCCGGTGCCGTATGAGATCGTGGCACGCCGTCCGGGTGACGTTGCGCAGTGCTTTGCTGCGCCCGCCAAGGCGCTTGATGTGATCGGCTGGAAGGCGCAATACGGTATCGAGCGCATGTGTGCAGATCACTGGCGCTGGCAGGCGCAGAATCCGCGCGGATTCGAATAACACCGTCAGTCCTTGGGGGATACGCGTCATCGCGCCGACTCCCCCGCCTTCTGTTTCGCACCTGCCGACAAGACACGACACGGCAGCAGCAGACAGTTCCTTCCTCCATGATCCCGGGCACGATCGGCGTGCCCGGGATTTCTTTTTTCCGATCGTTCGTTCTGGTCGTCTAATGCCTGGCGGCGCTTCGAACTGTGTGTGGTGTGGCCCACTGTCCGCGGCGCGATCTTCTGCGACATTGCGAGACATTCCAAATGGTCTCGTCATACATGAACGCCTCAAAGCTGCAATCGTGGGGACGATACCCCTATGCGCACCAGTCGGGCGAACCGCTGGCGTGGCGTGATGCGATCCAGACGCGTCTCGCCGACGCCCATGTGCGCCGTGGCACGACGCTCGCGTTCGGCAATGGTCGCAGCTACGGTGACAGTTGCCTCGCGGATACCGGCCAGGTGCTGCCGATGCGCGGCCTCGCGCGCTTCATGAGCGCGGACTGGACCAACGGCGTCGTGCGCGCCGAAGCGGGCATGACGCTCGGTGAGCTGCTCGACGTCGCGTTGCCGCGTGGCTGGATGCTGCCCGTCACGCCGGGGACACAGTTCGCGACACTGGGTGGCGCCGTCGCCAACGACGTGCACGGCAAGAACCACCACGTACGCGGTACGTTCGGGCGCCACGTGCGCCGCTTTTCGCTGCTGCGTTCGGACCGCCCCGCCACCGAATGTTCGCCCATTGAAGAAGCCGCGCTGTTTCGTGCGACGATCGGCGGACTTGGCCTGACGGGCGTGATCGAATGGGTCGAGCTTCAACTCATGCCCGTACGCTCGGCCCACCTTGCCGTCACGCGCATACGCTACGCGAACCTCGACGAATTCCTCGACCTCTCGCACGATCTCGAGGCCAAGCACGAATACGGCGTGGCATGGGTGGATTGCCTCGCGCGCGGCGCGGCGCTGGGACGCGGCATCTACACATGCGGCGATCATGCCGACGACGGCGACTTCTCCGTCTCGACGAAACGCGCCCGCAGTGTGCCGTTCGTGCCGCCGTTCTCGCCCGTCAGCCGAACCACCGTACGCGCATTCAACGCACTCTATTACCAGCGCCAGAAGCCCGGCATCGAACTCGCTCGCATGAGCCCGGCCAGCTTCTTCTATCCGCTCGACAATATCCTCAACTGGAATCGCATCTATGGGCGGCGCGGTTTCCAGCAGCATCAATGTGGGGTGCCGACAGCAAACGCGCGCGACGCGCTGCGCGCGATCCTCGACACGATCGCCACGCACGGCAGCGGCTCATTTCTCGCGGTGCTCAAGCGTTGCGGCTCTCTGCCCTCACCTGGTCTGCTCTCGTTTCCGATGGAAGGCGTCTCGCTTGCCCTCGACTTCCCGCAGAACGCAAAGCGCAACCTCGACCTCTTCGCCCGGCTCGATTCGATCGTGGCCGAAGCGGGCGGCCGTCAGTATCCCGCGAAAGATGCACACATGAGCGGAGAGCATTTCCGGGCGGCTTACCCCGCATGGCAGGAACTCGAGCGGCATCGCGATCCCGCGCGCATGTCGCGCTTCTGGAACCGGACGACTCAATCATGACGAACATTCTTGTCATTGGCGGCTCGTCCGCCATCGCCGCCGCCTGCGCGCGGCACTGGGCTGCCGACGGCGATCGCCTGTTCCTGGCTGGTCGTCATGCCGCACGGCTGGACACCATCGCACAGGATTTGCGCGTGCGCGGAAGCCAGGACGTGCATACGCACGTGCTCGACCTGAATGACTACACGCAACACGCCGCCATGCTCGATGCGTGCCGCACGGCCCTCGGTTCGATCGACGTCGTGCTCATCGCACACGGCACACTGGCTGACCAGGCGCTGTGCGAGCGCGACGTGGATGCGGCCCTGCACGAATTCTCGACCAACGCGCTCTCCACGATTGCGTTGCTCACACGCCTCGCCAGCCTGCTGGAGGCGCAGCGTAGCGGCACCATTGCCGTGATCTCGTCCGTGGCGGGCGATCGCGGGCGGGCGTCGAACTATGTCTACGGCGCGGCCAAGGCTGCCGTCACGACCTTCTGCGAGGGCTTGCGCGCGCGGCTCTTCAAAGCGGGGGTACATGTGCTCACGATCAAGCCCGGCTTCGTCGATACGCCCATGACAGCAGGCCTTGCCTTGCCCAAAGCGCTTGTCGCGACGCCGGAGCAGGTGAGTAAAGACATCGTGCGCGCCATCGCGCAGGGCAAGGATCTCGTCTATACGCCATGGTTCTGGAGCGCGATCATGCTCGTTATCCGCTCGCTGCCGCGCTTCGTGTTCAAGCGGGTTTCGTTGTGAACGCGATCGTCGAAAGCCGCACCGCGCTCGTCACGTGGTATGCGCTGTTCGCGCTGATCTCGATGGCGGCGAATCTGGGTAGCCAGAAGATCGCCTGGCAGCTGTATAGCGGGCCATTATCGATTCCCATCGCCGTGTGCATCGGCACGGGCGTGGGACTCGTCGTCAAGTACGTGCTCGACAAGAGCTGGATCTTTCGCTACGAACACCGCAGCGTCACCCACGGTGTCCATACCTTCTTGCGATACGTCGCAATGGGGCTCGCCACCACCGCCATCTTCTGGGCCACGGAATTTGCTGCTCAGGCGATCTTCCAGTCGGAAACAGCACGCCTTGCGGGTGGCGCATTCGGCCTTACGCTCGGCTATATCGCAAAGTACCAGCTCGACAAACGCTTCGTTTTTGCGTGATCGCGCGGCGTACCTGTCTGCATCGAATATCTCCTGCTTCTGTTGAGAGCGAGCCGTTATAAGCCGCATCGGCCAGGCTCGCCCTTTCGATTCAGACGATCCTTATGCATTTCAAATCGGCTCGTACGCTGGCGTACATATCGACGCATATCGATGCCCTAACCTTCTACGCTCAATCCGGCATAGCGCGTCTGCTGCCAATCCCCCCCGAACAAGCGCAATAAGGTATCGATATGTCAGATCCCGCAATTCCGCTGTGTGTGGACCTGGACGGCACGCTCACACGAGCTGATTTCCTGTTCGAAAGCTTCTTCGTGCTGCTTAAACAGCAGCCACTTTCGATATTCCTCTGCCTGTTCTGGCTGCTGCGCGGCAAGGCTTATCTGAAGGAGCAGATCGCGCAGCGCGTGACACTCGATGTGGGTGTACTGCCTTATAACGGCCGACTCGTCGACTATTTGCGCGAAGAGCGTTCGGCCGGCCGGCCGCTCTATCTGTGCACGGCAGCTAACCAGCGATTCGCCAGCCAGGTGGCGGCGCACTTCGGCATGTTCAGCGGCGTGCTCGCAAGCAATGCGAGCCTGAACCTGCATGGCGAAAACAAGGCTGCAGCCCTCGTCGAGCAGTTCGGCGAACACGGCTTCGACTACTGCGGCGATGCACGTGCAGACGTCCCCGTATGGCAGCGCGCACGCCGCGCAATCGTGGTTGGCAACCAGCACATCGCCAACATCGCGCGCAAGGTCAACACGGAAATCGTCTTCTTCGAAGAGAAACGCCGACTGATTCCGCTCATGCTCAAGGAAATGCGCGTGCATCAGTGGGTCAAGAACTGTCTGATCTTCGTGCCGCTTCTTCTCGGGCATCGCTTCGAGGATCTGCAGGCGGTGCTCGCGGCCTGCATCGCGTTTGCGTCGTTCAGCCTGTGCGCGTCATCCGTCTATCTGCTCAACGACATGCTCGACCTGGATGCCGATCGCCGCCACCCGCGCAAGCACAGCCGTCCATTCGCGTCGGGCAAGCTGCCGCTTTCTCTGGGGATCGTGCTGACGATTGTGCTGCTCGGTGCCGGGCTCGGGCTTGCTGCCCTGCTGCCCTGGCAGTTCGGCGCGGTGCTCATCGCGTATATGGCTGCCACCGTCGCCTATTCGTTCGTGCTCAAGCGGATCGCGCTCATCGATGTGTTCACGCTGGCCAGCCTCTACACAGTGCGCGTCATTGCTGGCGGCGAATGCAACAACATTCCGCTGTCTTACTGGCTGATTCTTTTTAGCGTGCCGATTTTCCTGAGCCTCGCGATGCTCAAGCGCTATGTCGAACTCGAGGCGATGCTGCAGCAGGGCAAAACGGAAGCTGCCGGGCGCGGCTACATTACGCAGGACATGTCGATCCTGCGTTCCTACGGCACTGCGGCCGGGTATCTCGCTGTACTCGTGCTCGCGCTTTACCTGAATTCACCGGAATTCAAGCTGCTTTACCACCATCCGAAGATGCTGTGGGCCGTGTTTGGACTGACGCTATATTGGGTAAGCCGTATCTGGATGCTCGCGTTTCGCGGACAGATGAACGATGACCCGATTGTCTTCACGTTCAAGGACCGCGTGAGTTGTTCTGTCATCGGATTGTGCGGTGTGTTCATGGTACTGGCGATCTGATGATGCGAACGGGGTGTTGAGGCACCCCTTGCCTCTTTTGTGACTTTCATGTCCATGAAAGTTAGCACCGGATGCGCGTCAAGAGAAGTTCCGCCTGCCCACTGGCTTTGATCAATTCTCTTCAGGCCTGAAAAAAAATGGATCCGACAACTCAAGCAAGAAACGCAATATCTCCGTCTGGCATTGCGACACTGCTTCTGTTTATCGTGCTTTGCACATGCGTCGAATATCTGTTCTGGGCGAGAGAGCATGCGTCGAACATGGATGAACTGCTCGGCGCCTCGGACGGCGTGTTGAGCGGAACGCCGCACTGGCGGGCCTTCCAGAACCGCCTTTTGACTCCCTATCTGCTGGATCTGTTCAGGCACATCTCGCCGAATCCCTATAACGAATTCGCGAAAGTATTCCTGACGCTCGAAAATTTCATTTTATGCATTTGCGCGTACGCGCTGACCCGGAAAGTCAGCCTCACTGCAGCAGCGCTCGTCGCCTCGTCCGCGTTGTGGGTGTATTGCACGCACTATTTCAGCTATCCGTGGGACTTCACCGAATCGGTGATGCTCACGCTGCTCTTTCTGCTTGCGATCAGAAGCGAAGGTGTTGTTCCGTTCGTTGTTCTTTTTATCGCTTCTGTACTGAGCCGCGAATCCTGCACTTTCATCGGGCTGTTTTTGATCCTTAAGGGCGCCTCGCCAATCGCACTGGGTCAACGTATGGACGTTCGCTCGGTGACGTGGGGTGGTGCTCTGATTGCCGTTGGCGTTGCGATCACCGAGGTACTCAGAAAAACACTCTTCAAGGCTTCGATGCTGCCTGGCGTGGGCGCGGATACGCTGCACGCGAAATTCGAAAATCATTTTCACTACCTCCATAACGGGAAAGTGTTACTCGTTGGAAGCAAGGGATATGACATCTCGCTTATCTACACGATGCTCGTGCTGGTGTTTCTCGTGTGTACATACGTGGGATATCGCGAGAAGGCAAGAAACCTTCTCGCGATCGGCATCACGATGACGCTCTATACGCTGAGCATTTTCATCTTTGGCGTGCTCGACGAGGTGCGGCTATATCAACCGATGACGGGCATCGTGTCGCTAACCGTAATTTATCTGCTGTTCGAAACCCCCTCTGGCCAGAAGTGGCGCGCCACGAACCTGCCGTTCCTGACCCGACGCGGTTTGAGTCGAACATGAGCGAGGCGTAGTCATTGCGCGCCTGAGCGGAAGATGTTTATGGCCCGCCGCGCCTTCAGCCGTAACGCAGCGTGTAGCCAGCAAAAGTAAGGACCGCTCCATGAAAAATATCGGCAGGTATTGGGTTCTGGCGTTTTGCCGATTCTCTATCGTGCTCGTGACGCTGCTCATTTGCACGGGAAACATCACGAATAGCGTACTTCTGAAATGGGGTTTCCACGAGGATCAAAACAGTGCCAACTACCACATCACGTTGCCTGAGATGATGGATGGTACGGCGAGAAAGCCTTTCGTCTACAGAGCGTCTTTCCCGATGAGCGTGAGATGGGTTGTGAACAAGCTCCCACCTGACCTTCAGGCGAAGCTCTATGCGCAGGTCACGCAGCATGACGCGATCCGAAGCCAGTACTTCAGCCGCTTGCCCGCCAGGTACTGGACACCCGTTGTTGCGATTACCTATTACATCACCTACTTTACGGTAGTCGCGGCCACGATCTGTGCGCTCTGGTTGATCTATCTTCTTGCGCGCACGCATGCATTGACCTTTGGACAGGCGCTCACATTCGTGGTGGCATTCAGCCTCTTTTATCCGTTGACGTTTCAGGAGAGCGCGTTCTACTACGACTTTCTGGAACTGGCAGGTCTTTTCGCCGCGTGTTTCTTCCTGTTACGGCGACAGATGCTCGCATGCACACTCTGCATTGCGCTGTTTTCGTTCAACAAGGAAACCTTCTTCCTCGCCCCACTCGCGCTTTTCTTTCTGCACGAACGCGACGTATCACTGCGAACACGCGTCGGATGGCTCGCTGCGCAATTTGCCTGCTGTCTCGTCACTCGCCATCTGATCACCACCGGCTACGACGGCAATATTGGCGGCACCGTGGAATTTCACCTGATGGAGAACGTGCGTTTCTGGATTGATCCAAAAACATATCTCAGCTTCTGGAATCTCATTAGCAGAAGCGTGCCCACCCCAAGCATCCAGAATCCGCTGATCATCGTTCCACTCGCGATCTTCTTTCATGCTGCCTGGCGTTTTTCAGGCACGCGATATCGACATTATCTTCACGCCGCGCTGTGGCCGTTGGTGGTGCTTTTCATCCCGTTCGGATATCGCGACGAGCTGCGGGCATTCTCCCTCGCGTTCCCCGCTTTGACGCTCATCGCGCTGCATGGCGCGAGCCGCTTCACACAGATATTTGCTTCGGTCACCGAGCCGCCCAAGGCCACGAGCACACTGCCGTTCGTCGGCGCTTCACTGCCACAGCCTCAACGGGAGCCCTCACTGCTTTTTGTGCCCCGACGCACAGAAATCCCGCGTGACGTTTGATTGAATGAGCAGACACAACGGCACCGTGTCATTTACCCTGGCCCGGCGTCATGGGAGACACGATGAACGTCATTGCAGAAGCAGCCGCCCAGGAAATTCTTGATCACGAGACCCAGCTAGCCTGCGTCATTCAGCCTGTCGTACTGGCGGGCGGCTCCGGCACGCGTCTGTGGCCGCTGTCTCGCGAACAATGCCCGAAACAGCTGATCGGACTGACGAGCGAGGAGTCGCTGCTCGAAGCCACGCTGCGGCGAACGCTGGGCTTGCGCGCACCGACTCACGAACATCCCGCACCGCATGTCGTCAGGACACAGCCGACGCTCGTGGTCTGCAGCGAAGAACTGCGATTGCCGACGAAGGAACGGCTTGAGCGTTGCGCATGCGAATCGCGCGTCGTGCTGGAACCGTCGCCGCGTAACACAGCGCCCGCGCTGACGATTGCCGCACTGACAGCGCTCGCAGATGCCCGTCATGGCGAAGATCCCATTCTCGTCGTGATGCCCGCCGATCATCTGATCGCCGACGACGCCGCGTTCGTCTCGACATTGCAGCAGGCAATCCAGCACGCGCTGCGCGACGCAATCGTCACGCTCGGCGTGCCGCCCGAGCGCGCGGAAACCGGCTACGGCTACATCAAGACAGGACTGCCCGCCGATGGACGCGGCGCGCGCAGCATCGAACGCTTCGTCGAAAAGCCCGCGCAGGAAACGGCGGAACAATACGTCGCGTCGGGCGAGTACTGGTGGAACAGCGGCATCTTCGTGATGCGCGCGTCGGTGTGGCTCGCGGCGATCACGGCCTGCCGGCCGGACATTGCGGCTGCATGCCGGGCGTCGCATGAGCGGGCGAGCGTCACGAGCGACGGCGCGTTGCAGATCGACCGCGCCGCGTTTGCGGCCTGCCCGAACGACTCGATCGATTACGCGGTGATGGAGCGTATCGGCGACGATCCGAAGCTGATGGGCATCATCGTGCCGCTGACGGCGGGCTGGTCCGATGTCGGCGCGTGGGACGCCGTATGGGATGTCAGCAAGAAAGACACGGCAGGCAATGTCTCGCGTGGCCGCGTGCTACTCGAAGGCGCAAGCGATACTTATGCGCACTCGGAAGGCCGGCTGGTGGCATGTGTCGGCGTGACAGGTGTCGTGGTGGTCGAGACGGCAGACGCCGTGCTCGTTGCCGCCAAAGATCGCGTGCAGGACGTCAAGGCGATCGTGACGCGCCTGAAAGAGGCAAAGAACACGGAAGCGAAAGTGCATCGGAAGGTCGAGCGGCCATGGGGCTGCTATGACTCGATCGATCACGGCGAGCGTTTCCAGGTGAAGCGCATCATCGTGAAACCGGGTGGGCGGCTATCGCTGCAGATGCATCATCATCGCGCGGAGCACTGGATCGTCGTGCGCGGCACCGCGCGCGTGACGCGCGGCGAGGAGACGTTCCTGCTGACGGAGAACCAGTCGACGTATATCCCGCTCGGCACGTTGCACCGGCTGGAGAATCCGGGCAAGACGCCGCTCGAACTGATCGAGGTGCAATCGGGCAGTTATCTCGGCGAAGACGATATCGTGCGGTTTGACGATCAGTATGGGCGTGTGGGTAGCTGAGTCTCAGGCAACGCTCGCGGCAGCTTCGAGGCGGAACACGGCGATTGCCCCGCGTAACACCCGAGCCTGCGCCAAGGGTCTTCGCAGCGAGTGCCGCCTGCTCGACGAGTGCCGGGTTCTGCCGCGTCCAAACGCTAATTCGATAAATAGTTGGTGGCTTGTGCAGAGTCGTGCCAGTGCGCAGGCTGAGGGCGCAGGCGCCGCGGCGCTTCGCGGGGAGCGGTGCCGGAGCTAACGTGCGCTGCCGCACAGACGGCGACTCTGGCCTTGTTAGGCTGGTAAATGTTGTCGCGGTCCAAGCTGAGTGACGAATCAATTCTGCCGTTGTTGTCGCATCAACGACCCTTCGCAATGAGATGCCATGCAGAATGCTAACGGTAGCGCCATCCGCGAGGATGGACACGCTGATGGTCTAGCCATTTTCATTCCGATTGCGTGCTTTATTATCGCCGTTGCGATAATCGGCTGGCCGGTGTTGAAGAATAACGGATTCCCACTCGATGATTCGTGGATCCATCAGGTGGTTGGACAACATGCGGCTGAATTCGGCATTCCCGGCTTCATTCCCGGCGTTGCCTCGTCTGGCTCCTCGAGCGCAATCTGGCCGTGGATTATCTCGATCAATTATCTGGTGTTTCCGTCGCTCAACCATCCGCTCTATCTGCTGATCCTTAACTCGCTGTTTCTGGCACTGATACTCGTTGTTCTGTATTGGACTGCGCGGCGCGACAAGCTGCCGACACTCGAGTGCGTCGCGCTGGTGTCGTTGCCCGTGCTGTATGGGAATTTCGTCTGGCTGATCGCAACCGGCATGGAGCATTTGCTACTCATTGCGTGCCTCTTTCTAGCCGCGCATTTCCTGTTCTCCCGCAGCACGTTTGCGGGTGTGCCGCATACAGTGATGTGCGGGCTGTGTTTCGCAGGAGCGATCGCTACCCGTCCAGAAGCGGCGGCGCTCCTCCCCATATTCCTGGTAGGCGGGTATCTCGCCACGAGGCGCTGGCGGCCGCTGGTCGGTATTGTCGTGCCCTGCGTCGTAGCGATTATGTTTGTCATGCTTGATAATTATCTGACCTCTCACTCTTTCCTGCCAGTCACGGTGAGCGGCAGAAAATGGCTGTATTTTCGTGACACGGCGACGCTCAAGCCGATCATCATCCTGCACTTCATCCGTTCGTGCCTGTTCCAGATAACTGGAAGCTTTGTCAATTTTGAGGAAGGCACGCTCAGCAACGCGTTGCGCCTTGGGTTGTCAATGGTCTTCGCGCTGCTGACGGTGTTTGGCATCGGGCGCTTACTACGGGTTCGCGCGTATCACACGCTGTTCCTAATCGTGCTGGCAGTGGCTTACCTTGGCGTGTATTTCCTCCTCTTTCCGGCGATCGGCACCGGCATGCGGTATCACGCGATGGTGCTGCTGTTCGTGTTCCCGTTGATGGCGTCCGGTCTGCTTGAAATTGGCCGAATAATTTCGTTGCGCTTCAAGTGGTCTGCGAGGTGGAGTCGGCGTTACAGCTTCGCGACCATCCTGGCTCTATTCGCGCTTGCATCCGGCACGTTGTTTGAGTGGTCGGCAATCACCGACGATGGGATTCAGCACGTCAACGATACCCATGTCCGGATGGGAAAGTGGCTGGCCGCGAATGTGCCGAATGATCAGGTGGTGGCGGCGTTCGACATCGGCGGAATCGGCTTCTACAGCGGCAGAAAGGTTGCGGACCTCGGCGGTTTGGTGGATCCGGCGTTTGTGCCTTATTTGTTTGCTGGACGCGCCGCGGACTACCTGCAAAAAAATGGTATTCAGTGGGTCGTGCTGCCAATGGATGCGCCTGAGTCCGCGAGCGACGAGTGCCGTGGATTCGCGCAGTCGCTGAATCTGTGTGATCGCAGCGGTCTCAAGAAGACAGAGGTGAAGTCGTTCTACTCGCCTTATGACGTCTGGAAAGACGGGTGGGCCGCGACTGGCCATGCGTTGGAAGGGCAAGTCCTGTACAAGATCAGCTGGCAGTGACCGCTGGTTGCGCGCAAACGGATTGAGCTTGCGCGCGGCGTGCGCGTGGCGTCGACTTATAGTCCGCCAAGCACGCTATGCTGGCTAAAGAATCCGGGCAACCTACTGCTCGATATGAGCGACATCGACGCGTCGTGCGTCCGCGGGGTTCCTGTGAAAGCGTAGCTCAAGGCGCGCGCATGCAGGTCAAGTGCGTCATCGTCAATCTGGGCGCGCAGCAGTCGGGTACGCTGATACGAGAATCGGCGGCTCTTAGCACGAGAGCGGACAAACGCTGCCGCCAAAGTCAATCAGGGGGGGTGGATAAAATCCCCGTGCTTCATCATGAGGCAACGGGGGCTCGTTGCAGATGCGTTTTCGTCGCAAAGGCAACTCATGTATCCCCCACCTCGACGAGACATCTCTGGCGACCGAGAAGCGCGCTACCTGCATCCCTCTCGACACTCGCGCCGGCTAGAGAATCCGGGTAAAGCACCACCCGAAATCATTGAAGTGCAATGAGGCGACCACCTTGAGACGGCGATATCGCGCGGTTTGGCGTTTAGTGTAGGCGTGGTGACTCTTACGCGACGCTGGCGGTGACCTCAAGACGGAACACAGCCACCGCCTCGCGCAGCACCACCGCCTGAGCTTCAAGCGTCTTCGCCGCCGCCGCAGCCTGCTCGACGAGTGCCGCGTTCTGCTGAGTCACTTCGTCGATCTGGCCGATTGCCTTGTTTATCTGTTCGATGCCGTCGCTCTGCTCGTGCGCGGCGCCTTCGATCTCCGACATGATGCCCGTCACGCGCTGCACGGAGTTCATTGCCTCTTCCATGGTCTTGCGCGCGTCGGCGACCAGCGACGCGCCCTGCGCGACCTGCGCCGTCGAATCGCCGATCAGTTCGCGGATTTCCTTTGCCGCTGCGCCCGAGCGCTGCGCGAGCGCGCGCACTTCGGAAGCCACGACTGCAAAGCCACGTCCCTGCTCGCCTGCACGCGCCGCCTCGACGGCCGCATTCAGCGCGAGGATGTTGGTCTGGAACGCGATGCCCTCGATGATGCCGATAATCTCACCGACCTTGCGCGACGACGTGGTGATGCCATCCATCGTTTCCGTGACACGCGTGACCACGTCGCTGCCGCGCACGACAGTATCGAGTGCGCCTTGCGCGAGACGGCTCGCGAGCTTCGCGTTGTCGGTGTTCTGCTTGACGGGCGCCGACAGTTCTTCCATGCTCGCCGCCGTTTCCTGAAGCGCAGCGGCCTGCTGCTCGGTGCGGCTCGACAGGTCCGCGTTGCCTGCGGCGATCTCGTTTGCGCCGAGCGTGATCGAATGCGTGCTGCCGCGCACCTTCGATACCGTGTCGACCAGACCATCGCGCATCTGCGACAGCGCCTGCAGCAACTGGCCCATTTCGTTACGCGAGCGCACCTTGACCGCCGTGGTCAGATCGCCTTCGGCCATGCTGCGGAAGTGGCGGATGGTCTGGTTGACCGGCTTCACGACTGCCGCCGCGAGACCCGCGCGCGCCATCGCGCCGACCACGACAGCCGCCACGCCGATCGCGATGAACAACGCCGTCGAGATCATGAAGCGCCGGCTCAACTGATCTGCCGCGCGTTGCTGGTTGTCGTGCTGTGCACGCTTGAGCGCGTCGATCGCCTTTGCGTAGACGCGGTAGAAGCGGTCCGCCGTCTCGCCCTGGATCGTGCGGAAGGTGTTGAAGTCGTTGTCGACGAGGGCCTTGTGCTCCGGCTCGATTGCCTGATCGACGAGCGCGGCGCGCGCCTGCGCCACGGTTTGCGCGAGCTTGCCCTCTTCGTCGCTGCCGAACGGTCCGGCCATGTACGCACGGAAATCTGCATTCGACGATTCCAGCACCTTGTGCGCGGCGGCGAGCAGCCCATCCGTGTCCTTGCCGACGCTAAAGAGCGTCTCGTAGCTGCCCAGCGAGAGCCGCACCTGCAGCAGCTTCTCCGAGCTCGACGTCAGCGCGTTCATCGACGACGACGACTGCTGCACGTTCTGCAAGCCATCGTTGGTGAATTTCAGCGCGCCCCAGCCGACGCCGATCACGATCAGGAGAAATGCCGCGAAGATGCCGATGACGAGCGTCAGTCCTTGCCGGATGGTGATGTTGTTGAGCATGAGTGTCCGTGACGTGCAGTCGGCCAGCCGGGATGGCAGCCCCATCGATGGCTAACGGCAACGTTAAGGACGCGCTACATAGGGACTATCCATGACGCAGCATGTGGGACGGACGGCGCTCGCCCTCGCGGGACACGCACGCGCACTACGGCGAAGCGTGCGTTCTGGCCTGCGCGGTCTTCGTGTCGGCGCGTGTGATATGCCAGAGGATAGAGAAGCTGGTGCCGCCGACCGTCGGGTACCCATCGGCATGACAGTTATCCGACAGCGGATCGCAAGCGATCGTCATCTTCTGATGATTGTCGAACGTAATCCTGACGATCGGACTTTCGAGCGCGTTCTTTGCGACGGGCTCGAGTTCGTAGGAAACCGGAAAGGATTTTGCAGGGGAATTCGACCGGTCGCCCTTGATGGTGAGCGTGCCGGACTTCGACGGCAACGCGTCGAAGCGCAATTCGACTGTGTCGCCCGTGTCGGAGACACCCGTCATGGAGATGGGGGCAAGCGGTTGTGCGGCGGCGGCCACGGCAGCAGCCGCTTTCGCTTCCGTGAGCGGCAACGCGAACAGCGCGGCGCTCAGGCATGCAACAAGTGTGGTGCGCATCTTCGGCAAGTCCTGCTCAAGCATGCTGGGCATTATCGGCGAAAACTTCTGTGCGCGCCGCGACGGCGCCGTCAACCCGTCCGGGCGCGCTGCGTTTCATTTGTATAATCCTTCGTTTGCCTTTTGTGGTCCGACCTTCATGCTTAGTTTCGCGCTCGGTTTCATAGTTTCCTTGCTGATCACACTCGTGATCGTGCGGTATGCGCATCTGCATGAAACGTTTGCGGACAACGATCTGGCGGGCGTGCAGAAATTCCACGCGCGGCCCGTGCCGCGTATCGGCGGAACTGGGATTCTGGTTGGCCTGATCGTATCGGCGATCCAGCTGTATGGCGCGTATCCGGCCGTTTCGGCGGGGATTCTCGGTGTGGTTGCTTGCGGCTTGCCTGCGTTTGCATCGGGTCTGATCGAAGATCTGACGAAAAAAGTGTCGCCGCTTGCACGGCTGATCTGCACGATGATCGCGGCGGCGCTCGCTTACTTCGTGATGGGTATCGCTGTCACGCGCATCAGCGTGCCGCCGCTCGATTTTCTGCTGTCATATGCCGCTATTTCCTGCGCGGTGACGGTGTTGGCCGTCGCGGCGCTGGCCAACGCGATCAATATCATCGACGGTTTCAACGGCCTTGCATCGATGGTCGCGTTCATGATGTTCGCGTCGCTCGCGTATGTCGCGTTCCAGGTGCATGACCCGATCGTGCTGTCGGCGTCGCTGATCATGATGGGCGCGGTGATGGGCTTCTTCATCTGGAACTTCCCCGCTGGCCTGATCTTTCTCGGCGACGGCGGCGCGTATTTCATCGGCTTCATGCTCGGCGAGCTGTCGATCATGCTCGTGATGCGCAATCGCGATGTGTCGGCGTGGTATCCCGTGCTGCTTTTCATGTATCCGATCTTCGAGACGTGTTTCTCGATCTACCGGAAGAAGTTTATTCGCGGGATGTCGCCAGGCATTCCAGACGGCGTGCATCTGCATATGCTCGTGTACAAGCGGTTGATGCGCTGGGCCGTGGGTGCAAGGACTGCGCGGGAGCTCACGCGGCGTAATTCGCTGACGTCGCCGTATCTGTGGCTGCTATGCCTGATTGCCGTGGTTCCCGCGACGCTGTTCTGGCGGCATACGGTGCATCTGTTTTGTTTCGTGGTGGTTTTTGCGGCGACGTATGTGTGGCTGTATGTGAGTATTGTGAGGTTCAAGGTGCCGCGGTGGCTGGTGGTGCGAAAGCGGCGGCATTCGTGATGACCGCTTAAGCGGGACATGAAAAAAGGCGCCTCGGCGCCTTTTTTTGTCACATCACATCGAAGCCCGCTGCCCCGGAAGCGAAGGCACGCTACGTAAGACGGGCGCAGTCAAAGCCGGCTGATACTCCGCGACCCAGCGGCGCAGATCGCGACGCACTTCATCATCCGTCAGCACGCGATGCTGCATGAGCCCCGGCAGCAACTCATCGAGCAGATTGTCGGGAACGCCGCGCGCAAGCGCCGTGCGCAACTTCGGATGCGGCGTGCGCGTGGTCGTCTCGTCATCGGCGAGCAGTTCTTCGTACAGCTTCTCGCCGGGCCGCAAGCCAGTGAACTCAATGCGGATCTGCTCTTCCGTAAAGCCATAAAGACGAATCAGATCGCGCGCGAGATCGACGATCTTCATCGGTTCGCCCATATCGAGAATAAAAATTTCGCCGCCGTGACCCATGCTCGACGCCTGCAGCACGAGCTGCGACGCTTCGGGAATCGTCATGAAGAAGCGCGTGATTTCCGGGTGCGTGACGGTAACGGGACCGCCCTTCGCAATCTGCTGCTGGAACTTCGGAATCACGCTGCCCGCGCTGCCGAGCACGTTGCCGAAGCGCACGATTTCGAATTGCGTGCGGCCGCTGGTTTGCTGCAGCGCCTGACAGGCCATTTCCGCGAGACGCTTGCTCGCGCCCATCACGTTGGTCGGATTGACCGCCTTATCCGTCGAGATCAGCACAAAGCGCTTTACGTCGTGACGAATCGCAGCACGCGCGACGCGGTATGTGCCGAGCACGTTGTTGCGCACGGCTTGCCACGCGTTCTGCTCTTCCATCAGCGGGACATGCTTATACGCTGCCGCGTGATACACGATGTGCGGCGTAAAGCGCGCCATCACCTGATCGAGCAGCAGCGAATCTTTCGCGTCGCCGATCACAGGCACGATCGATACGCCCGGAAAACGTTCGAGCAGTTCTTCGACGAGCTTGTACATCGCGTACTCGGAGATATCGAATGCGATCAGTTGCGCGGGATTGAAGCGCAAGATCTGACGGCACAGCTCCGAGCCGATCGAACCGCCCGCGCCTGTGACCATCACGACGCGCGCATGCAGCAGCGCTTCGACGTGCGGTGTGTCGATATGCACCGGCTCGCGGCCCAGCAGATCTTCGAGATCGATATGACGCACCTGCGACAGCGACGCCTGCCCTTCCGCAACATCCGTCAGCGCCGGCAGCACCATCGCGCGTACGCCGGCGCGCACGCACAATGTCGCGGCGCGACGCTGCTGTTCGACGGGCGCCGAGGGAATCGCAATGATCGCGTACTCGGCCTTGGTCGACTCCGCGATCTCCGGCAACTTGTTGATCGGACCGAGCACCTTGTAGCCGTAAATCTCACGGCCGTGCTTGGAGACGTCGTCGTCGAGCAGACCGATCAGGCGCCATTCGCTGGTGCGAGACAGTTCGCGCGCGAGCATCGCGCCCGCCGTGCCAGCACCGATCACGACAACCGGCTTGCCCTGCGCGACGAGGCCGCCGTACAGATAGAACTCTTTGGCCGCGCGATACAGCGCGCGCGAACCACCCATCGCGAGAAACAAAAACAGCGGCGACACGAGCAGCACGGAACGCGGCACGATCGGCACGGGCTGGATCATCACAGCGAGAATCATCGACAGCAAGGCGCCCGTCGCAACCGCCTTCGAGATACGCATCAGGTCAGGCAGGCTCGCGAACACCCACATGCCGCGATACAGGCCGAAGATGCGGAACATCACGCCATAGACGGGCAGCACCCAGATGAGCGCGTGCAGCGCGCCGTCGCGGAAATCGACGGGCATCGCGCCGTTGAAGCGGATCAGATACGCGACGAGCCACGCGCCGGCGACGGCGGCGAGGTCGAACAGGAAAGCGCTGAAGGATAGCCAGCTGGCTTTGGATCTGAGCATCAGCGTCATACCTCGGATTGTTTGGACAGTGTTGACTGGAACCGGCGCCAGCGCAGATCGACGATGCTTCCGATGACGACCAGCACGGCAGCCCAACCAGCGACGATGCCCCACTGAGCGGCCGCAGAACGGCCTAATGCGATTAGAGCAAGACCTATACCGATCACCATGATCGCGTACCACGCCCACGCGGTGCCCGCATGGCCGACACCCGAACGCACCATGCGCTGATAGTAATGCTCCCGGTGCGCTTGCCAAAACTTTTCGCCGCGCGCAAGCCGCCGCGCGAGCGTCACCGACGCGTCGCCGATGAACGGCGCGAACACCAGCGCCGGAAACCAGATGGGCCATGCGCCGCCGCGCCAGCCCCAGTAACCGAGAGCGCCTGCCAGGTAGCCGAGCGAGATCGAACCCGCGTCACCCAGAAAGATACGCGCCGGATGGAAATTGAAGAACAGAAAACCGAGCGCCGCCGCCGCGACAGCTAGCGACGCCAGCGCCAGTTCGGGCATCGGATGATCGGACAGCAGCGCGGCCGCCGCGTAACCCGCGAAACCGAACAGCGCCATGCCGCCCGCGAGGCCGTCCGCGCCGTCCATGAAATTGTAGAGATTGACCAGCCAGATCATCAAAAATGCCAACGCGCACAGCAGCCACCACGGCGCCGCAGCCGGAAACAGTGCGACCAGCGCGATCACGGCGACGGCATGCGCGGCGAAGCGCACGCGCGCGGGCAAACCGCGGCGGTCATCGACCTGCGAAACGGCGGCGAGAAACGCGGTGGCCAGCGCAGCGAACCACAGCGACGGCGCGGCCAGCAACATCGCCACGACAGCGACCGGGACGATGCCCCAGCCGCCGACGCGCGGCGTCGGACGGACGTGCAGCGAGCGGTCATTGGGGATATCGGTTGCGAGGCGCCAGGCGAGGCCCGTGCGCAGCAACAGGTGCAGGATCGCCGCGCATGCGCAGACGGCCGCGCCAGCGACGATCAGGAGTGTCCAGGGAGCCATCGGTGAAGCTTGCATCTGCATGAGCGGGCTCAATGAGTCGAACGGTACCAGTCGGCGGTTGCCGACAGGCCTTCGTCCGTTGAATACGGCGGTTGCCAGCCGAGGATGTCGTGAATTCGCGACGTATCGACCTGCAGACCGCCGATCAGACGGTCGACCTGCGCCGATTTGCCCGTCAGCCGGCCTGCCGTGCGCAGCCATGTGGCGGGAACGGGTAGCAGCCGCGCCGGCTTGCCGAGGTGGTGAGCCAGCGAGCGCACCAGTTCCGCGACAGTCGGCGCGTGGCCGTCGGCGACGTGGAAGCATTGCCCGGCCGCGCGCGGGTCCACTGCGCAATGCACGAGCGCATCGGCGAGATTGCCGACGTACACCATGCTGCGACGCGCGTTCGCCCCGCCCAGCGGCAGCGGCACACCGCGCCAGATGGCATCCATCAGACGCAGGAAGTTAGCGCGCACTTGCGGACCGTACACCAGCGGCGGCCTGACGATGACCGTTTCCAGGCCGGTTTCGCCACCCAGACGCGCGAGCGCTTCTTCGGCAGCGTGCTTCGAGCGGCCGTAGGCGTCTTCAGGACGCGGCGGACCGTCTTCACGCAGCGACTGCCCGCGATCGCCCTCCGCCACCGCCTTGATGCTGCTCACGAAAACGAAGCGGCACACGCCATGTTGCCGCGCCGCTGCTGCGAGGCGCAGCGTGCCGTCGACATTGGTCGCGCGGAATGCGGCGTCGGGGTCAGCGGCTGTGTCGTGCATCACGTGCACGCGCGCGGCCAGATGCACGACGCAGTCGGCATTCAGCCCGGCCGGCCAGTTGTGGGCGATGCCGCTGTAGTCGGTGCTGGCATCGACCCACTCCGTCACACCGTCGATACAGCCGCCGCCGCGACGCACCAGCCCCGTCACGCGGTGGCCCGCGTCGAGCAGCGCGCGGCACAGCACGCGTCCGACAAAGCCGTTCGCCCCGCTCACGACCACATGACTCATAGCCACTTCCAGCCGAAACGGTTAAAAAACTTGAACGCGGACGCGGCGAACATGCGGATGTGCGCGGAGCCTTTGCGGGCCGCGCCGCCGCCATGGTGCAGCACGCGCACGGCGGGCAGATAGGCGATGCGCGTGACTTCGTGCGTGCGCAGGCTCAGATCGTAATCTTCGAAGTAGAGAAAATAACGGGGATCAAAGCCGGCGAGCTTTTTCAGCACGCTCGTTCTGAACAGCATGAAGCAGCCGCTGACGATAGGCGGATCCCAGACGATGTCGCGTTCATTGATCACGTCCTGCATTTCGTAGCGTGCGAGGCGGCGTGTGAAAAAGCGTCGCACGCTCGCGGGCATGAAGCCACGCACGAACAGGTCGAGGAGCGTCGGGTAGCGGCGGCAGAGATACTGGATGTGCCCCGTTTCGTCGCCGATGCGCGGCGTGAGCAGGCCGACGTCAGGATGGCTTTCGAAGAACTCGACGGCGCGGATCAGCGCCTGCCCGTCCACGTCGATATCCGGGTTCAGGACGAGGTGGTAGCGGCTGGCGGCGCGCTCGATGGCCAGATTGTGGCCGCGACCGTAGCCGACGTTGCCCTGGCCCGCGATGATCGAGCTGGTGGCGCCGTGGGCGCGCAAGGCGTCCAGCGAGGCTGTCATGTCAGGCAGGCCACCGTTGTCGACGAGGCAGATGTCGAGCTCGAAGGCCGGGCGAGCGGCTTTGAGGGCGTCGTAGGCGGCGGCGAGGCTGTTCAGCGTCTGCGCGAGCTGCTGCACGTCCGGCCGGTAGACGACCACAGATACCGACAGGCTCTCGATTTCATAACCCGGCTCACGCGTAATATTCATGTGGGATGAAGCGACGTGTCTTATTGTCGACACTTGATTGTGCAACAGGGTCACATCGAAGGCGAAAGTTTGCTCAAAATGCTCGCATTCAGCAACCCGGTTTGCGATTTGTTACGTGGCGCAATATAGCCATTGTGCCCTTTATAACGGCAGGCGGGCCCTAAAGCTGAAGCCCGCTTTGCCGCGCTGCACCACGTTTTATCCCCCTGTCAGTTGCATCGAACGAAGCATGAACGTACGCAACCGGTTGTCGGAGTCGATTTGTACGATGAAGGGGACGGTCTGATCCACACTCATCGAAACCTCCAGCGGGCGAGCCTCCGGCCATGCAGCGCAAATCAACGGCACGTGAATGTCTTGCGTGGTATCCGGGATAAGGACTGTTTTCGAGTCCAGACAGCCACCGCCTGTTATGTGCAGCACTGGCGGGTTGGTGGCCCCGCCTTGGCGCAGATCGTGAGGAACATCGATTTTGATGTCCAAAGCGGTCTGCCCTTCGCGGCTCAACATGACGGCTGACTCCGGCCCCGCCCACGCATACTTGTCCTCTTCCCGTGAATAGAAGCCGCGCCGATGCGGGTAGTCGACCTCAGACAGATTGAATCCACTCGCTAGATCGGCAACGTTGACGTCGTCTTTTCCAAAGGGCGGATAAGGCTGCACAGAGCCAAGCCGGTATATCGCGCCACCCGTGTACGTCGCAATCTTGTCGTGTTGTGCGCGATCAAGCACCTTTTCGATGGAGGCCGGTGCGATGCCGGACGTGTACATATCCGCGACAAAATACTTGTCATCAACACCGTTGAGCCGAGCGTTGCGCCAATGCTCGAAGTTCGAAAGCTTGCGCCCGGAGAACAATGCGACGGCGGGCGCTTGCCACCAACCCGTTCCAAATATGGTGGCGTCCGAGGGCAACGCTTTGACCGCCTCAGCGAGTTTATATGTGTCGAGTTGATAGCCGGCCACCTGTGGCGGACGCGTGATCGACTCGCCACTGCGAATCAGCGCAAGCTGTCCAATTACGACGGGGATCAATGCAACCATGGCAAGCGCGTAGGCCGGCTTTCGGTTCGATGAACTTCCGTCGCCACGGGTGACGGACATCGTCCAGACAGCTGCGAGAACGACTGCGACCAGACATTGAAGCAGCAGCAGCGCGTCAACGATACGGCGCAGCCCCGCCATCGCGGTCGGGCTGATGAAAATCCACCAGAAGAAATACAGCCCCACGACTCCCGACAACACATATAGCGCGAGACGCAGCGAAAAGCGCGCGTTACGGTTCGACGCAAGCACAAGTCCAGCCACAACGGGCGCAACGATGGTGAAGCCCAGCAAGGCGGCTGGAACGCCCGTCAGATCCGAAAGGATCGACAGATGATGTGCTCCCTTGCGCAGTAATCCATCACTTGCACCGCCCGGCTGCGCGCCGGATTGCGCGCGCACCTGGCCCAACTGGAAACGCCACCAGTCCAGATACCCGCGGACGCTACCGATCTCTGTGAAACGGAAGATTTCCCAACACAGCACGGGAACGACAAACCCGGCACCGAGTGCAAACAGTCGTCGCCACCGATCGGGTTGAGTAACGATCACGCAGAACAGCACGAGCATTGCTGGTCCGACGCACACCAGTGCAACAACCTTCGTCAGATACGCAATACCGAACAAAAATCCCGTCCAGAACACGCGTCTGGCGGACGGATTAGCGCCGCCTCGACTCGACGCAAGCACCAGAATGCCGCTCAGGAACCACGTCAGCGCCGGGATCTCCCCGTATCCGTTCATCGCGTTCTCGACGAAACCAGGCATCGAGACGCAGGCCATCGTCGCAAACAGCGCAAGCCATACCGGTACGCCAACGCGCAGCATCAGTGCCAGAGCCACGAACACAAAAGCGGCGATGTAGATCAGGTTGACGACTTGCCCTGTGAAGGGCGTGACACCGCCAATCCAGAACGCCAACGCAGTTGGCAAGATAAACGGGCCGTCCGTTTGCGCGGGGAAGGGAAAGAATCGATCGTAGAAGAAGCCGTAACCTTCACCGTTCAGATCTGACGCTGCCGTGCGCAGATTCATCGCGCCGTCGAAGCTTGGCGGCGCAATCGTCGCGTAGCGCCACAGACCAATAAAGGTCCAGCCGATCACGCCGGCAAAAGCAAGACTGCCCAGCGCCGAAAACCACGGAAAGCGGCTTGAAGACGGTCGGTTCATCGGCACTCGTCGGTTGACTGCGGGGACTGTCCTTCCACCGGACTGTCGCTGCGAACAGCATCATCCTCGTCAGCCGAAGGGCCCGGCGTCGCAAGATACGCAAACCGTCTCGCCTCCAGACGGCCTCGCGTCACGGTATCCAGCACGAGACCGCAGATCAGGAACAGGAACCCCAGTTGCATCAGCGCGGCGCATAGCAACGCTGTGGGCATGCGCGGCACCAGGCCTGTCTCGATGTAGGTCACAAAGATAGGCACGGCGAGAATGATGGCTAACAGCGCACAAGCGGCGAAACAGATCGAAAAGAACGCCAGAGGCCTCTCGAGTTTGAACAGCTTGAGAATGGTGCTCAGAATCCTGAAGCCGTCGCGGTACGTATTAAGTTTGCTGACCGAACCCTCCGGACGGCTGCCGTAGTACGTGTCGACTTCTGCGACGGGCATGCGCAACTCGAGCGCATGGACCGCGAGTTCCGTCTCGGTCTCGAAACCACGCGCTTCGGCCGGGAACGATTTGACATATCGGCGGGAAAAAACGCGGTAACCCGATAGCATGTCGCGAAAGGTCCGTCCGAAAATCGTTGCGGCGAAACCAGTCAGCATGACGTTGCCCAAACGGTGCCCGCGCCGGTAAGCGGCCTCTTCGTCTGATACGCGGCAGCCGACCACCATGTCCAGCCCTTCGTTCATCAGCTTGTCGATAAGTTGCGGCGCGACGCTGGCGTCGTAGGTATTGTCACCATCGACCATCACGTACACGTCCGCCTCGACATCGGCGAACATCCGGCGAATCACATTGCCTTTGCCTTGAAGGGTGACGGAGCGCACCTTGGCGCCAGCAGCCAGAGCAACCGTGGATGTACCGTCGGTCGAATTGTTATCAAACACGTAGATTGCCGCGCCGGGCAAATACCGTTTGAAATCTGAAATAACCTGCCCGATCGTGCTCGCTTCGTTGTAGCACGGCAAGATAACCGCAACCTTCCGATTCAATTTGATCCCTCGAGTGTTCCGGCGGAGCACTGTCAACCGCCGTGGTCATTTTTCTCGCCGCAGGCGAGATGTAATGTTCTGCGCAATAATTGCAAGGTCGAAATGATACCTGCCCGACAGCTCGCCACGGACAAATGAGTCATCAGCGCAACACCTTTGCAGGTTTCGATATCGCCTCCTCATCGGCCACTATGGACGTGTGATCCACGGCCGCTCACGTCGAGGACTTCAGTGACTGGCTAATTTCGCCCCGGATATTGCCTGTCATTTGGTAATTATCAATAGCGCAAAATACGCTGTAAGGATAATTGACGGCCGGACCTGTTTTGCGGCGTCCGGCGCGACGGGTGTGGGTATCTCCAGACGTTATAATTGCGGCCTTCCGGCGGCGCCTGGCGAGACTCACGGAATTTCAATCCTCCTTGCGGTCTGCAGTCCCAGGCCGCCACGTCAGGTTTTCGGCAGCTGCATGTGGGACGTCTTGATACCGGCCCATTGGCTCCATTGCACCGCAATCACCCTTTCAAAGTCGTTCAAAAATCATGCGAACTGTTGTCGTCCACTATCACCTTTTCAAGAATGCAGGCACGACTATGGACGGCATTCTCGCGAAAAACTTTCCTGATGAAGCGCATGGCCATATTGAGGGCAATTACCCGTGGTCAACCGTGTCATCACAACAAGTGCTCGACTACGCTCGGGCGAACTCGCAATTGCGCGCGATTTCCAGCCATCAGGCGCGACTGCCCCTCCCGCAGGATCCGACGATCAGGTTCGTTCCCATTCTGTTTATCCGGCATCCGATCGATCGATTTGCGTCCGTGTATGAATTCGAGCGGCGGCAGCCAGCTGATAGCCTGAGTCCGAGCGTCTCGATTGCGCGAAACGGCGGCCTGGCTGCCTTCGCCGACTGGGTGGTGAGCCGCGAGGCAACTGCTGTGTGCCGCAATTTTCACGTGATTCACCTGGCGGGCGCGCAAGACGACATGCGTACTGCTCGGGCTACACACGCAGACTACGAACTGGCATTGTCGCGACTCGACGATTTGCCATTCTTCGGGATTGTCGATCGATTCGAGTCGTCGCTAGAGCAATTTGAACGGGTCGCGGAGCCGCTTCTCGGAAAGCTTGATTTCAATTACGTGTCCGACAACGTTACTCCCGGACGTCACGCGACGCTCGACGAGAGACTTGCGGCCGTCGAAGCTGAATTGGGCGTGTCGCTCTACCGCGAACTACTGGAGTGCAACGCGTTGGACATGCTTTTGTATCGCGAAGCACTGGCCCGATTTGAGAAGGTTGAAAAATCGGCAATAAATACATCCCTCCAAGTGACAAACGGAAGAACTTTCAGTTCTCGACTGATCAATGCCATTAAAAGGAAGTGAAATTGCCAGGTGCGCCGCGTTTGTAGCGCCGTGCTAACTCGAAACGCAATTGTTCAAAAGGGGTTTTTGTCCGCATATTTATTGTCACAACTTCCTTGTAATATGAGGCAACTATTTGCAAGGAGGCGCCGTGACGCAGTGTGCCGTTTGCTCGTTTCCGGATTCACAGCCGTATCGCGTTATCGATCAGGTCCAATTCCATGAGTGCCGGTCGTGTGGGTCGCTGTTTGCCGATCCCGCGTTCCTTGCAGATGTTGAAAGTGGAAAGGTGTCCAACTATCAACACGCCTATTGGGCGTCGGAAATGAAAGCTGCGCGAGAGCGCTCTTACGGCGCGTCGCTGCAGCGGATCGCGGAAACTTTTCTGTATTGCCGCATTCCAGTCAAACGATTTGTCGATATTGGCTCGGGCCCCGGCTATCTTCTCGACGCCATTTCGGACGCGTTGCCACAAGCGGCCGATACATTTTATGGCGTCGAGATGTTTCCTCCCGAGCAGGAGCTTCGCTCTCGCCATCCGAACTACAAGGTCTGCTCGATCGGGGATTTGAGCGAAAAGTTCGATGCCGGTGTGTGTATCGAGGTGATTGAACATCTGACACCTGCCATGCTGAGCGGACTCGCTGCACAACTCGCCAAGGCATCTACACCAGGCGCTCTTTATCTCATCAATTCAGGGCAACCGGAGTACGTCAAGACAGAAGATCCCGACTATATGGATCCACATGGCCGAGGCCACGTCGTTTCGTATTCACTGGCTGGCGCGGCTGCAATATTTAAGCCGCATGGTTTTTCGGTTGTTCCTCTACCCGGACGGCATTGGGCGTTCCTTATCGAATATTCGAACACCGCGGCGAAATATGAATCGCCCATAGAAGCAATCGAGAAACGACTATGGGCGCCCCTCGCGGAGAATGCGGAGACGCTACGGAACGGCAGACTCGGATCATTACTGCACGATGCCGGGCGCGACGCGGCCCGTGCATATCTGGAATATGCGACCGTCGTTCAACGGACCGAATGGGCACAGTCTTTACAGGTGCAAGTCGAACGACTCGAAGCTGAAGTTCGTCGGCTTCAGGCCAGCGCCGGGCGTGCGGACAGGATGGATGCCAGCGAACATTTCACTGGCGATAACCTCGGGCCTTCCAACGCCCACAATCTGTTTTCACGAGCGCGACGCTGGCTGGCGACTCATACTATTTGAGTGCTTTCAGCGCTCGATGCTAGCTACAGCGTCGGTTGAGGCGCTGTTATAACAGCGCAGTCAAATGGCAGCGCTGTTTTCGTTATTGAACTCACCCACATGCATTAAGTACTTCGACGAGCGCTTCCGGCGGCGACCGATCGGAGAGCGTCTCATGGCGCTGGCCAACAAAAACGAGTTCACCTCCCAAGGACAACGTGGGAGGGTTGATAATCGCGCGCTTCCCCGCGACAGCAAGCGGGTCGGCGGACAGGCAAAAGAGGTCATTGGCCGCTGATCAAGACAAATCCGCTCGTCGTGGCCATCCAGCGGGGGGCTACGGTTTGTCGGTCACACATCAACGCTCGGACATTCTCACGACTCTTTAACGGTGCTCGACGCTCACTGACGAGATTCACCCTAACGACGTGCGCTACCAGACCAAGGCACAAACCCCCCTTGAAGTGATAACGCCGATCTTCAAATCTCGGCACTGATACACCCTCGCGTGTCGAACCTATCCTTCCAGAGCCACGCTTGTTGTAATATTTCGTCGAAACAAAACTCGACTTGAGAGCCCCCTTCATGATTAGTAACGAAGTCCTTTTAGATTCTGCGAAATTTGCGCCTCAGTTTCAATCTGCCCAGCCGTTCAAATACCTATGCATTGAGAATTTTTTCGATATTGGCGCCGCGGAGCGCCTCCTAGCCGAGTTTCCTTCCTTCGACCCGACCAAGGCTTTGAACGAATTCGGTGAAGTTGGGAAAAAAGCGGTGCACACCGCTCTGAAAGACATTAGCCCATTTTATTCAACGGTCTATGACTACCTGTTGTCACGCGAATTTCTCGACCAGATGTCCGCGCTAACGGGTGTCCCCGATCTATTGCCCGATCCACGCATGTATGGCGGCGGCACGCATGAGAATGCGCACGGGCAGGAGATGGATCCGCACGTTGACTTTAACTATGACCAGGACCATGGCTTTCACCGTCGCCTCAATCTGATCCTGTACCTCAACAAGGACTGGGACGAATCATGGGGAGGTGCCATCGAACTGCACTCTAACCCGCGAAAGCCAGAGACGAACGAGATATCCTCTTTCAACTGCATTTTCAATCGTGCGGTGATATTCGAGACCAATGAATATAGTTGGCACGGGTTCAAGCGCGTCGCGCTCCCCCATTCGGAGCGCCACCGCTCGCGCAAATCCCTGTCGATCTATCTTTATACCCGCTCGCGTCCGCAGGAGGAAATCGCACCGTCACACGGGACCTTTTACGTTCCCCGTCCACTTCCCTTTGAAGTTTCGAATCACAAGCCACTCGCGAATGATGAGATCGTCGAACTCAACGCTGCGATAAAACACCGCGACAATTGGATCGAACATTATCAGAAATTGGAACTCCAACTGGGCGCACAGCTTGCATCTCATGCAAACCATATCAAGCAGCTGTTGAGCGAGACTAAGCCTATCGTCAGTGGGCCAGCGCGCCCGCACGGGAGCAGTGCAGGGATCTACCCAGACGGTTGGGCTTCACCCAATGCACAGTTTTCCATCATGCAAAAAGCGCGGCTTTCCAGCATTAGTATCCACGGCTGGATCCCTGACCATTTTGCGGTGCCTATGTGTATTAATGTTACTGTCGATGGAACAACCCGAGCCGTGACGGTAGATCGATCAGGTGAATTCTCTGTAAAAATCGAAGAGATCGATGATGTGGTCATGCATAGCGTGTCGATTATTGCCGACCGCTCGTACAATTCAGCCAAGCAAACTGGTGAGGGAGACTCCCGCGATTTGTCGTATGTGCTGATAGACGTTGAATGCACGATATCGGGTTCTTCGCAGCGAACGCCTGCAAACAAGAATCACCTGTTTCGGAGATTAGGCACACCATTAGCTAAGTTACGTAGGGCCTTAGATTATTAAGATCACTATGTCTGAAGACAGGCAATAACTGACTCGCAAGTTATTTGTAAATCCGTGAATAACCTTTCTGATCGGCATACTTCTCCTCAGTCTGTGCGTGGCCGTGCAACTCACGATAGTCCGAATGCGGCCTCCCAGCCATTAAAGCAAAACAATGATAGAAACTCGCCGTAAGCTCACCGCGCCAGATATTCTTATTGTCGGCGCGGCAGGGTCGATCTTTCTCGCAGGCTTTGTAGCCTACATGTTTGAGTTACACCCGATGGCAGTCTTTATGGACACGCTACGGTTTCTCGGCTACTACGATGATTCGATGTCCGGGCGTCATTCGCTCTGGACCACTTGGAATCAAGGTCAACACCGTGGCATCCTCCCACAGGCGGTCGTCTACCTCAACGCGCGTTTCTTTCACTTGAGCATCTTCGGCTGCACGATGCTCAGCGGTGCGTTTATTGGTCTGACAGGCTTTGCTATTTGCCTTGAGATGGCGCGTAGCGGACTTTCAAAGCTAGCACTTGCGTTCCTGTCGATGCTGACATATGCCTCGCTCTTCAGTCTTTCCAACTGGGAGCTATACAGCGTCGATGTCGGCGTCGCGCTGTTCGCGAAGAACCTAGCATTTGTTCTTTACTGGATCTTGCTTGATCGGGCAATACGCGGGGAATCAAAACGAGCGCTGGCACTATGTCTGATTACTGCACCACTGATCGTGCTGCTCGTCGCCTTCGGATGGTCGTATGCGTTCGTCGGAGCGTCAATTTTTGCTGCGGTTGTAGCTGGCCTGAGGACGGCACGAATCGGATCAGTCCGTCTCGTTAGCGCTACGCTCGTCGGATCGATGGTGCTTTACGTGGTACTCGGCGCAATATTCCCCACGGCCCGCCTTGCTCCCGAAACGCCCGCTACTGCCGCAAACCTCTGGCATCTGATCGAAGGGACAGTGCTCGCGGTAGCGTCTATCTTCATAAGCCGTGAATCGATTGATATCTACAGTATCCCGTTTGATCTGCTCACGTTGGCTGGTATCGCGATGCTGATTGCGGCCGCCTACGCCGTTATTGGAAATATCATGACGCGGCGACAGGAGTCGATCGTCACAAACAGCCTCATCGTTTATGCACTCCTAGACGCAGCCGCGGTAGCAATCGCACGTGGAATGATAGACCCGTATCAGGCGATGGCGCCGCGCTATTTCGAGGATCTGTCTCTTCTGATGGTCGGCACTGTGTGGTCCATCTATCAACTGTCGATCATTGGGCGCCTGCCGGCTCGCAGATTGGCCGCCGCGTTGTCCATTGTCTTGTCTGCACTATTTCTCGTCGGACAGGCCGCAACCGCTTCAGATGAGTGGACAAAAGCACCCTACCGTCACGAGTCGTTTTCAAAGATGGCCGCAATTACGATGTCGGGGCCTACAACATCATCTGATGCCAGACTGTTACAACAGCCTCTCGACTCCGCCGTCCGGGCGAGTGCTATTCAGAAAAAATATGGTCTTGGCCCATTCCGCCGAATTGCGTGCGAAATTGGCCCTGCTATCAGTGGCGATGGCTGGTACGCAAACAACGATGGCGGTAGTAGCTGGATGGCTCGTTCGGCATCGGTCACAATCCGCAATTGCGGTAGCACAGTGCATGTGCAGGCATTTGCCCCAGATTCTTTCCCTGCTCGAACGGCAATGCTGTCTATCGACGGCAAACCTGTGAAATCTTTCAACATAACGCCTGGGCACGTTGAAGATCTCGTGGTGCCTGTGAATACCGCAGATCGTTATGTGACGTTGAACATTGAGGTCGACGGCGTGACAGTTCCGTCCCAAGTCTTACCGAACTCTCACGACAGTCGTGAACTCGGCTTGTTGGTATCGAGCGTGCGGTCGGTGCAATAACTGCCATGGAGAGCATGCTTTAAGCTCTTTCTGCGAAACCTGATAGGGCAACCTCTCGACGAGAAAGACGCTTATCAGCGTCGGACACCATGCGCCAGTTGGATCAGATTATCTCTCGCTGTCCATGTGTAATAACGAACCGGCGAACGTAAGCGCTCGGCAAACCCATCTTGAGTCTGGCTGTAGCGCTTGGGAGTATCGTGTCCACTTAACGAATAAGCGGACACGTGAACACTATCGAATCGGAATCACTCCCGGAGCGTCGTCGTCAACGGTACAGCGAGGAGTTCAAGGCCAGGGTCGTAGCGACCTGTCAGGGAGTCGGCGTATCGGTTGCGGCGGTCGCGCTGGAACACAGGCTTAATGCAAATTTGCTTCGACGCTGGATCGATCAGGCAGAAGGTCGACTTCCCAGAAGACCGTTGGGCCGCCCGCCGGCCACACCACCGTCGCTGCCAGCCTTTGTGCCAGTGGCATTGACAACCCCAAGTCCACAATCGTCTGAGATCCGCATCGATGAGGCGTGGCTGGCGGTCGATCCGCTGGACATGCGCGCCGGCTTCGATACGGCACTGGCGCGTGTCGTCAAGGTATTTGGTGCTGCGTTGCAACGATTACAGCGGGTACAAGGCAGGATTCCAGCAAGGCATCACTGAAATTGGCTGTGCGGCGCACGCGAGGCGCAAGTTCTTCGATCTGCACGCCAATCACAGCAGCCAGATCGCCGGGCAGGCTCTGCCTTACTTCGCCAGGCTTTACGAAATCGAACGCGACGCGGCCATGCTGGATGCCGAAGCACGCCGAAGGCGACGTCAGAGTCTTGCCAAACGTAAGCGTTGCCCCAGCACCGTCTAGACCAATGTTGCCAAAGTGGACACAGTAGGCCCCACCAAACGAGTGGTGGAGACTACTTTGTCACCTGAGGTAACAACAGCAGCGAGACGGACGCGTAAAGGTACCCCCAACCACCCCATCGAGTTTCGGCGTGAACTCGCTAAGCTGGCATGTGAACCGGGTGTCTCGGTCGCACGACTGGCTTTGGAACACGGGCTCAATACGAATCTTTTGTTCAAATGGCGCCGAGCCTATCAAGCCGGGCAGTATGAGCCGCCGACACTGCTGCCCGTAGAAGTGGTGCACGAGGAGCGCACAATTGAGAACGCGGCTGTATTGCCGGCTCAGTCGCAGAGCAAGGCCCATCCAGTCGTCGCGGGTGTGATTGAGGTAAGCGTAGGCATCGCACGCGTGCGTATCGAGGGCACGCCCGACGCGGCCACGCTGCGTGTTGTGTTACGTACGTTGCGTGCCGCTGCGGAGGCTGAAACGTGATTGGTCTTCCTGTCGGCACGCGTGTCTGGCTGGCTGCCGGCGTGACCGACATGCGGGCCGGATTCAACAGCCTCGCCGCCAAGGTGCAAACCGTGCTTGAACGGGATCCGTTCTGCGGGCACGTCTTCGTGTTTCGCGGCAAACGCGGCGACCTGCTCAAGGTGCTGTGGTGGAGCGGCGATGGCATGTGCCTGCTGATGAAGCGACTCGAGAAGGGGCGCTTCGTCTGGCCTCAAGCCGACGGTGGTGTTATCTGCCTGAGCCCGGCGCAACTATCGATGCTGCTGGAAGGCATCGACTGGCGGCATCCGACGAGAACGGCGCGCCCGACTTCAGCGTTGTAAACGTCGCTGCTCGCGCGTAAACTGCCTGCATGACGCGCGCGAATCCACTTCCCGACGATGTCGAAACGCTGAAGGCCATGCTGCTCAGCCAGGAGGCGGCACTTCGCGAGCGCGACGCGCAAGTGCTCAAACTGCAGGAAATGGTCGACTCGCAACAAGCCGCGCTGGCTTCGCGCGCAGCGGAAGTCGAACACCTGAAGCTGCTCATTGCCAAGCTGCGCCGTATGCAGTTCGGCCGCAAGTCGGAGAAGCTGGACCGTCAGATCGAGCAACTCGAACTGCGTCTCGAAGAGCTCGAGACTGACGAAGGCGCGGCACCGGTCGAAATCCCGAAGACGCCGCGCACGGCTGTGGAACAGGCACCGCGTAAGCCACTGCCCGAGCATCTGCCGCGCGAGATCCAGACGCACTTGCCCGAATCCGTCGGGAAGTGCACGCAGTGTGGTGGCCTGATGAAGTCGCTGGGCGAAGACGTCGCCGAACAACTTGAGTACGTACCGGCAAGCTTCCGTGTCATCCGTCATGTGCGCCCGAAGTTTGCCTGCGTGTGTTGCGATCATATCTCTCAGGCTCCTGCACCGAGCCGTCCCATCGAGCGTGGTCTCGCCGGCCCAGGGCTGCTGGCACACGTGCTGGTCTCAAAGTTTGCAGACCACTTGCCGCTTTACCGGCAGTCGGTCATCTACGCGCGGGGAGGCGTCGAGCTTGACCGCTCGCTACTTGCGAAGTGGGTCGGTCATGCGGCGACGCTGCTGCAGCCACTCGTTGAAACACTACGTCGTCACGTGATGTCGGCGACGAAACTGCACGCGGACGACACGCCGGTTCCCGTGCTTGCGCCAGGCAATGGCAAGACGAAGACCGGTCGCTTGTGGGTGTACGTGCGTGATGATCGTGCATCGGCCGACATGACGCCGCCGGCAGTCTGGTTTGCCTACACGCCGGATCGAAAGGGCATCCATCCGCAACAGCATCTCGAAGCATTCAACGGTACGCTGCAAGCCGACGCGTACGGTGGATACCAGGCTATCTACGAAACCGGGCGAGTTAAAGAGGCAGCTTGCTGGGCGCATGCCCGACGACAGTTCTATGAGTTGCACGTAGCGCGCCCCAATGCGTTGAACACCGAAGCGCTCGAGCGTATCGGCGCGCTATACAGGATTGAGGAAGCGATTCGGGGCAAACCGCCCGACGAGCGCCGGGCGCATCGCCAGGAACATGCACGACCGCTACTCGATCGCTTTCATGCGTGGCTCACCACGACGCTGGAAACACTCTCGCGCAAATCGGATACGAGTCAGGCGATCCTCTATGCGATGAATCGGTGGGAAGCGCTCACACGCTATTGCGATGATGGCCAGCTCGAGATTGACAATCTGCCCGTCGAGCGCGCGCTACGCGGGGTGGCCATCGGTCGACGCAATTACCTGTTTGCCGGTGCAGATTCCGGGGGGGAGCGCGCCGCTGCCATCTACAGCCTCGTTGGCACCGCAAAACTCAACGGCATCGATCCTGAGGCCTATCTGCGCTACGTGCTCACGCGTATCGCCGACCACGCGATTAACCGCATCGACGAACTCACACCGTGGGCCGTCGCCGATAACCTCCGCAGCCCAGCCTGACAATCACGCTCTCCAGTCAAGACGTTGCTGTTGCCACGCTTACTGCCAAACCGGTGTGCGACGCCTTTTACGAATGGATGGTGGTACAACGAAAGCTGGTTTCGGAGGGCTCGGCGATTGCGAAAGCGCTGGATTACAGTCTCAAACGCTGGGAGGCGCTCACGCGCTATCTCGACGATGGGCTCGTGCCCATTGATAACAACTGGGTCGAAAACCAGATCCGTCCATGGGCCCTCGGCAGGGCCAACTGGTTGTTCACGGGCTCACTACGAGCAGGCCAGCGCGCTGCCGCAGTCATGAGCCTGATACGGTCGGCACAACTTAACGGGCACGAACCGCACGCCTACCTGAAGGACGTCCTCACGCGGCTGCCGACCCATAAGGCCAGCGACATCTCAGCATTGCTGCCGCATCGCTGGCAGCCAACGTTGATCGCCGCCTAGCCCAATTCGTCAAGATGGGTTTGCTGCGCGCTTACGAATTTCTCTACCGAGATTTCGCTTGGCCTTAGCAGCGCAACTCACAGTCTGAGAGTCGCGCCCCTATATTACGCAATCAAGTCCGTCTCTAAGTGGAAAAAGCCGGGCCGGGCATCGACAGACCGTCAATGCGAGGCAAGACCAACGTATCAATCGAAGGCCGACGCATATGTTCCCGCACCGAAAAGTCGCGATTCACGTGTGATTGGCGACTTTCGATTGCGGATACAGAGCTAAGAAGATCACATGCATTGGCTAAAGCGATCATTTGTGCCTTTGAGCACGACAGCGCCATGCAGATTCACGTACGTTGAACCAAAAATCTGAGTCTGGGCCGCATCGCTCAAAAATTAATTCTCTCCGCCTCAATAACATGCGGTAAGTTACGGACCTGTGTCTGGATTGCGCCAATGTACTCACCCAAAAGACCCAAAAAAATCATCTGCAGCGCACCAAAAAAGAACATCCCAATCAAGATTGGCGCGGTTCCGAGTACAAAGGCATTCCAAAACAACAGCTTAGCTACAAAATAACCTAGCGCAATGACTAAACTCACTCCTGCAAAAACAAAGCCGGATAGTGTCATCAAACGAAGAGGCACCTTAGAGTGCTTGGTTATCCCAAGCATAGCCATATCGTAGAGCGAGTAGAAATTTTGACTACTGACACCCCGAACTCGCCTTGGGTGTTTGAACGGTACTGTCGCAATCGGGAAGCCAACTTCACAGACGAGACCCCGGAAGTACGGATACGGGTCTTGAATAGACCGCAAGACGTTGACGACCGCACGAGCAAACAGGCCTGAACCCGTCGCATTTTGAACTAACGGGACCTCCGAGATTCGAGTAACAATCTTGTAATAAAGTTTTCGTATCCGGAACATCACGGCAGATTCTTCGCTGACCGGCTTAATAGCCATAACAGTCTTGTAGCCCGCTTCCCACTTCTTCACGAACTCTTCGATCATTTCAGGTGGATCCTGCAGATCGGATGCGATCAGCACTACCGCGTCACCCTGTGCTTGTAATAAGGCGTGGAACGAGGATCGGATGTAGCCGAAATTGCGCGCGTTCACGATGACCCTCAGGTTCGGGTCCGTCGCTGCTATACCACGCAAGATCTTTACCGTGTCGTCAGTAGAGCAATTATCGATGCAAAGATGCTCGTAGTCGTACGGCAGTGACTTCATAACCTCGGCCACTCGGTTGCAAAGCTCAACAACATTACTTTGCTCGTTGAATAGCGGCGTTACCACGCTAATACGTTTTCTCATGTTTTGAACACAAATTGGCTATTTAACCAGTAAGCCAGAAGGGCAAGTGGCAGTACCATTATCAAACCACCGTAATAGGCATTGAATCCTACGTGCATCAACAGACCCACGCTAAGCACATTGACTCCATAGACAACGGCGTAGACCAACAGGAATCGTACGAGCCGTGAGTTGTCGCGCGATTTGAAAACGAGTGCTCCAGTACTCTTGAAGTTGAAAAGCGTACCTAACACTGTTGCCACTGCGATGGCCAGACTGTAGTGCAGACCAGCCCATACCATCGCAGTAAACACGCTATACCCGAACAAAGTATTCAATCCGCCGACAAGCAAATAGTTGGCGAACCGCACCCGTCCTCGTAATAACGCACTAACCAAAGCAGATAAGCGATCCAGCATGTCGCGCCCGATCACTCCTGCGACTCAAGCGCACCAAGCGTCAATCGAGCCTGCGAACGGAGATACTCTTGGCTCCCGGAAACGCCAATAAAACGATTGTCAATCCCGATACGCCGCACCTTAGGCATATGCGCAATTCCGCCCATACTGTAGAGGTCACTCAATGCCTCGACAACAGAGCTGCCGAACCCGCCGTTCAATTGGTGCTCTTCGACCGTGATCACCGTGTCGAACTTCTCCGCCAGCGCCGCCAGTGCATCACGCGAATACCGACCGATGAACGGCACACTATAGACAGCGTAATCCCGATCGCTATCTCGCACCTCTTTCAATATGTTTCCGAGAAGCGCACCAGTGACCAGCACTGCGGTGTCTCGTCCAGGACGCACTTGGATAAACTCGCCTGGCGTGAGTACAAGGGGCGTATCTGTGACGTGCACCGTTGGCTCTCCGGCCTTGTTGATCCGCACGTATCCGGGGCCTCGATGTCGAACCATGAACTCTGCGGCAGCTCGAGCTTCGACAGGATCGGCAGGAGCACAAACCGTCATGTTCGGGATGGCCCGCAACATCGCTATGTCTTCGGTTGTGTGGTGTGATACACCCTGCGGCCCGTACGCGTATCCTGCTCCAACGGCGATAACTTTTACGCTCGCCTCGTGATAGCACACGTCGTATCGGATCTGCTCCATGCATCGAAGCGTCGGGAAGTTACCGATGGAATAGGTGAAGACGTTATAACCTTCTCGCGCTAATCCTGCAGCGACCTGCGTCATGTTCTGTTCGGCGACCCCAACGTTTAGAAAACGATCGGGAAATGCTTGGGCGAACGGTTCTAGAACTGAATAACCCAGATCTCCACACAGTAAAAACACGTCCTCGTGCGTGGCAGCAAGGGAGCTCAAGGTATTGATGAATGTATTTCGCATTACTTCGCTCCCAGCTCAATACGAGCATTCTCGTAGTCGGTCTGGCTCGGTGAGCGATAGTGCCACGCAAGACTTTCTTCCATGAAGCTCACACCCTTGCCTTTGATCGTGTGAGCAATCACGCATTTGGGCTTTCCTGCACGTTCCGTTTTTGCATTTAGCAAGGTGGTCGACAAGTCTTCGATACTGTGGCCGTCCACTTCTTCCACAGCCCAGTTGAATGCGCGAAATTTGTCGGCTAGCGGCTCAAGATTCATCACGTCCGCCACCGATCCGAAACTTTGGATCTTGTTGTAGTCGACAACTACGACCACGTTGTCGAGTTTCTGGTGGGCAGCAAACAAGATCGCTTCCCAGTTTGAACCTTCGTCTAGTTCGCCGTCGCTCACGATAGTGAATACGGTATAGGGCAATCGCCTACGTAATCCTGCCAGTGCAGTCCCACAAGCAACGCCTAATGCATGACCGAGGCTACCGGTGGACAGCTCAATGCCAGGCACTCGGTGATTGACGTGTGACGTGAAATAGCTGCCATCAGCAGTGAACCCTTGCGTCAAATCTTCCGCATCAAAGAAACCGCGCAACTCCAAAGATGCGTACAACGCAGTACACGCGTGTCCTTTGCTGTAAAACAATCTGTCGCGCGTGGGAGATTGCGTTGTTGCGGGATCGACCTCAAGAACTTCGTTGTAAAGCACCGCGAGGATATCGGCTACGGAAAACGCGCCTCCAATATGAGAGGTTCGTTTAAGATGGCACAACTCGAGCGCTCGCAAGCGCACGGCGTTCGCAAAAGAAGCAGTATCCATGACAAAGAATGACATCAACGTTGATGAGAACGATACCAGTTGTATGTTCTCCGAATCGCTTCGTCGAGCGGCACACTAATCCGCGCGGCGAGCTCGTTTGCAGCCCTACTAATATCCGGAACGTAGCGATCAGGCGCGGCGCCTAGGGCGGCTTGGCCAAGCACCTGAATCCTGTCTGAAGATTGCCCCGTTTCGCGAGCTATCGCCTCGGCCAACTCACGAATCGAAACACCGTGATCGGAGCCAACATTGTAGGCACGACCCGCGTGACCCCTTATGAGAATTGCAAGAAGCCAAGCTACGAGGTCCGTCGCATACATGTATGACCGTCGCGGCGTGCCGTCTCCCTTAATAACGAATGGCTCGTCACGTAGCGCGTTGAGTAGAAAATTGCCAGCGGCAAATTGTTTGTCCAGCGCCAATTTGGGACCAATTTGCGCAAAGATCCGCGCCGATGAGCACGACATTACTCCTGGCTCGCTGAAGACCGTGCCTAACCATTCAGACGCTAGTTTTCCAATTCCGTAAGCCGACGCCGGCGTTTCCGAAGAGAGCGATCCTACGCAATCCTCGGGTATCCTATCGATAGTCCGAGGAATTCGGCCATAAACGGCACCCGAACTCATGATCAAGACTTTTTGCGCGCCGCGACTTCTTGCAAACTCAAGCACTTTGCGCGTACCTGCAACTGTTACATCGAATGTCTCGATGGGAGCTTGCTGGGCGATCACGTCTGTCGCGCCATGAATCACATGAGTGTACTGTCCAAGGGGTGCAGAGAAAGTCCGAATGTCTCCTTCGACCATTTGCACTGAATCATGATCCGCTAATAGTGGACACTGTTCGGCGAAACTCTTAGGATTGCGCGAAAGTACGGTTACGGCCAAGCGCAAATCCAATGCGGCATCGGCATGGAGCAGGCTATTCAACAGCCAATGCCCGATATAGCCGGTTCCTCCAGTAAGGAACACACGTGCGCCTTTCAAGGCGCGAAGATCATTCTCTGCCGCCACGAGTACTTCATTGAGATCGTTGTGACTAATCTGCATCGACTGCAATCCTTTCTGAACTTCACGCGAGCGCGAGCACTTCACCGATTCGCTGCTCAACCGTTAGCAGATTTCCGATCAAACCATTCGCACGGCGCGATAGATCGCTCTTGAGCACAAGAATCATCACCAATAACGCCATTTCGGCGTCTACACCCAAAGACGTTTGCCCGAGAATTTCTTTGCCGTAGTAAGAACGATTCTCAAAGAATGTAAGCCAATACAAATAGTCGTAACCTTCGACCCCAAGGAATGCATCCTCCCAGTCGATCACAACCAGGTTATCTTCACCGACCATGATGTTGCGAGGCCCTAGGTCACCGTGGGCGACCGCAGTAGGGAATCTCTGCCATTCGCGTGCGAGATACGCCAAGCGCGCATGCAAATCGTCAAACATCGGCTGACTAATTTCGCCCGCCGAGGCCAAGTCGGAAAGTCTCAGGATTGCGTCGTCGATCAGCGTGCCAAGCGTATCTGCGGTCTCGAGTGACTCGACCGAAAAAGACGAAAGCCGAGACCGAAACTGCCGAATAAGAGCGAACACTTTATCCGGCGTTAAAGGTTTATCCCTAGGATTAAGCGCGTCCATGACAAGCCATACGCGGGAAGAAGCGGCACTCTCCGCCACTTCAAGACGTTGGATCGCCAACATCTCACCATAGAGGTGAGACAAAATGCGAATTTCTTTCTCAAGATCCGCCTTACTGCTTGCAGACGCGTAAGACTTAAGAAATCGCTTACGACCATCCACCGGTGCGATAAATCCGACGCCTAGCGTGCCACCGCTAACAGCGACGAATGAAGCATCGGGCGCTCCTAGCATGTGCAGAGCTGGCCGCACATCGACGAGCGCCCTAAGACTCTCCAGATCGCTCGAATCACTGCGAGCGAAATGCCTAAGCTTACTCAGCACGATAAAACTGCGCGAGATAAGGCACTTGGTCATACTTAAAGTGCCGCGCAAGTGCAGTCGTGCCTTGAACGATTTGTGCTTTTTCTGCGTCGCTCAACTCGTTAATGATCTCTTCGTTATAGTCTACAGTGCTCTTGAGCACAGTACCCCAAGGGGCGATGTTGTCCTTGATCTCGACTCCGTTCCAGCTCGGATACAGCATCGATTTCTCAAAGCCAACACCGATAAACTCAGCGACGTCATGCATAAACGCCTCCTTGTTTCCAACGAGATCCTCATATCGGAAGATCTTCACGTTACGCGGGTGCATGCGTGCGTACATCTCTACCGTTGAATGGTAGATATTCCAAGTAATGAGGTATTTGCTCAGTGACTGCGGAAACGGACGACGCTTCGTGTCGCGGTACGCAGAGAACGGATTGCGCACAATATGCATGATCTTCGCATCGGGGAAATCACGCACGATCCGATCCGCATCGATCCCAATCGCAGGCGAATAGCCGACATAGGTCATGTCGCCCTCAGGCTTCGTATAGTAATTCTTCCATGCGGAAAACGTGGAGCGGAAAAAAGCTTCAATAACTTGTCGACGCGTGAAAGGAGCGTCGCCGAGCAACTTTTGGAAGTCAGCGATACGATCGGCCTCATTAAGCACCAGGTCCGCGTCCTTAAATTTCGAACCGTTCTTTTTGCGCAGGAACGTCTTCATTTCCTCATCGATCATTTGCTCATAGAGCTCGATCGCGGACAATCCCTCAGGAAATTCTGGATAGCGATATTGCACACGCTCCACTGACGCCAGAAAATCGTTGAAATTGCGATTTCCCAGTTGTGATTCGAACGGATATACCAACAGCTGGGAATGACCGTCCAAGTGACGGTGGGTAACGTTGCCGCCGTGCTCAAAGCCAGCGGATACCATAACGAAATTAAACTTGCTCATATCTATAATTTCCGTATTGTCCAAATGCACGCCCGATTATCAGACGTGGCGCATGTAATCCTCAATCTGCGAGATTGTGCATGCTCGCATATCTCCACCATCGACCCAAGCACGATGCCAGTCGACTATGCGATGGATCGTTTCGTCCAGCGACCATCGCGGCGTCCATCCAAGCACTTGTCGCGCCTTCGACGAGTCCAATTTTAAGTGAGCTGCTTCGTGCGGATGATCTCCCTCATCGATGATCCAGCCTGCCCCATCACCCCAGCGGCGGGTCATTCGCTCCACGATCCACTCCACAGTACGGACATCTGTATCGGACGGACCGAAGTTCCAGCCCTCCGCATAGGCAGCGCCTTCATCGTGAAGGCGCTCCGCAAGCAATAGGTAGCCGGACAACGGTTCAAGAACATGTTGCCACGGCCGAATTGCCCTTGGTGAGCGAACCTGAACCGGCTCACCTGCAGCAATCGCGCGAAGAATATCCGGTATTAGCCGCCCCTCCGCCCAATCGCCTCCGCCAATCACGTTCCCGGCTCGCGCAGATGCGATTGCGCAACGATGCTCAGAATAGTCGCCGGCTGGAAAATACGAATTGCGGAATGCAGAGGTAACAAGCTCCGCACACCCCTTGCTATTGCTGTACGGATCGAACCCGCCCATCGGATCTTGTTCCCGATAACCCCAGACCCACTCGCGGTTTTCATAACACTTGTCGCTCGTAACATTCACAACGGCGCGGACACTCGAAACGCGCCGCACCGCGTCGAGCAAATGCACGGTGCCGAGCACGTTCGTGTGGTATGTCTCAATTGGATGCTCGTACGAGTATCGCACCAATGGCTGCGCCGCCAAATGGAAGACGATTTCCGGTTGAGCATCCGCCATGAGGGTCGCGACTACAGATGGATCACGGATATCTCCGATCTCAGAACGAATCCCATCGGCGGCCCGCGCGAGTTCGAACAGACTGGGTTGTGTGGACGGGGAAAGCGCAAAACCCGTAACATCCGCTCCGAGTGATCGCAACCACAGCGACAGCCACGTTCCTTTGAAACCAGTGTGTCCCGTTATTAGGACGCGCTTACCGCGCCACCAATGCGCATTCATTTTTGCCATACCTTCCATGGTGCCTCGCCCGTACGCCACAAATCTTCAAGAAACGTCTTGTCGCGCAACGTATCCATGGGTTGCCAGAATCCATGATGTTGAAAAGCGGATAATTGGCCCTGCTTTGCAAGCGTTTCGAGAGGCTCACGCTCCCATACAGTGGCATCGTCGGCCAAAAGGTCGAGGACCTTTGGAGAAAGTACAAAGAACCCACCGTTGATCATACCGCCATCGCCTTTCGGCTTTTCCTGAAACGTCATCACTCGATGATCGGCGTGAATGTCCAGTGCGCCGAAACGACCCGGTGGATACGTCGCCGTCAACGTTGCGAGCGTCTTTTGCTCGTGATGAAACGCAACCAACGCAGAAATATCGACGTCGCTCACGCCATCACCATACGTGAAGCAGAAAGCATCTTCGCCACGGATATAAGGAGCAACTCGCTTAAGGCGCCCACCTGTCATCGTGTCTTCGCCCGTATCTACAAGAGTGACACGCCACGGTTCGGCGTGCTGCTGATGTACATCCATTCGATTATTTGCCATGTCAAACGTGATATCCGACATATGCAAAAAATAGTTGGCGAAGTACTCTTTGATGATGTAGCCCTTGTATCCACAGCAGATCACGAAATCGTTAATCCCATAATGCGAGTAGATCTTCATGATGTGCCACAGAATCGGCTTTCCCGCGATCTCAATCATCGGTTTTGGACGCAGATGCGTTTCCTCCGAGATTCGGGTACCAAGACCACCCGCGAGAATGACCGCTTTCATTTGACTGCTCCTCCTCTGTTCCACACTGCATCCGTTGCAATGGGAAGCACCCAAAGCGACACCGATATTTCGTTTCACGCAGAATGTGATGTGCACGCTGACGCGCTTATGGGCTGCCAATCACGCGAAATTTAAAGCGCGCGCCATTATAAGCACACATTTTAACAACTCTCCGCCGACACAATGCACCTCGTGGCAACCCAATAGTCATGGAATTTCACATAGCAAAAACGATGCAACTCGCAACGTGCTGACGCGAGCATCGTGCCATGCGCCCAGCCGTTCGGTTGAATGTGTGTTGTACGGAAATCTTGACGCGTCATGTGACGAGGATTTCCGTGACAATCACTGTCGATCTTTACAGCCAGTGAAGAAGGGTCGCCACTTCGCTCAATTCATTGATCGACATGTAGCCATCGTGACCCGAAGCCTTAGTTTCTCCGCCCAAAAGAAACCGATGCTTTACGCCGGCCGCCCTCGCCGCCTGCATATCAGTCAAGGAATCCCCAACCATCACAGACGCCGAAAGATCGACATCATGCTCCCGTGCCGCCTTGAGCAGCATCCCCGGCTGAGGCTTCCTGCATTCACACGCAATCTTGTAGCTGCCGATTCCCGCATCCGGATGATGCGGACAGTAATACACCTGCGTGATCGGCGCGCCTTCTTGCGCAAACTGCTCCAGCATCCATTCCGTAAACCCGGCAAACGTCTCCTCGGTGTAATACCCCCGAGCAATCCCCGCCTGATTCGTCACGACAAACACATCAAAGCCCGCACGCCGCGCACGCCGCACCAACTCAAAAATCCCCGGCAAGAAAACACAATCTTCCTTGCGATGCAGATAACCAATATCGACATTGATCACCCCATCGCGATCGAGGAACAGTGCGCGTTTCTTCTCGCCCATCGTCAGGCCACCATCTTCGGAACAAGCGTCTGCGCAAGCGCGTAATCGTCCGGCACACCGATATCGATCAGTTGACTCACAGCCGGCACCGCACTCACGCGCAGTTCAGCCAGATGCGCATGCAGTAAATCCTGTTCGAACGAAAACTTCTCCGGCAGCGGATAGCGCTTCAAAGCCTCACGCTTGACCACATACACGCCTGCATTGATAAAGCCCGCGCCCGTCTGCCCTTTCTCGCGAAACGCCGTCACGCGACGCATCGGCGTCGTGTCGAAATCCACCGCACCGTAGCGCGCGACATCATCGAGCTTTGCAACAGCCATCGACAGATCGACATCAGCCGATGCCGCAGCCGAAGCGAGTTCAGCAAACTCGACGATCGTCATCGTGTCGCCATTGAGCACGAATGCCTCATCGCCACTGATCGCTTCGAACGCCTTCGCAATCGCGCCACCCGTGCCGAGCGGCTCGTCTTCGACGACATAGTGCACATTCAGCGCACCGAACTTCGCGCCAAAGTACCCTTCGATCACTTCACGCTTGTAGCCAACCGACAGATAAACGTCACCAATGCCCTGCTGCTCCAGACGCCGCAGCACCCACCAGAGAAACGGCTTACCTGCCACTTCTGCCATCGGCTTGGGAAGGTCGGGCACGACCGAGCGCAGTCGCGTGCCAAGACCGCCAGCCAGAACGATTGCGGGAATCATGCGCGCGGGAAAATGCTGGATTCAACGAGTGCGCAGACGATATGTCCGAGCAGGATATGCCCTTCCTGGACCTTCGGCGTCTCGCGCGACGGCACTTCAATGCACACGTCAGCCAGTTCGCCCATCAGGTTGGCGTTCGCACCCGTGAAGCCGGCCACGTACAGCCCGTTCTTGCGTGCTTCCTCCATCGCGGCCAGCACGTTCGGCGACTTGCCTGAAGTCGAAATGCCCCAGAAGATGTCGCCCTTCTTGCCGACAGCCTGCACCTGGCGCGAGAACAGCTTTTCGTAGCCGTAGTCATTGCCGATCGCCGTCATCACCGACGTATCGGTTGTCAGCGCAAACGCCGGCAGGCCCGGACGGTCGTAGTTGAAGCGGCTCACGAATTCGCCCGCGATATGCTGGGCGTCGGCAGCGCTGCCGCCGTTACCGGCGATCAGCACCTTGTTGCCCGCGTTCAGCGCGTCGACGATGGTCTGCGCGAAACCCGCGACCTTGTCGAGCAATGCGTCGTCTGCATGGATCGCGGTGAAGAGATCGATCGCTTTCGAGATCTCCTTGCGGATGGTGTCCTTCATTGCGTTCTCCAGGAATACGCACCGTGCTCTGTGAAATTGCAGGTAAAGACCTGGCCATTGAATGCTTCGAGCGCGCGAATCACGTTCGGGCGTTTCGTCGGATCGACGACGAACATCATGAAGCCGCCACCGCCCGCACCGGACACTTTGCCCGCCAGCGCGCCTGCCGCAATCGCTGCGTCATAGATCGCATCGATGCTCGAATTGCTGATGCTCGTCGCCATCAGTTTCTTCGACGCCCACGAGAGCCGCATCGACTCCGCAAAGCTCGCGAAATCGCCCTTGAGCACCGCTTCCTTCATGCGCGTCGCTTCCTGCTTGACGCGATGCAGCGCGTCGAGAGACGTGTTGTTGCCGCTTTTCACGCTATCGGTCTGCTGCTGGATGATCTTCGCGGATTCGCGCGACACACCGGTGTAGAACAGCACCAGCGACGACTCGAGCTCGGCACGAATCGACTGCTTGATACGCAGCGGATTCACGATCACGCGATCGCCGTAGAACTCCATGAAATTGAAGCCGCCGAACGCAGCGGCGTACTGATCCTGCTTGCCACCCGCGAAAGCGAGATCGACACGTTCGATGTCATACGCCAGATGCGCGATGTCGTACTCGCCCAGCGGAATCTGCAGATATTCGGCGAACGCGTGCACGAGCGCGACGACCATCGTCGATGAAGAACCCAGGCCCGATCCCGGCGGCGCTTCCGAGTGCGTCGTGACCGTCACGGCAAGCGGACGGCCCTCGTTGTAGTCACGCACGATGCGGTTGTAGACGCCAACGTGCAACTCGAGACCCTTGACGAGATCGAGCTTCGAGGTCGAAGCGCCCGACCATTGAATCGAATTGTCGGCAGCGACGAGTTCGATCGAATCGTCGTCGCGCGGCGTGATGGTCGCGTACGCAAACTTGTCGATCGTCGCGTTCAGCACGAGACCGCCAAAGTCGACCGAGTACGGCGACACGTCCGTACCGCCGCCAGCCAGGCCGAGGAGCAGCGGAGCGCGTGCGCGCACCGTGCCGGGTGTGTAGGTATTAGCCATGTGTTGATCCAACCTTGATGTCCATGTCGTGTGCGAAGACGGCGCGAATCGCGTCGCTCGAGAAGTTGGCCGCCACGTAGTCGCGCCCGGCGTCCGACACGGCGAACCAGCGCTCGTCGTTGCGCAGCAGGTCGATCACGTAATCGGCCAGCACGGCGGGATCGTCTGAGATCGGCAGGAACGCGTCGAGGCCGGGCATGCCCTGCACGCCAACGGATGTTGTCACTAGCGGGGTGCCGAAGTTCATCGCTTCCACCACCTTGTTCTTCACACCGGCGCCGAAGCGCAGCGGCACGATCGCCACGCGCGCGAGATCGTAAAGCTCTGCAAGACGCTCGTCGCTGACATAGCCCGTCACGTTGACAGCGGGGCCAGCGAGCGCCTTCACTTCGTCGGTCGGGTTCGAGCCGACCAGCATCAGATGAACGTTCGGCACGGCCGTCCTGATGCGCGGCAGGATTTCGCTGACCAGCCACTTCGCTGCATCCACATTCGGCGGATGGCCAAAGCCTGCAACGAAAATGATGTGCTTGCGTTCGCCAAGGCTCCCGGCCACGTCCATCGTCGGACGGCGTTCGAAGAAATACGGCGGCAACGTGCGTGCGTTGATCTTCGGCGCCATGTGCAGCACAGTGTCGGTCTCCGCTTGCGACGGGTAATACACGACGTCGACGGCGTTCCAGACGGACAGTTCTCTCGATCGCTCCGTTTCAGCCTGACGCAACAGCTTCTGGTTGCCGGACACTTCGAACTCTTTTTGCAGACGCGCAAAATGAAGATCGTGGCCGTAGTACAGCAGCTTGGCATTCGGCCGGAACTTGCGCAGCGGCTTGATGAACGATTCGCTCACATGCGGACGGTTCAGCAGCACGTAATCGAGCTTGAGATCGGTCTTTTCCAGCCAGTCGTCGAAACCATCGAGGAACTCGGCGCCGTAGAACACTTCGACGCCCATCTGCTGCAAGGGACGCACGTAGGCCTCGTCGTACCAGAGGTTCTGCGGCCAGAACTTCACGTTCAGGCCCATCTCCAGCAACACGCGGATGAAGCACACCACCGAGCGCGAACCCGCATCGCGGTCGGGTTGCGGCACGTAGTGATCGACGATCAGCACGGTTTGCTTGCCAGCCGAACGCTCCGACGCAGCCACGACATTCGTGCCGTTATCGAAGTGTTGCGACTCCAGTACGCTGCGCCAACGCTCGTGGAATTTCTTCTGGTTCTCGACCTGATAGGCCTTCACGCCCGAAGCCGTGTCAGTGCCGTTCGAAATACCTTCGTAGTGGACGATGACGGATGCCGGCTGGTAGTACAGCTTCTTGCCTGCCTGGCGGACCTTGAAGGCCAGATCCGAGTCTTCGCAATACGCGGGCACGTAGAGTTCGTCGAAGCCGCCCAGCTGGTTGAAGAAGTCACGCTTGATCAGCAGCGATGCGCCCGACGCATAGTCGGTTTCGCGCACGTAGTTGTATCGGCTCTTCGATGCATCATCCAGGCGGCCGTAGTTCCACGCCGAAGCGTCCTTCCACAGAATGCCGCCGGCTTCCTGCAGGCGTCCGTCCGGGTACACGAGTTTCGAGCCGACCATGCCGCAGTCTTTACGCGTGTCGAACACGGCGAGCATGGTGTCGAGCCAGCCCGGCGTGACTTCCGTGTCGTTGTTCAGGAAGTAGACGTATTCACCACGCGCATGCGACGCCGCATAGTTGCAGCAGCGCACGAAGCCAAGATTCTTCGGATTTTCGATGAAACGAAGGCCCGGAATCTCCTTCATGCGCAGGATATTCGGATCGCCCGACACGTCTTCAGCGACGATCACTTCGATCGGCACACCCGGCATATGATCGACGATCGAGCGTACGCATGACAGCGTGTGCGGCAGGTTGCCGTACGTCGGAATAACGACGGACACGCGCGGGTTATCGACCTCGGGCAGTCGCAGGCCGGCGATGACGCTGTCGGCTTTCTCGAGCGGCACCGTGCCGCGTCCGAGGATCTGCGGCAAGGGCTTACCCTTGCGCTTCCACGTTTCGTAATAGACCACGCCTTCGAACAGCGGACCGGCCACGCGGAACACCATCTCTGCCATCCGCGCCTTGACGCGCGGGCTGAACGGCATGGCACGATAAGCGGCGTAGCCCCAGCGCTTCGCATACGGACGCAGCGGTCCGACATACGGTCCGATGTCGCCGCGCGCGATTCGAACGGCAGCGCGCAACGGACGGGTGATGCGCCAGGACGTCGACGTATGAATGGCGATCATTTCCGCCTGCAATACGCCGATGGCTTCCTGGAGCTCGTCCAGTTCGTGGCGCATGCCTTCGTATCGGCGGTTGAGAATAGCGTGAACCTGACCGGGCACGCGGCTGGTCATCGACTGCTTCAGACTCTGCAACTCGGCATCGAGCGAAAGCGCCCACTGCGTGCGCTCTTCGAACTCGGCTTGCTGCTTACGGATGAGCTCGTCACGGGCTTCGATTTCGACGGTCTGCCGCGTTGCCCAGGCAATGACTTCACCCTGGCGCGCGTAGAGATCGCTGCCCTGTTCGAAGAACACGGACGAATGCAGTTGCGGCAACGCACCGCCTTCCTTGAAACACACCGCGAGGAAGTACATCACCCCATCGAGTTGGGGCGTACGGACATCGACGATATCGCCTTCGAGCGTGAGTGCCGAATAGGTCGAGTCTGATCCCTCGGTAGGCAGGATGATCGAACTGGTCGCAATGCGCTGGCCGTAGTATTTGACGGACGCGAAATGCCGCTTGACGAGCGCATCCAGTTCGTCGAAATACAGTTCCTTGACGTGGAATTCGTTGTGGAAGTTACGGTCGTCGGAGTAGACCTTCTTGTTCGGCGACGACAGAATCAGAAATCCGCCCGGCTTCAGAACGCGGTGAATCTCCGACAGCATTTCTTCGTGCAGCGTCAGATGCTCGAGTGTCTCGAACGACACTACGGCGTCGAACGTCGCGTCAGGCAGCGGAATGTCCGCGGCGCTACCCTGCACGAACGACAGGTTCGAAACGTGTCCGTAACGGCCCGTCGCGGGTGCGACGGCTTCGTCGGAAATGTCGACGCCCGTGACCGATGCAGCGTACTTCGACAGAATGTTCGAGCCGTAGCCTTCGCCGCACGCGATATCCAGAACCTTCAGACCCTTCAGCGCCTGCGCGGCCCAGCCGTACCGATGCCAATGTTCGTACCGCATGTCACCGGCTTCGGTCGGTATGTAGCGTTCACCCGTGAATTCCATCAGACCATTGACCTCTCTTTTTCTACACCGATCCGCAGCATGGGAATGCCGACCAGACCGTGCCGCATCGTGCTATCGACGGTGCGGAATTGCAGCGCATCGTGAACCCAGTGCTGCTGCGTATGATCTTCCTGCGTACCCGACGCCACGGCAGCGTCGATCGAATACGCGCCCACAGGCAGAATCGGCATACGGAACTGGAACGAAGCGCGGAACACGTCATCCGGCTCGCCGTCCAATACGTCTTCGTACGCAAGGTGCGTGTTGTCGCCGAACAGACGCTGACCCAGACGGGCTTTCAGATAGAAGCCGAAAATCAGCCCAGGCAACGCGCTGTTCACTTCGATCTTCAGTTCGAGCGTGACCAGTTCGCCGCCTTGCAGCAGTTGAGTCTTGTTGCCGCTGTCATCGAGAAGCGACACGTCGACGATCTTTGCACCGCCCGCACCAAACTCGCCGGCATGCGCATCGGGATCGAACTCGAACACGCGAATCTGATTCGCCGCGCGCAGTTGTTCGAGACGCGGATCGATCACGTCAGCCGCGACCATCTTCGCCCGCGCCCGCTCCGCCTTCGCCGCCGTCACCGTCACACCTTGCGCCTTGCGATCGAGCACATGCTGTTCCGCCAGATACGCCTCGACCACTTCTTTAGCCGGCCCATCCAGCCGCACCGACCCGCGATCCAGCCACAAGGCACGCGAGCACAGACTCGTCACCGCACCCACGTCGTGACTCACGAACAACAAGGTGCCCGTCTTCTGAAACTCGCGCAAAAACCGCAAGCACTTCTGCGTAAACCGCACATCGCCAACCGACAACGCTTCATCGACCACCAGCACATCGGCATCGACGTGCGCGGCAATCGCAAACGCGAGACGCACATACATCCCGCTCGAATACGTCTTCACCGGCTGCGACACGAAATCGCCGATCTCGGCGAATTCGATAATCGACTTGTAGCGCTCCTTCAGTTGCGCTTCCGTGAGCCCGTAAAGCATCCCGCTGAGGTAGACGTTTTCTTCGCCCGTGAACTCCGGGTTGAAGCCCGCACCCAGTTCGCGCAACGCAGCAATACGCCCGCGCCGCTGCACTTCGCCTTGTGTGGGCGACAGCGTCCCGCACACCAGTTGCAAAAGCGTCGACTTACCCGAGCCGTTCTGCCCGAGGATCGCCACCGTTTCGCCAATATCGACGTGCAGGTTCACATCCCGCAGCGCCCAGAACTCGCGAAAATACTCTTTCGGCTGACGGCCGAGCAGCCGCGAAAGGCGCGGCAAGACCATCTGCTTGAGACGGTCTTGCGGCGCTGCGTAGATCTCATAACGCTTGCCGAGGCCATGTACCTCGACAGCGGTTTGCTTGACGCTGTCAGAGCACATCGGCGAATCCCTTGCGAGTTTTCTGGAACCACAACAGGCCCAGCGACGCGATCACGTACGCGACAACCGAATACACCAGCAGGCCCAGCCAGTTAAGCTGACCGCCCCAGATTGCAACCGTCCGGAACTGATCGATGACGAAGGTCAGCGGATTGAGCATGATCACGGCCTGCAGCTTCGGCGGCACCGAGCTCAACGGATAGAACACCGGCGCCATGAACATCAGCAGCGACGACACGATGCCCATCACCTGACCAAGGTCGCGCATGAACACGCCAAACGATGCCAGGAACCACACCAGCCCCGCGATCATCACGACGAACGGCACCAGAATCACAGGCACGAACACGACCGTCCATGGAATGTGGCCTTGCCACGCGAAAATCGCGACCAGCAGAATCAGGAACGCGACCAGCATGTGAAACAGCGCGGTACCGATGGCGATCCACGGCAGCGTCTCCAGCGGAAACACCACCTTCTTCACATAGTTCGGGTTGCCGACCACGAGCATCGGCGCGCGCGTCAGACACTCGGAAATGAGGTTATGGGACAGCACGCCCACGAACATCACCACCGCGAACTCGATATGCGAAGTCGATTCCGCGCGCCAGCGCGACTTGAACACGAAGCCGAACACGAACGTGTAGATGCTGAGCATCAGGAGCGGCGTGATGAACGACCAGAACAGACCGAGGAACGAGCCCTTGTAGCGGCCCGCCACTTCGCGCTTGACGAACTGCACGATCAGCGGCCAGTTATCGACGAGCGAATAAACGACCGCGAGCGGATGCGCATGCCGTTTCGTTGTTCCCAATTGGGTTGCCATATTCGAATGTGACGCCAGATTAAAGCGTGAAGAGATCGTCGAGTGCCAGCGCGAGACCGGCTTGCCAGCTGGCCCGCGTCAAACCGAAACGCCGATCGAACGCGCCGTTGTCCAGCACCGAATACTGAGGCCGGCGCGCAGGCGTCGGATAGGCATCCGACGGGATCGGCTCGACACTCGTTGTCTTGACAGGCACCTTCTCCGACGCGCGCGCCGCGTCGATGATCGCGCTGGCAAAGCCATGCCACGAAGTCTCGCTCGCTGCCGTCATGTGATAGATGCCCGACTTGAATTGCCCTGCGGCGCGCTCGCGCTGCGCCTGTGCCACGACATGCGCGGTGAGATCGGCGATCATGCGCGCCGGTGTCGGCGTGCCGATCTGATCGGCGACCACGCGCAGCGTCTCGCGCTCGGCTGCCAGCCGCAGCATCGTGCGCAGGAAATTGCGGCCACGCGTCGCGTACACCCACGTAGTACGGAACGTGAGCCAGTCGCCGCCAGCTGCCTCGATTGCCTGTTCGCCCGCGAGCTTGGTGCGGCCATATGCATTCAGCGGCGAGACGGCAGCGTCTTCGAGGTACGGCGTGCGCGCCGTGCCGTCGAACACGTAGTCCGTCGAATAGTGCAGGAACAGCGCGCCATGCTTGCGCGCGGCTTCGGCCAGCACGCCGACCGATTCGCCGTTCACACGCTGCGCGAGTGCTTCGTCCGTCTCGGCGTTATCGACAGCTGTGTAAGCCGCAGCATTCACGATGACATGCGGCTGCACGTCCGCGACGAGCTGCGCCAGCGTTTCGGGTTTCGCGAGATCGGCGCGTTCGCGATCGCACGCGATCACCTCGCCGAGCGGCGACAGCGCGCGGCGCAACTCCCAGCCGACCTGCCCGTTTCGACCCGTCAACAGAATTTTCACGCGTACACCTCGGCTTCACTCAACGGACGCCCGGCCGCATCTTTCGCTGCGACCTGAGGCGCGCCGTCGACAGGCCATTCGATGCCCAGCGCAGGATCGTGCCACAGCAGGCTGCGTGCGTGTTCGGGGAACCAGTAATCGGTTGTCTTGTAGAGGAAGTCGGCGCTATCCGAGGTCACGCAGAAGCCATGCGCAAAGCCCGGTGGCACCCACAACTGCCGCTGATTCTCCGCGGACAGCACCACGCCGACCCATTTGCCGAAGTTCGGCGAGCTCTTGCGAAGATCGACGGCAACGTCGAACACTTCGCCCTCGACAACGCGCACGAGCTTGCCCTGAGCATGCTCGATCTGATAATGCAGGCCACGCAACACGCCCTTCACGGAGCGCGAATGGTTGTCCTGCACGAACAGTGCATTGCCATCCACCTGTTCCGCGAACTCACGCGCGTTGAAGCTTTCGTAGAAGAAGCCACGCGCATCGCCGAACACCTTCGGCTCGATAATCTTGACTTCAGGAAGCGCCGTGGCGGTTACCGTGATGGCCATGCAACTTGGTCCTTCAAGAGATTCAGCAAATATTGGCCGTAGGCATTCTTGGCGAGCGGCTTGGCCAGCTTCGCCAGTTGCTCGTCGTCGATCCAGCGGCGGCGATACGCGATCTCTTCCGGACACGCCACCACCAGCCCCTGCCGCTTCTGCAGCGTGGCGATGAAAGTAGCCGCCTCGATCAGCGAATCATGCGTGCCCGTGTCGAGCCACGCGAAGCCGCGGCCCATGATTTCGACGTCCAGCTTTTTCTGCGACAGATAGCGCGAGTTCACATCCGTGATCTCGAGCTCGCCGCGCGCCGAAGGTTTGATATCGGCAGCAATATCGCAAACTTGATTGTCGTAGAAGTACAGGCCTGTGACCGCGTAGTTCGAACGCGGCTGCGCGGGCTTTTCTTCGATCGACAGCGCGCGGAAGTCCTTGTCGAACTCGACCACGCCGTAACGCTCCGGATCCTGCACGTGATAGGCGAAGACCGTCGCGCCGTCCGTGCGCGCATCGGCACGCTCGAGCTGCTTGACGAGGTCGTGACCGTAGAAGATGTTGTCGCCGAGAATCAGCGCCGACGGATCGTTGCCGACGAATTCCTTGCCAATGATGAACGCCTGCGCCAGGCCATCGGGCGACGGCTGCACCGCGTACTGGATATTCATGCCCCACTGGCTGCCGTCGCCGAGCATGGTCTCGAAGCGCGGCGTGTCCTGCGGCGTGGAGATGACCAGCACGTCGCGGATGCCCGAGATCATCAGCGTCGACAGCGGGTAGTAGATCATCGGCTTGTCGTACACGGGAAGCAGCTGCTTCGATACGACGTGCGTGATCGGATAGAGCCGCGTGCCCGAACCGCCCGCGAGAATAATGCCCTTGCGCGCCATGGTTGCCGCCCTTACGCGCGTTGCGCGTAGTTCGTTTCGACCCACTTGCGGTACTCGCCCGAAGCGACTTCATCGACCCATTGCTGGTTGTCGAGATACCACTGGACTGTTTTCGCGAGACCCGTTTCGAAGGTTTCAGCCGGCTTCCAGCCAAGCTCGCGCTCGAGCTTGCGCGCATCGATCGCGTAACGGCGGTCGTGGCCCGGACGGTCGGTCACATAAGTGATCTGATCGCGGTAGGAGCCTTGCGGCTTCGCGCGCTTTTCGTCGAGCAGGTCGCACAGCGTGTGCACGACTTCGAGATTCTTCTTCTCGTTCCAGCCACCGACGTTGTATGTCTCGCCCGGCACGCCGCGCGCGAGCACTTCGCGGATCGCGCTGCAGTGATCGCCGACATACAGCCAGTCACGCACATTCTGACCGTCGCCATAAACCGGCAAAGGCTTGCCCGCGAGCGCATTGGCGATCATCAGCGGGATGAGCTTTTCGGGGAACTGGTAAGGGCCGTAGTTGTTCGAGCAGTTGGTCGTCAACACGGGCAGACCGTACGTGTGGTGATACGCGCGCACGAGATGATCAGAACCCGCCTTGGTCGCCGAATACGGGCTGTTCGGTGCGTAAGGCGTGGTTTCGGAGAATTGCGGATCGGTTGCCGACAGCGAGCCGAACACTTCGTCCGTGGAGACATGCAGGAAACGGAATGCTGCTTTGTCAGCATCGTTTAGCGTGTTCCAGTACGATCTTGTTGCTTCGAGCAAGGTGAACGTGCCGACCACATTGGTCTGCACGAAATCGGCGGGACCGTGAATCGAGCGGTCGACGTGGCTTTCGGCGGCGAAATGCAACACCGCGCGCGGCTTGTGTTCGGCAAAGAGTGTGTCGAGCGCGGCGCGATCGCAGATGTCGGCGCGCACGAACACATGGCGAGGATTGTCCTGTTGAGACTTCAACGTGCCCAGATTGCCGGCATAGGTGAGCTTGTCCAGATTCAGGACTGGCTCATCGGAGGCATTCAACCATTCAAGCACGAAATTGGCGCCGATAAAGCCGGCACCGCCCGTTACCAGGATCATGGGATTCCTTCTTGAGATTTTCTTTAGCCGAGTGGACCGCGTACCGAGACGGCAGCGATCTGGCAATTATTGCCTGACCGGCCGAAACCGCCGGCAAAGCTGACCGGGCGTCACACGGGCGCACGTGGGTTCATAACCGGCCATTATAAAGGTGTCGAAGAGAAACTCCAGCGCACTAACAAACTGAGACAGTTTGTAAATCAGGCCAGAGATAGCATCCAGCCGATGGTGTCTTCGAGCTCGATGGCGGGCATGTCAGGCACCACGCGATTCAGCCTTTTAGCCGAACCAACCAGCACCTTGACTTCATTTTGACGGACGAAGGCGGGATTTACGCGAATTTCCAGATCGTGGCCGGAAGCCTCGCGGACGATATCGAGAATATCTGTCAGGGTGCGCGGACTGCCGCTGCAGACATTGAGTGTTTCGCTTGCAACGGGCGCTTCAAGCAGCGCGCGATAAGCCCGCGACACCATACGCACATCAGAAAAATCGCGTGCAACGTTGATATTGCCCAATTCGATAAAGGGCCGTCGACGGACAAAATGGGAAACGATTTTCGGGACTAAGAACCGCTCGGATTGACCGCGCCCCGTGTAGTTGAAAGGCCGTGTGACAACGATAGGAAGCCGGTCGAACCATGTCCGCACCAGATGTTCCATCGCCAGTTTGCTCGCCGCGTAGTGATTGACGGGCGCGGCGGGCACGTCCTCGTCGACTACCCCTTCCGCGTTGCCATAGATGTTCGCGCTGCTCGCAATCAGGATCTTGCGCGGCTCGTGACCGACATCGACGCAGGCTTGCAGCAGATTCGTCGTACCGATCACGTTGACGTTGTACATTTCCAACGGATCGTCATGCGCGACGAAGCTGATGGCCGCCAGATGGACGATGAATTCCGGCTTCAGTTCGCCGATCAGGCGGCGGCAATCCGGCAGCGACGTGATGTCGAGTGCCCGTTCACCTGGCTGCGGCTCTCCGGCCGTCGTGCCAATGACCTCGTAGCCCGCATCGGCGAGTTCCTCGCGCACGTAGGCGCCAGTGAAGCCGCTCGCTCCCGTGATGAGAACGCGATGGATGATCGGCTTAGACGGATGCCGCAAACCCTTTCCTCCCTGATGAGTGCCTGTGACTGCGCGGTGCGCCGGCGGCGGGCGATCATATCTGACGAATAAATCGACCCCGTTCATTCCGGACGCTCGTGGGAGGCTAGTTTGGCGGTGAGAAATTCGCGCAAAAATCCGAAAAAAATCAAAATAATTCCGCGCTTGCGGTGGGATCGTCGACGTGGCGGCACCTGTACGGGCATCCTTGCACGCTTCTTTCGTCGCGCTTTCGCTCAACTCGCGGCCGACGTCGAACCTGGTAACAGTTCGCGCGCTATCATGTCGCGTTGTGCAATGCAGCTTCGAATCCCTTTACGGGCAACCGGCGGTGCAACCAGACGCGTCCGCCGCCGTACCCTTCGGACCACCACTTCTTGCCGATGACCGTTTCCATCCCTTCCGCTCCCCTCGCTTTCGGCGATCTGCAGGGCTGCCGCACCCAGTTCCAGCAACTTCTCGCGAAGGCTGCGCCGCCCGCCGACGCGCCGCTCTGGTTCGCGGGCGACCTGATCAACCGAGGCGGTGAATCGCTCGCGACGCTGCGCGACATCATCGCGTTCGGCGAGCGAGCGGTGCCAGTGCTGGGAAATCACGATCTGCATCTGCTGTCGGTGTCGGCGGGAATCCGCAAATCGAAGAAAGGCGACACGATCGATGAAATCCTCGCGGCGCCTGACGCTGAAGATCTGCTGCACTGGATCCGTCATCGCCCGCTGGCCCACTACGAAAACGGCATGCTGCTCGTGCACGCCGGCGTGCTGCCGCAATGGGACGTCGATCTGACGCTGGAACTGGCCGACGAACTGCAGCGCGCGTTGCGTGCGCCGAAGTGGAAAGAGACGCTGGCCGGCCTGTACGGTAACGAGCCGAATCGCTGGAAGCCGAGCCTGAAGGGGATCGACCGCTTGCGCCTGACCTGCACGGCGCTGACACGCATGCGCTTCTGCAACGCGGACGGCACGATGGATTTTTCGTCGAGCGGCGGCATTGCTTCCGCGCCGTCGGGTTTCATGCCGTGGTTCGATGTACCGGGGCGCAAGACGGCCGACATTACGGTCGTCTTCGGGCACTGGGCCGCGCTCGGTCTGACCGTTCGCGATAACCTGATCGGTCTCGATTCAGGCTGCGTATGGGGCGAGCAGTTGTCGGCCGTCCGGCTGGCGCAGTCGCCTGCCGAACGCACGATCACTCAGGTGGAATGCGAAGGTTGCCGCGCCGACGTGCACTGAGCAACTGAGTGACACGACGCGCTACGCGTGGCGCGTCAGATCGGCGTCTGATCCGGTGAGCGGTTCTTGCGGATTACTCGCGGCAGCGTCGATGAACTGCTGCGTACGGTCAGCGATCTGACCAGAACGACGCGCCTCCGGGTCTTGCAAAGCGGCAAGCGCAGCAGCAACGGAAGCTTGCGCCTCTGCCGCCAGCAAACGCCTGTCCGCGCCCGGGGCGAGCGGCGCACCGACATACACGTGCGCCGTCAGCGGACCTCCACGGAGCAACGCATCGAGCGATTGCCCAAGCGTCAGGTCACCGATATACGCAGGCGCTGTCGACTGACGGCCCTGCGCATCCTCATACATCATGCACACGGGCTGCACCGGACGCGAAGCCGATACCGCCGCCTGAAACATGTTCGAGTGAAACGGCAGCAACTGAAGACCGTCCGACGTTGTCCCTTCCGGAAACACGCACATCAGTTCGCCCGCGTTCAACCGGTTAGCAAGCTCATGCATGATGCGCTTCGCGTCACTGCGCTTCTCGCGCTGGATAAACACCGTGCCAAGCTGCTCCGCCAGCCAGCCAACCACCGGCCACTTGCGGATCTCGGCCTTCGACACGAACGGCGTCGGACGCCACGCATTCAGCACGTAAATATCGATCCACGAAATGTGATTCGCGACGACCAGCGCGCCTTCGTCAAGCCGTGCGCCGTCGTTATGCACGACAAGACGCATCCCGCACAACTGCAGCATGCGCACCGACCATGCGCGGTTCAGTTCCAGACGCTGCTGCGCGCTGACGCGCGAAAACCGCGTCCAGATGACCCACATGCCGTACAGCAGATGCATGACCAGACGAACCTTGCGAACCGCGAGCTTCATGTTGCAAATCTTCCGCTTAACTTGCCGATCTCAACCGATGCGCAGCGCTCAACGCTGCTCGAACGCGACCTGCCCCGACACGACCGTCGCACGCACGCGCGCCGGCAGTTCGTAGCCGAGGAACGGCGTGTTGTGCCCCTGACTCTTCAATGCACGCGGCTCGACGCGCCAGTGTCCGTTGCGGTCGAACACGCAGAGGTCCGCCGTTGCGCCCGTTTCGATGCGTCCAACAGGCAGCTTCAACACGCTGGCAGGCGCCGCCGTGATGCGGTTCAGCGCTTTCGCCAGCGGAACGCGTGCTTCATCGGCCCACTTGATCGTCAGCGACAGCAGCAGTTCGAGGCCCGTCGCGCCTGGCGTCGCTTCGGCGAATGGCAGCAGCTTTTCGTCGTCATCGACAGGTGTGTGGTCCGAGCAGATTGCATCGATCGTGCCGTCCAGCAAACCCGCACGGATCACTTCCCGGTCGCGCTGCGAACGCAGCGGCGGATCGAGGCGGAACTTCGCGTCGAAGTAACCGATATCGATGTCGATCAGATGCACGTGATTGATCGTGACATCGCAAGTGACGGGCAGACCTTCCGCTTTCGCCGCACGCATCAACTCGACACCCGCCGCCGACGAGATATGCGACAGATGCACGCGCGCACCCGTCACGCGCACGAGTTCGAAGATGGTATGAAGCGCGATCGTTTCCGCCGAAACAGGCACGCCCGACAGACCAAGCCGCGATGCCAAAGGACCACTCGCCGCAACACCACCCTTCGCAAGATACGCGTCCAACGGACGTAGCCACACGGTAAAGCCATACGTGTTCGCGTATTGCAATGCGCGCAGCAGAACCTGCGTATCGACGATCGGATTGTCGGCTTGCGAAAAGCCGATACACCCCGATTCCGTCAACTCGACCATTTCGGTGATCACCTGCCCTTTCAGGCCGACCGTCAGCGCGCCGAGCGGATACACATGCGCACGGTTCAGATTGCGCGCGCGGAACTTGAGCATCTCGACGAGGCCCGGCTCATCGAGCACGGGATCGGTGTCGGGCGGACAAACGAGTGTCGTCACACCGCCCGCGAGCGCCGCGGCCATTTCCGATTCGAGCGTCGCTTTGTGCTCGTAGCCGGGTTCACGCAGCCGAGCCGACAGATCGACGAAACCGGGCGCCACGTAGAGGCCGTTCGCATCGATGGTGCGCGCCGCGTTGAAATCAGCGGGCGCGTTGCCGAGCGCGACGATCTTGCCCGCCGCGATGAACACGTCCTGTTGCTGCTCGGTGCCCGCTACCGGATCGATCAGCGTGCCGCCTTGAATATGAATCTTCATGCGCTGCCTTTATGCCTGCGTGTGCCTGATGTGTTTGCGTGTACGTGAGTCGAACGCGGATCAGTCGTTGTTACCCGCGACGATACCCATCACCGCCATGCGCACCGCAATGCCAAATGTCACCTGATTGAGAATCACCGATTGCGGACCGTCCGCGACCTGCGAATCGATTTCGACGCCGCGGTTCATCGGCCCCGGATGCATCACAATCGCATCGGGATTCGCGAGCGCGAGACGCTCGGGCGTCAGTCCCCAGCTCTTGAAGTACTCCTGCGCCGACGGCAGCAACGCGCCGCTCATCCGCTCGTTCTGCAGACGCAGCATGATGATCACATCGACGTCCTTCAAGCCTTCGTCGAGGTTGTGGAACACACGCACGCCCATCTGTTCGAGACCGCCCGGCAGCAGCGTGCGCGGACCGATCGCGCGCACTTCGGGCACGCCGAGCGTAGTCAATGCATGAATGTCAGAACGCGCAACGCGCGAATGCAGAATGTCGCCGACGATCGCCACGCGCAGATTCGTGAAATCCTTCTTGTAGTGGCGGATCGTGTACATGTCGAGCAGCCCCTGCGTGGGGTGCGCATGACGGCCATCGCCGGCATTGATCACGTGCACGTGCGGCGCGCAATGTTCGGCGATCAGGTACGGCGCACCGCTCGATGCATGACGCACGACGAACATATCGGCATGCATTGCCGACAGGTTGTTGATCGTGTCGAGCAGCGACTCGCCCTTACTCGTCGACGAAGCATTGATGTTCAGATTGATCACATCCGCCGACAGCCGCTTGGCCGCGATTTCGAACGTGGTGCGCGTGCGCGTCGAGTTCTCGAAGAACAGGTTGAACACCGATTTGCCGCGCAACAGCGGCACTTTCTTCACTTCGCGATCCGTCACGCTGACGAACTGCTCAGCCGTGTCGAGAATGTGCGTGACGATCGAGCGCGGCAAGCCTTCGATGGTCAGCAGATGCTTCAGCTCGCCGTTTTTCGTGAGCTGCGGATTGCCCTTCAGGAAACCGTAGCGAAACCGCTCCGCTGATGCGGCGTTGTCGGTCGTATCGGTGGAACCTTGGGGAACCGGGTTGGGCGTGTTCATGGTCTTCCTGAATCAAGACTTGGGACTGCGGGTATTGCGGATTGCTGGTGAGCGATGCTGCGCGCTGTTGATATGCACGACGCTGAAGCGTTCGCTCAATCTGCGCGCGGCTCGGTGTGAAACGCGAAGCGGTCGCCGTCGCGCGAGAGCACGAGCGTCGAGTTGGCGGGCACGTCGATCGTGCCACCGACAAAGCGCGCTGCCACCGGCAACTCGCGCCCGCCGCGATCGGCGAGCACCGCGAGTTCAACCGATGCGGGACGTCCGTAATCGTACAGTTCGTTGAGCGCCGCGCGCACGGTGCGGCCCGTGTACAGCACGTCGTCGACGAGCACGATGCGGCGGTTGTCGACTTCGAATGGCAGCGAGGTCGGGCTGGCCTGCGTGTGCAAACCTTTCTTCGCGTAGTCGTCGCGATGCAGCGCAACGTTGACGACGCCGAACGTCGCTACGTTCAGGTCTTTGGCGAGACGCTCGACGAGCCATGCGCCGCCGCTATAGATGCCCGCGAGCACCGCGCCGTCCGGACCACCCAGCGCGTCGCCATAGGCAGCGCGAATCTGTTCGAGCACGGCGCGATACAGCGCCTCGGCGTCAATGGAACTCATGATCGTCGGTCAGTCCGTCCAGATATTGCTGAAGAATGATGCACGCGGCTTCGGCATCGAGCATGCCGGCCTGACGCGATCCATTGCGGATACCCGCCTCCGCTTCAACCGACGAGTAACGTTCGTCGACCCACGAAACGGGCAGATTGAAGCGTCCGTTCAGCTGGTTGCCAAAGCGTTTGGCGAGTTGGGTTCTTTCGTGCGGCGTGCCATCGGGATGCATCGGCAGACCGACGACGAGCGCGTCGGGCTTCCACTCGTCGATGAGTTTGCCGACGGCTTCGAAGCGATATTCGCGATTGCGGTTTTGCAGCACGACGAGCGGGCGCGCGCTGCGCGTGAGCGAATTGCCCACCGCTACACCGATACGTTTTTCGCCGTAGTCGAACGCAAGCAGCGTCGCTTCACGTCCGGCTACACCGCTCATGCGTGACCCGCTTCGCCGGAGAGCATCGAAGACGAAATGCCGAGCAGCGCGAGCGCCGCTTCGAAGCGGTCTTCGGCGGGTACGTCGAACACGATTTTCGGATCGGCCTGCACTGTCAGCCAGCCGTTCTTCGAGATTTCGTCTTCCAGTTGGCCGGCGCCCCAGCCGGCATGGCCGAGCGTCAGCAGAAAACGGTCCGGACCCCGACCGCTTGCGACGGCTTCGAGTACGTCCTTCGACGTGGTCATCTCGAGCCCGCCCGGCACCTGCATCGACGATGTATACGTCGTGCTTTCCGATTTGTCATGCAGCACGAAGCCGCGCTCGGTTTGCACCGGACCGCCGAAATACACGGGAACATGCAGCAGAGGCTCGATTTCGAGCTTGAGATCGATGCGATTGAAGAGCGCTTGCAGATCGATATCGGTCGGCCGGTTGATGACGAGGCCGAGCGCGCCGCGCTCGCTGTGATCGCAAAGATAGACCACCGTTCCTGAAAACGTAGGGTCCGCCATGTTGGGCATGGCGATCAGGAACTGGTTGGTCAGATTGATGCGATCGTTACTCTTGGACATAGGTCGAATTTTAGCAAAGACGGTGCGCGACTGCGGGGCCCGCGCCATGCGCCGGAATCATGCACCAGACTGTATGCAGAAGCGCGCGGCCGACAGGATCGCAGTCCATGAAACTGCACTCTATCACGCGCTCAGGCCTCACCGGGAACGACGAGCGTGCGCTATCGCCGGCACGGTTGGCATAGTGTGAAGAAGAGGGCTAGAGCGCTCTCGTTGGGCTGGGTGTCGTGCGCGTCGGGCGCCCGTCGGCTAGGCGCTGCCCTGCTCGATGGCGCGTGTGAGCGTGGCCAGCACGGTTGTTGCGGATTGCGGCGCAATGCCCGCCGCGACCTTGTGCAGCATTGCGCGCAACGCCTCGGCGGCAGCCTCGAGCGAGCGCGCATCGGGCGGTTCCACCACGATGTGTGCACGCACCGCAGGCGTCGACACGCCCGCATGCGCGCGACGGCGCCACGCGAGGCCGAGCGCGTCGGCGAGTAGCGCGACCTGGCCAAGTCCAAGCGCCGATGCCGCCGCGCCCAGACGGTACGCCGCGTCGCCTGCCTGCAGCGCGGCGCTGGGATCGGCTTTCTGCGGATTGTCGGCGGCGCGCGCGTGATCGGTCAGCGCGGCAATGGCGACGTCGGCCGTTTGCAGGAAATCTTCGTAGGCGTTGGCGTTGACCGTCAGCACGCCGAGGTCGCGCGTCATCGCGACATGCGCTGCCAGCGTTTCGGCTTGATGCGCACCCGCTTCCCACAACGCTTCCGATGCCTGCGTGCCCGCGATGTGCCAATCCACTGTCAGGCCATAGTCGCGAAGCAGTTCGACATGCTCGGTGTCCTCGGCAGCTGCGCCGAACAGCGCGTAGTCCCGCCACAGCAGCGCGAGCGTCGCGCGCACCAGCGAGCGTGGCGCGAGGGGGATGCCGCGCTCCTCATCGGCGAGCGCCATATTGCAGCGCGCGTAGAAACGGCGCGTGTCGAGGTCTTCCACACTGCGACCGCCCGCACGCAGCGCGCGCGAACATGCCAGCGCGAGACGCCAGAAATCGTAAGGATCGGGACCGGACAGATCGACGAGACATCTGTCGAGATCGTCGAGCGCGGCATTGACGGCGCTCGCCACGGCACTCGTGCTGACATTGCCCTTGGAACGCAGCACGGGTAGCAGCGCCTGTTCGTAGCGAGCACGCAAATGCGCAAGGCGCGCCGCCGATTGCGAACGCAGCGACACGGGCGGAATCGGCCGGCCAGCGAGCGCGATGTCTTCGAACGTGACGCTGTAGCCAGGCGTGTGCTGCGCGATATGCGTGCTGAGCGCGCGGTAGTGATCGAAAAGTGCAGCCGAACAGTTGAGCTCGCGCAGATTGCGCCGCTCGAGCGCCGCGCGGAACGCGCGCAACGCCGCGCCGAAAGTGGCGCGCGCGGCCGCTTCCTCGGCGAGACCGCTCGCGGCCATCGGTGAAACGAGCAGTAAGGCGTCGGTGAAACGTTGCGAGGCGTGCCAGCCTGCCTCGCGCAACGCGCGCCCGGCAGTCAGCAGTTGTGCCGTCATGTCGCGACGCTGGCCGAAAGCGTCGAGCGCGTCGGCAATCGCCTGCTCCGCGGGGCGAACGGCGCCGCCGCGGGGATTGGGAAGAGCGTCGAGCGTCTCGGGCGATGCGGATCGAAGAGTCATGAGCAGGCTGCGTGAACGCCGGCGTAGTCAGGCGGCATCGATACTGCGCCACCGGAACAGCCGGTATGGCGAAAGTCGTGCAGTAGTGCAATTGCCGGGCCAGGAACCGGATTGCTCCGGCATAGCCCCAAACAGTGCCGCCCGCGATCAGCTGCGAGCAGAGCTCAGTGACGAGTATTCTTGCGACAGCACGCGCGCGCGGATGTTCCATCGCGCGCGCAAACGATTCATTTCAGATCGGTCTTCCTTGCACGGCGCGCGAAGACAGCGCGCCGCCGCGAGGTGGAGATCAGATCTCCACCATCTCGAAGTCTTCCTTGCGCGCGCCGCACTCGGGACAGGTCCAATTGATGGGAACATCTTCCCAGCGCGTGCCCGGCGCGATTCCTTCCTCTGGCAGACCGGCTTCTTCATCGTAGATCCAGCCGCAGATCAGGCACATCCAGCTCTTATATTCCATTCTTGAGTCGCGTCGAAAAGTCCGTGGAAACGGGAGCCATGATGGTACCGTGTTGCCGCCCCCATGCCTAGCGGATGCGGGGTCCGAGCGGCCAGTTGCGACACTTTGCGACGTTATGTGTGGCCGCACGCGCCGACAGATGCGAAAAAGTGCCTCGCCAGCCTATAAGGCCGCATAATTGAGCCGGCTGTGGGCGGCTTGCGGGCGCGTGTCGCGCGCGTGGCGGCCCACGAACATTCCGTTCATCGACCAACCAAAATTTCATGGCCAGCAACACCCCTCCGATCGTACTCACCTTCGGCCTGTCCGACCCGACGGGCGGCGCCGGACTGCAAGCCGACCTGATGACGCTTGCCAGCATGGGTTGCCACGGCGTGTCCGTGCTGACCGGCTATACGGTGCGCGACTCGGCGAGCTGCGACGAGGTCACCGGGCTCGACCCGGAAGTCGTCGCAACCCAGGCGCGGATGCTGCTGGAAGACATGCCGATCGCCGCCTTCAAGGTCGGCGCGGCCACGCGCGCTGAAGTGGTCAGCGCGATCGCCGAAGTCGTCGCCGATTACGACGACATCCCGCTCATCCTCGCGCCCGACTTCACGCTCGACGACGAACACGTGCTCGCCGCCGACGAACTGCGCGAGGCCATCGCCGATCTGCTCGCGCCGCAAACCACCCTGCTGGTCGCCGACACGTCCGCCCTGCTCGCGCTCGCGCAACCCGACGGCGACGCGGAAGCGCCCTCGCTGGATGCCGCGATTTCGCATCTGCTGTCGCAAGGTTGCGAATACATCCTGTCGACGGAAACGGGCACGCACCGATTGGTCAATACGCTTTATAGCGAAGACGGCCAACTGCGCCAGGATATGTGGGACCGCGGGCAGCAACGCATCATGGGTATCACCGATACGCTCGGCGCTGCAATCGCCGCGCTTCTGGCGAACGGTCAGGAACCGGCTGAAGCAGTGCGTGAAGCGCAGGAGTATCTGTTCCAGGCAACGCAAGCCGCATTTCGTCCCGGAATGGGCGCATATCTTCCCGATCGTTTCTTCTGGGCGCGCAGCAGTGAAGACGAAGTGCCGCTGGGCGGCGGCACGGATGCGTCGCCGGGAGAGGCGCGGCATTGAATGTTCATGGCACGCCGTATCCGGATAGCGCATTGATATTTGCTTACGTCTAGCGCCGATTTTGATACGGGCGTATTACAGTGGTAATCATCTGTTACAGCAGTAAGCATGCTTAGATAGTACAATTACGGACTGTAAAGTTTCCTGATTGACCGTTTGGTTGACACCGATTGATGAGCGCGGCGTCCAGACTCGCGCCATCCATCAAACGCGTAACGAACGGCAAACCGCTGCCTCCCCCCGGCCGCAAAACACGGAAAAACCGAATTGGACGATCTTCGCCACAGCGCTGCTGATGCCACGTCCGAGCCGCTTGCCCACAGCATCTCAGGCAGCACGACGACGCTCCCACGCCCGGCTCGCGACGAGCAGCAAAGCCGCTCCCCCTCTGAGCGCATTCAACCTTTCATTCAGCGTTTCAACAGCACGATCTCTGGCGCAGACCGCTCGGTGATGCTTGGCCACAAGCCTGTCACCGTCTGGCTGACGGGCTTGTCGGGCGCAGGCAAATCGACCATCGCGTTCCGCCTGGAACGCGAGCTCATGGCAATGGGACGCTTGTGCTACGTGCTCGACGGCGACAACGTCCGCCATGGCCTGACAAGCGATCTGGGATTCTCGAAGGAAGACCGGCGCGAAAACATTCGACGCGTCGCGCATGTCGCGCGTCTGATGAACGATGCCGGACTGATCGTCATCGCCGCGCTGATTTCGCCGATGCACGAAGACCGGGACATGGCCCGCGCCATCGTCGGCAGCGACAGATTCGTCGAGACTTATGTGTCCGCTTCAGCAAACGATTGCGCTAAGCGGGACCCCAAAGGGCTTTATGCAAAGGCCCAGGCGGGCACCATCGCTTCGTTCACAGGCGTGTCCGCGCCGTATGAGCCGCCGCTTCATCCCGAAGTACTCGTCGACACAACCGCGTTGACGGTAGCGGATAGCGTATCGCGTGTGCTCGACCATTTGCGCCTGCACTTCCTGCTGAAGCGCTGACCGCTTCCCGCGCGACCAAAGGCGCGATAACAGAAGCACCAAAAGAAAAACCCGCATCGCTGCGGGTTTTTCTTTTGGCACGAGAAGCACGCCTCTCAGCGTGCCTCCCACATGCATTCCAGTTACCTGGAAATTACATGTCCATGCCCATGCCGCCCATGCCGCCGGGCATGCCGCCAGCCATCGGTGCATCTTCCTTCGGCAGTTCGCAGACAGCTGCGTCCGTCGTCAGCAGCAGGCCAGCAACCGAAGCTGCGTTCTGCAGTGCCGTACGCGTCACCTTCGTCGGGTCGACAACACCGGCTTCCACCAGGTCGCCGTACTCGCCCGTTGCTGCGTTGTAGCCGTAGTTGCCCTTGCCTGCTGCAACTGCTGCCACCACGACGCTGGCTTCTTCGCCGCCGTTCGTGACGATCTGGCGCAGCGGCTCTTCCATTGCGCGCAGAACGATCTTGATACCTGCGTCCTGGTCAGCGTTGTCGCCCTTCACGCTGCCGATTGCGCTGCGTGCACGGATCAGTGCCACGCCGCCGCCAGCCACGATGCCTTCTTCCACAGCTGCGCGCGTTGCGTGCAGTGCGTCTTCGACACGTGCCTTCTTTTCCTTCATTTCGACTTCGGTCGCAGCGCCAACCTTGATCACTGCAACGCCGCCTGCCAGCTTGGCAACGCGTTCTTGCAGCTTTTCGCGGTCGTAGTCCGACGTCGCTTCTTCGATCTGCGTGCGCACTTGCTTTACGCGCGCTTCGATGCTTGCTGCTTCGCCAGCGCCGTCGATGATCGTCGTGTTTTCCTTGCCCACTTCGATGCGCTTCGCTTGACCGAGTTCGTTCAGCGTTGCCTTTTCGAGCGTCAGGCCGGTTTCTTCAGCGATGACCTGGCCACCCGTCAGGATAGCGATGTCTTCGAGCATGGCCTTGCGGCGGTCGCCGAAGCCCGGAGCCTTGACAGCAACCGTCTTCAGGATGCCACGGATGTTGTTGACGACCAGCGTAGCCAGTGCTTCGCCTTCGACGTCTTCAGCGATGATCAGCAGCGGACGGCCAGCCTTCGCGACCTGTTCCAGTACCGGCAGCAGATCACGGATGTTCGACACCTTCTTGTCGTGCAGCAGCACGAACGGGTTGTCCAGAACGGCGACTTGCTTGTCCGGGTTGTTGATGAAGTACGGCGACAGGTAGCCGCGGTCGAATTGCATACCTTCGACAACGTCCAGCTCGTCTTGCAGCGACTTGCCGTCTTCAACCGTGATGACGCCTTCCTTGCCAACCTTGTCCATGGCTTCAGCAATGCGATCGCCGATCGACGTGTCGCTGTTTGCCGAGATCGCGCCGACCTGTGCGATTTCCTTGTTGGTCGTGCAGGGCTTGCTGATCTTGCGCAGTTCTTCGATCGCTGCAGCAACAGCCTTGTCGATACCGCGCTTCAGGTCCATCGGGTTCATGCCCGATGCAACGTACTTCATGCCTTCGCGAACGATCGACTGGGCCAGAACCGTTGCCGTCGTCGTGCCGTCACCGGCGTTGTCGCTGGTCTTGGAAGCGACTTCCTTGACCATTTGCGCGCCCATGTTCTGGAGCTTGTCCTTCAGCTCGATTTCCTTCGCGACCGAGACACCGTCCTTGGTGACCGTCGGGCCGCCGAACGAGCGCTCGAGGACCACATTGCGGCCCTTCGGACCCAGCGTGACCTTCACTGCATTGGCGAGAATGTTCACGCCTTCAACCATCTTGGCACGGGCGGAATCGCCGAACACGACGTCTTTAGCTGCCATCTTCTAACTCCTTGAATTCTTGAGAATGAACCGGAAACAAGTGATTACTTGTTGACAACGGCCATGATGTCTTCTTCGCGCATCACCAGCAGTTCGTTGCCGTCGACCTTGACGGTCTGGCCTGCGTACTTGCCGAACAGGACGCGGTCGCCGACCTTCACGTCGAGCGCGATGGGAGCGCCCTTGTCGTCACGCTTGCCCGGACCGATAGCCAGCACTTCGCCTTGATCCGGCTTTTCTGCTGCTGCGTCGGGGATCACGATGCCCGATGCGGTCTTGGTTTCCTGATCCAGACGCTTGACGATCACGCGATCATGCAAAGGACGAAGGTTCATGGATAGATCCTCTCTTGATTGGGACTGAAGAACGCTGAGGTATGCCGGCTGGCAATGCCAACCGGCGGTGTTGTTAGCACCGGCAGTGTTGTTAGCACTCTCGTGCGGTGAGTGCTAATTATATGGACGGGGAATTACAAATTCAAGAAGGGTACTGACGGATTTATCGAAATTCGTCTAACCCCATGTTTTTTCTACAAAAACATCGTCTGGACCACATTGCCCGGGCGCTTCCGGGCCTGCGCACCGACCATCTCACGGAAACGGGCCGCAATGTGGTGGCACGAACTTAACGCCCGCGAATTTGTTGGTTAAATCGGTCAGGTCCGTCGAAATCGATCGCAAGAAGCCGTTGTCCGATGCCGGAAAGCCGCTCGTCAGTGCGGTGGGAAGCCAGCCTCGTACTCCCGCATGACGGCGCATGTCGAACACGCGGCACGACGCTTGCGCCGACCGGATAGCGCCGACCTCCGCGCATCACTCAGTCTTCAAGTCGCACGTCTGCTCGCGCCCAGCGGCGCGTGTAAGGCGATTCGACTTCTAGCTGGATCCGAACTGGTCTGATTCGAATGCTGGGGAACAGCGATGCACAACCCGGATAAGGTCAAAATCCGCGATTCGCGTGGCGATGCCGTTGACGGGGGCAGTCTGGACGAACTCCTGTCTGAACTGTCGTCCATCGTGGCGAGCGCACTGGACGCACGCCATTGCGTCATCCATTTGCTGACCGAACGGCAGGCGGCTGAAATCGGTCTGCGTCAACGCGCCGGATTCGTCGACAACGCCAGCGCCAGCGCCGGCTCCGACGTCGTGAACGTACGCGAGAGCGACAGCCGTGGTCCGTACACGATGGTGCTCGAACGTGCGAGCGTCGCCGCGCGCGCAACCGCGATCGAAGTTACTGGTGAATGCCAGCTCAGCGACAGCATGTTCGCTCCCCTGCTGCTGCGGGGAAAGACCATCGGGATTGTCTACGCCTATCGGCCGCTGAAGAAGCCATGCTTTGACGCCGATGATCTGCGTCTGCTGGAAAACCTCTCGCTGCTGGTCGTCAAGGCGCTGCACGTCAACCAGATCCAGCAGTTGATGAAATCCCGCTTTACCCAGGCGGCGCTGACCCGGTCATCGGAAAAGACCGTGCGGGAAATCATCGCGGGATCGGCGCAGAACCCGAACCAGATTGCCAAGATTCTCGCGAAATCGTTTTACCGCGAAATGACCAATGCGGGCTTCAATTTCAGCCAGATCATTCATGCCGCGTCGGAGATCATCTCCGAGCTGAGCAACAGCGTACGCAAGCATAAGAACTCACGTAACCGACGGGTTCAGACTGCAAGAGCATCCGACGAAGGATCTTTGTCGCGCGAGGCCGAACTGGCAAACGAGATACTCGATAGGACTGGTTGATTGCCTGCACTGTTGGGCAAGCTTCGCGCCGATACTTCAGTACTCCAATCAAATGCAAGCAATGGATCGCTTGCTGTTCTGCGATCGCATGCGCCTTCTTTTCTCCGCTTTTTTGCAGGTCGTTCGCAATGGCGCGACGTTGCGCCGTGTTCTGTGCGACGCCGTACAGCCTCCATTTCTGCGCCCGCCTAGACTCCCGAAAACATCGCCGAATTGAATGAACTGGCGAAGAACATCGTGAAGCTTTTCGGGTTGAATCATGACTAACGCTATCCATGCCGTACGTCGTTTCCAGTCCCTGTCGGACTTCGTGAAAGAAGCTAGGGAAAAGCCCGCTTCGAATCCTCGCATCGAGAAAGCCTTTCTCATGCCGATAGAGGCATCGAGCCATGTAGTCATTTCCCAGGAAGCTAGCCGGCGGCTAGCGGCAGAACAACAGATGGAACAGCAACAGTGGGACTGGGAAATCTAGCGAGCGGCAGCGCCTTCGTGGAACCCTAAAAGGATGCCGCTGCGATAGTAACGCGACCGCAACGAATCTGACGAGTCGAATCGCCCTACTGCTGAACCCCGGGCGCATTGGCGTCGCTGCTGCCGCCCGACACGGGTGCGTAATCTGGATTGATCGCCGTCGACGTGCGTCGCGCCACAGCGTCTGTTGAAGGACGCGTCGCATTATCGGCGGGGATGCCGGGCGGTAGAGGAGGAAGCGTCGGCAAGGCCATCGCATTGGTCGCGACACGTTGCTGCGGCGGCGCACGCCGCGTCGGTGCTGCTGCCGTCGCGCGCGCGGGAGCGCTCTCTGAAAGCGGCTTCCAGCCATTTGAAACGATTGCGCGCTCGAGCAGAATCTGAGCGTCCTTGCTACCGGAATCGGCGGCGAGCGCCTGATTCGCCTGCTTCACCACGCAACTCCAGATCACGTCTTTTGCGCAGATGGTGGCCACGCGCAACGCCGCATCGCGTTCGTTCTCGCGATCCGCGATGTCGGCTTGCATCCGTAACGCGTCGGCATTGCGAGGCGCAACAGCCAGCACCTGGGCGACGGCCGCCTTCGCAGCAGCCAGATTCCTCTGTTCGAGACTGGCGCGCGCGACGCCCAGCGCGGCGGACACGTTGTTGCCGTATTGCCCCGCGGCAGGCGCGGCACCTGTCATCGCTGGCGAATTGGACATGCGCGCAGAAGCGTCAGCGCCTGACGGCATCGTGCTGGGTGGCAGCGCGCTGCTCGCGTCATTGACGCCCGTTTTCATCGGTTCGACAAAGTCGTCGTTCCGATGACTGGCGCCGAGTCGCTGGAAACCAACTCCGGCGAGCACGACCATCAACGCGAACACCGCGCCGCCCACTACGATGCGACGCGGCGGCTTTCTCCAGAACGGGTATTGAATGGCGGGCAGCGTTTCCGGCAGATCGGACCAGCGAATTTCAGGCAGCGATGCGTCGTCGGAATCGTCGTCGGCAGCCGGCGACGGCGCCTTCCTGACCGCCCGCAACTGGGTTTCCGCGCGTTTCGGCTGAGCGCTTGCGATGGGTTGACTGACGCCGCAATACGGACAGAACGCGACGTGCTGATACAGGACGCCGCCGCAACGCGTGCACGGTGTCGGGAACATCTGGACGGATCTCATATCAGCGGACATGCCTGAACCCTTAGCTGTTGTGCGCGATGCCATCCACATGCTGAAGATCGAAGTTGATGCAAACGGCCGGGTCGGCGGAACTTGCGATCCAAATCCGCTGATAAGCGGTACGCCCAGTTCTTTCGTCGTGGGCATGCAGGGTGTGCAATGTTTGATTTTTCGCACGGACCGTGCGGTCGTGTTTGTTGTCTCTCACACACATGCGCCGCGATTCCGTCCGAATGTCTGCGGCGACGGGCGTTCTGGCGGATTCGGGCGAAGTTCGAGCCGCGCGCCCGTGCGCATGAAACGAGCGCGCGTGCTTCTTCGTCGGGAGCGGCATCGAGCAGTGGACCTGCAGACGTGGCGATGCGTCGATAAACCGTACCCGGTCAACCGACGCATCTTTCGAACCCGACGACAGATGCCGTCAGCCCGCACACACGATCACTTTTTGCCCGTGAGACCGGAAAGCGGCGCGAGCAGACCTCCGCTACCACCACTACCGCCATTGCCTGCCGCGCCCGTCAGCCCGTTGAGCAGGCCCGCGACAGGTGCGAGCAGTCCCGAAGCGCCATTCGATGAACCCGACGTTCCGCCGACGGCGCCCGACACCGGCAGGCCCGCTAGCAGGCCGCCGCCCTTCGATCCACCTGACGCGCCAGACGCATGATTGCCAGTAAGCGATCCAAGCAGCGACGTGACAGGCGCGAGCAAGCCGCCTGAACTATTGGCGCCAGCGCCCGGCTGTTGCGCGCCGTTATTGTTCGCGACACCGTTGCCGTTTCCGCTTCCGCTGTTGTTGCCAACGGTGATCGGCACGATGGGGACGCTGATCGCGCCGACGTTGACGGCGAGATTGACGATGGGATCGAGCAAGCCCGTCGTCAACTGGTTGATGCCGGAACCGTTGCCCGATCCCTGACCGGTGGTGGGCGGCGTTCCGCCCGTACCGCCAGTTCCACCAGTGCCGCCGGTGCCTCCGCCGCCTGAGCCTGGATTGCCGCTTCCGCCTCCGCCACCTGGATGCCCGCCGTAGCCGCCATCGCCGCCTGAGCCGGAACCTCCGCCACTTCCGCCTCCGCCACCCCCCCGCCCACCCGACGCACGGCGGCCACGTCGGCCGGCTGCTGCGCGCAATCGGCAAGGGCGG
>NZ_QBUY01000224.1 GCF_003121405.1 Paraburkholderia sp. C35 | reverse complement strand
ATGCGCAGGTTGTGGCCCATCTCACTGCCCGTGCGGATCAGCGCCTGCACGTCTTTCGGGAAACACGAGCCGCCATAGCCGACGCCCGCGTACAGGAAGTGATAGCCGATGCGCGGGTCCGAACCGATGCCGCGACGCACGGCTTCGATATCCGCGCCCACTGTATCTGCCAGATTCGCCATTTCGTTCATGAACGAGATGCGCGTGGCGAGCATTGCATTGGCGGCGTATTTCGTGAATTCCGCCGAGCGCACGTCCATGTACAGCGTGCGTTCATGGTTGCGGTTGAACGGCGCATAGAGACGGCGGATCTTCTCGCTCGCCTTATCGCCATCCATGTCATAGTCGACGCCGACAACGATGCGATCCGGTCGCATGAAGTCGTCGACGGCAGCGCCTTCTTTCAGGAACTCGGGATTCGAGACGATCGAGAAGCGATGCTGTGCGCTATCGGCAAGACCGCGTTTCTCAAGTTCTTCGGCAATGACCGCGCGCACGCGCTGTGCCGTCCCAACAGGCACCGTCGACTTGTCGACGATCACCTTGAAGTCATTCATCGTGCGGCCGATATTGCGCGCTGCTTCGAGCACGTATTGAAGATCTGCCGAACCATCTTCATCGGGCGGCGTGCCGACCGCGATGAACTGGATCTCGCCGTGCGCAACGCTTGCCTCGACATCGGTCGAAAACGTGATGCGGCCCGCCGCGCGCGAGCGTTTGATTATTTCCTGCAGACCCGGTTCGTGGATCGGCATGCCGCCGTTGTTGAGGATGTCGATCTTGCGGGGATCGACGTCCAGACAGAAAACATCGTTGCCGACTTCGGCAAGACATGCGCCCGTGACGAGACCTACGTAACCCGTGCCGATAATGGTGATTTTCATGCGTGCCTGACCATTCCTTGCGTTTGACGCAATGAAGCATGCGAGAACGGAGGCATCATCAGATGGTGCAATTCATCTATCAGGTTAGCCAAATCGTCCATCGGTGAACGCAAACTCTGAATTACAGAAGGTGCCGACAATCTTCCGTCCCAGTGCCCAAAGACCCGCCAGC
>NZ_QBUY01000223.1 GCF_003121405.1 Paraburkholderia sp. C35 | reverse complement strand
GGCGGTTTCAAAGACCAAGTGCAACAGCGGGGTTAATTTCGATGCCCTGTTTCTTGCAGTTTTCCATGAAGGCTTGCGCAGGCGTTTTCCAGCCGAGCGTTTTGCGCGGACGGGTGTTCATCGAGATCGCAATCAGGTCAAGCTGCCGCTGTGAGAGTACGGACAGGTCTGCGCCTTTGGGCAGGTACTGGCGCAACAGACCGTTGGTGTTCTCACAGATGCCGCGCTGCCACGGGCTGTGTGGATCGCAGAAGTAGATGCGGATGCCCGTCGCTTTGGCCAGTTCCTTGTGCAGTGCCATCTCCTTGCCCTGATCGTAGGTCAGCGTCTTGAGCAGTTGCGGGTCAAGCGGCGCGAACGCCGCGCTGTAGGCCCGCAACGCTTCTTCCGCTGTGCTGCCATCCATTTTGACCAGCATCAGGAACAGCGTGCTGCGATCGATCAGCGTGCCCACCGCCGAGCGGTTTGCTGCACCCTTGATGAGATCGCCTTCCCAGTGTCCGGTTCTCAACCGCTCGTTCGCCTCGGGCGGACGCACGTGGATGCTGACCATGTCGGTGAGCTTGCCCCGTCGGTCTTCCCCTTGCGAGCGGGGTCTGCGGGTGCTGCGTCCCCGCCTGAGAAGCGCGACCAGCTCGCGTTTGAGCTCGCCCCGAGGCATGGCATAGATGGCGTGATAGATGGTTTCGTGAGACACGTTCAGCGTGGGATCGTCCGGATGCGCCAGCTTCAGTTGCGTACTGATCTGCTCGGGTGAATGGTATTGGCTCAACAGTTCACGCACTTGCGGCCACAGCGGCCCGTCGATGCGCAGTTTGCGCGCCCGGCGTGGCTTGCGGCGCAGTCTGCCTGCCCGCAAACCTGCACGCCTTGAATTGTAGCCGCCCGCAATCGCCGGGCGCCCCATCACTGAACGCTCGTGGGTCGGCTTCCAGTCATTGCGCCTCAGCTCACGACTGATCGTACTCGGTGAGCGCACAAGAGCACGCGCGAGATCGCGCGTGCTCTTGTCCTCAAGCTTCATTGCAAATATCACACCGCGCTCTTCGGCGCTCAACTGTTCGTAGTTCTTTCCCATGCAACATATCCTAATCGGAC
>NZ_QBUY01000222.1 GCF_003121405.1 Paraburkholderia sp. C35 | reverse complement strand
GACCGGAGTGGGTGGTGTTAGCCCGCTTTCTTTTGCCTACTTTTCTTTGCGGCGGCAAAGAAAAGTAGGTGCCGCCCCGCACAGGGGCAACACTAGCAAACCACTAACAAAGAGCGGACGCCACCACATAACAAGACACCCAAAACCCAACCTCAACTCCCTTTGTAATCCGCCGCATGAGCCGCATCCGGCACCGCAGCGCCGTTACCTGAAGCGGCAGGCTTCCTGGCAGGCGCCGGCGCAGCAGACGCTCCCGGCGGCCCCGGCGGCAACACCACGCCCTTCGCCTTCTCCCGCTGCCCCGGCGGCGGTGCTGTCGGACGTTGTGCTTCCATCGCCGCCATCAGCTGCTGACACGGCAATGGCTTGTTATTGCTCGGTGCAATCAGCGGAATCAGCGCCGCAAACGGATTGATCAGCCCGAGCCCCACCATCGCTCCCCCACGCACCGCGAGCGCCGCTGCGTTGACGCCCACATGCGGATCCTTGAACGTGCCCTTCACATACAGCGGCGAGCGCAACGAAAAGATACGGAAGCCCTTCGTGTGCGGATGCACGCCAAGATCCATCGACTCCGTCTTCATGTTCACCGTGCCATCCACGTTGATGACAGCATCTTGCGTGTCGAGCGCAAACACGCGCGAATCGAGCACGCCATCCGTCACGACGAAATCGGCCGCCGCGCAGTTGATCTGCACATCGCGATTGCCAAACAGCTTTTCATACACGACATTGGCCACGTTCAACCCCGCCGCTTCCATCAGCAGACGGCTCACGGCGCCGTCCGTGATGAGCAGCTTCACCTCGCCATTCGACGATCCCGCCAGCGCCGCCGGTGAATTGCCGACCGCCGACAGCGCGGCATCGCCGTTCACCTCGCCAAGCGCGCTCTGCATCGTCTTCGCGGTCGGCATCAACTGTTTGAGCTTCAGATGGCGCGCCTGCGTCGAGAAACGGCCCTTCAGCGGCGTCGCACTGCCGTCGAGCTGGATGTTCGATGCCAGCGAGCCGCCCGCGACACCAAACTTCAGCGGTTCCAGCGACAGCACGCCGTCCGTCATCACGACCGGCGAGGCGCGCCCGCGGCTCGGCAGCGGCGGGGGCGGG
>NZ_QBUY01000221.1 GCF_003121405.1 Paraburkholderia sp. C35 | reverse complement strand
ACTAGCATTAGCGGTGTTAGCCCGCTTTCTTTGCTTAGGAATGTCTGAACAACCCATTTTCTGCCGTGGATATTCAAGTGGCACGCTCAACATGAAGGTCGTGCCGTCACGCGCGCTGAGTTCAAGCGCTATCAGTCGCGTCTTGTGCCACAGCGCTGCGCCGTGCGCTCGTGTGCTCTCTTCATTTCCCGTCGCAGAGCGCCTTGCGCGCCATCCAGAGATTGGCCAGCGCGAACTGCGTTTCGATATGCGCCGTGTTCTTTGCCAACCCCCGATATCGCGCCTTCAGATATCCAAACTGGCATTTCAGCACGCGGAACGGGTGCTCTACCTTCGCTCTCGCGCCCGCCTTGAGACGCTCGATCTCGTCGTAGATCCGATCCAAACGCTTGCTCTTATCCAGCTTTCTGCGCTTGCTCGGGCGCATCGCGACGTGCCACTGAACCGCCTTCGTTTCGCCCCGTTTCTCAATGCCCACGTAGCCCGCATCGGCAAACGCAACCTCTTCCTCGCCGTGCAACAGTTCATGCGCCACCGTGACATCGTGAACATTGGCTGGCGTGCATTTCACGGTGTGCACAAGCCCTGACTCCACATCGACTCCGATGTGCGCCTTCATGCCAAAGTACCAGCTGCCGCCTTTTTGCGTCTGGCTCATCTCGGGGTCGCGCGTGCCACTCTTTTTGGTCGAACTGGGCGCCGATATCAGCGTCGCGTCGACCGCAGAACCTACCTTGAGCGTCAAGCCCTTCTCCTGCAGGATCCTGTTGACCGTCTCCAGCATGCTGGCCGACAGCGCATGCGCTTCAAGCAGGTGCCGGAATCGCAGGATCGTGCTCTCGTCAGGCAGCCGCGTCACGCCCGTGCCCAGCAGCGCGAACTCCCGGTACAGCGGGATGTCGTGCAGCGCTTCTTCCATGGCCGGATCCGAGAGGCTGAACCACTGCTGCATGAAGTGAATGCGCAGCATCGTCTGGATCGGAAACGGCGGACGGCCCGTCTTACCTTTAGGGTAATGAGGCTCAATGAGCGCAATCAGTCTCTGCCATGGCACCACACGGTCCATCTCATCGAGAAACTCGCGCTTGCGCGTGCGCTTCGTGGACAGATCCAGACCAAGACCCAGTTGTGTCATCTCGCCACTCCTTGAGTTCGCCTGATCCCAGGATAGTCCACGCTCGCGTCAATGCCAGGACTTTTGCAGAGATTCCCTTACTTTCTTTGCGGCGGCAAAGAAAGTAAGTGCCGCCCCGCACAGGGGC